>JANMES010000107.1:0-17318 GCA_031377185.1 Phycisphaerae bacterium
ACGCAGGTCAGTGAACGAAGGTTGAGCAATCACACGATCCATAAAGCCTCCTTGCACAAAACATCAGCGCCACCGGCCAAGATAACCGGGTACAATCGATAAGCATCAAAAACGAGGCCAGTTATTCAGAGGTCTCATTTAGGAAACTTCCACTTTTTCACGCTCTTTCTGGAGCAGCTTACGGGGGGAAACTACTCTGATGTCGTCAAACCCGTTTAATGCAGATCCGTCTCGCCTCGGAACCATCGAGAATATCGACGGTTCCGCAGTCAGCGTTAAGCTGTCAGATGACACGCCCAGCGGGCTTGTTTTCGTCAAAGGGGAAGGTTATCGCGTTGGCCAGGTAGGGGGCTTTGTTCGCATCCCGGCTGGATACGTCGATCTGTTCGGCATTATTTCGCAGGTGGGAGCTGGCGCAGCGCCCGGCCCTCCCGAGTCGGCGCCACTTCTCGGCAATCGTTGGCTCCGCGTTGAATTGGTCGGCGAAGGGCGGCGAGGCGGAAAATTTGAGCGAGGAATTTCACAGTATCCATCGATTGGCGATCCTGTACACCTGGCAACAGAGTCAGACCTTCGAAGCGTCTATGCGGCCGGAGACGAGGAGGGATATGTCGATATTGGTCGCGTAGCAAGCGCCGAGTCCATTCGAGCATTCATCAATCTGAACCGGTTAATAAATCGTCATTCCGCAGTTGTGGGAAGCACCGGGGCAGGTAAGTCGACGGTCGTCGCAACGATCCTAAATGCGGTTTCATCCGAAGATCAATTCAAATCGGCTCGTGTTGTTCTTCTTGATCTACACGGCGAGTATACCAGAGCATTCGGCGACAGGGCGCGGGTGTTTCGCATTGGTGCGGATCCCGAGGCAAGCGAGCAGGAGCTATTTATCCCCTTTTGGGCGCTTACGTTTGATGAATTCAAGAGCATTGCGATGGGCAACGTTATTGGGACGCCTCTCGTTCTATTGCAGGAATGTCTTTTGGGTCAGCGGCGTTCCTCAAAGCCCTGTGGGCGAGATCACGGCGTCGCGACGGATAAGGTTACAGTCGACACGCCACTTCCTTTTTCTGTCTACAAACTTTGGCATGATCTTTACTCTGAGCAATGCGCGACCCATGACAAGAGCGGGAACCAGAATCAATCAAAATCATCAAGAGCCTATACTCAGATAGGTGATCCTCCAGCTAATGCAGTTGGCGACGCGGACAAACTGATTCGCCCATCGTTCTTGTCTGTCGAGCAAGGTTCGGGAGCTACCAAGATATACAAGGGACAGCATTTAGACCTTCCTCGCGCCCACTTGGAAACACTTGAGAACAATCTCAAAGATCCGCGACTGCAATTTCTGTTCAAGCCTGGCGATTGGAGTGTCAGTCAAGATGGAACGACGATATCGGATATCGATGTGTTGTTGCAGAATTGGGTCGGAGGTGACAAGCCGATATCAGTTTTCGATTTATCCGGTATTCCACCAACCGTAAGCGACTTACTTGTCGGAGCATTACTTAGGATACTGTTCGATGCCCTATTCTGGGGCCGACTCAAGGCCGAGGGAGGAAAGCAGCGTCCGCTCCTTCTAGTTTTGGAGGAGGCTCACAAGTATCTAAGTGCCGGGCTAACTGGTCATGCTGCGCGAGCGGTTGGAAGAATTGCGAAAGAGGGCCGCAAGTATGGAGTGGGTCTGATGTTGGTTAGTCAACGTCCATCGGAGATAGACCACACCGTTTTGTCGCAATGCGGAACGATCACCGCGCTCAGACTGACAAACGATACAGACAGAAATCAAGTAAGTGCCGCGGCATCAGATAACTTGAAAGGGTTGTTCTTAATGCTCCCGATCTTGCGCACGGGGGAAGCTTTGATCGTAGGAGAAGCTGTAAACATGCCGGTTCGCGCTGTGATTGATCAACCTCCTGAAGGTCGGCGGCCAGCAAGCGATGATCCGATGGCGGTTGTGCCCAAAGGAAAAGACGGAAAACGAATCCGCCCTGGAGGATGGACAGAGGCAGTCGAAGGTGAGGATTACGCAGGACTTGTTCAAGCTTGGCGAACGCAGGACGCTCGCGCCAAGGCACCTGTTAAGGTGCTGTCCGAGACTACTCTGTTGCCACGAAAGGAAGTGTGAAGCATGGAACGAAAGCCTGTCACGTCGTCAATGATTCGGGAAGTTGGATATGAGGATGCGACCCTAGAGATCGACTTCCATAAGGGTGGAACGTACCAGTACAGTGGCGTTCCGCAGGAAGAATACGACTCGCTAATGTCCGCAGATTCGTGCGGGAAGTACTTCCTCGCAAACATCAAAGACAAGTACCCGACTACCAAACTGTAGCTCGGTAGGAAACGCAAAACGGACTCGAACAATATCCCGTCCACGCCTCCGTGGCACGCCGGGCCTTGGTGGCGTAGATCCGGCTGACCGCTAGGTAGATCTAGCTAGGAGTGTGGGAGGACGGCGTCAAACGAACTTTCGCACCCTCTACGCCGATAGCACTTGCGACAATGGCGAGCATCGCACGGCGGAGAGTCACGGCAAGTGTTGGCCATGTGGCCACGATTGACGCGAGATCTAAATCGGCAGGCACCGGCAATGTTGGTCTTGGTAACGCTTTTGGTGCACCCAATTGCAGACCCTATAGATTTTCGGCGTGATTTAGTGGGTTTTCGATAGGTTCGAAGCCTACCGCGCCCACTAAAATTCCATCTCTGCCGGGTGGGTTTTTTGTTGCGAATCACTGTCAAGATCGTAACTAAACGTACTTCGATCGGAGGCACTCTTATCGCCGGGTCTGGTCCGCTAAAAGCGCGTCGCATGATCTACAATCCTTGCCGGAAAATTGCCCCAACCTTATAGTTTCAAAAAAAGGGGAGGCATGAATAACCACGAGATCGAAAACCTTCGACGTGACCATCGGTGGCTCTTGGAGCCGCTAGAACATGCGGTCCAACACCTGGACCAAAGTCCGTTTTTTCGTTGGCTTCGAGTTTTAGCGTCGCCTGCTGATTTTCGCCCCGCGGGACTACAGATCTTCCACCATAGCTCGACACTGCCGAAGGCCATCGGACTGATTTTGGCCGCAACCCCCGTTTCACGCGGCATTTTGTACCAAGCTTATGCCCAGCACGCGCACGAGGAGGCCACCCACCATCTTTTGCTTTTAGAATGGCTCTTGAAACATGGGGTGGCCCAGGACGCAAATGAGGTTTATGGACTGGAATATCCGCGTATGGAAAACGCGCGTTGGCGTTGAGTTTCTGCTCAGGGGGATCAACGTTATTTCGTTCAGGTTCTGAATTCTCCTCCGGTTTCCCGAAGAGGCGAATATGCAGCATCGTCTCGTCTCCAGGCGGATGATAGGCACGAAGCATCTGCTCTCGCTTATTAATTCGTTTAGCACGCTCGGAAATGATTGGCTGAATTTCGGCGATAACGGCGTTCATGGTGAGTGCCTGCAGCGATGACGCCGGCGATAGTTCAGCCTTACTTAGAATCGCTTCTGAAAGTGCAAATGCGAAGTGGCTAAGTCCGTTGGGCTCAAAATAGGCCTCCTTCAACCGCTCTGCCGCGTGCACGAACAAACTTGGCGCTTCGTTCTGAATATCAGGAAGAGGTTCACTTGCTATATGATTCAATGCCAGCCTGGCGTGCTCTGGCGGGAGGCTTCTGCAGGCGTCAAACAAGGCCACAATACCCTCTAGCGTACGGACGCTATTGTCGGCCAGCAATTTAAGAATCTTGACAGGGAACACCTTGTTTCCCAATAGTGAAAGGCCAAGAATAGAGCTATCGTTGTAGCCTGCCAAAACGAGCAGATCTGAATTGGAAATGTGATATCCATGACAGCTAAAATAAGCGAGCAGAACATCGCCATTCGACGCCTGGCCAATGAAATCACCGATAAATCGAGTCAACGAATCTCTGTCTGGATCGTGACATTCAACGAGTTGGTAGCCTGACTTCGACAATGAGCGGTGCATTGCTTCGCAATCACGCCCGACCACATCTAAAGGTATCCCGTCAGTGTAGCCCTTGACCGAAATGATTGCTGCTCTTCGCACGGTAGGTCACATTTCTTGCACTCATTTAGAACACGGTCGAATATGCGCCGTCTTTTACTTCAACAAGTGACACGCGCTGCGATCCATATGACTTGCCCATAAGTGAATCGAGTGATTTCTGCACGTCATCCTGCGAAATCTTAAGATGATTTGCCATTGATGCAGAAGTTCGATGTCCCTTACGGATCGCTTTGATGACTTTTATCTCCGGAAGCGTTACAGGAACACGTATCTCGCGCAATCGTGTCCACAGCTTAAATATACGCGCTAGTAACTTTCCGACTGTGACAGGAGAACCGATATCACTTTTGGCCGCTTCAATCGCGCCTACGATATCATCAGCCAATATGACGTCACTATACTGAAATACGAATCCGTTCTTTAAAGAAATCGAATAATCGATAGCTTTGGAATGCTGACTGCCTTGATCGATTTCGATCGCAATCTCGCTAAGCAGCGCTGATGTGATTTCTGGGTCCAGATCAAGAACGGCGCGTAACGTTTCTTGGAATTTGTCGTCCATAAAGCACCATTGTTCTTTTGCGATAGGTTAACGCGATGATGCAGTCAGATGCGTAGCGAACGCGATACTTCGCGGCTCTGTTGCAACCCCGCGAGAATCCGAGACTAAAAGCAATCCCCTCTCAAATCAGGGTTGCCAGCAATCGCAGAACGGATTCTACCGATGTGGAAAGCAATTTGCAAATTATTCTATATTATGAAATCTGTCACGCCGACGATTGTCTAACTCACCGTAATTTCCGGTCAAAAGCAGCTTAATTAAAGTGGACATATTCACGACCTCCGTAGCAGCAGAGCCGCAGGCTCTGCGGAAGGCCGTTCGGGGAAGAGACGTCGTTCGCGAAGACCGCGAAGCGGCTGAAGTTAGGGAATACGCTAAGAGATCGCGGTAGGCCGAAGATTATCGCTAGGGAGAGTTGAGAGAGGCATTGGAATGACCTTAGCAATCCTTGCCAATATTGCTTTCGTCATCAATTTCGACATTGTCGACGGGGAACAATATATTTGCGGTAATTTGGCTACATTATTAGCCGTCCGTGGTCGAACTGTTATGGTCCGCTGGAGATTAATCGGTCTAACACCATTGGAGACATCGTGGCCAAATCCTCGAAACGCATAAAGAGCGCATCTATCACTCGATTTGCTCATCCGTTTTTCACGCTCGTCAAGCCCGCAGACCGCAAAGCAGTGAATGGCGCAAAGCGGCTGACGGACCACATCGAAACGCAGCTTGAGAAAATACCATCAGTTAAGGGCGATTCAGTGATGCGACTCGATGACACCATCTTTGCGCGAACACGGGGAAAGGTAAGTACATCGCAAAATCTCGGTGATGCACTCACCATGGGGCCGATTGCTGCTGTTATCGCGGGCGCGATGTTTTTTTGTCAGTTGAGTCCGGAGGACATTACGATAGGCGGTCGCAGAAATCCTGATCAGTCCGCACGATATTGGCCCGCCGTTCCAATTCCTGTATGCCGAGGTCGCTACCTCTTGCCGCGCCCATCGCATCGGTGGCAGTGGTAAGTATTGGGGCGGCATTGATCTTGAGGGTACGAACGGGTTTGGGCAGCGTTCCGAGTCTCATCGCCAAATCTTTTTCGTCGAGCGCGATCAGCTCGTCCGGGTCAACTGCCAAGTTGTAAACGTAGTAGTCGGTACGATTCGCCGGATTTGCACCAATGGCTGTCACTTGCCAGGATTGCGGTTTGTCAAAATAGAAGTCAGCTAACGCGAAGACGGTCTCGTTTTCGACGAAGTCTGTGACAGTGACCTTCTTACTGAAGCGCATTGCCGAGGACCACGCTTCGGACGCGTTGTCCACCAAGAGGCGGGCGAGGAAGATCATCGCCCGCACACTCGACAGCGTTCCCGCAACAGCGCCGCCCTTAAATCCATTGACCGCCGCAAGCTCCGGCAGATCGAAACGAAGTAAACCCTGGTCGTCCTCTGGGATTTCCAATGCGCCCGGCAAGAAAATCGCCGCGGCTTGCACGATCCGCATCACGTCGGACCGAGTGTTTCCGTCGCAGTTTGTCAGATAGGGGTGATGAAGCGTTTGGTAGAGAGCGTGGCGAAGGAGATGCTCATCGCACGCGATCGAGTTGTATCCAACAAAAGTGGCCGGCGTCCAATTCAACAATCGATCACGGATGGATCGAACCATCTTGTAGTGCGTTGGGGCTGAAGTGTCCGTGAGTTCATCGACGGTGTATCCGTCCGCATGAAAGACATTGGGCGACGCGATGACGTGCGGGAGCAGGCGGCATCGGAGTTCAACGCTCTCCAACTCGTTCAGATTCCAATCCGTGCGGATGGCAGAAAAACGCAGGATCTGCTCGAACGCCGACCCTGGTCCTGTCGCGCCAACGCTGAAGAACACCAAGCTCATGTGACTGCCGCCTGAGGCGGCCCCCTATAGATAATTCCCGACGCGGTATTCGACTACCTTTCGACTGACGCGGAACATCTTCGCCAACTTCTCAAATGGCGCATCGTCATCGATATCGAATTTCAGGTCGGCTATCAAGTCGTTGAGCAGGAACTGCGGGATCAGAAGTTGAGAAGCGAACTTATTGGCCTCGACCTCGGTACGGTCTGTTCCCAGGGCCGACTTTGGGCTTCGCATCAGGAACTCCTTGTCGACGTGGACGGCGGTCGTAATCAAGTTCCGGTGCAATTCCAAGTGGCCGATCTCATGTGCGATGGTGAAGCGTTGCCGATTTGGATGATGGAGGGCGTTGACGCCGATGATGGGAACGTTGTTCTTTATGTAGATCATCCCCGACAACTCCTCATCCAAGGGAGAGTAGCGGAGAACGGCGCCCAACGCTTTCGCGACGCGGTCCACCGGAATGGGGGCTGAGTGGAATCCGCAGCGTTTGAGGACGGCTTCAACTAGTTGTTCAACGTTAAGGTTTGCTAGTTTTGACATGATCGGTCCTCTTGTGGCTAGGGGACGGCGTCGCACCATTAATCAGGCGAGTGAGCTGTTCCTGGTGACGGCGATCGAGATCAGCCGGCATCACGTCCGTCAAATCCTGCTTCGCGGCCGGAGGCCTCGCGGGCGGGAGGAGGTCGGTTGGGTCTAAGTCCAGAGTTTCTGCGAACTTGTAGAGTTGGTGAACCAAGATGCTCTGTCGCCCCGTCTCGATGTTGGCCAGCGATCCCCTCGAAATCCCCAATTTGCGCGCGAGGTCATGCTGCTTCATATCCAGAAGTTTGCGTTGTAGTTGAATAAGGGAGCCGATCTTCTGATAGACGGGGTCGCGTTCCACCGGGGCGTTTATAGTGCTGCGTCAGAAAGATGTCAATATTACACGCAAAAGCGTGTAATAAGCGCAATTTTATTTGGCGTGTATGAGTTGACAACGGGATGCAGCGGTCGCTACAGTTCAGGCGTCCATCCAAACGATTGCGCGAATGGCGATGACGTGGGAATGGGCCAGAAGGGAAGAGTACAGATGCAATTCATGGAAACGCTTCGCTCGGCCGAGGACGTGGTTGTCGACACGATACTTTGGCCTATAGACGTGCGGCGGTACCTGACGATGGCGTTCCTGCCGTGGCGGGTGCATGCCGAGATGATGGCCGAGTGGTCGAAGCCCCGTGGGGAGCGGTTCGCTGGGCGACTTTCCCCCGAGATGTTCTGGCTGCTGGTGGTGGCCCTTCCGTATTTTGGTCTACTCGATCATTACCTGTTGGCGCTCGGGGCTGGCAATACCAACCTGACGGTTGTCACGTCGCAGCCATGGCCCGTCCGCTTTGTCGCGCTTGTAGTGATCCTGATTGCCTGGCCGGTGAGTTGCTCTCTGCTGCTGTACCGGCGCAGCCGGTACGCGGGAGCGGGTCGGAATGCCCTGCGCCGCTTGATTGCGACGCACTGTGTTGCGATGTCGCCGGCGTCGCTACTGCTGCTGGCGGCCTTAGCGGCGTCGGCGGTGTTGCACGAGCGGGCTCGCTCGCTGAATGGTGTGCTCTTGTTGGCATTCATGGCGGCCAGCGTGTACGCGGAAACGGCGATCGCGGTTCGTGAGTCTTCGCCGGGCTGGCTCGATCGCATCGACACGGTCTGGGGTTGCCTGAGCCGCAGCATTCTGCACGCGATCTGTGTAATCGCTCTCGGATTGGGTCTCATCATGGCCGCGAGCGGGGCTTTTGGTTGAGCATCTCACGGGTGTAGGTGAACACGGCGGGGAACCGCGATTTGGTTAACGAAGTAACTTTACCTGAAAGGAACCGACATGGCTTGGAGCCTTGAACGATCGAAGAAGCGGCTACTGGAGCGGGCGAATGCCCGGAAGGCCAGTGACTACGAAGTAGTCGACCTGACCCGGGAGCGTGACTTCTACAGCCTGAGCCCGACGACGATCGTACGGGCAAAGGGGGTCCATATCTACGCCGACGTCACGAATTCGCACTTGCTCGTGGCGGAGGCGGGCGGTGATAAGCACGAACAGAAAAAACTGGTCCGCGGGCTGAGCGTCCTGCGTCGGATGCAAGGCGAACTGGCCGACGAGCGCACCGTCGGGCGGATCCAGATGCAGGGTGCACGCTTCCACGGAATGTGCCACAAGCCGTACGACGGCGATGCCGGGAACAAGGAAGCGGAGCGGGCAACTTGCTCCGTGGTCTTCGCGATTACGGTCCAGTCCTATTTGTACGACGTTTTTAATGAAGTGTTTGATGACCTGAAAAACTTCTATGGGGCCGTCGGTATCGACTCGGGCAAGTTCCTGATAGCCAACATCGGCTATCGAGGCGACCGTGAATTGATCTCACTGGGCAGCGCGGCGAACATTGCCGCCAAGGCGATCGGGGAGTCTGGCACCATCACCGTAACCGAACGGGTTTACGACCTGCTACCCAAGCATCTCCGTGATCACTTCAGCGAAGCGGATTCGGTGTCGGGTTCCAAAACATACCAGGCGTCTGGTCTGCGCTGGAAGAAGCATCCTGACCTGATGAAGCAGTGTGGGGTGGAGTTCAGCCACGAGCGTTGGAAGAAGAGGACGCAGGAGGCCAAAGATAGCCTGGTCCTCGCGGAAATGAACGTCCGCGGCGTCGAGGCACCGATCATCGTGGACGATCTGAGCGAGAAGAATAGCAAGCGGTTTGACGGGGGCCCGTACTACGCCGACTTGGACGGCTTTACCGCCTGCGTCCAGGCCGCAGAAAAGGACGACGACGTCAAGTCACTGGTACGCGTCTTTGACCTGATTCGCCAGGAGTTTCAGGACGTGATCGAGAATGATTTCGACGGGCTAGCCGTTCAGCACCAAGGCGACTGTGTTCTGGGCCTCGGCTATCTGCCTGCAGGCGATACCTACGACGAGCGACGCCGCAGAAAGGCCCTGGACATTGCTATCGGCCTGCAATCGTCGATGGAACACGTGCTTCAGGCCCACGTGGGCAAGCGCGCAATCCATTTGGCCGTAGGTGTGGATGCGGGCAAGGTGCTGTTGACACGTCTGGGCAAGAAGGGCGAGCGCGAATTGGTTGCCCTCAGTCCGCCGGTCGACAAGGCCCAACGTCTGCAGAGGAAGTCGGCGGCGAAACAGATCCGTATCACGGAAACCGTCTACGATGCGATCAACGACGACGTGCTCAAGGATCAGTTCACCAAGGACGGCGACGCCTACGTGGCGACCGATCTCACTTTCCCGAAATTGGAAAAGCTCAACGAGGAGGCGGAAGAGAAGGCCGCCACTCGAGGAAATCTTGGAGTACATGCCAGTGGCTCAGGACTCACCGTCATTACAACTGCCGTCAGCCCCGTGCGCCCTTACGCGCCCGAGGACTGAGATCCGCCCTTGGTATCGCTGGATGCCTCGTCGTTGGGATCGCGAACAGACCGTTGCCCGACGGTATCTGGATAACATGCGCGCTAGCACTCGCTTCGGGCTGGCGGGTATCGCAGGCGACCTCCTGCTGGCGAACAAATACAGTGAAGGGATTCGAGACCGATTTCGGATTCTTGTCATCTACCCCTCGGATTTTCTGCAGGCGTTGACGAGCGAAGGGTTCAGCGACGGCGCGCAGACGCATCCAGCGGTTTACCTGATCAGCCATCATGACGTCTGGGAGCAGACGATCGACGGCCACATCCTGTCCGACTGGTCGCTTTGCCTGTACGTCAAGGGGGAAGTGGATATCGACTTTCGGCACTTCAATTCGCTCGAACGCCTGCTGGAAGTCGTGAAAACATTCCTGATTCTGGAGCGCATCTACCAGCGACGATTGGCGCGACAGCGGGCGACCGGCGAGAAAGCGCTCTGGCCCGGTCCACAGCGATCTCACGGTCTTGACGGTTACCTTGAGGCCATCGCCGAGCGCGGTCGGCTGGGCGACGACGAGCTTTGCATCTGCGGATCTGGCCTGCCGTTTAGCCGGTGTCATAAGGAACCTCTTCGTGAATTCAGGGACCAGAGACAGGAGGCGGCATGACAGACTCGGATAAGATAGTAAAGCTGGGTGTGAGCATGGACACGTTGATGACGGGGTTGACGATGGTGCAGGAGCACATTCGTTTTGCCGACGCCAAAGCTGCACTGATTGCGACGTTCCACGTTGCGATCCTGGGCTTTCTCATGACTCAGGTGGACGCCTTGGGAGGGGTGGCAGTCGGCGACAGAATTTCGGTGTTGTTCTGGCTGCGATGCGGCGCGCTGGCAGGCTACGGGGTTAGTACCGCGATCGGCTTCTGTTACGCGGTGGCCTGTATCTGGCCGCGGATGGGTGAAAGCGCGCCGCCGTGTTTTCTTCATGCAGGACACGTGGCGCGTCATTACCAACGCGATTACCGGCGTTATTGTGAGGACATCGTGACGGCGGACGAGAAAGCTTGGAGTGATCAGATCGCATCGCAGATTGTCGAGAACTGCAATATTTCGACGGTGAAGTTCAATCTCGTTGGCCGTGCTGCGCAGTGGACGGTGGCAGCGGTCGTCCTGTGGGGGATCACTCTGGTGGCGACGGTGCTTCCGACGACGAAGGAGCGGTCGCCAGCGACGCCCGCTGCGGCGGCTCATATTAGCTAGATGGCTCCGAGATCACGGATCGCCCGGCGCAATTCAGTCGCCGCTGGAGCGAGTTGCTCGGAGAGGGTGCACCCGTCACGACAGACGTAAGTGATCGGTGTAATACCCAGCAGGTCGGAAGGAATCTTAAGGTCGGACTTCTGCTCCTTCAGCATGAACGTTCGCCGGCGACCGATCTTCCCCATGAACAGGCCCATTTCCAACACGACGTTGTCGCGCGGAGCTTGATATTCCTCGTTCCGGCTGGCAACTCTATCATCCGGTCCAAAGACGAACAGGGCGAAATCACCCTCGTTCACTTGCTTTAAGAGGTCGTCGATCGGAATCCCAGATGGGCCAAACACGCTAGAGGTCCAGAGCCGGACAATGACTTTGTCGTGTTTCAGTTGGGCTTGAATTTCGCGGGCCACTTCCAAGCCCTCGGCAGACGATCCGACGAACATGATCGGCGTCGGGTTTTCCGGGCGATGAAAGCGCTCGCGTTGGTGCAATCGCTCGGAAAGGATGCGGGCCGCGGCACGCCACAGAGCCGGATAGCGATCACCGGCATCGCTGAATGACGTAGCGGAGACACGGAACGCCAAGACAGGTCCGTTCGCCTTGAGTGTCGCCGAACGTGGCGCGGCGGGATCGATTACGGACATTTCGCCTACGCAGTCTCGCGGTCCACGGGTCGCGACCTGACGGTTATTGACGAAGACGGCGGCGTTTCCGCTGAGGATGAAGAGAGCGGAATTGTCGGAGGCGCCTTGGGCGATTAAGGTATCACCCTGCGAAAACTCAATGAGTTCACCGTGGTCGGCCAGGTGCTCTGCGAGGGTCACGTCATTTTGGACGAGGCGTTGTTCGCGCAACACCTCGACTAGGTGGGTGCGTCCTTCGGCTCCGACGAAGCGTTCTTTCATGCCTAAAGGATAACGCGCAACAAGCGTCGAATCACCCAGAGCATTTCGGTTAGCTAATAATTGCGGTTGTGCTTTGACTTCTTGAGCCGGGATAATGCAATTGTTGGTCGTATGAACGATCAAAAAACGCCAAAGGAAACGGGGTGGGTGGGATCAAAAGACGGTGAACAGCGTATCAAGGACGTGCTTTGGCATGCAGGCATTCCCTTGGAGATCGCCGTAGCGCAGGTGTGTCGGAGCTTCTGTGGTAAACACAGCACCGAGTTGCCGCGCATTACCACGCTACGTGCGGTTTACAATTACATGCGTCCCAACCGAGCCGCGCGCGAAGTGGACCAATCCGTGCAGTTTGATGGTTATTAGGATTTGAGTGATCAGGTGGGCGTTCGGCTCCGGCTGAGGGTACCCGTACAGCAGGGCGTCTGGGACAACCTTTCTTTGCAACCTTCGGTGTACCCGTGGGATTCACCCGACAAGCTGAACGCTCAAGTCCGTATCTTGCGCAGACCGCACCGAAACGAGTGTCCACGCCCTTGGCGCACCTGAAAACTAACACATCGGGTGGACTTGGTTTAAGGGCAAAGGTCACTCCAATTCCAGGCAGTCACCGACGCAAAAATTTTGTGGCAGTTTTGTGGCAAAACCACTCCGAAAACAGTCCCCAAGTCAGTTTAAGCTCAGTTTGCGGTATGTGCTTTAATCATTTATGAGGTAGTCGTTTATGGCTTAAAACCAGCGTAATATGAGGACGCCAAATTGCCTTCGGGACGAAGAGGTCGCAAGTTCAAATCTTGTCACCCCGACTTGACGGGACTTTTAGCCCTTCGACGAGCATGTCGAAGGGTTTTCTCACGGTGGGGACGAGCGATTCCGCTTCCAGCGAAAAGTTCAATACGACGATTTCGACCAATTTGCGTTTTTCCGACAAATCCGCCGTAAGCCATTTCTCTGTAAGCGATTGCGAAAGTTCAAAAGTCTTTATCGCCAAATCCGCCTGTTCTTCGCGGCCACGGTCGGTTGCATCGAGTTGCGTGCTGCACGCGGCGATGCGGTCTCGCAGTTCAGTGTTCTTCGCGGCGAAGGTGTCGCCGTCGATTTCGTCGAGCAGCCGCAGGTTCAGCAGGCGGGCCTGCTGCTCACGCAGAAGGGTCATGTCCCGTTCGATCCGGCTGATAGTTTCACGCGATGTTTGCTGCTGCTGTTTGGCCCAATCGCGGATTTCCCCGGTGAACCAATCACGCACGGTGTCCTGCTGTTTCATCCGGGCGAACAAGGTTTGTACCTGTTCGTCGATTTGTTGTTCACGCACGCGTACCCGCGGATGGCCGGGCCGGTTGTAGAGCGTGCAGCGGTAGTAGATGTACTCCTTGCCGGTCGATTTCTTGATGATCTTCTCCCCGGTCACCAAGTTGCCGCAGTGGGCGCAACGGATCAATCCGCCGGCGTAGAGCAGGTCATTGCTCATGTAAACGTGCTCACCCATTAACGCTTGCACCCGATCGAACGTGGCGCGGTCGATGATCGTCGGATGCACACCTTGATGCCATTGTCCCTGATAACGCAGGTCGCCGATGTAGCTGCGGTCCCGGAGGATGTTGTGAACTTTGCTGCGGGTCCATGCCGGTTTCTCGGGCAGGTAGTCGATGCCGTCCTTCTCGAGCCGCAGGCAGATCATGTCCAGGGTATGCCGCTCAAAGGCGTAGAGTTGGAAGATGCGGCGGATGTTCGCGGCGGCCGGCGGATCGATCTCGACGACGCTGCGGCCATTCATGCGAACGTTGGCGTAGCCGTACGGCGTCATGCCAACGAACAGGCCGGACTGCGCCCGCCGGGCGAGTCCTTCCTTTACATCCAGTGACTGCTGCTCGGTGTAGAAAGATGCCATTGATGCCAGCACGCGGCGCTGCATCCGCCCAGCCGGCGTGCTCTCGGTTGGTTGGCTGACGGCGATAAGCGGCACACTGTGGACGTTCTCCAGGCGCTCCAGTTCAACGTAGTCGAACAGGTTCCGAGCGGCCCGATCTATCTTGTAAACGAGCAGGCCGTCGATCTTGTCCGCGTTGGCCTTGGCGTAGGCCAGCATCTCCTTGAACACCTTGCGCTCGGCGCTCTTGCTCGCCGTCTCCGCGACGCGGAAGAGTTTAACGATCTGGCCACCCTGACGCTCGGCGTAACGTGTCAACGCATCGACCTGAACGTCCAGGCTGAAACCTTCTCGCTCCTGCTCGCGGCTGGAGACGCGGGCCATGGCGATGAATCGGTTAGGCGTGGTGGCCGATCGGTTCGGTATTGGTTTCATCGACAACTCCTTTGTTTTCGTCAGAGGAGGCCGTGACTGACCGAAGTTGTCAAGCACAATCCGGTCCCATCTACGACCCGAGCGACTGATCGAGCCGCGACATAGCGGTCATGTAAATGTTATCGATCTCGTCGTTGGTCAGATTCTCTAGGCTGATGTTGATGTTTCGACGGTAAACCAGCCAGCGATCCTCCAGCGTGACGGTGTCGATGTTCAGCGGATGGGCGTTGCACAGTCGAATTCCAACTTCGAGGCGCTGCCCTGCGGGGATCGCCTTATCCGGCGAGGCGGTGATCGTCAGTGAGTTTGAGTGGGTTTCGGTGAACACCAGCTTTACCGTGTGAGTCATCTTTGCCGCGTCGGCGCGTAGTTCGCCCGGGCCGATTCGCTCGGCTTTCAGGCTGTTTTGTCGGCAGTACATCTGGATGGCGTCGATCATGTTCGGGATCGCCGTGGGGGTGACGGGGGATTCCTTTGTATTCTTGTTCATAGCGATTCTCCATTTTGGAAATAGGAAGAGTTGGCCGGATTACGTCCAGTAACCGGCGGACATTCAGCAGAATCTCGATTACATCGTCGTCAGTCAGGGCATGGCCGTAGACCGGCTCCCAGACGCGCCGCGTGTCCGCCATTTGCTCGGGCGTGATCCACGGCGGGAAAGGCGATGTTGTGTCGAGTTCGACCACATGAATCTATTTACTCGTTTGAGTTCACCATCATCAAATTTAGGTCAAAGAAAATCGAACAAAATGAAAAAAGTGCGATCACGCGAACGTGCAGCGGGAAAATCTGCTAAGCAGACTTTTTTCTCGACACGCTGACCGGTCAG
Organism: Phycisphaerae bacterium; assembly: GCA_031377185.1. Taxonomy (GTDB): domain Bacteria; phylum Planctomycetota; class Phycisphaerae; order Tepidisphaerales; family Tepidisphaeraceae; genus JANMES01. The sequence goes on from JANMES010000107.1 coordinate 15,154, forward strand.
CGTGTACAGAATATGTGAACTATAAACGTGCCTGCGAATTGGTCAGGGGAGCAGTCGCCGCTGGTTCGATCACACTTATCGAGCAAGTCAGTCACAGATAAACCGCTATCCGGTTGCGGTCTGCAATTCGGCCGTGCAGCGGGCGATGCGGTCGGCCCCGAGCCGGTAGTTGGCCAAGTTGGACTCGGCGTAGATCCATCTCCGATTCATGCTGATGGCTGCCACGCTCATCGAGCCCGTGCATCCGCAGGCATCAAAGATCAGCTCCTGTGGATGGCTATGCTTGCCGATCAGGAATTTGCAGAGATCAACCGGCTTCTCGAAGGCGTGTTGTTGCGAGCCTGCCAGGTGTGGCATGCTTACGGGCGTAAAGCGGAAGACGTCGCCACGGGCGCTGCCGTCGTGATTTGCGAGCCGGTCCCCCGGCCGCTTCAGTATCCAGAGCCATTCCGACTGTGATGAGTACGGACTGGCAAAATCCCCGGCTTGCGGGCGACCCTTGTCCCAGATCACCACCCGCTCAATGGACCAGCCATGTTGCTCGACCAAGTCGCCGATCGGTCGGACGAGCGGACCCGCTGCCTGCCATAGCAACAGCACTCCGCCTGAAGCCAGTTTCGGCTGCCAATTGCGCAGCAGATTTTCAATCAGCTGAATCGACTCAGCCGCCTTGTCGTTGTCGCATTCCCGCCGGCTGACGCTGCCGCCCGAGTAGCGGCCATGGGTTCTCTGCGGATAGATGTAAGGCGGATCGACGTGCAGGACCTTAATCGATCCGTTTGGAAACCGATTCAGCATCGCCTGAAAGCGGGCATGATAGATCCGGTTAAAGGGCTGACCGGTAGGATCGGTCGCTATTGAAGTGGTGGCGCGATCGCTTTCTGCTGCGCGAGCCTTCACGGAAAAGAACGCCGTTACTTGACGATGTTGAGTGAGCCTGTTGCGCAGGATTTCTGCCAGAATCTGGTTGGGCGTCAGCGCGAGTGTTTTGAACTTCCGAGCCGTACGTGTGGCCATCAAGTAAGCGTTGTAGGGCACATTCCTGCGCCGCTTGTGTCGCGGAAACAGCCGACAAGTGTGGTACATCTGCGAAAGGTCGTTAGGCCGCTGCCGGGTTTTGCGGGCGATGTCGATCGGTCGCAAATTATGTCGGTCGATCAACTTCACCAGCAGGTCGCCTTGAGCGAGTTTGCAGTGGCGCTCTTGTGAAAGCAGATTGCGCAGTCGAATGATATTGTTCGCCACGGAACGATCGGACAGACGAACAGCAGCGCTGCTTGCCATCCGTTTCGCGCTGAAACCTAAGAGTTGGATTCCGTCGGGGGAAGTCGCCCATACTCGTGGTTTGCGGTGAGAAGCCACGACATCATTTTATTCATGGGAGGACGAAAACAAAGCGTCAGTCAGTAGATGTGCTCGATTTCCATTGCCACGCGATGGCAAGTAGTCGGCCAACGAGAATTTGAATAATCATCATTTTTCTCTTGACTCTTCGCTCAGGAAGAGCGAGGAGTACGCCCCACAAAATCAATGTCGATCGGTGCCGCGAACGCCTGCGTAGGCGTGTGGCGGCACTGCTCGTTTCAGGATTTTCATAGTGAGGTAAACCCATGACCAACTCTCGTAACCAGGACGGTAATCCAACCCCCGCGCCAACTCCGATCACTGCGGGTAAAATCTTCGGGTTGCTGGCATCGGGCCTTGCGGGTTTTTTGACCGCTCCGGCCGTCGCGCCCAGCCTGATGGGGATCCGATCCGAGACCCACGCGCTGCACGCACTGGGCGAGCGATTGGCCTGGCTGGCCGATCTGACCTCAGGACTGCTGGTGGGCGGGACGTACTTACTCGCCGGCGCACCCGGCGGCGGCAAGAGCCGGGTCGGGACACAGATCGTGTTGGAACTGGGGGCACAAGCGACGCGATCGCTCGTGATCTTGACCGAGGAAGCCCCGCAGCGGCTCTGCAGCCGGGCAGTGGCGATGACCAGCGGCTGGCCGCATGCCGAAGCGGAGCAGGCGATGCGACACGTCGAATGGACGGACGAGATTGTCGACCTGGAGCAGCTCCCCGCCTTCTTCACGCGGGAGGTGCTCAACCCCCGTGGCCGGTTCGCCGGTGTGAAGCTGATCGTGGTGGATTCCGTCCAGGGCGACGGCGTTGCCGCC
>JANMES010000109.1:0-44656 GCA_031377185.1 Phycisphaerae bacterium
TCTGACGCACATGCACCATGCGCGGCAGGGCGATATCAAGTCCGCCGGCCATATTGACTTCAATGCGATCACCAATCATTTCAGCCTCCTCCATCCAGTGTTGTTCTTGGCGCCGCTGACCCGGAAGTGGTCCCGCGGTGAAGGACGGTCATTTTACTCCAGTGCACCCTTGCTTAGGCAACGGGCAGTCCGCGGTACAAGCCCAGGTATTGTTGCGCGCGCGCTTCCCAGCTGAAATCCCTCTGCATGCCGTTTTTCTGCACTTGCCGCCAGATTCTTTTGTCGTGATACGCCGTGACTGCACGGCGGCAGTTCTCCAGCAGCGTGGCCGAATCGAGCGGCGTGAATGCGAATCCGGTCGCAGTGTGATTCTTCAACGTTTCCGGCGTGCAATCGACCACAGAATCACGCAACCCGCCGGTGCCATGCACCAGCGGCGGTGTGCCGTAGCGCTGGCTGTACATTTGATTCAGCCCGCAGGGCTCGAAACGCGACGGCATCGCGAACAGGTCGGCGCCGGCTTCGATCTGGTGAGACAAGCTTTCATCGAACCCAATCTGCACCGCAATTTCGCCTGCGTATCGTTGCGCGAGCTCCTGGAAACGTTGCTGCAACACCGGATCTCCCGAGCCGAGTATGACCAGTTGCGCCGGCAGCTTCACGAGGTCATCGGCGATGTCGGCCAGCACGTCGAGTCCTTTCTGGTCCGTCAGGCGGCCCACCGCCCCGAACAAAGGCGTCTCTGGTGCGTCACGCAGGCCCATGCGCAACTGCAGTGCGCGCTTGTTATCCTGTTTCGCCGCCAGCCGCGAGGCGCTGTAATAGCGCTCGATGTAGGGATCCGATTCGGGATCCCAGGCGTCGGTGTCGATGCCGTTGAGAATTCCTGTCAATACGCCCTTGCGTTGCGCGAGCAAACCCTGCAAGCCCATTCCCATCGGTTCGCTCTGGATCTCCTCGGCATAGCTCGGGCTTACAGTCGTGATGCGGTCCGCAAATTGCAGTCCGCCCTTCAGGGATACGCTTTTTTGCGCCACGTTTCGGCCATTGAGCAGGACCGTCAGTTCGGTCGATCGCTTCTCATAGCCCTTTGACTGGATTTGGACGCGGACCGGTACTTTGTCGCCTGGAAATGCGACTTCCTGCATCATGACGTTGCGAATGGAGACATCGTCGGGGGAGACAACCCCGATCGGAACCGGATAAACCGGTATGCCCCGCCGACCCAGATCCATGATCATCGCCTCGCCCTGCCGGGAAGACGTGTCGAGTCCGTCGGTCAGGAGAACAATCCCCGCCAGCGGCGATCCCCGATTGACCTTGGCGGCCGCCTCCAGCGATTCGGCGATGAACGTGCCCGTCTCGTTTGCCTTCAAGGCAGCCAGGGAATCTGTGGTCGCGTTCTTGTCGGACCCCAGCATGTGCAGCGACTTTCCAAACGCATGGTAGCTGACATCAAGATCATTCCCGAGCGACTCGAACATCGGACGGGCCGACTTGGACACGATACTCTTGGCCAAGTCCAGCCGAGAAGTGGCGGCGATGGTGCGCCGCTTCTGGGCATCGAGCGACATGAAAGCCCGGTTGGTATCCTTGGCTTCGGAGAACGGAATCATGTCCAGCACAGCCGCCGCTTCCACAAGGTCTTCCGAGCGGACGCGCTGATCCTTAACGGCCATGCTTTCGGAAACATCGATCAAGACCTGCAGATGACGCGGCTGATTGCGGGTTTGTTTTACGGTTACTGTTGGCTCAAAAAGCGCCGCGACCACCAAGCCTAGAACGACCAACCTGAAAAAGGCCAGCGTGATGCGAACCCAGAGGGGCAATCCCCACCCACGCCGGTAGAGAAACACGGTCAGAATGACAACGGCGGCAAATGCCGCCACCATCACGCTCACGGGCATCGGCCGCAGCCAGGCGAAGCGTTCGATATCCAACATGCCAATCATTGAGCACCCCCCATCGCCGCTGTAGCCGGACTTCTTAACAGGCGGTCCGCCAGCAGACCTTCGACGACCAGAATCGCCAAGCCGGCAACCATGAAGAACGGCCAGTACGACCGGGCGGTGCGAGATTGTTCAATCTGACCCACCAAATCCGTGTCGGAATGCACGACGGTGAGTCCGGTTCCCTCAAACATGCTCGCCATTTCGGCCTGGGAGAGGCATTTCACAACGGATTCCCGGGCATCGACATTCACCGCGATCGGCAGGCCGGGCGACTGGACGCTAACCCTGGCAAGATAGAAACCAGCTTCGCGGGCGTGATCGAGCATGGCAACGTATTGGCTGCGATGTCCGCGAACCGGGACGGTGATCGACTCGCCCGATGGCGTATCAAATACGGCATCGCTGGCGTTGGGCTGATCCACATACGACAACGACAGCGAATCACCCACCAGCCGCGGTTTCTCGAACTCGCGGGCTGTCAGGTAAGTCACCATCTGCTGGAGAATCATGGGGAACACCGGCGTTACCGCCATATTGTTCCACGTCGGCCCGGCCGAGGTGGTGAACATAAAGACGTGCCCGCGACCGATCGACTGTTCAATGAGCACCGGTGCGCCACTGCCGGCAAGTGACAACACCGTCGTGCTGTTGGCCGACGGCTTGGTTTGGAGCACTTTCATGAAACGTGTTTCGCTGAGGAGATCTTCCGGCAAGGAGAGCAGAGGCCTGCAAACGGGGTGATCGGGCATGGAAGGGTCCAACGCCCCGCCTACGCCCATTTCGTCGCTCGTCTTGGCGGATCGCTCGATCACCGCCGGCAGCAAGGACGTGCCGCCCTGCGTGGACCGCTGGTTCCAGACGTTGGCTTTTACGTTGTCGCCGGCAAACCAGATCAGCCCGTTTCCGGCCCGGACGTAATCTTCAAACCGACGAGCCTGTTCCGTCGTGATGTCCGGAACATCCGCGAGAATTACCACGGCAAACTTGCTCAAGTCTTGACCGGGTAGGGAAACCCATGGTACCGACTGCACCATCGATTCCTCTCGGCCTGCATTCTTCCCGGTCGCACGAAGCGCCGCAGCGATGAACTGGCCGGACTTCTCAGCGCCTCCCGAAGTGCCCTCAACACAAAGCACCGAAACCTGATCCCGAATAACGGCAACCGCCCGGCGGACGTCATCCGCCGGTAGTGCATCGGGCTCCAACCTGGCGGTGATGCTGACGGGTCCGGAATTCTGGAAAGGGACAAACAAAGAAACCGTCTCCGAACCGCCCGCAGCTATCGTGGGAATGATTTTGGTATCCACTGTGACGTTGTCTGCCAAGCCTGTGACTTTGACATTCGTCGCAAGGCTCGACCCACAATTGCGAACAGTTGCCTGGTACCGGGCAACGGTGTCTTTCCGCAGCACGCCGGAGACCAGATCCAGAGCGGTTATCGCAAGGTTGTCGGCGTCGCCGGGCACTGGCACGACAAAAGTATGTGCAACCTTGCCAAGTTCCCCGAATGAGTCGCGCAACCAGGCGGAACCGCTCTTCCAATCCTGTTCCTGCAGGTCCGTAACTATGTAAATTTCCTTCTGCGGCGCCACCATGTCCTCGGCCAATTCTTTCAGCCGCCGGGGAACACTGTCCAAATCCATGGCTTCCGGTGTTGGTTTCTGATCTCGGAGAATCGCTTCAAACCGTTGGGGATCGAACGCCATGTTCCGCGCCACCACCCGGTGCTCGTCACCCAGCAGGATCAGGGAAACAGGGTCGCCGGGACGGATTTGTTCGGCGATCGTCTCGATCTTCTTCAGTGCCCGCGCAAACCGCGTGGAGGTTCCGTCGCTGTGCTGCATGCTGAATGATGCGTCCAGCGCGATGATGACACCCGCCCGGCGTTCTCCCAGACTCGCCACAACGCCGTCCGCCTTCTTCAACGCCGGCTGGGCGAATGCCAGCACCAGCAGCAGGATTGCAAGGCAACGCAGCAGGAGCAGCAGAATGTCCCGCAGGCGAATCTGCCGGGAGCGCACGCGTACCGTTCGGTTGAGGAACTGCATCGCCGCCCAGTTCGTCTCCTTGAACCGATAGCGATTGATCAGGTGCGCCAGCACCGGCAGCGCCACGCCGAGAGCCGCGAACAGCAGCCATGGATTCACGAACGTCATGAACGCGCTCCTGCGGATGCTCCGTTGAGCGTTGATTGGCGATTGAATATGAACTCACTCAGCACGGCGTCCAGCGGGCGTGAGGTATCGACCAGCGTGTAATCCACGTGGCTACCCATGCATCCGGCGCGCACCGCATCCAAATACTTCTTCATGGACGCCAGATAGTTTTCGCGGATTTTTTCGGGCTGTGTGACCAGCGGCACTTCCCCTTCAAGGCCGTTGAAACGCCATGTACCTTTGAAGGGAAATTCCAGTTCGTACGGGTCCAGCGTATGCAGGACGACCACGTTGTGCCCGGCAAAACGCAGTTGGTCGAGCCCGGTCATCAGATCGTCCACGTCGGTTAGCAGGTCGGAAATCAGCACCACGAACGAACGCCGCTTCATCATCAGCGCCACGTCGTGCAATTGTTTGGCCAGGCTCGTACGCGGCGTGGGTTCAATGTCGCGCAACAGCCGATCGATCTGCAGGATGATTCCCATCGCCGACCGAGGCGGCAGATAGGCCCGCACTTTGGAATCGAAAATCGAAAGCCCGACTGAATCTCGTTGTTTGAGCACCAGGTGGGCCAGCGTCGCCGCGAGGAACTTGGCGTACTCCAGCTTGCTGACCGTTCCCGATGCGTATGACATCGACGCGCTGGCATCGATGAGCAGGTGACAGTCGAAGTTGGTTTCCGCTTCGTAGAGCTTGGTGTAGTACCGATCGGTGCGGGCATAGACACGCCAGTCCAAATCGCGGATCGCATCGCCAGGCGCGTACTGCCGGTGATGAGCAAATTCCGTGCTGAACCCGCGCAGCGGACTGCGATGGCTCCCCATGCGCAATCCTTCAACCACCTCGCGAGCGATCAGCTCCAGGTCGCCCACCTTGTGCAACACTTCGGGGTCGAGGTAAAACGTGTTAGGCAGGTGCTCGGACATCGTGTCGCACTAGCTCCGTTTCTTCATGTAGAGCTTCTCATCGGAGGGAACTTCACTGAGCAGCCGGGTGATCAGCTTGTCGGAATTCAGCCCTTCCGAACGGGCGGCAAAATTGGGAATGATCCGGTGCCGCAGGATGGGCAGGCACAAGGCCTGGATGTCCTCGATCGCGACGTAACTGCGACCCCGCAGCGCCGCCCGCGACTTGCCGGCCATGATGAGGTTCAGCGATGCACGCGGACCTGCACCCCAACCCATGTACTTCTTGACGAATTCCGGTGCATCCGGCTCGTCCGGCCGCGTGGCGCGGACCAGGGCGGCCGCGTACTCATAAATATGGTCGGCGACGGGTATGCGCCTCACCAGATGCTGGAATTCAAGAATCGTGGGTCCATCCACCACCTTGGCAAGATCGGGCTCCTCATCACTGGTCACCCGGCGCATGATGTCGATTTCTTCGGATTGGCTGGGGTATTTGACGATGATATTGAACAGGAATCGATCCAACTGGGCTTCCGGAAGCGGGTAGGTGCCTTCCTGTTCAATCGGGTTCTGAGTCGCGAGAACGAAAAACGGAGCGTCCAGCTTGTAGTCCTCCCCGCCTGATGACACCCGCTTCTCCTGCATCGCCTCCAGCAAAGCCGCCTGCGTCTTGGGCGGCGTGCGGTTGATTTCGTCGGCCAAAAGCAAGTTCGTGAAGACCGGACCACGCACAAAAATGAACCGACGTGCGTGCGTTTCAGGATCCTCTTGCAGCAATTCCGTGCCCGTGATGTCGGAAGGCATCAAGTCGGGGGTGAACTGAATGCGCTTGAATGAAAGCGACATCGCCTGGGCCAGAGAGCTGACCAGCAGCGTCTTGGCCAGCCCGGGTACGCCCACCAACAGGCAGTGTCCTCGGGCAAAAATGGCGATCATCATCTCATCGACGACTTGATCCATGCCCACGATCGTCTTGCGTAGCTCGGCGACAATCTTGTCTCGCGCCTGACCGAGCTTGGCTACGTCCGCAATGTCTTTGTCTTCCTTATTCATCGGGTGATCTCTTTCATTGTTTGCCTGCCTTGGTGTAGTCTTTATGATTGACAGGTCTGCACGGAGACATTTTTCTCATTTTTCCCGTAAATCAGAATCGGGGTGTTTTTCGCAATTCCGATCGGCCCCTTGATCTAAATTCAGCCATTTTGGCTCGCTAGTCAGCAGGATCGTATTGGGATGCTGTTGGAAGCACACCCTAACCGAGCAATACCACGCGATGCAGGCATAAGCTTCTGGCAATCCGACCCAAGTACAAACACAGAACTTGCGACAGGCATGAGTTAGGTTCTCCTGCCCCATATACCCACGGAAGTCGATCCTGTTTGATTCTTTTATTTTTTTGGCGGAGAGCACTGGTCGAGCAGCCCGTCCCCGCCCACGGGCATCGGTGACACCCGGGGGCAAACAGGCCCCTAAATGCAACTGATTGATGTCGATAGACTTAGAGGTTCAAGAAAATGCTGCGGCTGCGTCATCATGAGGTAATTGGAAGGATCTAGTGTGCTTGCCACGTCGGCCAAGTCCTTCGGAATACCTTTGGATGACGAATCCTGTTCATCGCATTATTGCGATCCGCCCGAAGCTTAGGGGCCTCGGGCGGATCGCAATACGGGTGACAGTAAACATCCCAACGGAGATGTTAAGCATTCCATCAGACAACCAGAGTGATGGCAAATAGATTCACATTGCCGTTGTTGGGCAATGTAATGCTTTGCAGGGTCTTCGAAGGATTCACCGCAAAGCTGTATCCATACAACCGATACGTACCATTCTGCTTCGTTCCGTTGGACCTGTTCCGATATTTCATCGTTACCGCAACGGATTCTCCTGCCAGGGTATTCGTAGACGCCCAATCGCTGATGCCCTGCGTGAAGGTGGTGCTTGTGCCATCGGTGTAGCGAACCACGAATGTCTGGTTCGTCCGATTGCCATTCACAGCCGTTGCCAGGAATTTCAGCGAGGTGTAGTTGCCTTGCGTGAGAGAAATCGTCTGGCCGGTGCCCTTAACCACATTGTTGGCACCCGCCGTGCCGAGCGAGAACGAGGTATTGCTCCATGTCACCGATGTTCCCAACAAGTTGCCCGACATGGCTTTGCCTTTGCCATCCAGTCCACCGGTCGACGAGAAGGTGATACCGTCGGCGTAAATGCCGATGCGGTTATAGACGGGATTGAGGCTGATCTTCACTTGTGTGGAAGTAATGGTAACGGCCGCACTGTTGAAGACGCTGCCAATGGCAGCTTTCACCGTTGCCGTTCCTGCTGTCGCAGGCGCGATGTAAAGCCCGGTGGCGCTGATCGTCCCGCCGCCACTGGTGATCGACCAGGTGAATGCCGGCGGCGAACTGATGGCGGCCCCGAACTGATCGGCAGCCGACGCCGCGAACTGCTGTGTGGCACCTGCACTGAGGCTGACGGTGCTGGGGGATACCGCGATGCTCGTCACAGTCTGGTTTACCGTGACGTTCACGCTGCTCGTCGTCGAACCGCCTTCGGCATCAGCGACGGTAACGAGGAAGCTGTAATTGCCGGCTTTGCTGAACGCTGCGACCGTGCTCTTGGCGGCATTGCTGGCGTTGACGCTGAACGTCGGGTTGGCCGCGCCGGATGGGACCGACGTGAGGCTCCATGTGTAGGTCAGGCCTGCTTCACCGGCATCGTCAGCACCCAGAACTGAGAGCGCTGTCGTCGTGCCGGTCGCCGGGCTTGGATTAGCCGACGCCGGTGTCGCGATCGTCGGGCTGGCGTTGACCACCGTGACCGACGTCGAGTTGCTGACTGCCCCGACCGTGGCAGTTACGCTGAAGGTGCCCAGCGCGCTCGACGCGGTGTATAGGCCGCTGGAGTTGATTGTCCCACCCGTCGCAGACCAGTCGTAGGTCGGGGCCGGGGATACGGCGTCGCCGAACTGGTCAGTGGAGTTGGCCGAGAACTGCTGCGTTCCGCCTCGACCCAGCGTTGGCGTCAGCGGCGAGACGGCGATGCTGGTAACGGTTTGATTCACCGTCACACTCACGCTGCTGGTCGTTGAACCACCGTCACCGTCGACGACGGTAACGAGGAAGCCGTACACACCGGCCTTGCTAAACGTCGCCACGGAGTTCTTGGCGGCGTTGCTGGCGTTGGCGCTGAACGTCGGATCAGCCGCACCGGCCGGAACAGACGTGACACTCCACGTGTACGTCAGGCCTGCTTCGCCGGCATCGTCGGCGCCCAGAACTGAGAGCGATGTCGTCGTGCCGGTCACCGGGCTCGGAGTCGCCGAAGCCGGTGTCGCGATGGTCGGGCCGTTGTTGAGGACGGTGACGGTTGCGGAATTGCTGACCGAACCTACCGCGGCCGAGACAGTGTCAGTGCTCGAGCCGATCGGTGCAGTGTACAGACCCGTGGAATCGATCGTGCCATTCGTGGCCGACCAGGTGAAAGTCGGAGACGGAGCGACAGCATCGCCGAATTGATCGAACGCCGAAGCCGTGAACTGCTGAGTTGACCCGCCAACCAGCGTCGGCGTGGCCGGCGAGACGGTGATGCTCGCCACCGTCGGGTTCACCGTCACACTCACGCTGCTCGTCGTCGAGCCGCCATCGGCGTCGGCAACCGTTACCAGGAAGCCGTATATGCCAGCTTTGCTGAACGTCGCAACAGTGCTCTTGGCCGCATTGCTGCCGTTGACGCTGAACGTTGGGTTCGACGCGCCAGCCGGAACCGAGGTCAGGCTCCAAGTGTATGTCAGGCCTGCTTCGCCGGCATCGTCAGCACCCAGAACCGAAAGCGCTGTCGTCGTGCCGGTCGCCGGGCTTGGATTCGCCGACGCCGGTGTCGCGATCGTCGGGCCGGTGTTGATCACCGAGACGGTTGTAGATTTGCTGGCCGCGCCGACGGTCGCCGTGACCGTGAACGAACCGATATTGCTTGGTGCCGTGTAAAATCCGCTGGAATTGATCGAGCCACCGCTGGCCGACCAAGCGTAAGTCGGAGAGGCGGCATTACCGAACTGATCAGTGGAGCTGGCCGAGAACTGTTGTGTCCCGCCACGGGTCAGCGTCGGCGTCGTCGGTGAGACGGTGATGCTCGTCACCGTCGGGTTCACCGTCACATTTACGCTGCTCGTCGTCGATGCCCCGTCCGCGTCGGCCACCGTCACCAGGAAACTGTAAGCGCCCGCCTTGGAGAAGGTGGCGACCGCGCTCTTGGCGGCGTTGCTGGCGTTTACGCTGAACGTCGGGTTCGCCGCGCCGGCCGGGACAGCTGTCACGCTCCATGTGTACGTCAATCCCGCTTCACCCGCGTCGTCCGCGCCCAGGACGCTCAGCGTGCTGGTTGTGCCCGTCACCGGGCTGGGATTGGCCGAGGCCGGTGTCGTGATCGTCGGACCGGTGTTCACAACCGTGACGGTCGTGGACTTGCTGACCGACCCCACCGTCGCCGTCACCGTGTAGGTGTTTAGCGTGCTGGGAGCAGTGTAAAGACCGCTAGAGTTGATCGAACCGCCCGTCGCAGACCAGACGTACGTCGGTGCCGGCGAGACGGCATTGCCGAATTGGTCCGTCGAGGTCGCCGAGAACTGCTGCGTTCCACCTCGGGCCAGCGTCGGAGTAAGCGGCGATACGACAATGTTCGTAACCGTCTGGCTGACCGTCACGTTCACACTGCTGGTGGTTGTGAGACCGCCGGCGTCGGCAATCGTAACCGTGAAGCCGTAAACCCCGGCCTTGGAGAATGTTGCGGTGGTGTTTTTCGCGGCATTCGTTCCATTGGCGTTGAAAGTAGGCGCGGCCGCGCCGGCCGGCAAGGTGGTTGCAGTCCAAGTGTAGGTCAGGGCCGCTTCACCTTGGTCATCGGCGCCGAGGACTGACAGATTCGTGGCATTGCCCGTCACCGGCGAAGGAGTCGCCGCCGCTGCGATCGCAACGGTTGGGGCGGCGTTGCTCACTGCGACGTTATCGACCGTCGAAGTGTTGAGATTGGTCGTGGTGTTGCTATCCGCGCTCAAGCCGATGTAGATGGTCGAAGCCATCGAAACCGTCGCGCTGCCGATGGTCGTCCAAGTGACGTTGTCCGCCGAAGCGTAGCCGGTTAATGTCGAACCCGATCGAACCAGTTTCACCCAATACGGTCCGGCCACCGCAGGACCGGCAAGGCTGGTGGTCGCTCCGCCGGCCGTGGTGCGGTACTGCATCGTCACGCCGCTGGCCGCCGGTGTAGCGGCAACCATCGCGTATCGAGAGTTGTTGGCAAGCGTCTCGCGGATCATGACACCAACCTTGGCAGTACCAGTATTTTCCAAGGTCGCCACGTGTGCCACGATCTGTCCATCGCCGGTGAGCGATTGATACGTGTATCGGAACGAGTCCGCCGTGCCGCCGATGTCACTGCCGTTCGATACGAGTGTAAACGTGCCCGCGGAGTATCCGGTCGTGCCCGGTCCGTTCACCGATCCGATATCCTGCGCAACCCAAGGCAACGGCAGCGGCGTGGATGCCGGAGCGGCCGCGAAGACCACGGAACTGGCTGCGGTACTTTCACTGTTGGCGTTGACGGCGACCACGCGGTAGTAGTATTCGCCCTGCGCGGCCACGCTCGCATCGTTATAGCTCGTCGTGTTGGCGGTAAGGTTGGCCAGCGTCGTATAAGTCGTGCCATTGACGGATCGTTCGAGCCGGTAGCCGGTCTCGTAGGCCGAGTCGGTCCACTTCACGCTGATTTGGCCGGTAACAACGCCGTTGAGCGCCATTCCCGTCACCTGAGGCAAGCGGGTGCTGCGCGAACCGGTGACGCTCGTTGAATCGCCGGTGGCGCTCATCGGCGTGACGCGATAGTAGTAGGTTGCCGCGGTCCCAAGCGAGCCATCGGTGTAGCTGGGGACGTTGGTTCCAACCGTGGCAATTTGCGTGTAAGTAACACCGTCGGGCGATCGCTCGATTCGATAGCCGGTTTCGCCGTCAATATCTCGCCAGTTCAGCACCAGTTGCGACGTGGAGTACGAAGTGATCGAGAAATTGGTCACAGCGCCGGGGCGGTTGATCCCGTAAACTATCGCTGACGGGACGGAATTGCCTGTCGCGTCAGTGGCGCGGACTCGGTAGAAGTAGCGCAGCGATCCTGCAAGTCCCGAATCCGTGTACGTCAGCACATTGGAGGCAGTCGTGCCGGCCGTGGTGAAGTTCACGCCGTCCGTGGATCGTTCGACAAGGTAACCGGTCGCTCCCGCGACGGCCGACCAGTTCACGATCATTGCCGTAGCGGTGCCTTGCCCGAGCGTTACGCCGGATGGGGCGGCCAGCGCGTTATAAACCGGCGCTGGGTTGAGCGTTCCGGTGAAAGACACGTTGGTAAACGTCGCAACGTTGACCTTGGTGCTATCGTGAGCGGTGGTGGCCAGTCCCACGTAAACAGTTGTGCCCATCGACACCGTTGTGCTGCCAAAAGTTGTCCAGTTCACTCCGTCGGCAGAACTGTAGGCAGTAAACGTGCTCCCGCTGCGAGTGAGTTTGACCCAGACCGGCGCGAACGCGCTCGCGGCGCTGTTGAGGTTTCCCGTTGACCCACCCGCGGTGCTGCGGTAACTCAACTGCAGGCCGTTGCTGGCCGTGGTGAACATCGCCACATTCTTGGCATTGCTGGCCAACGTCTCACGGAACATCAGGCCCACTTTGGTCCAGACGTTGGTGGATTGGTTTTGCGTGACCCGCGCGACGATCGATCCGTCACCAACCATGGTTTGATACGCGTAGCGGAACGCGTCGGCCGTGCCGTAGATGTCGGCACCCGAGCCGGCGACGGTGTACGTGCCGGTAGCCGAGTCGTATCCCGCGTAGCCCGGCTTGCCGGTCGAGCCGATGTCCTGGGTGTTCCAACCGAGCGGCATTTCGCGAGTGACGATGTTGTACGCACCCACGTCTCCATAGTTGCCGTGGCTTGCGACCAGAACGTAATATGTTCCGGCGCCAAGATTCAAAGACAACTGCTGGTCATTAGTGCTTGCGTCCTTGGCGGCGACGAGATTCCCGTTAGAGTCATAGATTTCCAGCCTCAGATCAACCGCCGAGGGCGAATCCGGGTTCGTGGAAATGATCGAGAGCCCGCCCGAACTGGTGAAGGAGTACGCATCCACATCGGTCAGCCGCTCGATGATGCCCGATGCGCTTTGCACGCCGCCCGATGCCGTTAACGCTGTCGCGCCGGCAATGGTGCCTGCAAAATCATCCGCCCGGAATCCGTCGCCGCCGACCGGCTCGTAGGTCTTGATCTTTCCGGAGATGATCTTCATGTCGTCCTGAAGGGCGGCAGCGCCACCGGAGTTACTGCCGTGTCCGATGAACCACTTATGCACCGACTGAGCGTAGTCAACGCCCATGATCGGACCGTGCAGCGAGTCATAGCCCGAGGAGTACTCATTGGTCTTGTTTCCGAGCAGGTCGTAGTCGGATTGATGCCACAACCCGAAGTTATGACCCAACTCATGAGCAATGCCCGATTGGCGAGTGCGTGCGTCGCCCGATTGATTGAACGATTCGGGAGCGGAGTTGGGGAACACACCCACATAGCTGTAGCCGCCGGAGATGCTGTTGCTAACCAGTTCCCATGCGAAGGGAACGGACGGTGCCACAGTCGTTACATTCACATCAAACATGGCAAAGTACGTGGCAATCTGCCGCCATGCTTCGATGATGGTGTTCTGCTCAGCGGTGTTGTACGTGGTGGTATCGGCGTCTTCGCTGTAAGGAAGATTCGTGCCATTACCATCGAAGTCCAGATAGATCGCGGTGGGCGCGCTGGACAAGCTGCTGAGAATAGGCAGACCATTTGCCGCCGTGCCCGCCAGGGCGAGTACCTGGGTGTCTGATGACTGGAGAAGCGTGGCGGTCGACACACCCTGAATCGAGGTAGTCGAGGGGTTCGGTCGATTATTTTTATCGATCACTACCGAGCCCGGATTTTGCGAGCCGCTGAGTATCGACGGATCGAGCAGCGCGCCTGAAAACATATGCCCGGCGCACAACATCTTCCGGTCTTCAAGAACTTCAATCACCGTCCGAGAAAGCAAACCAGACCGGACCAATCGACGACGACGCGGCGAGGGAAATCCTTTGGGCATGTTTTTCGATCCTAGTGTGAATTAAAAGTGCATGAAAAATCGATCTACAATCCGTCGGGGGAAAGCATACATATGCAACCAGCCCTATTCAATCAAAAAGGCCACGATTTTCGGACCGGCTATCGCGCGGTGGGAAAGGTTACTTCCAACCAGACACAATCCGTCAGGGTTTTAATCATCGGATTGTTCATCCGGGCCGGCAGAAGCGCGGTCTGGCCGGGCTTGAGGGAGGTGCGTTCTTCCATCCCATCGATTCGCAATTCGCACTCGCCTTGGAGCATGATCCAGATGACCGGCTGATCGTACGGAACCGGCTCTTCAACACCTTCGGTGAACCGCACTTTCTCGATCGTGAAATACTCGCAAGCACACAGCTTGCTGACGGTCGTGAAATAGCCGGCCACATGCGAGCGGATTTGCCTCACCTCTGGTTTGCCATAAAAATCAATGCACGCCAGCGATTCCTCAATGTGCAGCTTGCGTGGCTTGCCGTTCTCCTGCCGGTTGAAATCGAATACGCGGAACGTGGTATCGCTGGGCGTTTGCACCTCGGCCACCAGAATTCCCGCACCTAACGCGTGGACCGTGCCGCTGGGGAGGAAATAGCAATCGCCGGGCTTGGCGGGGATGGCTTTGATCAACTTCTCCACACTGCCGTCGTCGACGGCAGCTTTGAAGGCATCTTTGGTCACGCCGGGGTTAAGGCCCTTGAGGATTCGCGAGCCGGGGTCGTTCTGTAGGACGTACCATGCTTCAGTCTTTAGGTACGCACCGGGGTGCGTGTTGGCGTAGTCTTGATCGGGATGGACCTGGACCGACAAATCTTCGCGGGCGTCGAGAAATTTGATCAGGATCGGAAACTGCCCGTGCTGGCCGTTGAGGGGCACGTCGCCGTGCAGATCGGAGCCGAATTCGACGACGAGATCGTGCAGGGTTTTGCCCGCAAGCGGGCCGTTGGCGATTTCAGCGCTAACCCAACCGGCCGAGCCTTCGATCACGCCGGGCGGAAAGTCGAACACTTCCCAGCTTTCGCCAGTGGGCTTGTTGGTGGGGAGCGATTTATTGAGAACCGTTTCGAGCTTTCGTCCGCCCCATATTTTCTCGACGAAGCGGGGCTTGAAGACGAGTGGATAGAGTGACATGAATTGCATCATGCGGGTTGGCGATGGGATTTCAATGCTTCTTTGTTTTGGGAGGAGCGAAATGAACGCCAAGACGCCAAGAACGCCAAGGTAAGAGCCAAGAAGAATTTGAACATAAAGCAACGAAGACACGAAGAAATAGAAGTGAATTCCTGCTTGTCTCCGTTACTTCGTATTTAACAGCATTGAATCTTGGCGTTTATTCCTTGGCGTTCTTGGCGTCTTGGCGTTCATCCCATTTGCCTCGCACGCTTGGCGAATTGGTGACTGGCGCGTAGAGTAACGTAAACCGAACAAACAGGAGTCAGTTCAATGGATTCAGCCCCCACGCCCCCGCCGTCGAAACCCGCAGCCGTCCCCACAGCGGCCGGGCCGGCGACGATTGCTTACGATGATTTCGCCAAGCTCGAGCTTCGCGTCGCCACCATCCTCGAATGCAAGCCGCACGGAAACGCCGACAAGCTGCTGGTGCTTCAAGTCGATCTAGGCGGGGAAAAACGCCAGATCTGCGCGGGTCTGAGAGCCCACTATCAGCCCGAACAACTCGTCGGTAAGCAGATCATCGTGGTGGCCAACCTCGCCCCGCGCACCATGCGCGGCGAAGTCAGCCAGGGCATGCTGCTGGCGGCGACCGATCCCGCGACTCAGAAGGTCATCTTCGTATCGCCGTCCGAATCGGTCGCGGCGGGTTCGAAAGTCAGCTAACGCCGGTAACGAGCGATGAGTAACGAGTAACGAGTCAGAGTTCCTCGTTACTCGTTACTCATCGCTCGTTATCCTCCATCCGATGCTTCGCGAACTTCACATCTCCAACTTCGCGGTGATTTCTGACGCTCGGATCGAGCTGTCGGCGGGGTTGAACTGCTTTACAGGCGCGACCGGGGCGGGCAAGTCGCTGGTTATCGGCGCGATCGAAGTGCTGCTCGGCCTGCGGTCGGCGGCGGAAATGCTTCGGCCGGGTGTGGAGGAAGGTCGCGTCAGCGGCGTGTTTGATGTCGACAGCAAAGAAATGCTGGCCAAGATCGAGGCGGCCACCGATATCCCCGTCTCCGGCGACGGCGGTGAGCTGCTAATCGCCAGGCGGCTATACGCCAGCGGGCGAAGCTCGGTCTCACTCAACGGCAATCCGATCACGCTGACCATGCTCAAAGCCGTCGCCGAACTGCTCATCGACGTACACGGCCAGCACGACCACCAGTTTCTGCTTAAACCCAGCAATCAACTCGACGTTCTCGATCATTTCGGCCAGCTCGAGGCCCTTCGCGGCCAGTATCACGATGCGTACGAGAAGTTCACCGCCGCCGAGCGTCGTCTGGCGGATTTATCCGCCAATCGCACGCTCCGCCAGCAGCAATTGGAGTTGTATCGGTTCCAGGCAACCGAAATCGAGTCTGCCGACCTTCAGCCGGGAGAATATGAGGAGTTGGCCGCCCGGGCGTCGGTGCTGAAAAACATGGAGAAGCTGAAGAAAGAAGCCGGTGCCACGCACTCAGCACTGTACGAGGTCGATGGCTCGGTGCTGGAACGCGTAAAGATGATGAGTGCTATCATCGCCGACCTGTCGTCGCTCGACCCCAGCCTCCAGCCGATCGCCGGCGGGCTGAAAGACGCGATGATCCAGTTGGAAGAGTCCGCTTTTGACCTGTCTCGCTATCTCGACAAGCTCGATCTCGACCCGGCCGAGCTTGTTGAAGTGGATGACCGCCTGAACACTCTGCAGCGTCTGATGAACAAGTACGGCGATTCGATTGACGACCTGACGTGCTATCACGACGAGATTAAGTCCAAGATCGCCGAGCTGGAGAAAGAGACGGACGATTTGTCGACGCTCCAAGCCGACCTAAAGCCGCTAAAAGCCAAGGCGGCCGACCTGGGGCAAAAGCTGAGCGAGAAACGTAAGGCCGTGGCGAAAAGGCTGTCGCCACTGATTGAGAAATCGCTCGCGGAGTTGGGGATGGAGAAGGCGAAGTTCTCGGTCGAACTGGCGAACGTCGATCCCACGCCGTCGGGCGTCGACCAGATCGAGTTCATGGCGCAAACCAATCCCGGCCAGCTCACTCAACCGCTGCGGAAGGTCGGCTCCGGCGGCGAGTTGTCGCGGATCATGCTGGCGCTCAAGGGCATCCTCGCGAAGAGCGATCGCGTGAGCGTGCTGGTGTTCGACGAAATTGACGCCAACGTCGGTGGGCGTCTGGGCAGCGTCATCGGCAAGAAGCTGCGGGAGCTGGCCAGCCATCACCAGGTGCTGTGCATCACGCACCTGCCGCAGATCGCCAGCTATGCGGATCGGCACTTGACCGTCCGCAAGGAGCAAACCGGCAAATCGACGCAGACGACCGTCCGCACGATGGACGGCCCGGAGCGGATCGAGGAACTGGCGGAAATGATCGGCGGGCAACGGATCACCGCGACGACACGGGCACAGGCGAGCGAATTGCTGGAATCGGCGAAAGCTGAATTTGCGCCAGCGAAGAAGAAGGCGACGCGGGCGAAAGCGATTTAATTAGTAGGGTGCCATTCATGTCACCATTCGATGCATCACCAGACGGTGCCATGAATGGCACCTTACTCCATCCCGCCCAACTCCGCAGGAATCTTGATCAACTGCCCGTCGCGCCCGACGCAGGCGATCGTGGTCGTCCCGTCCGCCAGTAATTGATCGCCCCGTTTCAACTCGTACGCGTGGTCGTATCGCACGTGGGTTTGTTTGACCACCGTGGTCACCAGCGTTAGTTCATCGTCGTACCGGGCGGGTGCCTTGTAGCGGATCTCGGCCTTGGTGACGACGAAGAATACGCCCTGCTTTTCCAGGTCGGCGTAGCTAACTCCCATCGAGCGCAGTAGTTCCACCCGGCCGATCTCAAAATACTGCAGGTAGCGGCTGTGGTGCAGATAGCCCATCGCATCGACTTCGGGGTATCGCACGCGAAGCGTCAGAGTATTTGTAATTTTCGACTCCATAGCCGCAAGAATGCGGGAATCGGCAGTTGAATGCAACGGCACGCAAGTCGAGCCCGAACCAAAATCAAATAAATTCTTTTCCAGCAGACAGTTATGGCATTTTCGCCCGGCATGATTTTAGGCGTAACCGCCTTGCATGTCTCGCATGAAGTGGATGTGGCATTGGTGCTGCGCGTTCGCGGACCTGTTCTGGAGGAGACTAGCCGAGGGTAATTCATTAGCCCTAGCGGAGTTGAAGACGGGATTACTTGAACTCTAGCATTAGTCCTGTACACTGCTTGGCCCGCCGAAGGGCTCAGCTCGTCGGCGTTTTATAGATCAGTAGGATGATTCTGGACGGATTGCGAAAGGACGTTACGAGATGATCAAGGTCAAATCCCGCGGTGGCGAAACCGCCGAACAGATGCTCCGCCGCTTCAAGAAGATGTGCGAAAAGGAAGGCCTCACCAAGGACATCAAGCGTGTGGCCTACTACGAGAAGCCGAGCGAGAAGCGTCGCCGCCAGAAGCGCAGCAAGCCGCGTATCGGAACAGGAAGCAGCGGCGGCAGCAGCAGCAACCGGTCCTAATCAAAACAAGGATGAAGGCGGAAGAAGGATGATGGAGGAAAAAGGACCTGTGCCTTTTTCCCTTTTTCCTCCTTCTGACTTCTTCCTTACCATTCAGGTTCTCTATGTCATCAGCTCAAACCGCTGCGATCCATACTGAACATCTGACCAAGATTTACAAGGATTTCTGGGGCCGCGACAAAGTGCGGGCCTTGGACGACCTTAATCTGACCATCGAGCGCGGCGAGGTGTTCGGCCTGCTCGGTCCGAACGGGTCGGGTAAATCCACCACCATTAAACTGCTGCTGGGCCTGATCTTCGCCAGCCGCGGGTCTGCCTACGTGCTGGGTGATCCGGCCGGGTCCACCGCGATCAACACCAAGATCGGCTTCCTCCCCGAAGAGTCATACCTCTACAAGTTCCTCAACGGCGAAGAGACGCTCAAGTTCTACGGCCGGCTGTTCAAGATCCCCAGTCGCGATCTGAAACGCCGCGTGCCCGAACTGCTCGACATCGTCGGCCTCGACGCAAAGAGCCGCAAACGCAAACTCCGCGAGTACAGCAAGGGCATGGCCCGCCGAATCGGGCTGGCCCAGGCGCTGATCAACAATCCCGACCTGATCTTGCTGGACGAACCGACGACCGGGCTGGACCCGATCGGCACGCGCGAGATGAAAGACCTGATTCTCTCCCTCAAGAACCAGGGCAAGACGGTCCTTCTTTGCAGTCACCTGCTGGCCGACGTGCAGGACGTGTGCGACCGCATCACGATTCTTTTCCGCGGCAAGATGCAGACCCTCGGACAGGTAAAAGACCTGCTTCAGGTCAAAGACATCACCCAGATTCAAACGCGGGGCATGAATGACACGCAGAAAGCAGAAATTAAGCAATATCTGAGCAACATGGGCGTGAGCGACGCCGAATTCACTCACCCCACCACGACGCTGGAAGACCTTTTCATGCGAATCGTCCGGGAAAACACCGGCAGCGGAGCGTACACGGGGTCGCCGACGGAAAAGCCGGATGTGTTGAAGGCATGATCTCAAACCCGAATGACGAAACCCGAAATCCGAAGGAATGACGAAATCCGAATGACGAAAAATATGATGACGGCTCGCATTCGTCACTCGGATTTCGTCATTCGTCATTCTTTCGGGTTTCGGGTTTCGTCATTCGGATTTTCCAGGTTCAAACATGACCCAATACTTGAGCCCCCTTACTCTCGCCGCCCTCAACACCGACTGGATGCTTGAGCACATCGCGCAACTGATCGCCGGGGTGATTGTGGCGTTGGCGATTTTTTTCGGCCTGAGGGATTTTTCGCAGTTCAGCATCAAGCGCATTTGGGCCATCAGCAGTGTGTGCTTTTCGGAGTCCATCCGCAGGCGCGTGCTGTGGATAACGCCGCTGGCGATCGTGGGGGTAATGATCGTCACCCAGCTCCAGCGTCCGCTGGATGAGCAGGATGCGATCCGTCAGACCACCAAATTCTGCCTGTTTACCACCGGGCTGGTGGTGGTGATCGTCACGATCCTGCTGGCCTGCACCAGTTTGCCAAAAGAGATCGAAAACAGGGTGATTTTCACGATCGTGACCAAGCCCACGACTCGGCTGGAGATCGTGCTGGGCAAGACGCTGGGGTTTGCCCGAGTGTCGGCCGCCATTCTGCTGATCATGGGACTGTTCACGGTGGTTTATCTCAAGGTGCGCGCCTGGAATCTGGAGCGCGATATCGCCATGCGGCTGGAAACCGGGGCGTTCGATCAAATTAGCCGTCCGGCGTTGGAACACTACAAGGCTGCCGGCCTGTTGAATGCAAAGACGTTTGCGTTTGCCACGGACCTTCAGTTCTATTCAGCCCTGCCGGAAATCGGAGCCGATCGCCGCTTCGCCGGCGCCGGGGGCGATGGTCAGATCCTGATTCCGTTTGATCTGGACCCGCAGATGTTCAAGGATCTGGGAAATCCCAATGTGCAATACCACATTGCGATTGCCGCCCGCGTCGGCTGCGAGCCTATTCCCGGCTCCAAGGCATCCACCAAGCCTGCCACGCAGGCCAGCCCGACCGGCTTGTACGGCCCGTCCCCGCTGCTGTCCTCAACGCAGCCCACTCGGCAGGATGACGCAGGCATTCCTGCGGTTGCTTTCGGGATTCTGGATGCTGACGAAGTGGTCATCACCAATGATCTGGAATTGAGCGAAACCCGCAGTTTTCCGATCAAGTCGGGCGAAATCACTACGGTTGGAACCGAGTTCAAGCCGGAAGTCATCAACAAATTGGCGAACGTCGCCAAATCACCCGGCTCCCGCCGGATTTATCTGTCGATCGCCGGCTCCGATCCGAACTTTACTTACTCGGTGGACAGCGATCCGGTAAAAATAGCCATCATTACGGAGACAGCCGAGGGAACCAAGCCGCTGATCCTCTCCCGGCCGGCCGACCCGTTTAATAAGGATGCGCCCGCCGCCCCGATTTTCCGTGGCGGGTATTCCCGTTACGGCCAGGTGCTGAACGGCGCTGCCGCGTTCGGGCCGGTCGCGGTCTATCGCTTCCGGCAGGCGATCCCCACCGACGGGCTGGACCATGTGAATTTCGAGATACGACTGGGCATCGAGCGGTCCGGAACGGATAACGCCGACCTCAAAGACACCATCACTAACCTGTCGATGGAGATCCGGAACATCACCACCGGTAAGATGTCCGACCCGGTAATCTATCAGCCCGAATCCAACCGCACGGGTTTCTTCAAATTTCCGGCCTCTGCCATTGATGGCGGTGAATTTGAACTGGTTCTCCGCTGTACTTCGCCGCAGCACCAGATCGGCATCCGACAAGGCGGCCTGGCGATGGCGGTCACGCAGGGCAACTTCTACTTCAACCTGTTTAAGAGCTTGACGATTTTCTGGATGCTGTCGGTTCTGGTGGTGTCGAGCGCGATTTTCTGCAGCACGTTCCTCTCCTGGCCGATCGCAGTCGTGCTGTGCGTTGTCGTGCTTCTGGGCCATTGGGGTGTCGAGCAGCTCGGCGATTCGACCAAGCCCGGCCTAGGCGCCGCCGTCGCGACTGATTTTGGCTTCCGTGATCCGCGGAAAGCCCGCGTCATCAGCGGCACGGTGGAAACGCTCTCGAAGTTCCTCAACACCCTCGCCCTTGTGTTGCCCGACATCTCGCAGTTCCCGGCGACCGAGGACATTGAACGTGGCATCTCGATTCCGCACGACAAGCTCTGGAACGCGACCAGGGAAGCGCTCTCCTATGGCCTGCCGATGTTGCTGCTGGGTTATGTGGTGTTTAAGAACAAAGAGGTGGCGCCGTGAGTCAATCCGTTCTTGAACCGAAATCGGCCCATGTGCAAAGACATCGCGCCAGCCGGATCGCGATTGTCATCATGCTCCTGGTGTCGCTTGTGCTTAGTGCATGGACCCGCGACTGGGCCCGCAGCGCCCGCGAAACCGCCACCACCGGCTCGTCGCCGATCCGTTCCGGCGGCCAAACCCGCCTTTCCAGCATGAACAGCTTCACACTCGCGTTGCTGCTCGGCGGGTTGCGCGGGCCGCTGGTGATGATGCTTTGGACCAGCAGCGAAAACCAGAAGCAGGACAAGAACCTCGAAGACTTCGATACCAAGGTCGAACTCATCCGCCTGCTGCAGCCGGAGTTCGACTCGGTACTGATTTTCCAAATCTGGAACAAGGCCTACAACATCTCCGTGCAGATGTCGAGCCTGTACAACAAGTACACCACCATTCTCGACGCCATCGATTACGGTAAAGCCGCCCTGTCCGCCAAACCGGATAACATCAACACGATCGTTGCGGTGGCGGACGTTTACTTCAACAAACTGGGCAACTCGGCTGAAAAGCAGTACTACCGCGAACAGGTTCGTCGCGAAACTCGCCCGCATCCTCTACAGCAGAAATTGCAGCAGAGCGATCCGGCATGGCGGCGACTGGAACTCGACCCGGTCGTCGATGCCGATGGAAAACTCCTGGCCGGACTGGTCAAGCCCCGACGCTCCCGCCCGGCCGATCTACCGGGCGATCAGTTCTTCAACGACGGCTCGGAATTGCAGTACCTGACACCGTATCAGCCCTTCAAATACGGCGTGTCGCCTATAGCGATTTCGCACAACTACTACCTGCAGGCACAAACGCTAGCCCGCACCACCCACGCGCGTCACGCGCAGTTGGGCGAACAGGTGATCGATTCTCGCCCGGCCATCACGCTGAAGTTCTGGGCCGAGGAAGAGCAGGAGATCGGCCGGCGGAACGAGCAAAAGGCGTTTAATATCACTCTTCCCGGGTCCGTCGATCGACTCGCACTGGAATTGCCCACCGCCGGCGCGCCGCTCACGCAAAAGCCCGTGGATCCCGCGAAATTGACCGAGTCGATTTACAACTACGACCGCGCCGCCCAAATCGCCGTCGCCGGCCGGGCGGAGTACGCGCGACACCTTCAGCTTTTCCCCAACAACGTTTTCATCTATCAATCGCACATCGAAGGGCTTTCGGCGACCGAGCACTATTCTTTGGCGGACGCCGCCTACCTGCGTGCGATGACCACCACCGGCCAGGAACACGACAAGTGGGTCAAGATCGCCATCAAGGAGTACAGCGATACGGTCGATCTCTACCAGCGGATCATGATGAAGTTCTACACCGACGAAGGCCTGATGGCTGCCGTACTGCCGAACGTCACTCGGGAACAGATCGACACCCTTCCCGCACGAGTGCTTGCCGAGGCGACCATGAAGATCCAAACCGCCCTGAATAACGGGCAGGCGATGGACTCTCACATGGACGATCGCACCGAGTATATGACCTACATCGGGCGTTGCGTGAGTCGGTTGAATTCGTTGGGTTTTAAGTGATCTTCAAAGGGCGTGGTAGATCGCGTTTCTGCTCCACCTCAAACAGATGTCCAGCGAAGCGTTCGCGATCTCTTCGATTCGTTCCGACTTGCTCGGTTTCTATTCTGGAACCGCATTAGGTTGCCTGAAAAAAGCCGATCACCGCTTCGGACGCGTTCCGCGGACCGGACCGCGTTTGGCGGTCGGCTTGGGGTGGGGTTTGGCTTGCGGCTTCCGCTTGGGCGCACGCGTGTCGGCCTTACGCCGGGGGCGCGGCGTGCCGTCTTCCTGCGGGACCAGTTCATCGCGACCAGCCAGTCCGCGAGCGCCCTTTCCTCTGAGCATCAGAACCATAGGCACTTCGGCGTAGGGCAATAATTCGCGGAACCGGTTGATGATGAACCGCTGGTACGCGGTGTCGAGGAAATCTGGATTGTTTACAAACAGCACAATGGTCGGTGGGGCAACTGCGGTCTGTGTTGCGTAGTAAATCCTCGCCCGCCGGCCGGTGGGTGTGCTGGGGCGGCGTTCCTCGAAAATCTGCTTGATGACGCGGTTGAGTTGGCCGGTGGTCAGTCGCTCGTTGGCCTGTTTGAACAGTTTCTGTGCCAGATCGATCACCATCTGCACGTTGCGCCCGTCCTTGGCGGTGATGAACGCGATCGGGGCGTAGTCGATGTGACGCAGTTCGTGGTCGAGATACGTCTTGTATTCCTGCATAATGCCCGAGTCATCATGCCTGCCGCCCTGCTCCTTCGATTGTTCCTGAAGCATCTGCTTGGCCAGATCCCATTTATTGACGACCAGCACCACGGGCTTGTGCTGCTCGGCGATGTACTGAGCCAGCTTCTTGTCCGGCTCGCTCACCGGTTCGGTGGCGTCGATGAGCATCAGCACCACATCGGCGCGGCGGATGGAACGCTCGGCGCGGTGGAAGCTGTAGAATTCGATGTCGTTGGTCACCATGTGGCGTTTCTTGCGCACGCCGGCGGTGTCGATGACGATCAACGTCTTGCCGTCCTTCTCAAACCGCACGTCAACGCTGTCCCGGGTTGTTCCGGGCACTTCGGAGACGATGACACGATCTCCGTGCCCTTCGTAGAGTTCGGCTACTGAGTTCACCAGCGTACTCTTGCCCGCGTTGCGCTTGCCGACGATCGCCACCAGCATCTGCGGGGCCGATACCGTCAGCGGCGCTTTCGATATATCGATGTTCTTGGCAATGACGTCTTCGATCTGATCGATATTGCGGGCGTTGGTCGCGCTTACGCCGATGGGCGTACCCAACCCCAGCCGGGCGAACTCGGCCAGGCTCGTGTCCATCTTCGGGCCGTCCGCCTTATTGGCGATCAGGACCGTTTTGATGTTCTTGCGACGCAGCAGCGCGGCGATTTCCTCGTCGGCGCTGGTCAACCCGTCCTGGCAATCGACGACCAGCAGCACCAGGTCGGCCCGGCTCATCGCCATTTCTATCTGGTGCTTGATGTGTTCGGTCAGAGCGTCGGGATCAACAAACCCGTATCCGCCGGTATCAACCAGCTCGACATAGCGATCCTTCACCTTCAGCGGAATGGAAATGCGGTCGCGCGTCACGCCTGGCATGTCCTGCACGATGCTGATCAACCGCCCGGACATGGCATTGAGCAATGAAGATTTGCCCACATTGGGCCGGCCGACGATCGCAATAACGGGCATGGAGGACATTCCGTCAGTTGTCGGCGGATTCCAAAAGAATGTCAAATTGCCAATTGCCGATTTCGGATTGCCGATTTGCCCGGGGAATCCCGAAAAACCCCGTTATTCAGCACAATCGGCAATCTTCAATCGCCAATCGGCAATTCCTGAGACTGTGAGAATATATTCACAATATTGCATTTGTTCAGGTGACATGAGTACTGTGTAGAGATCACTTCCGGTCTCTTGAACTAGGCCGCTCAGGCATTTCATCGCCGCGGCCCACTTGAAAAGGAGAACGCCATGCCCACTGCACAAGATATCCTTGCCCGTAAAGGGTCGCTGATCTACGCCATCGAACCCAACGCAACTGTGCTGGAAGCCACCCGGCGGATGAATCACCACAAAATCGGCGCGTTGATGGTGATGAACGAAGGACAGGTGACTGGCATTTTCACCGAGCGCGACGTGCTCCGCCGCGTTGTCGCCAGCGAACGGGACCCTGCCAAAGTGCCGATTTTTGAGGTGATGACGTCTGAACTGGTCACCTGTGATCCCGATAGTGAAATCGAGGAAATCGCCGAAATCATGCGTTCCAAGCGGATTCGTCACGTTCCGGTGGTCGATCCCGAAGGCACGCTTCTGGGCGTGATCTCAATCGGCGACATCAACGCCCACACCGCACTTCGACGTGAATCCGAACTGCATTACCTGAGCGAATACGTGTACGGGAGGGTGTAATTTCTATTCGTAGAAATTATGTCATCCCGAGAGGTACTCCGCGAGGGATCTCGGGGTTCGAGGGACCTTCGGGTGCTGAATATCCCTCGCGGGGTACCGCTCCGGATGATGGTTCATGGTTTCGTCGCTCCAACCGCCGTGCTTGCAGTGAATTCCGCTTCATCCCCGCGACAAGCCAGAATTCCTGCGTAAACCGCACTTTCACATTCCGCGAGAAATTCCGCCCATTTTACCGGACGAGCCAAAAATACCCTGTTAATTCACAAGATGTTTCATGCATCCGGCAGGCTGTTTGTTATCCTAAGTGCCTGTCGAACGAAGGGATGGGCTGCGCCTAGCATTCGTACGGCGGTGCCATTGATCGGCGAGAGGTTTAAGCGAGGTTGATCACGTGAGATATTTGTTTTCCGGCTTGATGCGAGATACCGGCATGCCCGTCGAAGGGCATATCGAAGCGGTGGATGTCGATGTAGCTTACGACATGCTCAGCGGCCACGGGGTGGTCGCATCGTCGGTCATCCCCGACCCCAAACCGCTCAACATCCACGAAGAACTCCCCGAAGCGCCTGAGTTCGCTGACGCGTTGGAAAGCGCCATGGACAGCAGTTCGTCGCAAGTGAACTTCGACGACCTGATGAACGAGTACAAGGGCAAAAAGGTCTGGGTCATCGACCGCGACAAGATCCGACGTCGAGTAGCGCAAGTGGTGGAAACGGCTCTTCACTTCGCTTCCACGTCCGGCGAAACGCACGAACAGACACAAGAACGCATCCGTACCGCGTTGCACGGGCTGTTCAGCGACAATCGCAACCTCGCCAGCGAGCGTAACGCCTCCAGCGTGATGGGGATGAAGTACAACGACCCGGCCATGGGCTCGCCCGCCGCGCGTGCGACAGGCGGCAGGATGACTGTGCAACCGGCACAACCGCAGGTGCAGTCGCACGTTCATGTGCCGATGACCGGAGCGACCGCCGTCCCGGCAGGGCCGGTCAATGAACGGCTCGAAGGACAGCTAGAGCGGCTGGAGGGCATCATCAGCCAGGCCGAATCGGTCCTCTCCAGCCTGCGTAACGCTGCCCGCGGTTTAGGTCGCGGCGGCGGCGAAGGCGGCGGAACGATGCGTCGCCGCACGAACATGAAGACGATGAGCAACGAACAAAACGACGTGCTGCTGACGATCTACAAGTCCAACGTCGAGTTGCTCAAGGCCTACAAGGAAGAATCCAAGCAAGCCGCAACGGCCGTTGCCAGCTAGAGGGCTGCCCGTACCACGGGCCTCTGGCCCGTGCTAGCGGCGTGGAGCTTCAAGGAACCGCATTCTCCGAAAGAATTGAGTCGCGCGCACGGTCCGGAGGACCGTGGCACGGTCAAACCGTTAGCCGGACGAACTTCCTGCCGAGCTTTAGCACGACCGGCGCGTCGACCGTAACTTCCGACTGAAAATCGGTGACCTTCGTCCCGTTCCAACTGACGGCCCCTTCTTTGATCTTGCGGATCGCTTCGCCATTGCTCACGGCCAATCCCGCTTTCACGATGACGGGGGCGATTTTCTGGGGCCCGGCGCCGACTGACACCTCAGGCATTTCGTCGGGGACGCCTTTGTTGACGAAGACTTTTTGGAACTCGTCACTGGCCGCTGAAGCGGCCAGTCCGGAATGGAGCCAAGTGATCAGATACTTGGCCAGTTCGATCTTGGCGTCGCGGGGTTTACTGGCGATGTGAGGCTTGAATTCTTCCGCCGGCAAGTCCGTCAGCAGCGTGTAGTACATTTCCATCAGGTGATCGGGCAGGCTCATCGTCTTGCCGAACATTCCGTTCTGCCCGCCGGCCGGGTCGGTGACGGCGATGTAGTTCCCCTTGCTCTTGCTCATCTTGATCACGCCATCCGTGCCCACCAGCAGCGGCGTTACGATCACCACCTGCCCCTGCTGCCCCTGCTCGATCTGAAACTCGCGGCCGACCAGGTTATTGAACAGTTGATCGCTGCCGCCCATTTCCACGTCGGCGTTCACGCAGACCGAATCCCACCCCTGCAGCAACGGGTAGAACAACTCGTGCAGGCGGATCTCCACCTTCTCGCTAAACCGCTTGGCGAAGTCCTCTCGCTGCAGCAGCTGCGCCACGCTCTTGCGGGCCAGCAGCTTGATGACGTCGATCATCGACATCTTGCCCAGCCATTCACTGTTGAAACGGACTTCCAGATGGTCCGGATCAGTCAGCAGGATTTTGCCGACCTGGCTGACGTACGTTTTGGCGTTGGCGTCGATCTCCTCGCCGCTGAGCACCGGGCGGGTGGCGTTGCGTCCGGACGGATCGCCGACGCGGGCGGTGTAGTCGCCGATGATGAGGACGGCTTTGTGTCCCCAATCCTGAAACTGCCGGATGATCTTCATCGGCACGGCGTGCCCGAGCGTGACGTCGGGGGCAGTTGGGTCCATGCCGAACTTGATGCGCAGCGGTTTACCGGTTTTGGCGGATTGCTCGAACTTGGCCTTGAGGTCGGCTTCGTTCAGGATGCGCTCAGACCGGCGCGACAGAATGCGGAGTTGCTCTTGGAAATCCATGGGCGGGCGATTCTAGTGCCCCTGCGGCTGCATGGAAAGATACGCGGTGATCATCGCCCCATTAAACAACGCATGCAGGAAGATGGGCGTCCACAAATTGCCCTTCCGCTCATAGCAAATCCCCAAAAATAGCGACAACAAGAAAATCGGCGGCCAACTCCACATCGGGTGGATCGAGGTGAATATGGCTGAGGTGATGGTCACCGC
This sequence comes from Phycisphaerae bacterium, assembly GCA_031377185.1. Lineage (GTDB taxonomy): Bacteria > Planctomycetota > Phycisphaerae > Tepidisphaerales > Tepidisphaeraceae > JANMES01. The sequence goes on from JANMES010000109.1 coordinate 27,858, forward strand.
AACTGCACTGGCAAGGAAGCTACGCTTAGTTGGACTAAGTATGGCCGGCGGAATTGTCGAATCCACGGTGACTTCAGGCAAAGGTGGAGGCATCAGCGATGGATCCACCGCCACGGCAGCCGCCTCGGCGAGAATTACGCCTGGATGTGGCATCAATAGCCGCCGGATACCCGACTGCAAATGTCCGCGGAATAGGATTTCCTCGTTCAGCGGTGCCAGGATGACCGCCGCAAATACTGCCGCGATCCGCTGCCAGCCGCTACCTACATCGCTCATGGATTGGAGCAGTTCGTGAGCGCTTTCGTGCTGATAGCCGAAACGCTGGTAAAGCCACTCGGCAACATTACCGGCCAACATGATCGCCGGCAGCGCCGCCACCAGTACGCCCAGCGCGGTCAGAGCATTAAGAGGTTGAGGAGGCTCATCAAGACCGATTTGCTGGTACCCGTCGGGCACCAACTTCTTCAGCCCAAAAAACATCCAAAGCAAACTGGCGGCCGGAAGGGCGCAACTCAGCAGGATCATCAGTTTCGGAGAAATCCCCTCTTTGATTGCCTGCTGCGACGCACCCGGATTAAAACCTCGCAACACCAGGCCGACAACGATCGACGTGCCAATAAAAACCAACACGGCAATCCCCGCGTTCATCATCAGCGGCCCGACCGGCTTGGCGGGCGTGAGGCGCTGCAGGCTCGATGGCTCGCGTGGGGAAAAGAATCCTACGACCCGAAGGATCGACAACGCAACTACGGAGATCACTGCCAGACAGGTTAATGTACCTGGCGTTACCTCCTCCACAGCCGCCAGATGGATTGACATTCGATGCACCCTGTTTACAGTTCGCTGCCGATCGAGGACGATTTTGAAAGCAACGCGATTCTAGAGACAATCGCGTTCTTGTCGAATCCCGTGCTGATTGCGATGCAGGTTGGGCTAGGCCAGCCGCTAGCACGATCGGACATCGGTGGGCAATGCCCACCCTACCATTCCGGAACCCCATGCAGACGATTCTGGACCAGATCATTGAGACCAAAAAGCAGGAGATCGCCCAGCGCAGCGCCAAGGTATCGATTGCCGAGCTGAAGGATCGCATCGTCGGCTCGCCGCGGCCGCGGAATTTCTTCCAAGCCGTCACCACACCGGGCAAAAAGCCGGTGAACCTGATCGCCGAGGTGAAAAAAGCCTCCCCCAGCGCGGGCGTCATCCGGGCGGATTTTGACCCGGTCGCCATCGCTAAAATCTACGAAGCGAACGGGGCCGACGCACTATCGGTCCTGACCGACGAGAAGTATTTCCAAGGCCATCTCGACTACCTCCAGCAAGTCCGCGCCGCCGTCGCGTTGCCGGTGCTGCGGAAGGATTTCATCATCGACGAGTATCAGGTCTACGAAAGCCGGGCCGCCGGGGCCGATGCGATCCTGCTCATCGCCGAGTGCCTGCCGACCAATCGGCTGATCGACCTGCAAATCCTGGCGACCGAGATGAACCTGACGGTGCTGATCGAGATCCACGATATGGACAACCTGATCCGCGTCCGCGACCGCGTGATCGGCTTCCCGCACAAGAGCTACAGCCTGCTGGGTATCAACAACCGCGACTTGCGGACGTTCAAAACCGATCTGGGCAACACCTTGCGGATGGCCGAGCTGGTGGAAGACCGCAACGTGCTGGTCAGCGAGAGCGGGATCAACACCTTTGCCGACATCCAAAAACTCGCCGCCGCCGGCGTGCGAGCGGTGCTGGTGGGAGAAAGCTTGATGCGCTCGCCGGACATCGGGGCGAAGGTGCGGGAGCTATTTGACTCTAAGGTATAAGAATGAATCACAACCGCTGGCCGGCACCTAGAATCATCTTCAGAATGATGTCAGGCTTTCTCTCGGTGTTACTGGTAAGCATTGCCACCCCACTACAGGCCGGGGAGGCGGACTTAAGCCAATCCAAACCTACTTCACCCATGACGAATCAATCCATCGAGTCACTGCAGGCCGACTTTCTGAAATTAAAGTTCGGCATGTTCATTCACTACAATCTGGCAACTTACAAGGGTGTCCAATGGGTCGAGGGTTATCATAGTCCCGCGGACTTCAATCCCGGCGGTCCGGTCGATACTGATGCGTGGGCCGACGCCGCAAAGTCAGCCGGGATGCAGTACGCCGTGCTGACTGTTAAACACGTCGGCGGCTTCTGCCTTTGGGATAGCAAGTACACGACCTACGACGTGATGAATCCGGATTGCCCCTACAAGCGGGACCTTGTCGCGCAGTTCATCAAGTCATTCACCAGTCGCGGACTGAAGGTGGGGCTTTACTATTGCTGGCGACATTCAGGATTTGCCGCTAAATACAAGGTTCTTCCACCGGAATGCGATCCGGCCACACACGGTATGGCGGAACAGATCGAGTTCCAGAAGAATCAGATCACCGAGTTGGTCGAGAAGTATCCAGAAGCCTTCTACATCTGGAACGACGGCCTCGACACGGACATCATGTCGGCCGAGCTGGCGGCAGCTTTCATCCGTAGTTTGCGGCCGGGCCTTCTGGCGTCCGGCAATTGGTGGGACTGGAAGAAGAAGGGAACGCCTTTTCTGGATATCGCGGTCACTGAAACGCGCCATTTCCCAGACGCCAACAAGTCACCGGGCGAAACATGTTGGTGTTTGGAAGAAAGTTGGTTCCACAACGTTACCGGTCCCAAGAGCGCGCAGGAGATCGTGAAGCAACTCCATGCCGCCAACAGCCGCAACGCGAACTTTCTGCTGAATGTAGGGCCCGACAAGCAGGGAAGGCTTCAGGACGCGAGTATCAAGGTGCTTCAAGAAATTGGCGTGATCCTGGAAGTAACCGACGGAACTCAGAAAAAGTAGATTGTCAGCCTGCCACGATTTGCCAGACCAAGCATCCCGTTCAATTGCAGCCGACAACAGCGGCACCTGGCTGAGTGAGTACTTAGGATCGGTTCTCAACGTCTGCTCGGTATTCCACTCCCATGGCGGTATCATTTGTCGCAGGATTGAGGCTTGCTGATCCAAACTTCTGCGACTCTGGGCTGAGAACGAGGGAATCATTAAATGATGTTGATCGATCACAACAGGCTGACGGTGCTGATCATCGGACTTTGCACGATGATCGCGATGTTGAGCAACGTCCACTCCGCTCTCGCGACAACGTATCACATCGACTCGAATGGCGGCGATGACCAACACGACGGTACCAGACCGCAAACCGCCTGGCGGTCGCTGGATCGCGCGAATTCCGTCGAACTCAAGCCCGGCGATTCACTTTTGTTCGCGGCTGACTCAGTGTTTCAAGGGCAGCTCAAGCCCCGCGGCGAAGGGACCGAAGCCCAGCCTATCACGATCGGCATGTACGGCCGGGGCAAAACGCCTCGCATCGACGGTAACGGCCAGGTCAAAGCTGCAGTACACCTGTACAACACCCAGAACATCACCGTCCAAGACCTGTACCTGACCAATCAAGGCGACTCGCGTGGAGAGCACCGGCGCGGGTTGATTGTGCAGATCCAGGACTACGGCGTCGCCCGCAATATCGTCATCCGCAGGCTCACCATTTCCGACGTGAACGGCGAGCTGATCAAGAAAGTCGGCGGCGGCGCAATCCTGTTTACCAATACCGGGGAAAATGTCCGCTCACGGTTCGACGGATTAACGATCGAAAACAACTACATCTGCCGGACCGAGCGAAACGGCATCAATGGCAGCAGCGGATACTGCTCGCGATCCAATTGGTTTCCAAGCACGCACGTGGTGATACGCAACAATCTTTTGGAAGAGGTCCCGGGAGACGGGATCGTGCCGATCGGCTGCGACGGCGCGATAGTCGAGGGAAACGTGGTTCGCAAAGGTGCACCGCTCAAATTCACCAAGGAGATCAGCGCCGCAGCGGGTATTTGGCCGTGGTCGTGCGACAATACGGTCATTCAGTACAATGAGGTTTCGCAACAACGACAGGGCTCCGATGGACAGGGCTTTGATTCCGATTGGAACTGCCGCGGAACGATCATTCAATACAACTACAGCCATAACAACGACGGCGGCTTTCTGCTGATCTGCAACGACGGCAAATCCAAGCCCGATTACAGTTGCGGTAACACCGGCACAATTGTTCGTTACAACGTCAGCTTCAACGACGGACTTCGTTCAGATTCAATGGGCGCCACGCCCAGCCGTGTCGCTCCCTCCATCAGCATCGGAGGACCGGCTACAGACGTTCAGATTTACCGCAATGTGATTATCGTGCCGCGCAAACTTGCGCCCGACGTTGACGACCACCTCATCGCCATACACGGCTGGAATGGTTTCGGAAGCAATGTCCGTATTTCCGACAACGTGTTCATCGCCGAGAACAACGCCCGATTTGACATGACGAAGGGCAAGAAGATCAGTTTCTCGAACAATCAATACTTCGGGCCGATCACGAATAATGACGAGCAATTCACTCCGCTCGATAAGAGCCCGATTCCTAACCCGTTTGTACACCCTGGAGACGGACTAGATGAGGCAATGAAAATCCTCGATGCTGTAAACAAGAAGGATTAGCGGTATGAAAAAGAAGCGACTGAACTGCGGTGTATTCCTGAAGGCGGTGAGCGCGTCAGCCGTATCAGCGCTCTTTTTCAGCGTACCGTCACTTGGTGCTGCCGATGAACATTCGCCGTCGCGGAAACCCAACATCGTCGTCATCTTGACCGACGATCATGGGTTTGCGGACCTGTCCTGCCAGGGCCAGCTCAAGGACATCAAAACCCCAAATATTGACTCACTCGCTCGCGACGGCGTGCGCATTACCAACGGGTACGTCACCGCGCCGCAGTGCATTCCATCGCGCGCCGGAATCCTGACGGGCCGCTATCAGCAGCGATTTGGGCTGGAAGACAACGCCAGCATCCCACTGCCCCTGAACGAAACCACGCTCGCCCAGCGGATGCAGAAGGCGGGTTATGTAACGGGCATGGTTGGAAAGTGGCACCTTGAACCGAACCACACCCAGATCCCTTGGATCAAAGAACACATGCCCGAGGCCGACCTGAAGTCGGATAGACCGGTCGCGATTCCTGGGAAGCTGGTTAAACCGTATCTTCCCACCGCACGGGGATTTTCCGACACATTCAGCGGTGAAATGCAGCGCTACTGGGCGACCCATGATCTTCAGGGAAAGCAACTGGCTGAGGGCGGAGAGTATGTGCAGGAAAAGTCGTTTCGGCTCGATGTTCAAAGCAAAGCAGCGGTAAACTTTATCGATCGCAACCACGAAAAGCCGTTCTTCCTCTATCTGGCGTACTACGGACCGCACGTGCCCTTGGAGGCGACGGAGAAGTATCTGTCGCGATTCCCCGGGAAAATGCCCGAACGCCGTCGCTACGCGCTGGCGATGCTGTCGGCCGTTGATGACGGCGTCGGGGAAGTACGCCAGGCGTTGCAGAAGCACGGCATTGATAAAGACACGCTGATTTTCTTCCTCAGCGACAACGGCGCGCCGCTGGGCATGGGCATGCACGATACTCCGATTTCTGAAAAGAAAGAGGCCTGGGACGGCTCGCGAAACGATCCGATGATCGGCGAAAAGGGGATGCTTTCGGAAGGCGGAATACATATTCCATTCATCGCCACTTGGCCGGGCAAGCTGCCGGCGGGGAAACTCTACACCAATCCGGTCATCTCCCTCGACATCGCCGCCACCGCCGTGGCCCTATCAGGCCAACCCGCCTCGCCGGAACTGGATGGAACCAATATCGTTCCCTATCTCACCGGTGAGAAGGCCGACCAACCGCATCAAGCCCTCTTCTGGCGGTTCTGGAATCAAGCCGCCGTTCGCAAAGGCAAGTGGAAATACCTCCAAGCACCCGGCGAGCAACGATTTTTGTTCGACCTTGAGAGCGCTGAGCAGGAGCATAAAAACCTCATCGCCGACCATCCCGACATTGCCAAGGAACTGGCGGCGGATCTCGCCCAATGGGCCGGAACTCTGAAAAACCCCGGGATCCCCACCGGCGAGCCAAAGGGTGGCGAAAAACGTTGGTATGAATACTACTTCGGCCCAATTCGTAAGAATTGATCGTTGAGGACAAACGGCCATCGAAAAACGAAGGTGCTGAGGAGCAAAGGGGCAGACCATTCCCCGCTGGCCTACCCAGTCGCACGGGCTGTTCTAACCCTTCAGCCCCGACATATTCGCCCCGCTGATGAAGTATCGCTGCAGGAAGAAAAACGCCACGATCACGGGCAGCACCACCATCACCGCACACGCCATCATCAGGTTGGTTTGATCCACCATTTCCCCGCAGAAACTGTTGAGGCCCAGTTGCAGCGTCCAATTCTTCTGACTGTTGAGGTAGATCAACGGGCCCATGAAATCGTTCCAACACCCGACGAAGGCGAACAGACCGATGGTGACACACACCGGCCGGCTCATGGGCATGACGATCTGCCAGTAGATTTGTAGCGGCTGGGCACCGTCGATCCGAGCGGCTTCGATCAGCGACATCGGTATACCGAGGAAAAACTGGCGAAACAGGAAAATTGCAAACGCACTGCCAAAAAATGCAGGAATCGTCAGCGGCTTGAAGGTGTCGATCCAGTGCAATTCCTTGAAGAGAATGAATGAAGGAATCATGTTCACCACCGGCGGAAGCATCACCGTGGCCAGCACACCATAGAACAGCGGCTTGCGATACGGCACGCGGCAGAAGGCGAACGCATAAGCACAAAGGCTCGACGACAGCACCGTACCCACGATGGTCAACACGGTAATGAACACGGTGTTCTTCAGGTATTTCAGCAGCGGAACACTTTTGAACACCAGCCAGTAGTTCTCAAAATGCACCTTGGGCGGGATGAAATCGCCCAGCTTTTCCAGAGGCTGAATCACTGTGCGATCATCACACACGCTGCTTCGCAATAGCCATGCAAACGGCAGCAACATGGCCGCTGAGAGCCCGATGAGCAGAATGTAAACCAGTACGCGATGCATCAGTTGTCGCCTCCGTAGTAAACAAATCGCTCAGCGACAACGAACTTGATCATGGTGACGAACAAAATGATGACAAACAGCAGCCATGCCATCGCGGCCCCGTACCCCATGCGGAAATAGCGGAACGATTGATCGACCAGATAGAGCACATAGAACAGCGTCGAATTATCAGGCCCGCGCCCGGACATGACGTAGGCCTGGGCAAATATCTGGAAAGAGTGGATGGTGCCCATTGTCAATGAAAACAAAATCACCGGGCTGAGCATGGGTAGTGTCACATGATAGAAACGACGAATCGGCCCCGCTCCGTCAAGCTCAGCCGCTTCGTACAAGTGCTTGGGAATGCCCTGCAGCCCTGCCAGAAAGATGATCATCCCCCCGCCGATGCCCCACAGGCTCATCACTACGTATGCCGGCTTGGAAAGAGTCGGATCGAGCAGCCATTTGGGATCGGAAATCCCCAGCGGTTTCAGGATAGGGCGCAGTAGCGTGTTGGCCAATCCAACTTCGGGGTTGAAAATCCACTTCCAGAGCACGCCCATGGCGACGCCCGACACGATGGTGGGAAGGTAGAAAATGGTACGCCAGATCGCAATTCCTCTGACTTTTTGATTCAACAGCAGTGCCAACATCAACGCCCCGCAGGTGGATAACGGCACGGCAAACACGACATAGAACAGCGTGTTGCCAAGCGATTTCCAGATCAGCGGGTCGGATATCAGCTCGCGATAGTTGCCTAACCCCACCCAGTTGGTTCGCTTGGACGAACTGTAATCCGTGAACGACAGGAAAATCGATGCGATGATCGGACCCAGCCCGAACAAGACAAATCCGATCAGCCAAGGCGAGGTGAAGCACCAAAATGCCAGGCGATCCTCCTTCGCCATCGGAGAAAGTCGCCGCTTGGGTCCGCCCGGGCGGAGGCCGGAGTCCATTGAGTATTCGCTCATCGCCCGCCTCCACTTTGAGCATGGCGTGCCAGCACCTCATTCACCTTCGGCACGATCTTCTGCACCGCCTCGGCAACCGTACAATCCCCGCGATTGGCCTTGTCCAGATGCGGACTGATGGCATCGATAATCTGAGCATACTCCGGATGCTGCAACGGCGGCCCGGCCACTTGCATCACGTCGACCGCGACCTGCTTGGACTTGGGCAGCACCGCCGGATCGCGCCAAGCCTGTGATTGACCAAGCTTTACATTCGCGGGGATGTCGAACGTCATGATGTGCTTCATGCCTTCGCTGGTCATCCATCGGGCCCACTCAAACGCCGCGTCGGGGTTGCGGCTCTGGCTGGTCACGGCGAATGAGCTCCCGGTAAACGCCGACCGGATATCGCTGGAACCGCGTGGCGGAAGTGCGATGTCCCATTCAAAATCACAACTTCGGCGCAGGACCGGAACGACCGGATACATCGAAATGAACATCCCAGCCCGTTTCAGCACGAACATCCGCCACGCGGTCATGTCCGCGCTGGATTCCGGGGTTGGCACGACCTTGTATTTCTGCCGCAACGCGACCCAGAACTCCAGCGCCTCTATCGATTGGGGAGAATCCAACTCGCAACGGGTTCCATCCGCGCTGACGATGCGTCCGCCGTTCTGCCGCACCATCGCCTGCCATTCGGGCTGCTGCAGGCCGAAAATATTCGGGCGGCCATCGCCGTCGGTGTCTTCGGTGATGGCTTTGGCGGCGTGGAGCATGTCCTGCCAGGTCCAATCCGCCGTCGGGAAGCTGAGCCCGTGCTTGCGGAACAACTCGGGGTTGTAAAAAAGCAGCTCGGCCGATGCGTCTTTTGGTAAGGCGTAGAGATGGCCGTTGTAGGTATAGGTTTGAACCGCTGCGGGAAAATACTCTGAAACGCGGGTCTTTGAATTGGCAGCCAGCAGATCGTCCAAAGGTGTTAAAGCTCCCAACTCCACCCAAGCCGCCAAATCGCTGGGATACATGAAAATGACATCGGGCGCGACTTTCCCCGCAAACATCACCTTGATCTTGTCCTGGTAGCTGCCGGTGATGTGCAGGACCTGAAGATCGATGTCCGGATGAGATTTTCGGAAATCGTCGAACGCTTCATCGAAATACCGCATCAACGCCGGCGGGCACGGAGGATGCGCGTAAACCACCACGCGACGCCCCTGCTCGTCGGCCACCGGACGATTCCCCGACAGCAACGCGCCGGCCAAGATCGTCAGGGCCGCCAGCGGAACGAGTAAGGAGGTCGAAAGGCGATTCAAATGTCATTCCCGCTGAGGTGAAAGATACAGAACCGACAAGTCCAAACTCAGCCCTCGGCAGAAGCGTAACGAGGGCGACAGGTGGATTCAATTTTCAGAATATCTTCAATAATGGCCTATCGTCATCCCGAGGAACTCCGAGAAATCGAGAAACGCCGAACGTGCGTTGCCTATCGTCATCCCGCGGTCAGCGCCCTGTCGATTTGCTGCAATTCTTCCGGAGCAAACGTGGCTTTTTCGAGGAACCTCGCATTTTCGACGATCTGCGATGGACGCGACGCCCCGATGAGTGCCGTCGTCACACTTGTCTTGCCTTGCGGGCGAAGCGTCCAAGCCAGCGCCATTTGAGCCAGGGTTTGCCCTCGCTCGACGGCGATCGCGTTGAGCTTGTTCAGCAACTCCTGCCGTTGCGGGGTGACGGCGCTTTCCCTCAGGAATCCGCCCGTGCTGCGGACGCGGCTGTCATCGGGGATCGACTTGAGATACTTGTTGGTCAGCAGGCCTTGCGCCAGCGGGCAGAAGGCGATCGTGCCCAGGCCACAACGGTCGGTCACGGGCAGAAGTTCTTTCTCGATCCAGCGGTTGAACATCGAATAGTTCGGCTGATGGATGATCGGCTTCACCCAGCCGTTGTTATCGCAGATGCGGACGACGTCGGCCGTCATCGCTCCGCTGTAGTTGCTGATACCCGCATACAGTGCCTTGCCCTGCCGCACGATCGTGTCGAGGGCGAAGAGCGTCTCCTCGAGCGGCGTGTTCGGATCCATGCGGTGGCTGTAGAAGATATCGACGTACTCCAGTTTCAGCCGCTTGAGTGACTGATCGCACGACGAAATCAGGTACTTGCGGCTGCCCCAATCCCCGTAAGGCCCGGCCCACATAGTGTAGCCGGCTTTACTGCTGATGATCAGTTCGTCTCGGTGATTCTTGAAATCATCGGCGAGGATACGCCCCACCCGCTCCTCGGCCGACCCCGGTGGCGGGCCGTAGTTGTTGGCCAGGTCGAAATGCGTGATGCCGTTATCGAACGCCGTGAACAGCATCTGCTGGCAGTTGGCGTGGAAGGCGGCTTCATCGGCGTGATGCCCCGAATCGGTTCCGGCCCCGCCGAAATTGTGCCAGCATCCAAGGCTGATCGCCGGCAGCATCAACCCGCTATTTCCACAACGGCGGAACCACGAGGCGGTGTTGGAGTAGCGTTTGTCGTTTGGCGTATAGGACATCGAACCCTCTCTCGCTAACAATCGCTGACTTGCGAGAGACGGAAACTAACCGATTTGTCGACTTGATGCGAACGCCGCAGCGGCTTCCTGAATATCTATGGCTCGAGTCCGCTTACGGCTTGGCGTCCGCCAGTGGGAGCTGAACTTCCGCGTATCGCATGAACGAGGGCACAAACGGGCTGTTGTATCCCAAGACACGCGGCGGACCGGTGACGACGTATTGCCCGGGTCGCTCTGCCAACCACTGATTCAACCGGTCAACGGCTTTGGCCATGTGCCCGCTGTCATAGCTTCCGCGAACCCCGATCGAGACGACTTTCATCGGAGGCGTCTCAACCGCCTTTACCTTGGACTGAGCAGTATCCCCCTTCAGGTCCGGCTGGCCATAGAAAAACGCCATCGCCGTGGGTTCGGCGCTCTTTTCGCCGCTGCTGTATTCGATCTGCACCGGAGAAGTCATTTCGATTTTGTTGCGTTTGATGTGGTCAAACAAAGGCCGGAACATTCTGCCCTCGTCATTACTGTTGATCGCATCCGATCGCACCATCGCCGCCCGGGCGGCGGGATATTGCTTGATCATCACCACGCCAACCGGACCAGGCTTGGGAAATCCCGCAGGCAGATCGGCCTCGTTGAACATGAAGGGCTTCTCCATCGCTGCATCCTCATCCGCCGGCTTCGTCGCCGGCGGCTGGACGGCCTGCGCATCGGCAGCAGGCTTGGCCGTTGAAGCACAGCCGACGATCGTCAAGAGCATCCCTGCGGCTATCCATCGGCAGAATCGTTCGTTCATAGGTTCACCCGTCATATCCTAGGCATCCTAATTCAATTGATCCTGGACTGGAAAACGAAAAGGCCTTCGCGAACACCGCCCGCGAAGGCCCTTTGTTTTGCATCAGAGGCAGAACTAATCCCGCGGCGTGTGGGCCTGCGAAGTATTGCTGGAGCTGGTCCGGTTCAGATCGATCTCGGGGATCGGCCCGCGTGGGATCAATGGCTTGGCCATCTGATCTTCGCTCTTGAGGCTCGGACCTGGGACGATGCCAATCCCGCGCAGGGCGGTGGCTACTTCCGCATCGGACGGGTTGTTGTTGTACGCCCGCTTAAGAAGCGGCTCGGCGGTTTGGGTCTTGCCGATCTGCACGAAATAAAGGCCCGCCTCGCGAGAGACGGCGGCATCTGACGGATCGAGCAGCACGGCGCGGTTGTACGCATCGATGGCTGAATCAGCATCGCCACTGTAGCGGAAGACCTTGGCCAGCAGCAGTGCGTCATCGACCGATTCACGGCCGGCGGTCTTGTCGATAATCCGCTGGATTTCCGTCCCTCGGCCGGGGCTCTTGGAGATCGCGATCGCCAGCCCGTCCAGCGTACGACGGCGGAACGCCCTATCGTGCCGACCGTCCAGCGTCAGGTCCTGAACGTCCAGCGACGAGCGATAAGCGCTGATTGCCTGCTGGTAGTTCTTCGATGCGTCGTAGGACACGCCCAGCCAGTAGAAAGACTCGTAATCCCGCGGATTCTGCTTCACCGCGTTCTGGAACGAACCGGCGGCCAGATCGTACTGACCCTGGTTGTAAAGCTTAAGCCCAGCCTCGCGAGAGTCCCGGCTATAGGTCAACGTCTCCGCGCAGCCCGTCAAAACGACGGCCAACGCAGCGGTCAAAAAAGACTTGGAAAGGGATCGAAACGATGCGGATAGAGTGGTATTCACTGCTACCTCCATGTAGCGGCCTGGTGCTCGCAATCCTGACCCGGCTCCAGCCGAGGCGAGCGACCTGAACGCGCAAAATGTACCGCATCGCGCAAAAATTGCAACGCAAATGAAAGAAAAATGATTGGGGATTTGTTTATTCCAAAAAACCATCTGGGGGCTGTGCCGCTTGCGGCTTCGCGAACGGGGGCATTCTCCCCTCGCCTTGCCGCAATCGCCCAAGACTTGGTAGCCGATCCGAATAGAATTATCGGTCCAACTCGAATACCCCCGTTACGTTGCTCCCGCTGCAATGCCTCTCTAAGATGAACCGCATGGCGATCGCGTTCGCACAAAGCGTCGGTCAGGTCACGATGGACTCCTTGGCTGCGTTCGGGGACTTCTGCTACTTCGTCGGGCGCACCCTCCGTTGGATGCTCCAATCGAGCCTGCAACGCAAAAGTCTGCGACAACTCGTCCCGCAGCTTTACACCATCGGCGTTGCTTCCGTGCCCGTTGTCGCGGTCACCGGCGGGTTTATCGGCATGGTGATGGCGATTGAAACCTTCACCCAGTTCAAAGCCATCGGCCAGGAACAACGCATCGGTAGCGTCATCGCACTGTCGGTCGTGAAGCAGATCGGCCCGGTGCTGGCCGCGGTCATGCTGGCCGGCCGGGTGGGCGGATCGCTGACGGCCGAGCTGGGCACGATGAACGTCACCGAGCAACTCGACGCGCTTCGCGTGATGGGCACCGATCCGATTCGTTACCTTGTTGTCCCCCGCGTGCTGGCGTGTTTGCTGCTCACGCCGATCCTCACGATCTACAGCGACGCGCTCGGCGTGATCGGCGGATGGTTCGTCGCCGTCCACGCGCTGAACGTGCCCTCAGAGCCCTATTGGCAATTCTCCGCTCGCGGCGTGGAAACCTGGCAGATCATGGAAGGCGTCTTCAAGAGCTTCTTTTTCGGTGGCACGATCGGGCTGATCAGTTGCTATAAGGGCTTCAACTGCGGCAGCGGAGCCAGCGGCGTCGGGAAAGCCTGCACTGAAAGCTTCGTCACCAGCTTCCTGGCGATCATTGCCGAGAACCTGATTTTCGCCAAATTCCTCCAGGAAGTGTATCAGGCGCTATACGGACAGCGGTCGTTGTTTTCATAGAAAGGACGGGGGGGCAAGTATTCAGGGAAAAGGGGCAAGCGTGAAAGTGGAAAGCGATGAGCGATCAGCGGACAGCAAAGGCATTGTCACTCATCGCTCATCGCTTTCCACTTTTTCCTGATTTCGCTTGCCCCTTGCCCCTGAGGGCTTGCCCCTAACGCATGGCACTCATCGAACTGCGCAACGTCAACAAGTCGTTCGACCGCCTGGTCGTGCTGCGCGACTTCTCGCTCAAGATCGAGGAGGGAAAATCCCTCGTCATCATCGGCGCCAGCGGCACGGGCAAGAGCGTGCTGCTCAAGCACATTGTCGGACTCCTACAACCCGATTCCGGCGAAGTCTATTTCGACGGCAAGCGGATCGATGGACTGACCGAACGCGAGCTCGTGCCGATCCGTCAGCAGTTCGGGTTCTTGTTCCAGATGAGCGCGCTGTTTGATTCGCAAACGGTGGCCGACAATATCGCGTTCCCGCTGCGGGAACACACGAACAAGCCGGCCGATGAAATCGCCAGGATCGTGCGCGACAAGCTGAACCTCGTCGGTCTGCCCGATGTGGGAAAGAAGATGCCCGCCCAACTCTCCGGCGGCCAGCGAAAACGCGTGGCGCTCGCCCGCGCTATCGCGATGGGGCCGCGAGTGCTGCTGTATGACGAGCCGACAACCGGGCTCGATCCGATCCGATCGGACGTCATCAACGAGTTGATCCTCAAGCTTCAGCAAAGCCTTCGCGTCACCAGCATCACAGTGACGCATGACATGCAAAGTGCTTTCAAGATCGCCGATCGGATTGTCATGATCGACGAGGGGCGAATCGTATTCGACGGGACGCCGAAACAAGTCCAGGAAGAAACAAACCCGGTCGTCCGCCGATTCGTGGAAGGCGACGCCAGCGACGAAGAACTCGCGGCGATACGTAACCACTAGACCGACTCGACCGATCGCCTACTTGTGATCCGCCAAAAATTTCTTCGCCCCTTCAAATGACTGTGACTTGGGATGCATTCGCATCGAATCCAGCACCATCCGGCGGGCTTTTTCCCGTTCTTTGGGGTTGGCGGTGATCAACTCATTGGCTTTGGCGAGGACGACCTTCAAATCGTCCGTCTCCACGTTCACCGAATCAACCCGGTTCCCCTTTAGTTTGAACGTGCCGATAAACCGCGTGCCCTGCTTGGTCTCAGCCACCAAGACCGGCTGCGGTCCCGCTTTTTCGATCGTGCACTTGCCGATCATCTGCGCCAGTTCGGCCGCCTCGACACCCAACTGCGGTGGGAGCCAGTCGGCGTCGAGCACTTTGATCGACTTATTTTTGAGTTGCCGGTCGAAGTCCTCGAATCCGTCGAATGTTTGCTTGGAAGCCGTCGCGCGGGCGGCGAAACTGGTAAGAATGGCGATGGACGCCTTGCAGTATAGGTCGCCGGTCGGGTTGTCGGGGAGTTCGGTCCAATACTTCCGCCAGCGCTCTTCAAACCCATTGGCATCACCGAAGTTGTCCTGCCACGCCCGATCCGCGTCTCGGCCGCGACCGAGGTCGGTCATGTAGCCGCTGAAGGCTTTCTGGTACTTGCCGTCCTCACCGTGCGCGAGGAAATGGACCATCGACCATGCCTGATCGTAGTTTTCCAGCCGCATCTGTCGGTTCCACTCCGCATGGCTCATGTCCATCATTGAACTGACGGGAATGAACACGCGCCTGTCCTTCATGCTTTCTTTGATCCGCTCCATGCGCCCGTGGGGAATAAGCCCGGTGATGAACCCATCGCCTGTAAACACGCCTTGCCCGAAATATTCGGCCAGTCCCTCGTTCACCCAGATCGGCAGGTCGCCGCGGATGACCGCGCGGGCGAATTGGTGGAACCCTTCATGCTGCACGACATGCCAGGTCTCGTCTGTCACCTTTTCGCCGGCGATGGCCATCAGTTTTTCGCCGTCAAATACGCCCGCCGACTTCGGAGGACCGCCGGCGGCGTAGTAGTCGGAGGCGTCCTTGAAAATCATGAAGGGCAACCGCTTTGAAATCACCCCGGAGAAATCCCGCGTGCGGTCGTGGTACTCCTCGGCCATCTTCGTCATCCGAAGCGTGGTCTCGCGGACTTGATCTCCTTCAAGATCGGTCTGGATTACGTAATATCGGCTTTCGTAGGTTTTGAAGCGGGCAGGCAGGTCCACTCCGCCCAGACCGCGCGAGGCGGACAATGACAATACGCTCGCCGCCAATAGGTTGGCCAAAACAATCGCCGTCCATCGTCGATTCGACATACCGATTCCTCTTCCGAACAGAACTGCAGTCCAATCGGTCCAATAACCTAAAGCATTGAATCCAAAAGGCGCACGTCTTGCAAATCCGCTGATCCGATCGACAATCTGGGCCCATGTCCCCTTATCGTCGAAATGTAATGGTCGGTGTCACCGTGATCGGTGGACTGATCGTGCTGGTCTGGATGATCCTGAAATTCGGCGGCGACATCGCCCAACCCTTCGCCAAGCCAGGAATTCCCGTCCGCCTCACCTCCGGCCGCGCCGACGGGGTGGCGGAGGGTTCGCAAATCTACTACCGGGGGGTGAGCGTTGGAAAAGTAATCAAGGTTGGGCTTTCGGAAAAGGCACAGACGGTCGAAATCGTCGCGGAAGTGAACACCATCCCGCCGCTGCCCGGAAATGTGGTGGCCCTGATTCGTCTGACCAACTTCCTGGGCGGCAGCACCGGAATCAGCCTTGAAGTTCCGGCCGGCGAAGCGGCTGTTGGGGAACTGAAACCCGACCAGAAAATCCAAACCCGCTACATCGGTCTGGACGTACTCCCACCGGAGTTCGTCGATCTGGCGGCTGACCTGAAAAAAACCAGCGCCCAGTTTCGAGAAGCCAATATCGCCAAGGACCTCAGCACCCAGATTAACAAGGCCGGTGAGTTAATCGACTCGATCCAAGCGTGGGTTTCCGACCAGAAACTGCGAGACGATCTCAAGGCCACCATTGCCAACTTCCGTACCGCCAGCGAGAAAGCCGATAAAGTCATCGCTAACGCCGAAAAGTTCACCGACCGTCTGCCCAAGATATCGGAAGACGCCTCCGGCGCTGTGGCCGACGCCCGAACGACCATCGACAAGACCCAAAAGCATATCGACGACATCGCCAAGAACGTCAACGACCGCCTATCCCAGGTGGCGACGACCCTGGACCAGATCCAATCGATCATCAACAAAGTCGATAAAGGCGAGGGGACGATCGGCAAGCTGGTGAACGACCCTAAACTTTACCAAAACTTGCTGGAAACCACGGACCAGCTCAGCATCAGCGCCAAAGACCTGCGTCGTCTGTTTGAGCAATGGGAGCAGGAAGGTGTTTCTCTGAAGCTTAAATGAGACCTCTGAATAACTGGCCTCGTTTTTGATGCTTATCGATTGTACCCGGTTATCTTGGCCGGTGGCGCTGATGTTTTGTGCAAGGAGGCTTTATGGATCGTGTGATTGCTCAACCTTCGTTCACTGACCTGCGT
>JANMES010000013.1:0-83619 GCA_031377185.1 Phycisphaerae bacterium
TGTGGGAACGCCGCCACAACGATGGTCGCTATCGAGACCCGGTTTTTCATTTTTAATCATTGCCCATCGGGTATTTGTGGATTGAAAGCCCTTTCTTTCAATCGTCATTGACCGGATCTTAATTTATTCACTTCATTATCGGTCCCGCCGCACATTCCTGCGATTAATTGTCTCGCCATCAATTAAGTCCCCCCCCAACCGCGCCGATGGAAGGGAGTGTGGTGGTCGCGCGGTTTGTTCCGCACGTATCGCCCGTTGATGGAGACGAATATGAATGCCAATCGCAAGTCGCCCTCGCGTGGTTTTACGCTGATCGAAATCCTGATCGTGGTGATCATTCTCGGCATCCTGGCCGCGATCGTGATCCCGCAGTTCACCAACGCCAGCACCGAAGCCCGCCAGAGCAACGTCCGCAGCCAGTTGCAGACGCTCCGCAGCCAGATCGAGCTGTACAAGCTGCAGCACAAGGATGTGGCGCCCCAACTGGTGACCGACGGGTGGGATGTGTTCACCAAGTACACCGATATTGACGGCGGGACCAGCGCCACCAAGACCAGCACGCATATCTACGGCCCGTACTACCAGACGGCCCCGACGAACCCGCTGAGCGACTCATCGACCTGCGCGGCGGCGGCGGGCAATAATGTCGGCTGGGTCTATAACGAAACCACCGGTGCCGTGCAGGCGATGGCCGGCAAGGCGACCGGCGACGGCGTGTTTGCTGAATAACGAATCGACGCAGACCGCCCCGTGCCACAACACGGGGCGATTTGCATTGGTCGCAGGTTCAATGCGTTTGTCGGATGCTCGCCATGGCGAACGCCTCTGACAAACGCGTTGACCGTTTTAAGCCGATCATCAAGTAGTCAACCATGCACGGCCGCACGACAAAAGTTCCGTTCCGTCTGGGCTCCGCCGGCCGCCGCGGGTTTACGCTGATTGGAATCCTGATCGTCGTGGTGATCCTGGGCATTCTTGCGGCGATAGTCGTCCCGCAGTTCACCAACGCGGCGCAGAGCGCCAGAGAGACCACACTTAAGGAACTCACCCGTCATCTCCGCATGCAGGTGATGATGTACAAGAACCAGCACCGCGACGTATCACCCGGGCAAACCTACAACTCCTCGGCGGCGGCTGATGAATCGGTGTTCGTCAGCCAGATGATTCAATTCAGTGACGAGGACGGCAACACCAGCCCCACGGCGTCGGGCGTGTACAAGTTCGGGCCGTACATGGAAAAAGTGCCGGTGAATCCGATGTCGAATCTGTCCACGCTGAAACTGGTGGCCGACGGATCGGCGATGCCTCCCGCAGACAACACCACCGGATGGATCTACAAGCCCCAAACTGCGGAACTGATTCCCAACACTACCGGCGTGGATGCCGATGGTGTGGCGTTTACGTCCTACTAAGTCCTGTTTGACATGAGCAGCGATCGAACCATTCTCGTCGGCAGGAACGGCTTCACGTTGGTGGAGGCGTTGATCGCGACGGTCGTGCTGGCCGTCGCGACGGTGGCGATCGCGCAGATGCTGGGCACCAGCGCCCAGCAGGCGGTGGCGATGCGGCATCAGGCGACGTCGCTTGAATTGGCGCGCCAGCTCATGGAGGAGATTTCCTGCAGGCCGATCGAGGATTCCACGGGCGCGATCAGCCTCGGCAATGAGGCGGGAGAGAATTCCCGCAGTCAGTACGATCAGATCGACGACTACCAGGGGTACGGCGACACCAGCGATGCAGTGACCATGCTGGATGGAACCAGCGTGGATTACGGTAGTGGCTTGCGCTACCGCCGGTCGGTCACGGTGGAGTATCGCGCTGCCCCGGCGGGTGTGGCCACCAACTCGGCGACGGCTCCGTTCTGTGTCGTGACCGTGACCGTGGGTCCGATCGGTGGCGAGACGTATTCGCTGACGCGCCTGTTCGCCCGAACCAGCGGAGGCTACTGATGCGCCGACGTGGATTCACGATGGTTGAGCTGATCATCGGGATGTTCATCACCGCGATGGTGCTGGCCGCCATGGCGGCGGTATCGACGGCGGTTTCCAACGGGTGGCAGCAGGCAGACTCGGCCGACACCGCGTTCGTCACCGGGGCGCAAGTTCAAACCCGGCTGGCCGAGTACTTTCGCCCGGCGGCGACGGTGGCGGCGATCCAGAAGGGGACGCTCGGTTCCAGCGTCGGTCCGGCCACCCTGTTTTTCTGGCGGCTGGACCAAACCAGTAACGCGAATCCGACCGGCAATGGCGCGATCGAATACAACGAGATCGGGCTGCTCCGGTACGACCCGACTTCCGAGGAACTCCGCCTTTACTATGCCTCCGACTGGAATTCCTGGTCCGCCAGCGCCCAATCAACCGCAAACTCACTGGCGAGCACGGGTTACATCAACAACGCCGGCAACTTCGCCGGCTTCATGGCCGCCTGCCCGAACTATCGGGTGTTGATGCGAAATGTCACCGGAATGCAGATCAACACCGTGTCCGACGACAAACCGCTGGTGGAATTCGTCATCGAATTGGAAGACGCCAAAGGCCAATCCAGCATTCACTACGCAACAGTCACCCTCCGTGCGGCAACAACGGCCAGTAATTAGCCCATGCGACACCGTCACCAACAACCTCGCGGGATTGCCATGGTCATGGTGCTGGTGCTGGTGTCACTGGCGTCGGTGCTGTCATACGCACTGCTCAGCAGTCAGAGCATGATGACCCAAGCCAGCTCCAACTCCTACCGCGCCGCCCAAACCGATGCGCTGGCGGAGTCGGGAATTCAGTTGGCGTCGTACTATTTGCAGAACCCGGCCAGTGCGCCGGTCCTCAATTCCGACGGTTATTACCCCGGCCAAACCGGTGTGTCGCTGGGGTCGGCGGTGGAGGGTACGGTCGATATCGTTGTCACCAAGATCGACAACTCGACGTTTGATATCGCCAGCACGTCGCACTACGGGACCACCTCGTCAAGTCCGCTGGCACGGTCGCTGGGCGCTCGGGCGAGCGTGCAGTACGCCTATTTGCCGTCCGAAGCCGCCTCCGTGAACGGTGGATTGAACGTGCTATCCAACACCACCATCAATGGAACGGTCCGTGCCAGCGGGACGGTCAATCTGTCGCTCGGATCATCGGTGACGGGGACGATTTATGCCCCATCGGTTACGGGCAACACCGCGGGTCTCGTAGGCTCGGTTGTTACCATCAGCACCAGCGGGAGCAACAATCCCACGCCGACAACGATCCGTGACTACACCACCTATACCTACAACGGGCAGACGTATCGCGCACAGCTCTTGCCAAATGGTTCCAAGTCTGGGCCGACGAGCAACAACCCGCTGGGTGTTTACTATGCCACCGGCGATCTGACCCTCGCGGGAAATACAGTCATCAATGGCACGCTCCTCGTGCCGAACGGCAAGCTGATCGTTAAAAGCAGCAGCATTACCATCAACGCCGCCGCCGGCATGCCAGGACTGATCGTGAAGTCCGATATTGCCTTCAGCGGGACCAATCGCAAGCTGACCGTCAACGGATTGAGCTGGGTCGGGGGCGTGCTGACCAAATCGGGCACCACGTCGGGCAACACCACGACGTTTAACGGTGCCGTTCTGTTTGCAAGCGGTACTCCGGTGACCAGCAACTACTCCGGCACGGTCAAGATCAACTACGACGCCACCAAGGCCGCCGCCGCCGGATTTCTGCCGGGACAGGGAACCAGCGCCTCCGGGGTGACGATCAAGACATTCACCAACAAGTGATTTTCTCTATTGAAAGGCAATCGCATGTCCACTCAACGCGCATTGGGAATCATCATCGTTTTGCAGGCTCTGACATTGCTCAGCCAATGGACGGGGACGCCGTCGCTATCGCAAAGCAACGCCCAAGTCCCGGACGGTGGAGCCCAGCGGGCGGCGACGATTGAGGAGCTTAGGTCCGTTAATGTGAAGCTCGACAAGCTCCTGACCGTTTTAACCGACGGAAAGCTTAAGGTCAGCATAGTCCAACCCGATGAGAAGAAGTAGCCGGCGTGCAGGCTTGAGCCTGCATGGGATTTGGATTCCGGATTTCTGCGGGCGCAAGCCTGCATGCCGGGAGTTTGCGCTATGAAACGATCGCCGAAACAAATCCGTGGTTTCACGCTCATTGAAATCCTTTGCGTGGTCATCATTCTGGCGATCGCAGCGGTGCTGGTGATCCCACAACTGGGTTCGCGAAGCGATCTACAAGCGGCCGCTGCGGCGAGAACGGTGATGTCTGACATCCTGTACGCCCAGAACCGCGCCATCGCCATGCAGACCACGCAGTATGTGAAATTCAGTGTCGCGACGCACACTTACGAAGTTCAAGAAGGCACCACGCCGGCCACGATGACCAATCCCCTGACGCTCAAGCCGTTTACGCAAACGTTCGGCGGAACCGCCATCCCTGGCGTGACACTGACCAGCGCCGCATTCGATGGGAAGGACACACTTGCGTTTGATGAAATCGGTGCCCCGTACAGCTTCGACACCACCGGCGGATTGGTAGCGCTTTCGACCGGATCGATCAAGATCGCCGCCGACGGATACACGATGACGCTGACCGTCAAGCCGTATACAGGCGAAATCGTGACTTCGACGCCATAAGGAACGTATGTTTCGATTGAGTCGTCCACAACCTCTGCCCATCGGGCTCGATATCGGGGCTGACAGCGTCAAAATGCTGCAGGTCGAGCCGGTCGGCAATCACTTGTCGGTGATCGCTTCCGGTCGAATGCCGATTCCAGAGGAAGCGCGCCACGATCGGGTGGCTCATCTCACGGCCGCAATTGATCTGGTGCGCCAGATGCTGCAAACGCACCCTTTCGTCGGCAACCGCCTGGTGACTTGCCTGCCGCGTGACATCGTACACATCAAAAACGTGCGCCTTCCATTGATTCCGGCCGCCGAGCTGTCGGCAGCGGTGGAGTTTGAGGCGCGCAACATCTTTCCGTTCGACGTGACGCAATCCCGCATGCACTGGGTACTGGCCGGCGAAGTGCGGCAGGGGACGGAAGTGCGGCAGGAAGTCATTGCGCTGGCAGCTCAGAACGATCAGGTGAACGAGTTTGTCGAGCAGATCCATCGCAGCGGCGGGGTGATCGAGTCGCTGGACATCGAGCCGTGCGCGTTGCACCGTTGCTACGAGCGCTACATCCGCCGTCGCGACGACGAGCAGGACGTGTTTGTGCTCGTCGATATCGGGCTGCGACGCACGCAGGTGATTGTCTGCCGCGGGCGCGATCTGAGCTTCTTCAAATCAATCGACATCGGCGGTGAGCACTTCAACGAGTCGGTCAGCAAAAAGCTCGGGATCAGCATTCCGGAGGCCCGCGCGCTGCGTCGCCGCATGTGCGAGACGGCGTCGCCGACGGATCGGCGGGATTCGGTCACGCGCTCGGTTTTCGACGCCACGCGGGTCCAGATGGAAGATCTCTGCCGCGAAATGGCGCTTTGCCTGCGATACTATCTGGTCACCTTCCGCGGCCATCGCCCGCGAACGGTGCGGATGGTCGGCGGAGAAGCCAATGATCCGCAACTGCTCGCGATGATGCAGGCGGCCTCCAGCATTCCGATGGAAATCGCCAAGCCTCTGCTCAGCGCAGATACCTCCGCGCTCCGTCCGGCCGACCGGCAGGGGAGCATGAGCGAATGGGCAACGGCGTTCGGGTTGGCGATGCGAACGACCAAGCGCACGTTCGGTCCGGTCGACGGCAAGCCGCGTGAGGTCATTGCCGGCAAACCGGCTGCGGGTGCGCCGTCGATGGTGGAAGTGGTCGATCTGCACAACGCCGTCCAGGCCGCCGCCCAAATTCCCGATATGCCCAATCGCAGAGTGTCCGATCGCCCGCCCGCATTGGTCACGGTTGGAGAGGGGGCCGCCCGTGCGTGAACTCGAATTTCTCCCTTCGTGGTACTCCGTGGTACGTCGTCGCAAGATGGCGGTGGTGATCCAGGCGTGGGCGACAGTCGGCTTGGCGCTGACATTGCTCGTATGGATGGCCATTGCCCAGTTCCGTGTTCTGAGCGCCCGCAGCGAACTTAGCACACTCCGCAAAGACATGGCTAAGACACAGGAAGATCTCAATCGCCTGGACTCCATGACGCAGATCAAACGCCGCTGGTCGGAGCAGGGCGAGGTGCTATCCAAGATCGGCGTGTCGGTGGAATCGACCCGGCTGCTCGGGCTGATTGCCCAGTCCACGCCTGAATCGATCTCGCTGATCGGCATGAACCTGACGACGGAAGAAAAGATCGACGCCGCCAAAACCCTGGTGAATGCCCGGGCATCACGCGACAAGGAACCGGCGATCGATCGGAAACTGCGGGTGCGCCTGCAAGGTGTCGCCCCCAGCAACGCCGAAGTGGCCGACATGATGACACGGTTGGCGTCCACCAACTTTCTGGAAGACGTCTCGATGGGCTACACGAAGGACTCCGATCAGAGCGGCCGGCTTGTTCGTGAGTTTGAAGTGACGTTTGCCTTGGATCTCGACGCACCGACGAAGGAATAAAAACGCAATGTCCACTCTGCAAGCCAAGATCGCCCGATACGCCACCATCCAATGTGTGCTTGGCGGTATTGCGCTGATCGTGGTGACGGTGTTCTATTTCGCAGCCATCCGCCCGGCGCAGAACGAGCGGGCCGCGATTCTGGCGAGCATCTCTGCGCAAAAGCTTCAGCTTAATGAAGGTCGGGCCAAGGCGCAGAACCTCCCCGTGATCGAAGCCGAGGTTGCACAACTGCGGTCGCGGCTGGAGCGGTTCGACAAAAAGCTGCCGAAGAAGCCCGACATGGACCAGTTCATGCGGGAAATCACGCGAGTCAGCGAAGCGTCGTTGCTGAAGAAGGTGTCCGTGCAACCGGGCTCGCCCAAACGCAGCGAATTGTTCTCGGAAATGCCGATCGCACTGAATTTCACCGGCGAGTTCCCCAATGTCTTGAACTTCCTGCAGCAGACCGAGGAGATGCAACGGCTGACGCGAGTGCGCAGCCTGGGGATCAAGACCCGCGATGCCCAGAACGGCATGGTTGAGGTCGATGTGTCGATGAGCATCTACTTCGCTGACGAATAGCAACCCATGCAAAGCAAACCGCTTCCAACCTGGCAGACCAAGCTGAGCGATGCGATGCGTCGCGATCCGAAGCGCACCGGCGCGCTTGGCGTTTTGTCGGTGGTGCTGCTGGTGCTTATCGGACGCGCCATGATCGGCGGCCGGGCCGAGCCGTCGGCGGCCGTGGCGGGGCCGGCGGTGGTGAAGAAGAAGTCTGTCGGTGATGCGGCTATGCGTACGCCCAATAAAAACCTCAACGCCGCCGCCGTACAGAAGTGGCTGAATTCTTCGCCCAGCAAGATCGACCGGAACTTGTTCGCCATCAAGCTGGATTTCTACCCGCTGCCCAGCGGCAAAGGGCTGGCGAAGGGTGCCAAATCAAATTCTGATGAAGATAAGTCGGCCGCTCAAGAGGCCGATGTACTCAAAGAGTGGGCCGCCCGGAGTGAGGCTGCCCAGCAGCAGGCTCGACTATTGAGGCTGCAAAGCACCCTGATGAGCGCGCGACCCAAGGCGCTGATCAACGGACAGATGGTCAAGGAAGGCGACGCCGTCACCGCCAACCCGGGCGACAGCCAGGGCGAGTTCCGTGTGCTCAAGATCGAGCCCCGGCGAGTAATTGTTGAACGGGACGGCATCAAGCTAGAGATCCTGATGAAGTAATGGCCAACACTGTTACTGGATTTGCCAAGGCACGGTTATGCGAAAGATATACCGCAACGTCGGTCTTCTTTTTTTGATTGCAGGGTCCGTTTATTTCGATCATACCGATCGATCTCACGCGGAAAGCCCGGCAAAGCCTGCCGGTGATCCGGCCGGTCTGGTCAATGTCATTCCCGACAAAGACCCGTTCACCAACGCCGCCCCCGCCGCCACCGAACCGACCAAGGCCCAGGGCACCAGCGTACAAGCGCCCGTAGTCCAGGTGAGCAATGCCGGCACGGTCGAAATCCATGTCAATGACGCGAACCTTATAGAAGTATTGCGAATGCTCTCGCTGCAGAGCCAGAAAAACATCATCGCCAGCAAAGACGTACGCGGGACGATCACGGCCAACCTGTACGATGTCACCGTTCGCGAAGCGCTCGATGCTCTGCTGGCCACCAACGGCTATGCCTACCGAGAGCGGGGCAATTTCATCTACATCTACAGCGCCAAAGAAATTGCCGAGATGGAAAAAGCCGCCCGCGTGAGCCAGACGCAGACCTTCCGCCTTTACTACACGCCGGCTGCGAATGCGATGTTGATGATCAAGCCCGTTCTCAGCGCCGATGCGGTCGCAGCTGTCACCGCGCCGGCGGGCAGCGGATTGGATACCGGCACGAAGGACATTGGCGGTGCCACGCATGCCACCGAAGACATGCTGGTCATCACCGATTACCCAGAAAACCTGGAACGTGTGAAGAAGATTCTGAAGGAAATCGACCGCCGCCCGCAGCAGATTCTGCTCGAAGCGACGATCCTCCGCGCCACGCTGAACGAGGACAATGCCCTGGGGATTGATTTCACGTTGCTGGGCAATGTCGATTTCTCAACGCTCACCGCGGCCGGTAGCAATACGGCAGCGGCGTTGTCGGGTTCGATCGCCAACACCGCATCGGCCGGCTCGGTGGTTGACAAGGGCTATTCGGCGGCTGGCACTGGGTTCACGGGCAATGTCCCGGCCGGCGGTCTGCGCATGGGCGTGGTTCACAACAATATCAGCGTGTTCCTACAGGCGTTGGAAAGCGTGACGGACACCACCGTGGTTGCCAACCCCAAGATCATGGCGCTCAACAAGCAGAAGGGTGAAGTCATCGTCGGTCGTAAGGACGGATACACGACTTCGACCACCACTGATACCAGCACCGTGCAGACGGTTGAGTTCCTTGACACCGGCACGCGGCTGATCTTCCGCCCGTTCATCGGTGACGACGGCTATATCCGCATGGAGATCCACCCGGAAGATTCCAGCGGCGGTCTGACCAGCGCCAACCTGCCGTTCAAAATCACCACCGAAACCACCAGCAACGTGATGGTGAAAGACGGACATACGATCATCATCGGCGGGCTGTTTCGCGAATCGTCGCAGACGACCCGCTCGCAGGTTCCGGGCTTGGGCAACATTCCGGGGTTGGGTTATCTGTTCCGCTCGCAACGCGATACGACGGTGCGGGAAGAAATCATCATCCTGCTCACGCCGCACATCATTAAAGATGACGCAGCGTACGCGGCTGCTTCGGAAGCGGAGCTCAAGGAAGTCGAGCGGCTTCGCGTGGGCGTGCGTCGTGGGATGATGCCTTTCGGCCGCGAGCGACTGGCTGAATCGTGCTACGACGCGGCTGTGAAGGAAATGAGCAAGCCCAACGCCAGCCAGGATACGGCGATGTGGTATCTGAACTCGGCGACCAATCTCAATCCGAAGTTCAGCGAAGCGATCAATATGAAAGAGCGCCTCACGGGCAAGCAACTGTCGGCGGTGGATAACTGCTCGTTCCGCACGTTTGTCAAACGGCAGATCATGAACGAGCGCCAGCCGGCGACCACCCAGCCGACGTTGCAAGCGCTGCTGGAACCGGCTAGATCGCCGACGATCCCGATGGCAGAGCCGACCGAGGCCCGCTCGATTGTGCCTTGGGCACCTGTTGCGGTAGCCCCGAGTACTCAGCCGGCGGAACTCACGCCGACCATGACCGGGCAGACCGAAGTGGCCGTCCTCAAGGACGAACCCGCGCCGGCGACCCAACCGTCCAATCAAGCGGTTGAGAGCGAAGGCTGGAACATTACCTCCATCCAACTCGACGCCCGATAAGTCTGACTGTCGCATGGGCTACCAGCCCATGCCCGGCGGCATGGTTAGGCATAGGCTGGTAGCCCATGCGACTTGATTAACACCCACCCCAATTCACCCGATGTAATCCGTAGAACCGTTATGCGCCATACAACTTACATCCTCCTGTACGTTCTTGCCGTCGCGGTGGGTTGCTCCAACACGCCGACCAAAACCCAGCGGGAAGCCGCCAAGGAGCAGTGGAACCAGACGCGCGCGTCGGTATTGGTTAGCCTGGCGAAAGACCAGTACGCCAACGGCAATCTCGATAAATGCCGCGAAACGCTCGAAACGGCGCTTCGCATGGACCCGACTAACGCGCAGCTTCATGTGCTGTCGGCCAAGCTGGCGATCGAAAAGTCGGAGTTGGAAGCGGCGCAGCAGTCCCTGGAATTCGCCCGCAAGCTCGATCCGAAGAACGCAGAAGCCGACTACCTTTCCGGCGTGATCTACCAGCGATGGCAGCGGCCGGAGGTGTCGCTGAACTACTACGTGTCCGCGAATGAAAAAGCTCCGGCCGAGCTGGCGTACCTGATGGCTCGGGCGGAAATGCTGGTGGTTCTCAATCATCAGGATCAAGCACTGGCCATCCTGAAGGACAAGGTGCCGTATTTCGAGCACAGCGGCGCGATTCGCGACGCGGCGGGTCAGTTGTTGGCTCGGCAGGGCAAGTACGATGAAGCGATCGACCTCTTCCGCCAGGCGGCAATCCTTGCCGAAGGCGATCTGACCATTCAGGAACACCTGGCGGTCACACTGTTTCAAGCCAAGCAATACAGTGACGCCTCCGACACGCTGGCTCGATTGATTAAGAACGACACCTATGCCAAGCGGGCTGACCTGATCGCCGCGCTTGGTGAGTGCTACATGCAAACCAGCCGCTACCGCGATGCGCGGGCGAGCTTTGAAACCGCCGCTCAACTGAATCCCGGCGAGCCTTCCGTCTGGCTGAGCTTTGGAAAGGCCGCGCTGCAGTTGGGCGATCTTCCCCGAGCGGAGCTGGCGGTGAAGAAAGCCGTTGTGCTGGATCCAAAGTCCAGCGAGGTGTCGTTGATGCTCGGCTATGTGCGTCTGAAGCAGGATCGCCTGACCGAATCGCTGGAAGCGTTCAAGCAATCCTATGCCCTGGATCCGACCGACACCGTAAGCCTCTGCATGGTGGGCTTCTTGCTTGAAAAGACCGGCAAGAGCGACCAGGCGATCAAGTGCTACGCCCGTGCGTTGCAGTTGAAACCGAACGATGAAATGGCCAGCCAACTGTTGGCGGCCGTTGGCCCGCAGGATTGAGGGAGTATTCCGTGCGCCACGCCAGAAATGCATACATTGTGATGTTAGTGCTCGTGATGGTGGGAGCGATCAGCTTCCTTCCCAGCGCCGGCGAATTACTCAATCGCAGCGGCGCGTCGGTCGCCGGCTCATGGATGGGCCCGATCTTGTTGCTTCTGTCGACAATCGCCGGGCTAATGACCATCCTGTGGCTCCGCCGCGACGCCAAACGAATGACCGCGGAGATCAACGAGATGGTCCGCACGGGTAAGTTCTCGCCCTTGCGTCCGGGCACGAACGATTGGGCCCGTCTGTGCGGCGCGCTCAACGGCATGATCGAGACGGCCGACCAGCGGGTGGCGGATGCGGCGTTGCGGGTCAAATCCCTTGAGATCGAGCTTAAAGTCGCCAATGCCGAGCGACAGCACGCCGAAGCGATCATCTACAGCATCTCTGATGCGGTGCTAGTGACCGATCCGTTCGACGAAGTGGTGCTGGCCAACGAGTCGGCCGCCAGGACCTTCTCGTTCGATCTGGCCAAGGCCTCCCGCTCGCCGATGGAGAAGGTGCTCAGCGACGTGAAGATGGTCGAACTGATCCGCGAAATGCGCCAATCCAACAGCAAGGGTGGACGGCGCATCATCGAGCACATGGTGAAGACCGACACCGGCGAAAAGACATTCAAAGTCACGCTCAGCAACGTCGCCGACCAGGGTGAGAACCCGGCCGGCGTGGTTGCCGTTCTGCATGACATGACCAAGGAAAAAGAAGTCGCCGAGATGAAAAACGACTTCGTCAGCAACGTCAGCCACGAGCTGCGCACGCCGCTGGCGAGCATCAAGGCGTATGTCGAGATGCTCATCGACGGAGAAGCCGAAGACGAGAAGACCGAGCGCGAGTTCTACGAAATCATCCAAGGCGAGGCCAACCGCCTCGGCCGGTTGATCGACAATATTCTAAACATCAGCCGCATCGAATCCGGGCTGGTGAAGGTCAACAAGCAGCCGCAGAGCCTGGTGATGATCGTGAAAGAGGCGATCGACGTCATCGCCCCGCAGGCCAAGCTCAAGCAGATCAAGCTGAGCGAGCAGTTGGTACCCGCGATTTATCAGACGATGGCCGATAAGGACATGCTTTATCAGGCCGTCCTCAACCTTTTGAGCAACGCGGTCAAGTACACGCCCGAGAATGGCACGATCAGCGTGCAAACCGTGTTGGACGAGGGACGCAAGAAGGTCATCACCAGTATTTCTGACTCGGGCGTGGGTATTCCGCCCAAGGACCTGCCGTTTGTGTTCGATAAGTTCTATAGGGTCGAAGCCAATAACCGCATGGCCAAGGGCACCGGGCTCGGGCTGTCGCTCGTGAAGCACATCGTGGAGACCGTGCATCGAGGACGTATTTTTGTGGAGAGTAACGTGGGCAAGGGCACCACGTTCGGCTTCGAGCTGGACCTTGTGGAATAAGGGAGAAAATTATGATTGATAAGAAAATCCTGGTCGCCGACGATGAGTCGCACATTCTGAACGTGGTGTCGCTGAAGCTGCGCAACGCGGGCTTCACCGTGGTCACCGCCGCTGATGGGCAGGAAGCCTACGACCTGGCTCACACTGAGCATCCCGACCTGATCATCACCGACTACCACATGCCCCAACTGAGCGGCATTGAGCTGTGCCAGAAGCTGAAACAGGACCCGGCCACCGCGAACATCCCGGCCATCATGCTGACGGCGCGGGGATATCACCTGGAACCGGCCGACACCGAACAAAGCGGCATCCTGAGAATGCTGAGCAAGCCGTTCAGCCCGAGACAGTTGCTGAGCACCGTGGAAGAAGTGCTCGGACTGGCGGCGTAACGACTGTGGCGGGCATACGGTGGGCGATGCCCACCGCGAACCGCCGGAGTCGAAGTTGGTGGGCATAGCCCACCTTACGGAAGCAAGAAAATGGCGTCACAGACGACAGACAAATCGACCGCGAAACCGCCGCTGACGATTGCCGAAGCAGCGCTGGAGACGCTTTCCGCCCGGTTCCGACCGGCGGGGCTGTACTTGATCATGCTGCGCCCGGACGGAACCGTGGCGTACAACGATCCGTCTGCCAGCCTGTTCTTCCATCGCTACGTGCTGCCGATGCTTCAGTACCCCGATCCGGCCTCGCAAGCCGCCGCGACCGGGGTGCAGTTGCTAAATGTCGATTCCAATGTCGGCTTGTGGAATGCCGTCCCCGGCGTAATGCTGGCGGCGTTTCCTCTCGTGGAAAAGAAACAACTGCTCGGCGTTTTGGCGCTGGCAGGCAACGGCGGGTTCAAGCTCGGAGAAGACGTCCTCCGCAATTGCAGCCGGCTAGGGATCGACGCCACCTGGCTCACCCAGCAGGCCGACGAACTGCCGACTTATGGCGAAGAAGCCATCCAAAAGCAGGCCCGTCTGCTCCTGACGATGGTGCGCGACCAGATCCGCCTCACTTCGCTTGAAGGCGAACTCGAATCACTCTCCGGCCAACTGGCCAACACGTATGAAGAATTGAGCCTCATCTACCAGATTAGCTCCGGCATGCGGATCAACCGTCAGCCGCAGGATTTCTTCAAGCAGGCCTGTCTCGACGTACTCGAAGTCATGGAAGTGCGCGGCGTGGGCGTGGCGCTGGCGCCCCATACCGAACTGAAAGTCGATCCGGTTCTGTACGGCCAGCTCAGCCTCCCGCCGGGCAGCATCCCGCGGCTTGCCGAGCAGCTATTGAATATCTTTGCCGGCCGAAAATCACCTTTGCTAAGCAATGACCTATCGAATGACAAGCATTTCTCTTGGTTGGGCGAGCAAAGCAAGCACTTACTAGCCGTGCCCTTCCTGCGGCAGGACAAGGTGCTCGGCTGCATGTTCGTGCTCGACAAGGCATCAGCAGACTTCGATTCGGTAGACAGCAAACTGCTGAATTCGATCGCGAACGAGTCGGCGATCTATCTCGAAAACGCCATGCTGTTCGATGACGTGCACGGCCTGATGATGGGCCTGCTGCACTCGCTGACGGCCGCCGTCGATGCGAAGGACCCGTATACATGCGGTCACTCCGAGCGCGTCGCGTTATTCAGCCGTTACCTAGCACAGCAGTTGAAGCTGAGCGACCACGCCGTCGAGCGTATCTACATGGCCGGCCTGCTGCACGATGTCGGCAAGCTGGGCGTACCTGACAACGTGTTACAGAAAGCCGGTCGGCTGGACGCGGATGAGTTTGAGAAGATCAAGAAGCACCCGGACATCGGTGCCAAGATTCTGCAGGACATCAAGCAGGTTCGCGACATTATCCCCGGTGTCCTGCATCACCACGAACGGTACGACGGCAAGGGCTACCCCGGCAACCTGCACGGCGAGAACATCCCGCTCATGGGCCGAATCATCTGTCTGGCCGATTGCTTCGACGCGATGACCACCAGCCGCACATATCGCAAGGCCTTGCCGCTGGAAGTGGCGATGAACGAAATCCGTCGATGCGCCGGTACGCAGTTCGATCCGTCGCTGGCCGAGTCGTTCCTGCTCGGTGGGGCAGATCCGCTGCGGGCGATCATCCAGAACCACAACAGCCAGGCGACCAAGGTGCTTGATCTGCAGCAGATCATGCAGGACGCCTAATTTAAGGATGTGCCATGTCCGTCAAGTGCGACGAATACAACCAGACCTGCGTGTTCACCATCACCGGCGATCTCGTCGGCGATGACGTGAAAACGTTGAGCAAGCACGCAGAGAAGACGTTCGAGGAACGGCGCGTGGTGGATTTCATCATCGACATGGAGAAATCCAGCTTCATCGACAGCGAAGGACTTGAATCGCTCCTCTGGCTCCGCCGAACCTGCGAAAGCCATCACGGCCAGGTAAAGCTGGCTGCCCCTGATGAAAACGTGAGAAAGATCCTGGAAATCACCCGACTGTCGCACCGGTTCGAAATACACCGGGACGTGACAGCGGCATTGAGGACGATTCGGTGAGAAAGTTATTCGTTGCTGGTTGCTAGTTGCTGGCAGAAATAGGCAACTAACAACAAGCAACTGACAACTAGCAACTACTCATGATTGCCACGCTCGAAAGAAAACCTCTCGGCCAGGCACTGATCGAAAAGGGAATCATCGATCAATCGCAGTTGGACCGCGCGCTCGAAGAACAGAAGCGATCGAACCACCAAAAGCTCCTCGGCGAAGTGCTGATGGAACTGCAGTTCTGCAGCGAAGACCAGATCGTTGAATCTCTCGCCCAAGCGTACGGCGTGCCGTACGCACGCATCAGCCCGCGCATCGCCGACCCCAAGGCCATCGCACTGCTGCCCAAGGACTTCCTCGAAAAGCACCAAGTCCTGCCGTTGTTTCTCGTCGATGGGATTCTGACGATTGCCGTCCCAGAGCCAGCCAACGTGTTTCTCACGGAAGAGGTCGAACGCGTCAGCGGCCATCAGGTTCAGGTAGTCGCGGCGACGGTCAAGGACATCAAAGCCACACTACAGACCTATCTGCCGAACGACAAGGTGTTTGTCATCGATGACATCATCGAAGAGACCGAAAGCAACGAGTTTCAACTGGTCGAGCAGCAGGCGGTGCAGGACATCGCCAACCTCGAGCAGGCCGCCGGTGATTCGCCGGTGGTGAAGCTGGTGAACTACGTCATCCATAACGCCGTCAAGGAAGGCGCGAGCGACATCCATATCGAGCCAGGCGACAACGTGTTGCGGGTTCGGTATCGATTGGACGGGCATCTGACCGAAAAAATGCGCCCGCCGTACCAGATGCACGCGGCCGTGGCGTCGCGCATCAAGATCATGGCGAACCTCGACATTGCCGAGCGTCGCCTGCCGCAGGACGGCGGTATTCATGTGATGATGGACAAGCGGCCGATCGACCTTCGCGTCAGCACGATGCCTTGCAAGTTCGGCGAGAAGGTTGTGATCCGCGTCATCGATAACGAGAAGACGTCGCTCAATCTTGAGAAACTTGGGTTTGGTTACGACACGCTCAAGCACTGGCGGAAGCTCATTCACATGCCTAATGGCATTGTGCTGGTCACGGGCCCGACCGGAAGCGGCAAGAGCACGACGCTGTATGCCTCGCTCTCGGAAATGAACCGCGACGACGTAAACATCTGCACGGTCGAAGACCCGATCGAACACGCAGTAGCCGGCGTGAACCAGTTTCAGGTGAACGAAAAGGCGGGTTTTACGTTCGCGACGGCGCTGCGGTCGCTGCTGCGTCAGGATCCGAACATCCTGATGGTCGGCGAAATCCGCGACGGTGAAACCGCCAAAATCGCCACGCAAGCGGCGCTGACCGGCCACCTGGTACTCAGCACCCTGCACACCAACGACGCGGCCGGAGCGATTACGCGACTGTTTAACGTCGGTGTCGAGCCGTATCTGGTAGGCGCGACAGTGGCGGGCGTGCTGGCGCAACGTCTGGTCCGCAAGCTCTGTCTGCACTGCCGAGAGGCGTACGAGCCCGGAATCAACGAGCGCCGGCAGATGGAAAAGCACGTCGCTGGCGTGGAAAAGATTTACAAGCCCAAAGGCTGCCCGCGTTGCAAGAACCTGGGCTTCTCCGGGCGGCTGGGCATTTACGAACTGCTCGTCCCGGACGACATGCTGCTCGAGAAAATCACGCAGGGCGCGTCGCTGCATGAAATCCGCGACATTGCCAGGAAAACGGGCATGAAGACGTTGCGTCACGATGGCATGGACAAGGTGAAGAACGGCGTGACGACGCTGGAAGAAATCTACCGCGTAACGGCGTGAGTGTAGCACGGGCGTCTCGCCCGTGCCGATTGGTTTGGACACGGGCGGGACGCCCGTGCTACAGAAATGGCAAAATACAACTTCACTGCCCGCGACAGCAGCGGTGCCGCGAGCACCGGTGTGCTGGAAGCTGACTCCATCACGGCCGTCTCGCAGATCCTGCGCTCGCAGGGGAAATACGCCACTGCGGTCACGGCACAGAAGGATGAGACGTCGCTGTCGACCGTTGCGGTCGGTGCGCGCGGGATCAAGATCCCGCGGGGCGAATTGATCCAGTTCTCGATGCAGTTGGCGATCATGGTCGATACCGGCGTTACGCTGGCCGACGCGCTGGAGTGCATTTCGCAGCAGACCGTCAAGCCGCAGGCCAAGGCACTGGTGGTCGATCTTCTGGATACCGTGAAAGGCGGTGTTGATTTTTCCACTGCCTTGCTGCGTCATCCGCGAACATTCCCGCGGCTGTATGTGGCGCTGATCAAGGCGTCGGAGAAGAGCGGCATGATGTCGAAGATGATCAACCGCGCCACGCAGTATCTGCGCGACGAGCAGGAGATCCTTCGCAAGGTCAAAGGCGCTCTCACCTACCCGGCCATCATGCTGAGCTTTGCGATTTTGGCGACAACCGGCCTGCTGGCGTTCGTCTTGCCTCGATTCACCGCCATCTACGCCGCCAAGGCTGCCGCTTTGCCATTGCCCACCAAGGTGCTGATGGCGATGAGCGATTTCATCGTCAACCACTCCATCGCATTACCCGCAGCGGTGATTGGCGCGGTCGTGTCGTGGTTGATGTACGTCCGCACGCCGGGCGGTAGAAAAACCCGGGACTATCTGCAGCTCAACCTCCCGATGCTGGGGGCGATGTTCCGGCAACTGCATCTGTCGCGCGGGCTGCGGATGATTGGCACGATGAGCGCCTCTGGCGTGACGCTGGTGGATTGTGTCAACACCGCCCGCGATTTGTGCAACAACAGCTATTTCCAGGACTTGTGGGACAGCATCCTCGAACAGATCAAAGCCGGCCGGCAGATGAGCGAGCCGATGTTCGCTTCCACGCTGGTCCCGCGCAGCGTCTCGCAGATGCTCCACTCGGCCGAAAAAAGCGGCAAGCTGGCGCAAGTCATGGAGCAAGTGGCCGGCTTTTCCGAGACCGAGCTGAAGGAGCACATAGCCGAAATGACCCGCTACATCGAGCCGGCCATGATCGTAACGATGGGCCTCATCATCGGCGGGATCGCCATGGCCATGCTGTTGCCGATCTTCACCATCAGTAAGGTTCTGCATTAACCCACGCTGAGTGCTGAGTGCTGAGTGATGGCGGGGTTTACGCTATCATGGCGAGCATGCATTCTTGTTTGCTGCTTTGGATTGGCTTCCTCTCGGTATTGGTGGCTACTGCCTCCTGCGGGCACTTGGATTCGGAAAGTGCCACTGTTTACCCCAGGCCGCGCCAAGCGACAGTGGTGTGGATCAGTGTCGATGGACTTCGCCACGACTACATCGAACGCGTCCATCCGCCGGTGCTGAGCAAGCTCGCCCGGGAGGGCGCGTATACGAATCAGGAAATGCCAATCTTCCCCTCGCTGACGTTCCCCAATCACACCGCACAAGTGACGGGCCTGCGCGTGGACGGAAGCGGAATCCCGACGAACGTGTTTTTCGATCAAGAAACCGGAAAGGGCTACAACCTGCCCGACCAGGCCGATCTGTTTCGCGTGGACCCCATCTGGGTCACGGCCAAGCGGCAGGGCGTGCGGTCGGCGGTGATCGGTTGGCCGATGTCGCATAATCAGCCCGGGCCGGTGAAGGCGGATTACTTCGACCTAAGCTACGACAAGAAAGAAACCGACGCCCAGCGGCTGGATCGCATCGTAACGCTGCTCAATAACGATGACGACAAGAAACCCATTCGATTGGTGATGACCTATGTCTTCAAG
The DNA here is from genome assembly GCA_031377185.1 of Phycisphaerae bacterium. Classification (GTDB taxonomy): domain Bacteria; phylum Planctomycetota; class Phycisphaerae; order Tepidisphaerales; family Tepidisphaeraceae; genus JANMES01. The sequence goes on from JANMES010000013.1 coordinate 18,844, forward strand.
CTCGATTCCGCCGGCCATGTGTTTGGGCCTGATGCGCCGGAGGTGGATAAGACACTGCTCCAGGTGGATGCGGAAATCGGCAAGTTTATTGAAGGCGTCACCCGATGGTTCGACCGCACGCATTCGCCAACGGACGAGTTGTATGTGATCATCAGCACCGACCACGGGATGCAGAAGATCGACACCCAGGTCAGTCTCGATCTCTTGCTCGGCGGGGAGTTGATCAAGGATCTGAAGTTCGCTCCCAGCGGCCCGATCGCGACGATCCACCTGCCCACTGGCCTATCGGCTGATCAGAGGCCAGCTCGCGTCGCGGCGATCGTCTCCAAGCTGCAGAACAACGCGTTCCTCTCAGTTTGGCCTGCGAATCAGGTGCCGGCCAAGTATCATTTTGCTGACCGTTCCCGCGTCGGCGATGTAGTGGTTCTGCTCCATCCCGGCTACGCCTTCACGCCGCTTCGGTTATCCGCCACGCAGCCCGCGGTGCAACTCAAGGGCAATCACGGTTACGATCCGGCCATCTGCAGCAACATGCTCGGCTCAGCCATCATCTGGCAATACCGCCATCCTATCGGCGGAGTTGATCTCGGACGCATCGACAACACACAGTGGTATCCCACGGTCACTCGCCTGCTCGACATCACGCCCTCGCCCGGCGCTGACGAGCGGCCGATCGCCATCCGGCGCTAAATGCCTCTCCCGATTGCCTTTAACTGGCCCAAAATCCTCGATCTTGTCAAATTCATCAGGAATGGTATCTTTCCCGGTTCGCCTGCGTGATCAGGCGACAGCAGCGTAGCTCAGTTGGTAGAGCGCGGGATTCATAAGCCCAAGGTCCCCGGTTCGAGTCCGGGCGCTGCTATTCCAATTCTCGGTTGTCTACTCCATTGAAATCAAGCACATAGGTCTTGATTTAGCCTTACACAAGGCTGGTCGCACCTTGTTCTGGTGGTTCGTCAGCCAACAATTCATGGTAGACGGACCGCTAGCCACCTTGGGAGGGCACGAACTCCTTGCTGCTGCCAGCAGGGATGCTCAATTTGGCCGCGACACCTTGGTAGCTCACCTTGCACTCACCGGTGGGGCTGGAGACGTTCTTGATGTTGGACTTTGTCAGTTTGCCGTCGGCCCAAGCGATGTCGATTTCGAATCCGCCGCGAGCGCGAAGGCCTTTAACTTCACCAGCAGCCCAAGCTTTTGGAAGCGCGGGAAGCAGTTCGATCGTGCCCGTCTGTGACTGTACGAGCATCTCGCACACGCCGGCGGTGTAGCCGAAGTTGCAGTCGATTTGGAAAGGCGGATGGAATCCCCATAGATTGGGGAAGACGTTGCCCTTGATGAACTCCTGCGCGAGTTTGTATGCCCGGTCGCCGTCCTGTAGTCGCGCCCAGATGCAGATTTTCCACGCCTTGCTCCAGCCGGTTGCACCGTCGCCTCGGGCGTTCATCGAAACTCTCGCAGCCTTCGCGAGATCAGGCGCGGTAAGTGGCGAAATCTGCCGGCCGGGGTGGATGGCGATCATGTGCGACAGATGGCGATGGGTGTCCTTCGGATCGTCCAAATCCTCGGCCCATTCTTGCAATTGGCCCCACTTGCCGATCTTCGGGCCGAGCAAGTTGGCTTTCATCTCGGAAACTTTTGTTCGGAACTCAGCATCTACGCCTAAGGCTTCAGAGCCCTCAATGAAATTTGTAAACAAATCCCAAGCGAGCTGATGCTCGTAGGAGTTGCCCTCGACAAACGGCCCGTGCTCGGGAGACTGGCTCTTAGGGCTGAGGAGTTTCCCGTCCGGCCGTTTGATGAGCGAGTCTTCCCAGTACTCGCAAAGCTCCTTCATGACCGGATAAGCCCGCGTGCTGAGGTATTTTTTGTCCATGGTGAAGGCGTAGTGATCCCATAGGTTCTGCGCCAGCCAGGAGGCGTCGCCGGGAACCCAGTGGTAGGTCGCTCCGCCAAAGATTCCGTTCTCAGAACGCGTGGCCCAGCCGCGTACGTTGAAAGTCTTCTTCGTCGCTTCCGTGCGAACCTCGCGGATCGAATGCAGCCACTCTGCGTAAGGCTCGAAGCACTCGGACAGATTCGCCTGATCGACAAACCAATAATTCATCTCCACATTGACATCGCTGTGATAATCGCTGCGCCAGGGCGGATTATTGTAGGTGTTCCACACGCCCTGCAGGTTGGCGGGCATCGTGCCGGGTCGCGAACTGCTGATCATGAGATAGCGTGCGTGCTGGAACAACATCTCCTCGAGGTCGGGATCAGGCGTGCCCTTGCGGTAAGAGTCCAGCCGATCCTTGGTTTGCATCTCCTGCACGGCTGCGGGGGAATCGCCGAGGTTGAGCGTGACGCGATCGAACAGGTTGTGGTAATCCTTGAGGTGCTCCGAATGCAGATCATCAAACGAACGCTTCGAAGCAGCTGCGAGGCGATTGGTGATTTTCTGGTGCGGATGTTCCTGCTTCCAACCCTTGGATCGCTGGTTGATGTAGTTGGTTCCGCCGTCGATCAGGAAGATCAGGCTGTCGCAGTTTTTGAACGCAAGCGTTCCATCAGAAGTCACTTCAACGCTGCCGCCTTCATGGAGCAGCATGACCTGCGCCTCGTAATCCAGCCCGATATTGCCGCCGAGTTTACCAGACATGGTGATGGTGTTGCCCTCGGATTTCAGGACGCCTTGGTGAGCATCCTTCAGGAAGACACTACCGGTATAAACACCTTTCTTGTCTGCTGTGAAGCGATAAACCATTACATTGGCGGGGTTACTCGCGAAATACTCTCGCTTGTATTTCACGCCGGCCAGTTCGTAGGTACAGGAATAAAGCGCGTTAGTGATATCGAGTCCCCGGCGGTACTTGGCATCGGCCGGCGCTACTTCGCTGATGCCTTCGAAGGTGATGAAAAGGTCGCCCAGATTCTGGTATCGGCCGGTGTCGTCTTCGTCGCCGGTCCACACCGTATCTTCGTTGAACTGAATATGTTCCTTGCCCATCTCGCCATAAATCGTGCTGCCAAGCCGGCCGTTGCCGATCGGGTACACGCTTGAACCCCACAGGTTCTGAAAATACTTGATGGGTTTTTCGGGTTTAGGATCGACCGTCACCGGCTGAGGCGACCAAATCATGTACAGTGGTGCGGCGGAGTCCTTGCCCAAGGTTGCATTGGAAATAGCAAGCACCAGAAGCAGGCATTTCGACAACATTCGCATCGTCGTGGTCTCCCAATGAGGACAAAGCCGTTACGCAAGAGATATTGCGCGACATGAAGGTTGTAAGCAAATTTGGTTCAATTATTGCAATTGCTTGGATAGCGTGTAGCCCGGGTTATTCACGCATCTGAGTCCATATGTCGCGTAACTTCAATATCCGCGTTTACATGCGATGGATCGCGGTCATCGGCGATCGACGCACCTTCTTTTCGCGAAGCCCCTTATTCACGGATGATTTCGTGTCTATTGAATAATCCGGGCTAAGAAACGCTCGGGGAAGTCGGCACTTCGTCGAAAAGTTTTCAGATTGGCTGGTGCGCGTTTGGCGCGATTTTCACGCGCCGCCGTTGTGACGAATGTCCAATCCACGACTTCAAACTACTGCGCGAAATACCGTCGGACGGCTTGTTCCAGGGTTTGCAGTTGCACGGGCTTGGAGATGAATTCGTCGCAGCCGACTTTGAGGCAGAGTTCGCGATCCTGTTCGGTGGCATTGGCGGTGAGCGCGATGAGCGGGCCGGCGTAGCCGCGCTTACGGAGCATCGGTGTGGCGGTGTAGCCGTCGAGCACGGGCATTTGCATGTCCATGAAGATCATTTCGTATGGCTTCCCGTCGGCCATGGCTTGATCGTACAGGTTCAGGGCAGCGCTGCCGTTGGCGGCGATGTCGACGTTGAGCTTGAGCCGTTCGAGAAGGAACTTCAGCAGCCGCTGGCTGTCGATGCTGTCTTCTGCCACCAGCACCCGGGCGGAACGAATCGGGGCTTTGGAGTGATGGTTTTCGGCTTCAGTGGAGTCGATGAGTCGGGCCGGGGGAGTTGGTCGGGCAGAATCGGTCACGCGTGTAATCTACCAAAAAACCACGGGCGCTTCTTGCGAAGCGCCCGTGGGGTGAAGAACCAATTTGACAGCCGAGGCAAGTGTCTTACAGCGACAACTGGGCTTTGGCGGCTGCGATTTCCGACGCCGGGACGTTTTCCGGCGACATCGAGGTAAAGAACTCGGGGTAGCCCGGAGCGCCCATTTCGGGGATATCCAGACCGGCGATCTCGACTTCCGGCGGAACGCGGTTGCCCACGACTTTGCCGATGATGAAGAAGATGATCCCGCCGACAACCACGTTCCAGGTGATGCAGACGGCGACGTTGATCGCCTGAGCGAGGAACTGGCTGCTATCGCCGTAGAACAAACCGGTGACGCCCTTGCCAGCCACGCCGAGGTAGGTGTTGTAACCCACGCCGTTCCAGCCGTTGCCGTAGGTGCCGTCGGCGAACAGGCCGAGCGCCAGCACGCCCCAGGCGCCGTTGACGCCGTGGACGCTGATCGCGCCGACCGGATCATCGATCCCGGCCTTTTCCCAGAAGAAGCAGCTCCAGATGACCAAGACGCCAGCGATCGCGCCGATCATGACCGCGATCACCGGGGTGACGAATGCACACGGAGCGGTGATGGCGACCAGGCCCGCGAGCATGCTGTTGCACATCATCGAAGGATCAGGCTTGCCGTACACGATCCACATGTAGAGGACGCCGGACATCGTCGCGCCGGTGCCTGCAAGCATCGTGTTCACGGCGACCATGCCGATACGGCCATCGGTGCCAGCCATCGAGGAACCGGCGTTGAAGCCGAACCAGCCGAAGGCGAGGATGAAGGTTCCGAGCATGACCATCGGCATGTGGTGGCCAAGGATGGGCTTGGGCTTGCCGTTTTCGTCGTACTTGCCGATACGCGGCCCGAGCAACCAACTGGTGACCAGTGCCAGCGCACCGCCCTGCAGGTGGACGACGCCCGAACCGGCGTAATCGACCACGCCGTGACCCAGGCCATTAGCCATACCCAACTGCGCCAGCCAACCGCCGCCCCACACCCAGCCGGCGTAGATCGGGTAGATCAGGCCGCCAATGAAGAGGGAGAAGATGAAGAAGCTCTTGGTGCTCCAGCGTTCGGCCAGTGCACCGGTCGGGATCGTCGCGGTGGTGTCCATGAACACCATCATGAAGAGGAACCAGACGACCACGCCGCCGTCATACGCATCGCCGGAGAGGAAGAAGCCTTTGGTTCCGATGATGTTGTAGGTTTCGGAGATTTGGATGGCCGAGTTCATCGTGGGCAGCCCGCCGAGCATTCCGGGACCGCCGACAACGGCTTTACCAGGCATGTTGGCTCCGCCGCACATGAAGGCGAATCCGCAGATCCAGAACCCGGTCATACCGAGGGCGTAAACCAGGAAGTTCATCGCCATGGTGTGAGCGGCGTTCTTAGCACGGCAGAGGCCGGCTTCCACCAGTGCGAAGCCTGCCTGCATGAACATGACGAGGAAGCCGGAAATCAGCACCCAGACCATGTTGATGGAGTAGAACGCCTTGGTGAGATTTTGTTCGATCGCGGCCAAGCGGGTCTTGGAATCGTCGTCGAGCTTGTCGAACTTGCCCGGCAGGCCGGTCCAGGCGCCGGTCTTGTCGTCGAGCGTGCCGCCCATCCAACCGGTTAGCCATCCGTTGGAGTTAACCAAGGTGTCGCCGGACCCCTTGTAGCCGATCGGATCAGGCGTCGGAGCCGGTGCCGGTGCAGCCGCGGGGGCGGGTTCGACGGCAGGTGCCGTCGTCTGGGCGTGGGTCGATGCGACACCAGCCATCAAAAATAGACCAGCGGCGACGGTGCAGCACCATCGTCGCCAAGAGGAAAATACATTAAGACCCTGCATACGTTCACCTGACCTGTAAAAGGTGCACTCTGATCGCGGCCGAACACCGGCCGGCGTGATTTGTTGACGGTTCAAACGCCTCGCTCAAGCTTTGGGCTGAAGCGGGAGGGCAGATGTGCTGCCTTGAATTTTGCGACTGAGTCGGCTTCCCCATAGGGCTCCGACGACCGCCCCGAGTTGCATCGTGACGAACATCGAAAGCGCCATGGCCCAGTTCTGGCCCAAATAACGATAGATGGCCGCGGTGACGATCAGGATCGTGACCTGCATGCCGAAGAAGGTTTTTTTATAGTGCTGCCACATGTTGAACCGATCCTCGTCAGAGACAATTCCGCCGCCGCGCCTCCGCCATGAAGCCGGGACGAAGTTCCCTTGGCAAACAATGTGCCACACGGACACTTCACCCCGATTTGCGACACTTCCCGATGATTCCTCGATCGGCAGGTGCGCATTTCTCACACACGGTTATAAAAAAAGAACAAAAAAGTAGGCAAGTCGCCTACCCCAGTCCTCCCGTCGCGCGTTTTTTGGGCAATCGGGTGTTTCTGTTGACTCTTGCCCCGAAACCGGGCTGTATCCAGCGGAAAGCGGTGTCTATTTTGACGGCGACCTCGTTTAAGCCGCACTAATGCGAGCTCACCCATCGCGCCAGGCAGTCGCTAATGACTATAAAAGCAGCGGTACTACATGGTGTGAGCCAGGTCACTCATATGATTAGAGCTTATGATTTGGAAGAGTTAGCCGGCTCGCTTGCGAGGCGGGATCGCCGCACAAGTACGGCGGCTAAACATGGGCGGTATCACTGCGATGAAAACGCTATAAACCGAGCTTCATATCGATTTGCCCGTCATTTGCATTGAATCTGGCGTTCCCAAGTCGCCGCCGAACCCATACAATGCTTCATTCCAATGCAAATCCGTAATTTTTCGATTATCGCCCACATTGACCACGGCAAAAGCACGCTGTCCGACCGCCTATTGATGCGGGCCGGCGCGATTACTGAGCGGGAGTTCCATAACCAGATCCTCGACGATATGGACTTGGAACGGGAGCGGGGCATCACGATTAAGGCCAGCGCCGTCACCGTGTTCCATGAGCATAAAGGCGAAACCTTCATGCTCAATTTCATCGACACGCCCGGCCACGTCGATTTCCACTACGAAGTGCAAAAAGCCCTGCAGGCCTGCGAAGGCGCGATCCTCGTCGTCGATAGCACGCAGGGCGTGCAAGCCCAGACCGTCGCCAACGCTTACGCGGCGATCGAAGTGGGGCTGGAGATCATCCCTGTCATTAATAAGATCGACCTGCCCAGTGCTGATCCGGTGAAAGTGGCGGAAGAAATCGAGCAGGTTCTGGGTTACGCGGCTGAGGACGCCATCCTCGTCTCGGCTAAGACCGGCCAAGGCATCGATGAGCTGATCACCAAGCTCTGCGACCAGCTCCCGCCACCCAAGGGCGACCCGTCGGCCACTACCCGGGCCCTGATCTTCGACAGCATCTACGACGACTACCGCGGCGTGATCACCTACGTCCGTGTTATCGACGGCGAAATCGTGAAGGGACAGAAAATCCGCTTCATGGGCACCGACAAGATGTACCAGGTGACGGACCTGGGCAAACTGATGCCCCGTCCGAAGCAGGTCGAACGCATCGGCACCGGCGAGGTAGGGTTTATCGTCGCCGCGATCAAGGATTTGCACGACGTCCGCATCGGCGACACCGTCACCGACGCCGCCAACCCCGCCAAAGAAGCCCTGCCCGGCTACAAGCCCAGCCAGCAGATGGTCTACTGCGACTTCTACCCCAGCGGCGACACGCAGTACGACGAACTCCGCGACGCGATGGACCGCCTGAGCCTTAACGACAGCTCCTTCAGCTTCGAGCCCGAAAGCAACGATGCCCTCGGCTTCGGCTTCCGCTGCGGGTTCCTTGGGCTGCTGCACATGGAAATCATCCAGGAGCGTTTGGAACGCGAGTTCCACATCCAGATGATCCAGACCGCCCCGACGGTCACTTACGAAATCCTCAAAACCGATGGCGAAGTGCTGCGAATCGACAGCCCCAGCGAACTGCCCAACCCGACCAACGTCGAGGAAATCCGCGAGCCGTTCATCCTGATGAACCTGATCCTCCCCGGCGATACCGTCGGCAACCTGATGCGCCTCTGCGAAGAGCGCCGCGGCGTGTACAAGAAGACCGAGTACATTGGCGCCACCCGCGTGATGCTGCAGTACGAACTGCCGCTCGCGGAAGTGATCTACGATTTCTACGACCGCCTGAAGAGCGCCACCAAGGGCTACGGCACGATGGACTTCGACTTCATCGGCTTCCGCAAGGGCGAGCTCGTGAAGCTCGACATCCTCGTCAACGGCGATCGAGTCGATGCGCTGAGCGTGATCGTCCACCGAGACCTCGCCGAAGCCCGCGGCCGCAAGCTGCTGATCCGCCTGAAAGAAGAGATCGACAAACACCTCTTCGAAATCCCCCTCCAAGCCGCCATCGGCGGGAAGATCGTCGCGAGAGAGACGATCAAGTCGATGGGCAAAAACGTCACCGCCAAGTGCTACGGCGGCGACGTCAGCCGAAAGCGCAAACTGCTCGAGAAGCAAAAAGAAGGCAAGAAGCGCATGAAGCGCGTGGGCTCGGTCGACATCCCGCAGGAAGCGTTCATGGCGGTGCTGGAGAGCGGGGATTAGGTGGGAGGCGGAATGGGTCTCGAACTCGTCGAACTGGCGATGGATATCGAAGACACGTTTGGATTCGACATCCCCAATGCTGATGCCGAAGTGCTGGAAACAGTCGGGCAAACTTACGATTACATCTGTCAGCGACTCAAGGTCGTCAAAGGTGAGCAATGTGTGACGATGCATACGTTTCATCGCCTTCGCGCCGCGACAGTATCAGAGTTTGGTGTTGAGCGTCGCACAATAAAGCCAACAACTCCCCTCAAGCAGATTCTTCCGACAACAAAGCGGGCCGATTATCGAAAAATATCGCAGCGGACTGGTTTGCGGATGCCGTTACTCGTCGCCCGCCATACGGATTGGATCGCCGGCGGATTGCTCCTGCTCGCTGCGGCGGGGGCGTTCCGCGTTGCATGGCCAGTGGCTGAGGGGTTCGCCAATCGACTTGCCCTGTCGATCATCGCCGCGTTGACGGCGGCAATCGTCGTTGCGTTCCTGTTCAGGAAAAACGTCTGGCACCCGCGACGAGTGTGGGAAACATCGACCGTAAGGCAGTGGGTCGAAAACACGGTTGCTCTCAACCGATTGGCTGCCCCCTCCACGGAGTGGACAGATGGTCGGGTCTGGCAGGTGTTTAAGGACCTTGTCGTAACGGATCTTGGCGTCAAACCAGAACAGGTGGTTCGCGATGCTCGTTATGTGCAGGATTTAGGTGCGGGATAACTTTCGGAGGGAAACTTGGATTCAACGCAACGTGTGAAATCGCTCGCGTCGCATATACCTCTGATGGTGCTGTTCATTCTCCTCCTCACCTGGCCGCTCGCCTGGAAGTACACCTCCTTCGGCATCGATCTCGAAGCCCCCAACGGACCAATGATCGAGTGTACGTTCTACCGCATCCGTTGGCCGGGCGATGGGTCGATTATGTTTGGGCGGATCGACGAGCCGCACCGGGCGGATCGCAAGCCGCTGGAGCGGTTTGATCTCGGCGGGGTGTTCCTGCATCCGGCGATGGAACTGCACCCCAAGACCATGTGGAACCGCATGGGCTTCCGCTGGGTAAACTATGACAAAACCCGCGATGGCGGCGTGTGCGATGAATCGCCGCACGCGGCCAGGACTTGGCTGGCGGGGTTTCCGCATGGGGTGATCATTCTGGCGGCTGCGGCGGGGGTGGTGTGGACGCGGAAGCGCAAGCAGTCGCGGCAGTCAGCGGGAGAATCGGAATCTTGATTGAGCAAGAGATCATCCGCACGTTGAGAAAAGACGGCTGCCGCCGGTACGATTTTAGCGACGTAAGGAGTGTAGCTTTGCTTTCGCGATCCGGCCGATTCCGATACCCTTGCGGGGCGTGAATTCGCCGACGCCTGAGCTTCCGTATCTCGATGTCCCCGCGCTGCTCGAAAGCAGCCGGCCGAGACAGCGCGTGAACTGGTTTTGGTATGGGGCGGGGGTGTTTCTGCTGATCTCGCTGGGGGCGGCGTATTTAAGTGCCAGTTCGCCGACCGGGCGGTTGATCGTCGAGGGCGGCTCGGTTTTTGTCACCATTGCCATCATTGGTGGGATGTCGGCGATCACGGCTGTTACGCTCAAACGGGTGCGGGCGGCGCAGTTGCAGATCGAGGCGGCGGCGGAGCTGGTGCAGTTGCGTCGTTGGCCACAGGCGAGCGCGATCCTCACGCAAATCCTTTCCCAACCCGTCCGGACGCCGGCGATGCGTTTTGAGGCGTTGTTGTATCTGGCCACCGTGCTGGCGCGCAACGAGCGGTTTGATGATGCGATCGCGGTGTACGATCACCTGCTGGAATCGAATCGGATGGACACCAACACCGAGCGTGCCATCAAGCTCGGCCGGGCGATGGCGCTGCTGCGTCAGGATCGGCTGGTGGACGCCGACCGCGCCATCGGCGATCTGCGTCGCGGCGAGGCCCGCGAAATCTCCGGCGGGCTGGCGCTGATCGAAATCTACCGCGACATCAAAACCGGCCACCCGGCCGAGGCGATCGAGCTGTTTGAGCTCCGCCGGACACTGATGCGTGACCAGCTCGGCCACCGCGTCGGCGATGCCCACGCACTGGTCGCCAAAGCTTACGACTTGCTGGATCAAATCGATGCGGCACAGCGCGAGTTGACGAACGCTACGCGGCTGGTATCGATCGAGGATCTTTTGCGGCGGTATCCGGAATTATCGGATTTGCGGGCGAAATATCGCACTGCAATGTTGCCGACGATCGAACGTCGCACTCCCTCGCCCGGTACTCCGGGAGAGGGCGGGGGTGAGGGTTCTGCAGCAAGCGTCGAAGCTGATTCCCAAGGCGACAGAACCCTCACCCAACCCTCTCCCGGCGTACCGGGCGAGGGCTTAGCGCCGCCGTTGCTAGCGGAGGGCGCGCCATGATCTCCGCGGACCTTGCCATCTCGCGTTTCCGGCGTGATCTCACGCTCTCGGCCGTTGTGAAAGGTCTGATGATCGGCGGTTCGCTGCTTTGTCTGTTCATCATCCCGGGGATCGATCCGGCGTTCGTGATCACCGGATTTCTCGTTCTATGGCTGATCCTCAGCGCCAAAAGCGCGACCGGATCGCGCTGGGTGGCGGATTCGCCGACGTTGATTTCGCTCGGGCGGTTTGACGAAGCCGAAGTACTGCTCGACCGTTCGCTGCGCAGCTTTTCGATGTTCCGAGGCGTGAAACTGCTGTCGATCCATCACCTGGCGGCGTTGCGTCACAAGCAGCGGCGGTGGGATGAGTCGGCCAAGCTCTGCCGGGCGTTGCTCTCGCAGCGGCTGGGTGGGATGTCCAATCTCAGCAAGCCTTCGCAACTGATGCTGGCCGACAGCCTGTTGCAGATGGGCGATGTCGGGGGCGCGTATCGGGAAATCAGCGGTTTGTACAACCACCGACTGTCGCTGGCTGAGGCGTTGCAGTTGTTGACGTTGCAGTTGGATTACGAAACCCGAATCGGGGCATGGTCGAGCGCGATGAACGGGATTCAACACAAGCTCGATCTGTGCGAGCTGCTTCCCGCCCGCGAGTCGGCTAGGGCGCAGGCATTTCTTGCGCTGGCGGCGTTGGGCTCGGGGCGGGATGATTGGTCAGGCTGGCTGATCGAGCGTGTGAGATTGTTAGCCGATGTCAATGAACTGGTCGCGCGCCAGCCGATACTAAAGGAGTTGTTTTCGTAAGCGGTGGTAGGACAGACATGTATGAGGCCTCTGAACAACCACAGCAGTCTACAATCAGGTTATGGAACAAAGATTCCGCAGATGACGTAGATTGATTTTTGCGTCAAAATCTGCGTCATCTGCGGAATCTTTGTTTCTTATTTATTGATCCATTCAATGTAGTAAGGTTATGCAGAGGTCTCGAATGTCTGTCGTACGAACAAAGCAGACGCAAGGAGGCGTGATGCATTCGCGATGGATCAGCGGGTTGTTCTGCTTGGTGGCGATGGGCATGATGGTCACGTCGCTGTGGTTATGGCATTTCGCGCCGACCATGGCGGTGCAGTATCGCGTCGCCGAGCGATCAGTATTTGCCCTGGGCGGTCGCTGTGCGGCCGTGGCGCTGGGGGCGGCGGCGCAGTGGCTGATTGTCGGAAGCGTGTTGGGGACGATCTACCGTTCCGGCCGGTTCGACCGATACGCCTGTCGAGCCGCCGCGCTGACCAGCGGCGTTTCGTGTATCGCGGCAGTTGCGTTGGGATTGGCGGCCCGATAGGACATGGGGGTTCAGGCGGTCCAAAGGTTGCGCTTCGGCCCATTCGGCGGCTGAGGACAGCCGCCGTCTAAAAGACGCATGAATGCGGTCGGCTGAGTCCGGCTTGAAAGTCAAAGAGGAAGATTCAAAACATGAAGTCGCACAAACGCACCAAGCTGTTTGCCTTGCTCGCTGTTTTGACCGTTACGCCTTTCGCTCGTGCAAGCGATGTGCCGGATGCAGACGTGGCGGTGGCGTCGCGCGTGTCGGACATGGGCACCGAATTGTTGCGGAAAAAGTTCGTCGCCCCCGAGCACCTGCAAGCCTGCCAGGCGATGCTCAAAGCCGCCGCCAAGCTCGATCCGGCCGAGCAGCGTTATCCAAGGTTGCTGGTCGAAGCCTGTGTGTCACAGGGCGATACCGATGGGGCGATCGCCGCCCTCAAGTCGTACCGAGCGCTGGCGCCGGATGACCTGGGCGCGCAGATGCTGCTGATCCAGCTCAATCTGGGCAAGATGGAAACCGCCGACGCCAAACTGGCGTATCTGAACCAGATTCTGGGCTCAACCGTTCACCCCGACGTACGATCGGGCGTAGCGGTGTCGGCTGCCAAGTTGTTCGCCGAGCGCGGGCAGCAGGAGCAGTCGAACCTGATGGTCGATCAGGCTTTGCGGCTGAACAGCGTCAATGCTGAGGCGCTGCGCCTGCGGTACCAAAACGGCATGGAAGGGATGTCGGAGTTCCAAAAGGTGCAGGTTCTGATTGCGATGGTCAAAGCCAATCCGATGCAGCCGGACGTGGTGGCCGAGTTGTCGGACCGGTTGGCGGATTTCGGGCTGGTCAAACAGTCGCTGGACTGGTACCTGGCGGCGGTCCGGCTTTACCAGAAGACCGGCACGCCGATTCCGTTGGATCTGGCCCTCAACTACGCAGCCGAGCAGTTCATCGCCGAGCGGTACGACGGTGCGGATGGACTGGCGATCCGCCTGCTACAGAGCGACCCGTACAATGTCGATGCGTTGTACGTCCGTCTGATGTGCGCCCGGAATACCCCAGTGGCGGACGATGATTTCCGCCTAAGGAATTTCGCCCGAAAGACGATGTTGGCTCGCCTGAAGGGCGTTCGCGATCAAGTCAGCGGCGTTCCTGCAACCCAGCCGGCAACGGCGCCTGATGCGATTCCCGTTCAGCCCACGACCCGTAAGGCTGAATCGTTCCCCGGCGAAAGCCGCCTGCCCGCCACGCTTCCGAGCGAGGCTGAAGAAGAATTGTCGCCGGCGGCTTTGCCGGATTTTTCAGCCGCACTGGCAAAAATCGACTTAACCGCCAAGTCCCCCGAAAAATCGGCCCTGATCAACGTCATCAGCGATGCGGCGTGGTACAGCGTTTACTTCGACCCCAAGCCCGATGTCGTGCAGTCCTTGCTCGAAACGCTCTCCAAGCTTGTCCCTGCCGATGATACCACGCTCGTGCGGCTGCAGGGGTGGAACCTGCTCGCGCAAAACAAACCCGAGGAGGCCAAGGTCAAGCTCAGCGCCGTTGCCGACCGCGACCCGATGGCTGCTCTGGGATTGATCAAGATGGAACCGGTCACCAGCTCCGACGCCAATTTCCGAGGCCGGCGGTTGCTGAGTGAGAATCCGTCGCGAATGCTGGGTTTGTTTCTCAAGGAATCCCTCCGCGATCGCGGCATTAAAGTGGCGGCGAGCGATAAAGCGCAGACGATTTCTGATCAACTGGCGAAGTTTCCGATGAACTGGCTGAACATCATCGACAAGCCGTCGGATTTCTACCTCGTGCGCGGTACGCCGATGTCCGGTCAGTTTGATTACCGCGAGCCGGTGCTGGTGAATGTCACGATCCAGAACCTGAGTGAGTTCGACATCACCATGGGCACGGATGGCGTGCTGCATAGCGATCTTTGGATCGATGCCTCCATGCCGATTCCGAATCCCCAGAACTTTCCGGGAGCGGCGTACGATCGAATCACCAAGCAGTTGGTCCTTCGGGCCAAGCAGTCGGTCAACCAGGTCATCCGCGTGGATCGAGGCGCATTGGCAGCGGCGATGAACGCCAATCCCACCGCGCCGCAGCAAGTGTGGGTGACGGTGGTGACGAACCCGGCCGCGACGCAAGGCGGCGTGGGCGCGGGGCCCGGCGGATATCGCGTGCAACTGAGCAAGATGGTCGCCCGGGCTGGATTCGCCATCGGCAGCGATCAGGTCGTCGATAAGCTGCTGGAAAGCCTGCCCCAGGCGAGTTTTGGCAAGATTTCGATGATGGATCTGCTGGCGTCGTACATCCGTCAGGCCCGCGCCACTCCGTCTGACGATCGGTTGGCCAAGCTGGCACCGCGGTTTTCTGAAAAGCTGACCGCGATGAAGGTCGATTCCTCCGCCTCGGTTCGCGCCTGGTCGCGGTACATCACCGCTGATCTGGCGGACTCAGCCGCCAAATTGCAATTGGTTCAGGAAATGTCGCGCAGCGACGAATGGCCGACACGGCTGCTGGCGGCCGTGACGGCCGAGGGGCTGGACGCGGAGTTGCGCAAGAGTGTCCTGGCCGAGCTGTCCGGCGACGCCGAACCGGTCGTGAAAGACTATGCCTCGGCGATCCTGAAAGCACCTTCGGCAACCACGCAACCCACCACCGCGCCGACGACCGCACCGACGACTGAATCGACGACTGAGTCGACAACGCAACCATGATTCAAGTCAGCCCGGTTTTGCCGCCTCGCGTGCAAAGCGATGGGAATTTGCCCCGCAAGCGGAGAGACTAACGCGGTTTCACGTTGATCTTTGCCAAACTTGCGAGTATCAGACCGTTGGAAACCGACCAACCGTCCGTTGCGTTGTTTCGTATTCCGTCTGTTAGGATTACCCGTTGACTACCGATCCATCGAATCCACCCTCCGCAGGAACCGGCCAGGTGCAGCACAAGACGCACCGACCGCTCGGATTTGCCGCCGATTTCAAGCGATTCTTCGTTCGCGGGTTGGCGGCGCTGCTGCCGACGTTGGTGACGCTTTGGTTGCTGGTGTGGGTTTGGAATTTTCTCTGGGATGCGCTGGGGCAGAACATCGTGTGGGGGTTGACGCGAATCTGGGACACCACGGGCAACGTTGGCCTGCTGCCGGTGAAGACGGGGCATCCCGAAGTGCTGGATTTCCTCTGGCATCCGGAATGGGCGATCACGCGCTTCTTCGGGGTGGCAACCTCGCTGGTGCTGGTGTACGTGATCGGTGTGCTGATCGGCAACTACATCGGCCGAACCGCGTATCGGCTGGCGGAAGTGGGCGTGCTGCGGGTTCCGCTGATCCGCGCGATCTACCCTGCCGTCAAGCAAATCACTGATTTTCTGTTGTCCGAACGGTCCAATCAGTTCCAGCAAAGCCGAGTCGTCGCCTGCCAGCCGCACGAGAAGGGGATTTGGTCGATCGGCCTGGTGACCGGCCAAGGCGTTAAATCGCTGACCGACGCGACCGGCATCGACATGGTTACGGTTTTTGTCCCCAGCAGCCCGACCAGCTTCAGCGGTTATGTTTTGGTCGTTCCGCGATCAGAGGTGGTGGAATTACCGCTGAAAGTGGAGGAGGCCATGCGGCTTCTCGTCAGCGGAGGCGTTCTTTCTCCGGGAGAAGATAGAACCATCGAGATCGCACCGCGCGGGTAATTCGCCGATTGGGGCTTGGCGAATGGACAATCTTCCCCCTCGCAATGCCGCAACCGGAATCGATGAAACCCCGATCCGTTCGGAGAGTCAGGCGGGGGATGAAAAACATAAATCGGAAGGTCGAGTGAATGATTCGCTAATTTAACCCCATTTCAGTACTTATGGTGATATCGTAGGATGGGCGGTGGACGACTTTTAAGGTACAATGACGAAGGACGGATTTTGGTCCTAACGGGCCGCTTAATGAGGAAAGGAGACTGTTGTGTTACTTACAGTTTCATCGCGACACATGGAGGTTACTGCCCCATTGAAGGAGTACGCGGAGCAGAAGGCCGGAAAATTGGAAAAGTTCTACGATCGGATTCAGGAAATCGAAGTCGTGCTGGACAGCGGAAAGGACAAGACCCGCGTTGAAATGATCGTCAACGCCGAGCACAAGAACACGTTTGTTGCGCACCACGATGAAGGCGATGCTTACGCCTGCATCGACGGCTGCGTGCATAAGCTGGAACGGCAACTCAGTGAGCATAAGAAGAAATTCCGGAACCGTAAGCACCCGGAATGAAAATCAGGCATCTGGACGTGGTCCCTCTCGGTCGTCAAACGGTGACGGTCGCGCGGACAGGGCCGATTCTCTACAACCTGGCAACAATGATATGAAGTTACGCGATTTTATTGTAACCGAAGCGATCGTTCCCTCGCTCGAAGCGGGTGAACGTGATGAGGCGATCAAGGAACTGGTCAAATCGCTGGCCGCGCAAGGGGCGCTGTCGGACGATGCGGTGGCCGAAGTCGTCTCGGCGCTGATCAAGCGCGAGCAGAACGGCTCGACGGGCTTCGGCAAGGGCGTGGCGGTTCCGCATGTGAAGCACGCGAAGGTCAAGAAGATGGCCGGCACGATCGGCCGGTCGGCCACCGGGATTGACTTTGCCGCGTTGGATCACCAGCCCGTCTACAGCATCGTGCTGCTGCTGAGCCCGGAAAACCAGCCTCAACAGCACCTGCAGGCGATGAATATCGTCTTCAGTAACCTGCAGAAAGACATGTTCCGCCGCTTCCTCCGCCAGGCCGCTACGCAGGATGACATCGTCGAACTGCTCGATGAGGCAGACCAAGGGAAATAATCTGGCAGTTCTGAGTGCTGAGTTCTGAGTGCTGAGTACCCGAAACTCAGCACTCAGAACTCAGCACTCAGAACCGGGACCGCGATGCCGACGGCGAGCAAAAAGATCGAAGTGACCAACGAAATGGGGCTCCACGCGCGCCCGGCCATGCAATTTGTTGACGCGGCCAATCAGTTCGAAAGCCGGATCACGGTCTTCCGCGAAGGCGATGACCCGATCGAGGCCGACGGCAAGAGCGTGATGCAGATGATCATCCTGGAAGCGGTCAAAGGCACACCGCTCCGGATCGAAGCCGACGGTGACGACGCTGAAAAAGCCGTCAAAACCCTGGCTGAGTTGTTTGAGAGCAAGTTCGGAGAGGAATAAGTTGCCAGTTGTTAGTTGCCAGAAGACCACTGACAACTGGCAACTAACAACTGGCAACTTATTCAAAAGCAATGGAAATCAAAAAGGGCATTGGCGTATCTCCCGGCGTAGTGATCAGCACGGCTATCGTGCTGGACGCTGAGGATTTGCTGATTCCCAAACGAAACATCGAGCCGGAACTTGCTGAAACTGAGGTCAAACGATTCCACGACGCACTGGCCGTCAGTATTACTGAGCTGAAAAAACTCCGCGACGACACCGCCGCCAAGCACGGTAAGGAGATCGGCGGGATTTTCGATTTCCACCTGGGCATTCTTCACGACAAATCGATCCTGACCCAGATCGACAAGGAAATCCGCGCCAAGTACGCGACGGCCGAGTACGCCGTCGCGCAGATTTGCCGCAAATACGCCAACACCTTCGCGCAGATGACCGACAAGTATCTGGCCGAGCGCGTGAAGGATATTTACGACATCGAACGCCGAATCCTCCATGAGTTGATCGGCCAGAAGCGCGAAGACCTGCTGCACCTCCAGCAGGATGTGGTCGTGATCGCGCACGATCTGCTCCCCTCGCAGACGGCCGCGCTGGATAAAGTCCATGTCCGCGGCTTCGCCACCGACGTCGGCGGGCGAACCAGCCACACCGCGATCGTCGCCCGTGCGATGGGCATCCCGGCCGTCGTGGGATTGGGCAACCTCACCAGCGAAGTTTCCGGAGGCGATACCGTCATCATCGACGGCACGAACGGCGTGGTGATCGTCAATCCCGACCCTGACCAGCTCGAGGAATACCGCGGCTACGAACTCCGCAACCAGCAGGCGGAAATAGCGCTCGCGAGCATCCGCGACCTCCCCGGCGAGACCACCGACGGGCATCATGTGTTGCTCCAGGCGAACATTGAATTCCCCGGCGAGATCGACGACGCCGTCGCCCGCGGGGCCGAAGGCATCGGCCTGTACCGGACGGAGTTCCTCTATCTCGCTGCCGACCACGAGCCGACCGAGGAGGATCACTACACCGCCTACGTCGAAGCCATCAATCGTCTCAAAGGCAAGCCGCTGGTGATCCGCACGCTCGATCTGGGCGCCGACAAGTACACCCAGGTACAGTTGGCCAGTCCCGAGCGCAACCCGTTTCTGGGCGATCGCAGCATCCGCATGTGCCTGCACGATATTCCCATGTTCAAGCGGCAACTCCGTGCGATCCTCCGGGCCAGCCTGCTCGGCGACGTGCGGATCATGTTCCCGATGATCTGCACGCTCATGGAACTTCGCCAGGCACGCATGGTGCTGCGCGATGTCGAAGAGGAACTCGAAGACGAAGGCGTAAAATTCCGTTCGGACATCCCCATCGGCATGATGGTGGAAGTGCCCTCGGCCGCCCTGATGGCGAACCAATTCGCCAAGGAAGTGAATTTTTTTTCGATCGGAACCAACGACCTCATCCAGTACACGCTGGCGGTCGATCGTACGAACGAACGGGTGGCGGGGCTGTTCTGCCCGGCCCATCCGGCGGTGCTGGCGCTGATCCGCGACGTGATCCGGGCCGGCTCGCGAAACAACATATCAGTGAGCGTTTGCGGTGAAATGGCGGGCGATCCGCTGTACACTCTGCTCTTACTGGGACTGGGCCTGAACATCTTCTCGATGAACGGCCCGGATATTCCGGAGGTCAAAAAGATCATCCGGTCGACCACCATGGAACATGCGCGACAAGTCGCTCGGCGCGTAATGAGTTTTGACAGCGAACGACAGGTGATGCACTTCCTGCGCGAAGAAACGCGGAAGATCGTCCCAGAGGCTTTTTAAGGAAGTGCTGAGTGCTGAGTGCTGAGTGCTGAGTGAAAACGCGGACTTTCGTCTCGCGGTTGCTTGCAAAATTGAACGTCATTCACCGCTTGCGCCTTCGCGGCGCACACGATACACGACACGTTCCCTTTCAAGTTTCCACTCAGCACTCAGCACTCAGCACTCAGCACTTAAAATGAATGAGCAAGGAAATGTTAATCAACGTCTCGGAAGGCGAAGAATGCCGGATCGCCTTACTCGATGACGGGAAGCTCGAAGAGCTTTACATGGAGCGGCACAGCTCCACCAGCCACGTCGGGAACATCTACAAGGGTAAAGTCACCAACGTCGAAGCCTCAATCCAGGCGGCGTTCATCGACTTCGGCCTCGGCCGGAACGGGTTTTTGCACATCTCGGACCTGATGCCCACGTACTTCGGTCGCCAGGGCGAAGACATGCATGAAACCGTCGGCCGAAAGATCAGCCGACGCGATCGGCCGCCGATCCAGCGCTGCCTGCGGCGCGGCGATGAGATCATCGTCCAGATCATCAAGGAAGGCATCGGCACGAAGGGCCCGACGCTCACCACCTACCTCAGCATCCCCGGGCGCATCCTGGTGATGATGCCCGGCATGGGCAAGATGGGCGTGAGCAAGAAAATTGAAGACGACGAAGAACGTCGCCGCCTCCGCCAGATTCTCGACGGCCTCAAGCCGCCGAAAGACGTCGGCTTCATTATCCGCACTGCCGGCATCGGCCGGAGCAAGCTGGAGATCGAACGCGATCTGAAGTACCTCACGCGCCTCTGGGAAAATATCGAGAAAAAGCGAGAGAGCGGCAAAGGAGCGATGGAACTCTATACCGAAGGCGATCTCATCACCCGCACGGTGCGCGACGTGTTCACCACCGAAATCGACCGCATCGTCGTCGACAGCAAGGATGTGGCCAAGCGGATCAAGGAATTCATCAAGATCACCGCGCCGCGCACCCGCAACAAGGTGGAAGTGTACGAAGACCTCGTGCCGCTCTTTCACAAGGCGGGCATTGAGAAGGAAATCGAGGAGATGTACAGCCGCCATGTGCCGCTGCCCAGCGGCGGGTCGCTGGTGATCGACTCGACCGAGGCCGTCGTCGCGATCGACGTGAATAGCGGCAAGTTCCGCGATCACAGCGACGCGGAAATGACCGCCTTCAAGACCGACATGGAAGCCGCCGACGAAATCCCTCGCCAGCTCAAGCTGCGGGACCTGGGCGGCGTGATCATCTGCGACTTCATCGACTTGCGGTTCGACCGTCATCGCCGCGAGTTGGAAGAACGCCTGCACGAAAACCTCAAGCAGGACCGGGCCAAGACCAAGGTCCTCCGCATGAGCCAGTTCGGCATCATCGAGATGACCCGCCAGCGCATGCGCCCGTCGCTCAAGCGGTCGATCTACGCCGACTGTCCGCACTGCAAAGGCGCGGGACTCGTCAAGACGCACGAGAGCATGGCGCTGGATGTGATGCGTCGCCTCGCCATCGCGGTGAACGATCTGAAGATCGTCCGCGTTGAGCTCACCGTGTCGGTGGAGGTGGCGTTTTACCTGCAGAACAAGAAGCGTGCGCAGCTGGCGGCGCTGGAAACCAATTCGCAGAAGAAGATCGTCATCAAGAGCGATTCGACGTTCGCGCTGGACGAGGTCAAGCTCGACCTGTTCGACAGCCGCGATGGGTTTGTGATGATCGAAGGACTCAACGCCGCACCGGCGGCACAGCCGTCGTTCGGAAATCGTGGCGGCGGCCGCAACCGTGGGGGCGGCCGCCAGCAGGGACGCTCTAACGATAACCGTGGCGGCGGTCCGAAAAACCGCCAGCTTCCGCCTCCGCCTCGAGGTGGAGAGGACGAGGAAGACGACCGGTTCGATCTGGACGGCGCTGAAGACGCGGTCGATGATCGCGAAGAACGCATGGCCAGCGGCGCGACGGAAGTCGACGCAGCGGTGGCGGCACCGATCGAAGGCATTGCCGACGCACCCACGGAAATCGGTGATACACCCGAGCCAGCTTCCAAACCCGATGCCCGGCGCGACTCCGGTCGTGGCCGGGGGCGTACCGATCGTGCCGAGCAGACCGACGACGAACGCGATGACGAGAACGACATCGAAGGCGTCGATGATCCCACCGCCGGCGGCAGCGAACTGCTCCCGCGCGATCCGGGCGCGGTCGGCGAGGATGAAGACCGTTTTCGCGGTCGCGGCGGACGCCGAGGGCGACGCGGTCGCGGTGGACGTGGCGGCGGCGATCGCGATCGCGGGCCCGGCCAGCAAAGCGATCAACGCCCGCAAGGCCAACGCAACGATCAGCGAAACGATCAACGCAACCCAAATCAAGGTGGTCGACCCGACAATCGCAACCAGGGTGGTCGCCCGGACAACCGTAATCAAGGTGGTCGACCGGATAACCGTAATCAAGGCGGCCGCCCGGACAACCGCAACCAGGGTGGCCGTCCCGATAACCGCAACCAGGGCGGTCGGCCTGACAACCGCAATCAAGGTGGTCGCCCCGACAACCGCAACCAAGGCCGGCCGGGGCAGCACAACCAGCCGCGCCCGCAGTTGCCGCGACTGAGTGCCGACGATGCTTACAAGAACATCGGCGAGCACGGCGAACCCAACGGCAACGTCGCCCAGCCGGGTGAAGTGGAAATTCCGGATCATGTGCTCGACGCGATCGTCCCCAGCGGCAATGCCGCCGGGGCACAAGGTGGTGGTGGCCAAGGTGATGGTCCGATGGAAGGCGGCGACCGTCCGCGTCGTCGTCGCCGTCGTGGCGGGCGTCGTCATCGTCGCCGCCGTGAAAACGCCGAAGCCCGCGCCCGCGCCGGCCTGCCGCCTCTTACCCATGCCGAGGTGCTGGCGGCTGAAGCCACCGACCCGACAATGTCCGACGAGGAATCGTCGGCCGACGGTGGCGATGAAGTCATCGATGCGCAGGTCGAAGAGGTGATCGAACCTGTGGCCGAGCCCGAGCCGGTGATCGAAGCCGAGCCGGTTGCCGAGCCGGAAGAACCGGTAGCCGAGAAGCCGAAAAGGTCTCGCGGCCGCGGCTCGCGTGGCGGGCGTGCGTCCCGCGTCCCGCCGAAAACGGCCGTCGCCAAAGAAGCAAAGGAAGCCAAGGAATCGAAGGCGGCAAAAGAAACGCCGCCCGAGGCGAAGGTGCTTCCGCCCGAAGAGCCGATCGTCCGCACAGGATCGAGCGATAAGCACTACGTCCGCACTGAAATCCCGGTCGATCCCGAGCCGGTTCGCCGGCCGAGGAGCTATCGCGATCTGGATGCGATTCCGGACGATTTGGATTAGGAAGTAGTTGGGTGTTGGGTATTAGGCGTTAGGTATTAGGAAATGCATCGACAACGGTGCGTATCTTAATACCTAACGCCTATTAACTCTCAAACAATCGAATTGAGAATCTCACATCCGCGTTCGATCTTCTCATCCGTCGTCGCATAGCTGATACGGAAATGCGTGTCGCGGCCGCTGAAGACATTGCCGGGGATGATCAGCACATTTTTCTCGATCGCCTTCGTGCAGAACGCGCTGGCGGTCGTGCCTTCGGGGGCTTGGGGAAAGATGTAAAACGCGCCTTGCGGCTCGTTAACCAAAAACCTCTTGCATAACAGTTTGTATACCAGATCCCGCTTGCGCTGATAATCGGCCACGTGGTCGGCCATCGACATGTCGAGTGCTGAAAGCGCCGCGTATTGGAAAGGCGACGGGGCACACACGAACGTGTACTGCTGCAGCTTGGTCATCTGGGCGATGATCTCCGCCGGCCCGGCCGCGTAACCGAGGCGCCAGCCGGTCATCGCATGACTCTTGCTGAATCCGCGTAGGATGATCGTGCGATCGTACGCCCTCGCTGGGCTCGGGAGGACAGAGTGCTGAGTGCTGAGTGCTGAGGAGCCGTATAAAAACGGCTCGTAGATTTCGTCGGATACGATCAGCAGATCGTATTTATGCGCCAGTGAGACGGCGGCGTCGATCTCCTCCGGCGTCATCACAATGCCCGTCGGGTTGCTGGGGCTGTTAAGCATCAGCAGCTTGGTGCGAGGCGTGATGGCTTTTTCCACGCGATCAGCGTGGAAGCGGAAATCGGGATAGCTGTCGACGGTGACGCTCGTCCCGCCGGCCATGGTGACCAGGTGCTTGTACATCACGAAGTACGGGTCGAGGAAGATGGCTTCGTCGCCGGGGTTGATGGTTGCGAGTACCGCCAACAGCAATCCGCCGGACACGCCTGAGGTGATGAAAACGTCGCCCACGTCGCGGCCCATTTCGCGGGACAGATCGGTCTTGAGGCGCGCCCGCAGCGGTTCGATACCCTGGGTCGGCGTGTAGCGGTTGTGGCCGGCGTTGATGGAGTCGATTGCGACTTTTTTGGCGGCGTCGGGGACGTCAAAGTCAGGCAGGCCGATGGAAAAGTTAATCGGGTCGTGCAGCTTCGCCGCCAGATCAAACACCTTGCGGATGCCAGAGGCATCGACGGCCAGCGCGCGGGCGGAGACGAAATCGGTGAGCGATCGCATGGAAGGGGGGCAGACAAAAATGGTGATTGATGAGTGGTGCTTGACGTCACGCACCACTCATCAATCACCAGAATTACTTCTTCTTCGCAGCCGGAGCGGCGGCCTTGGCACCTGCGGCTGGGGCGGCAGCCTTCGCGCCAGCGGCGGGGGCAGCTCCCTTGGCGCCAGCAGCGGGCTTAGCGCCAGCGGCGGGAGCAGCACCACCAGCGGCGGGAGTTGCGCCTTCGGCGCCTTCTTCCTTAGCGGCCTTGGCAAGCGTCTGCTTGCGGTTGCCGACCTTGGGCAATCCCAGAACCGGCTTGGACGCATCCCACTTATCCTGCTCGGCTAAGCGATCCAGACGCTCTGCACGCGTCAGAACGTTGCGATGACGAACCAGCGAACTTGCACCCCGTAAGCTTCGATCCAGCGACATATTGCACCTTTATTTGTTCAATCGAACCCGCTCGACAAACCGGCAGGTCCCGCTGATGCGCAGCGGGGGGAGAATCATAGCCAACCAACCCGTCCAGCACAACTCGCAAGGTTCGGGCGATAGACGGAACTGCCCTCATGGGTTAAAAACGGCGGTTTCGGGTCATCCACGGAGCTTTTCATGGTCCAATCGCAATCCAAATCAATTCCTGAGTGGGAAAAATCATCCGTCCGGAACCTCTGCTGGATCCTCGCTTGTGCCTTTACGGGGATGTTGTCCACGTTAGCCGCCGCCCAGTCTGCCGCGCCCGCGACGCGCCCGACGACTTCACCCGCGACGCTCCCGTCGGCGGATCAGACCACGCCCAGGGGTGCCCTGCGCATGCTTTTTACCGCCACCGACTCCGGCGACGCCGCGGTCATCCGATCGGTCCTCTACACGGCCTCGCCGCTGGAGGAAAAGATGGCCAACACCATGGCCGAATTGAGTTCCGCGATGGCAACCCTGCAGAGTGCGATCGGGACGACCTTCGGCGGCGACCAAGCCCGCGTCCAAGCCGACAACCGCGCCGCCGCATCGCGCATTCGGGATGAACTGCTGGCCAAACTCACGGAAGCCATTGACGGCGATCACGCGGTGGTCAAACTCGACGCCATGGGCAACTTCCAGCCCATGGAATTCAAAAAAATCGACGGGCAATGGAAAGTGCTCATCGGCAAGTCGCTGGAGAAAACCGACCCGGCCACGGTCGAAAAGCAACTCGACGCGACAGCGATCCAGGTGAAGGTGATCCGCGATGTCGCCGCCGACGTGTCGGCCGGCAAGTTTAAGACCGTCGCCGACGTCAAACAAACCATGGACGCCAAGGTCCGCCAGGCCCTGATGCAGTACGTGCAGGAGCAATCCAAACCCGCCACGCAGCCGAGCACGGCACCGACGACTCAGAAGTGAGTGGAAAGTGAAAAGCGATGAGCGGCGAGTCCAACGCTCATCGCTCATCGCTATTCTACTTTCCCCGTTTGATGTGATACACGCCGCGTTCACAGCTGATGACAAACCGCTCGACCGCCGCCTTGAGGTCTTCCCACCGCTCGCGGATCAGATCGGCCTCTTTGGTGTCGATCAGCCCGTCATCGTCGTGGCTTTCGGTGACGGCGTCGAGCAGTTCCGAAAAATCGCGCACCATGCCGCGGGTTTCCTGGAAGATGACTTCGTCGGTGCTCTTGCGCAGTTCGGGCACGGGGTTGGAGACAAAAAACCCGTCGGCCTCGTTGCACAGCCAGCGGACCACGCGGATGTCCTTGGTGAGCATGTACATTTCGCGAACGCGATCGAGCGGATTCTTCGCCCCGCTCTGCTCCGGATCATCCTCATCCGCTGGCGGCTCGCACCACTTATAAACCAGTGCCGGCGACACCTTCAGCGCCGCCGCCACCGCCTTGACCCCCGGTTCGTCCACCGCCTGCCGAATGACTTCGTAGGATTTCATTTCAATATCTTAACGCGAACTGGTAAAGATGTGAAAATTAGGGGGTGGTTGATAAGTGGTGATTGACCGCGTGAATTTCTCAATCGCGGGTTGCCTTGCTGTCACGCATCACTTATCAATCACCAGAAGCATGGCCCAGACCAAAAAAGAGATCCAGTCGCACCTTGAGACCGCCGGCAGTCAGCCGCGGCATCGGTTTGGGCAGAATTTTATGATCGACCAGAACCTGGTCCGCCTGATCACGGCGGCGGGGGAGATCGCGGCGGGCGACGTGGTGATCGAAGTCGGGCCGGGGACGGGGACGCTGACCGAAGAACTGATGGCCACGCCGGCGGCGAAGGTGGTGGCGGTGGAGATCGATCGGGATCTAGCCAAAATGCTGCGGGAGAAATTCGCGGGCGAGCCGCGGTTCGAATTGATCGAGGGGGATGCGCTCGCGGGAAAGCATCAGCTTAACGAGCAACTGCTGGTCGCGGCGCCGCTACTCCCTCTCCCCGGAAGGGAGAGGGCAGGGGTGAGGGGAGAAAAGTCGGGCCGCGAAGGGGAATCGCCTTCGGGGGTTTCTTCGGATACGCGTGCTTCGCAAAATGCGCCGCTCGTTAAGGGACATCTCTCCCCTCACCCAGCCTCTCCCCTCCGGGCAGAGGGGCAGGAGGCCGAACCTCTACCGCAAGCAGCGGGGGCTGGAAACGTCAAGCTCGTCGCGAACCTGCCGTACAACATCGCGTCGCCGTTGGTGATCGAATTGCTGATTGCCGGCGTGCAGACGCTGGCGTTTACCGTGCAGAAGGAAGTCGCCGATCGGCTCGCCGCCAAGGCGGGCGATGACGCGTACGGCTCCATCTCGGTCATGGTGCAGTTGCTAGGCGATGTCGAAGTGATGCGGACGCTCCCGCCGCAGGCGTTTTGGCCGGCGCCGAAGATTGACTCGGCCCTGGTGCGCGTCCGGCGGCGCGATCGGCTGGGCTCGCAGGTGAATGCGTTTTCGCGGTTCCTGCACCAGCTATTTTCCGCACGACGAAAAACGCTCCGCAAGGCACTCGCCCAGGCCGACTACAAGGCCGACGCGATCATCGCGGCGTTGTCGCTGGATCCGCAGGCGCGGCCGGAGACTCTGGATCCCCAAACACTCTGGGCGGTATTTCAGCAAACATGCTGATCGCCAGCGTCGCCATCCCCAGCGCCACCAGCGCCGTGATTCCCAGATAGCACAACATCGCCGCGCCGTGCAGTTGTTTGAACGTTGGGCTGGCGGTTTCACCGGCGAGGCGCATGGCGTTGATCTTTGGGCTGATGCCGAACGTGATCACCATCGCCACGATCGCTGCGGCGATCAGTGGAAAGCCAATCCATTTCTTGCGTTTACCATTCCGAAGCGAGAGTTCGATCGACGCGATGGAAACGCCCGCCAGGATAATCTGGTACGTTTCAAACCGCTGAAAGATGCCCGTCGCCGCCAGGCCGGCGGTGGTGCGGTCGGCGTCGAAGGTTTTGAAAATTGACGAGACGGACATGAACAGCATTACCAACCCGCCCAGCCAAAGCCCGCTGGCGATGGTGGCGACGGCGGCGAAAAACTCTCGGCGGCTGAGCGTGGTTGGCGTGGACATCGAACTCCTGGTCATGCAGCAATTGTACGCCTTTCATGCGGCGTTGGCATGCGGCGGTGTACGAGGATGGCACAGTCAGAATCCGAGCAAGATTCCCGTACCACGGTCCTCCGGACCGTGCGTGCGGCGTAGTGCTGGGTGAACCGCAGTTGTCGAAGGAACAGCATTTCACGCCCGGGCCGGAGGCCCGAGGCACGGTTGAGGCGGCAGGTCACAAATTCAGATCCAGCACCTGCCGACGAATGGCCTGTTGAAGCACGTTTACTGCGTCGTCCACGCTTTTTACCTCATCGTTGGACAGAGCCTTTTCGAGCGATTCAGCGGCCTTCAATTTGAGCCCGTGTTGCTCCAAGATCAGGTCAATTTGATTGGGTTGAGGCAGGCTGGTGATGTTTTGGTCGTAGTCTATTTTCCATTGGCCGTCGATGCGAATCATGTGGGTTTTGGCCGAATGACCGGGAATGCTGATCTGTGCGTGATCACCGTTGATGGTTTCGCTGCCCTGGGAAAGTTCTTCGTTGCTGATGTCGCCGAGAAGTTGGCCGATCTCACTGGCGGACTTGTCGTCGATCTTGGTTTTAGCCAGTTTCAGAACTTTGCCGACGATCGCATCGTTGGCGATGCAGATGGTCTGCAACTTGCGGCCGGCTTCAGTGGTGGCGTGGGTGCGGGCTTTGAGCTGCGATGGATCGCCCTTGAGCATCGCGTTGTTGTAATCATGCAACGCACCCATGGGTTTGAGTTCGACGCTGGTTGCCTGTGTCGGTTGTGTCGCCGGGCCGGACGGAGATGAGCCGCTCCAACATGGCGATGCGATCGCAAGGACAACCGCGAAGATGCCAACCCCAAGTCGTTTCACGGGAACAGCCCCTTCAGCCGGCTGGCTTCAGTCACTCGGCCGATGGCGAGGGTGTAGGCGGCGGTGCGGTAGTCGCAGTCGGCTTCGTCGGCCTTGGCGTTGACGGCGTCGAAGGCGCGTTCCATCACCTTCTGTAGTTCGTCTTCGACTCGCTTCTTTTCCCAGAAGAAGTTCTGCAATCCCTGCACCCACTCAAAGTAGCTGACGGTCACGCCGCCGGCGTTGGCGAGGATGTCGGGCAGGATCGTTACTCCGTTCTCTCGCAGGATTTCGTCGGCCTTGGGCGTGGTCGGGCCGTTGGCGCCTTCCACCAGAACGCGGGCTTTGATGTGCGGGGCGATTTCCTCGGTGATGGTGTTTTCCATTGCCGCGGGGATGAGCACTTCGCAATCGTCGCAGGTGAGGATTTCGTCGTTAGAGACCAAATCTCCGCCGTTAAAATCTTCGAGCGAGCCATTGGCTTTGTAGTAGCGGATGGCCTCTTCGATATCGACGCCATTTTCGTTGAACACGCCACCGGCTTTGTCTGAGATGCCGACGACGATTCCGCCGCGTTCGTCGATCAGCCTGGCCGCGTGGGAACCGACGTTACCGAAGCCCTGCACGACGGCGCGAGTGCCTTCGATTTTCTTGTTCTGGGTCGCAAGGAACTTGCGAAGGATGTTCATCACGCCGCGCCCGGTGGCCTCTTCTCGGCCGACGGAGCCGCCCAGCGAAACGGGCTTGCCCGTCACGCAGCCGAGCTCCTGATGGCCGACCATCATGCTGTAGGTATCGAGATACCAGCTCATCACCTGCCCGTCGGTCCCGGCGTCGGGGGCGGGGATGTCTTCGTTCGGGCCGACGATGGGCATGATCTCGCTGGTGTAGCGGCGGGTGAGTCGTTCTTTCTCGCCCAGAGAGAGTTTTTTGGGTTCGCACACCACGCCGCCCTTCGCGCCGCCGTACGGCAGGTTGACCAGCGCGTTTTTCCACGTCTGCAGCATCGCCAGTGCCATCACTTCGTCGCGGTTGACCGATGAGTCGTACCGAATCCCGCCCTTGAACGGCCCGAGCGCGTTGTTGTGCTGGCAGCGGTAGCCGGTGAACACTTGAATTTGCCCACTGTCCATCCGGATCGGACAGGAGACGGTCAGCACCCGCTTTGGCGTCGATAGCACGGCCCGCCAGGCATCATCGAGCCCCATGGTTTGGAAGACACGCTCAAAATACTTGTGCGAGTTCTGCCAGAAGCTGGAATGCTCCTCGGCCGACGGACGCAGGCGGTTGGTGAGTTCGGACATAGATCTACCCTAAAACGTGGACAAGACTCAGTAACGAGCGATGAGTAACGAGTAACGAAAAATCCATTTTTTCTCGTTACTCATCGCTCATTACTCGCTCCTCGCCTGCTTATCGCGATTGTCTCCGAATCGTCATGTCGAAATTCTTAACCATCGACCGGTACATCGTCCACACAATGCCCGCGTAAGCGGCTACCGAGAGCCAGGCGGCGACGAATAGAGTCCAGCGATATCCGTTGACTTCGTCCAGCGGGGTGCTGCCGTCGATGACCCTGCCGCCGAAGTTGCGGGCGTCGATCAGCAGGGTGAGGACGGTGAACGGACTAAACCCTGACATGATCATTCCCGGTACGCCCGATCCGCTGAAATTCAGTGATTGATACCCGCACCAGCCCAGTGCGCCGCAGGCCCCGCAGACGATTCCCACGCTGGCCATCACCGCCACCACGGTCTTGCGGCAGCGGAGCGACATCTGCATACCCACAATCGCCGCGAATGCGCTGACAATCACCAGGACGGCAGGCATGATCAGGAGTGCTTCCCAAAACACGATCCACTCTGAACTCCCCCGCGACGTGATACCGCGGATCAGGTCGAACGCGACAAACACGCCCACGCTCACCACCGGCACGCATATCAACGGCACCACGAAACTTACCAAACCGCGCAGCTTGCCCCAGATGTAATAGTGGCTGGTGATCGGGCTGGTCAGCAGCAGATCGAGCGTGCCGTCTTCCTTCTCGCGCGTCACGGTGCTGGCGGCGGCGTTGGTGACGATCAGGAGGATGACCGCGAATTCCACGATAATCGCCCCAAGCAGGAATTGCCGGGCCTGGTCCTTCTTGATCCGCCGGGGGATGTCCATCACCGTCATGCCAAGCAGCGTGTTGTTTTTGCCGACATTGGTATCGACCACCGCTACTTTTCCCTTGATCAATCCCGGATCGATCTGTTGGCCGTTGTAGCTCACCAATGCGCCGGGGGAAACGCGGTAAACGGTGGCATCGGTGGCGTTGAAGATGGTGATGGTGCGGCTGTCGATGTTAAACGATTCGCTGGTGATAAACCGCGTGTAGCCGTCGCCAACGGGTTTGACGGTGGAATACATCGTTGCCAGCACGATCGCGCCCAGCACGCCGACGATCATGAAGCTGTACCGCAGCACGGTCGCGCGGGCGGCGGAGGCTTTGGTCTTGGCTTCGCGCCAGGCGATCGGGTTCATCCATACCGAACGCGGCTTGCGGTTGCGGTCGCCGGTGCTGATGTGGAGCTTTTGCAGCACCCATCCGCGGAACGACACGGTCGATTGCGCCATCCGCCGAAGCAGCACGATCGAGGGCATCACCATTACCAGGCTGAGGAAGAACATCAGCGAGGTGTAGAACGACGCCGGGTTGGTCAGCATCCAGCCGATAGGCCAGGCGCGGAGATTCTCCGGAAGCAGTCCCAGTGCTGGGGGCTTGTAACCTTCGCCGACGATGGTCGTCAGCGCCAGGAATGGGTTGAATGGCGTGAGCCAACTGGTTTGCGACACCAGCGGCTGGCCGGTGACGGCGTCGATCGACTGCTTGGTGACTGGATCAAGCAGACTGATCTTGAAGTAGTCCACCTGATCGAGCAGTGCTCCGCCGACCAGGAAGATCACGATGAAGAGGTAGAAGCTGAAAATCGTCCGCCCCGTGCCGACTTTGAACGTGGCGATCGCCATCGCCAGCGCCCCGGTGATAAACGCGGTGGCCGCCGCGATGGCGAATGAGGTGACGATGCTGTCGATCGCCACGCCGCCGAAGATCTGAGTGATCGAGAAGACCGGAATCCCGCTGACCAGCAGCGTGATGACAAAAAACAGCCGACTGAGCAGCGAGCCGAGCACGATCTGGCCGTTGCTGAGCGGTGTGCAGAGGAGGATGTCGTAGGTTTGGCTGTCTTTTTCCTGAGTGATGGCACCGGCGGTGAAGATCGGTGCCAGCAGCGATACCAGCGCCAGTTGCAGGTAGCTCAGCCCTCTGAAAATCTGCCCGGAGGTTTGCGCCAGCTCGTTCAGGCTCGTGCCCGCATTGACGGCCGAGATCACCACCAGCAGCACCAGCAGCCCGAGATAACCGCAACGGATAAACAGGTCGCGCTTCCGCTTCCCGCCGCTGTCGAGCACGCGGAGAAGGATCGGGTTCGCGGGGATCAGTCGCCAGATGTAGTGGGCTATTCCTAACATATGAGTAGGGGCAAGTATTTAGGGGCAAGGGGCAAGTAAAATCATTGTAATTGTCGTAATTTTTCGACCAAGCTGACAATCATACGGTGAAGTTCGCCTGCCGTCGTGCGGAAACTTTGGACAGTTTCTATCGGAACGTAGTTGAGTTTTGCAGCAAAGAGCAATTGGCTTTCGATCTCAGCTAATGAACCCCGGGCGATGGAGAGAAAGTGAGGAAATTCCTTGCCCTGTCGGGCATGGCCTTCGGCAATGTTGGAAGAAACAGAGACAGCCGCCCGACGGAGTTGAGATGTCAAAGCGAATCGCTCATCACGTGGAAAACTTTTGGTTACTTGATAGACCATCATTCCAGCATCCACCGCTCGCTGCCACACCAAAAGGTCTATAAAATCACGAATGGACTTCTGCATTTTACTTGCCCCTAGCCCCTAAATACTTGCCCCTTTATTGCACAATCCCCTTGGTCAGTCGCATAAACGCCGTCTCCAAGTTGACTTCTTCTTCTTTCAGCATCGTCAGTCGATAGCCGGCGGCGATCAGTTGCTGGGGGATGAAGCTGTAGTCGCTGATATCGTCGCGCAGGCTGACTTCGAGGTGGCTGTTGTTTTCCACCACCTCGGCGATGAGCGGGTTGCCGGCCAGCAGCGCCGCCGCCTGCTTGGTGTTTTCGGCCACGCCGACGTGCAGTTTCGTGCCTCCCTTGGCTTTTTTCACGATGTCGGTCCACGGGCCGCTGTAGATCAGCTCGCCGCGTTCGATGATGCCGACGGTGTTACACAAATCCTGCAATTCCGGCAGGATGTGGCTGCTGATGAGGATCGTCTTGCCCATCCGCTGCAGGGTTTTGAGTAGTTCTCGCAGCTCGATTCGCGCCCGCGGATCGAGATTGCCCGCCGGTTCGTCGAGGAGCAGCAGCTTGGGATCGTGTACCAGCACGCGGGCGATGGATAGCCGCTGCTTCATGCCGCGGCTCAGGCCATCCACCGGGGCGTCGCGCTTGTAGGCCAGGTCGGTCAGTTCCAGCACGTCGTTGACGATCTTCGTCCGGGCTGACCCGTTGATGCCGTACGCGGCCGAGAAGAATTCGAGGTATTCCTGTACCACCATGTCTTCGTAGGCACCAAAGTAGTCGGGCACGTAGCCGATCAGCGGGCGGATCTGCCGGCTCTGGTAGCCGACGACGAAGTCGCACACGCGGGCCTCGCCCCAGGTGGGCTGGAGCAGCGTCGCCAGGATTTTGATCGTGGTGGATTTCCCCGCACCGTTTGGCCCGATGAAGCCGAAGCAGTCGCCTTCCTGGATCTCCAGGTTCAGGTTCGACAGCGCCACGAGCGAGCCGTAACGCTTGGTGAGGTTGACGGTCTTGATCACGGGTGTGGGCATGGGCGATTCCTATTTGCAATTTGCAATCTGCAATCGAACTCTAACTGCACTTCCGTTTGCAAATTGCAAATTGCAAATCCTTCTATTTCTCCACCGCCTGCGTTGTCGGCTGCGTGGTCGGTTGCGTCGTCGGAACCACGCGGGTCAGCGGCAGGGTGATCTGGTAGAACGTCACGCCCGTGCCGGCGACCGCATCGCGATCGACTTCGATCGGGAAGGGCAACGTGCTGAGCGTTTTACCGTTCTCGTTATTCGCTGCATCCTGCGCCAGAATCACCAGTTGCCCGGCCGACATCGCCGGCGACATATCGTAGCGTCGGGCACCGCGGTGCAGGATATCGACGCGGGCTTTGCCTACTTCATTTTTCGCGACGGGCAAGCGGTCAAACAGGCTGATCAGTGGAAATGAACGCACATAGCCACGATCAGATGCACCATCGAGCATGCCGGAGTTCACGCTGTTCCGCAGACCTTCGTACCAATATGCAGCCCAATTGTCGTTTGGATAGCGCAATGGGCCGAAGAGTACTTTGTTGTCACCGGGACGGGCACCTTCATTACTATCGCTGGATTTGACCTTCACGGCGACTTTGGAGGCGGTCAGTTCTTTGTCGAGATCGATCTGTGCGTCTTTTACCCAGCGAGGCAGGTAATAAACGTGGTCGATCCACTCGCCGTTGGGCGATCGGCTGGTGAAGGCGAAGTAGACGTCTGACAGATTTCGGCCGGTGCTATTGGTCAATTTGCCTGCCAGCGCGGTCGGCGAGCTGAATGTGGCTTCAATCAGTTTCGGGAACCCTTCCACGCTCGGCAGTTGCCCGATCCAGCGGGCCTGCACTTTTTTCAGCGTGCTGCGGAAGGGCACGCCGATCTCGATCGGGTCGGCTGCGCCGGTTTCGGGGATGGTGACGGTGTAGCGTTCCTTTCCGACGAATCCGCCGACGGATTGGAAGATTTGCGGGTGCGGCGCGAACGCGGTGACGTAGCTGTCGTAGTTCGGGTCGTTTTTCTGAAGCGAGATCGGGATGCTGCTGCTCTTGGTCAGGTAAATCCCCAGCCGACTATCTACCACGGCAGGTTGGCCGGGTGCCATGCGGACAAACGTGATGTGGTGGATGTCGGCCGACGCGCCCAGTACCAGTTTCACCACGCCCACCGTTACCAGCGTCGCCGCGATCGCCGAGGCGGCGAAGATTTGCCAGCTTAACCCCTTTTTCCTCTTCGTCCCCAGGATTAGGAAACTGACCGGCCCGGCCATCACCCAGTAAATGATGAAGAACCCAACCGCCAGCACCACCAACGAAGCACCGCGAGCGCTGTGTTCCATTGCGTCAAGCAGTGCATGGCCCAGATCGACCGGCCCGCCGCCGTTGTAGGCGGCTTCGATCTTGCCGTTTTCAGTATCCGCGCCGCGGATCATCAGGCGAGGGTCATTTTTGACATCGAGAACCTTATCCCAAATCCCCATCCAGCCACCGGTGATCTGGCCGGTCAGGGCGATGTCGCCCAGGTTTTGTGCGACCCAGGTGACGGCGCCCAATCCAAGCCCCTTGCGGACGAGGAAAGGCGTTACGTCCGGCTCGGCTTTGGGGTCGGCGTCGTTCCAATTGATGGTATCAGTCACCATCGCGCCATCGACGACAGATTTGGCGTATGTGACTTTGAACGACCCGCGCGGCGAAAGCCACGGGTTGCGCATCCCGCTGAGAGGCTTGGGGCGCGCCCAGTCGGCCAGCGGCGACAGGTTCGTCCGATCGCGTGGCTCGATCAGCCAATTGCCCGCCGCGTCTTTCAGCTTGACCGGCAACAGCGGCTCGAGCGCCTCGACCCGGCTGCGGTCGCCCGGCTGGGTGACGATCAGCTTTCCGCCGAGCTTGATGTACTCCGTCAGCGCAGGCAATCGCCGCGCTCCGCCGGCGTTGAGGAGATTGGCGTCGCCGGACATCCAGACGATCGCGTCCACGCCTTGGTAGCCCAGCGTATTTTCGGGCAGTTCGTCTGGCCGGACGACGACCATTGCCACGTCCTCGGTCACGCCGTACGCCAGAGCGTAGTCCTGAAAAAGCGGCTTGTTGGTTCCGTCGGTGACGCAGAGGACGAACTTCCGCCCGAGGATTCTGCCCGGCCGGGTGGCATCGATGCTCTGGATCGCCGCCGTGATCGGCAGGGCTTCGATTTGCTTGCCCTTTTCGTTGCAAAGCCAGACTTTCATCTCCGCGTTGAGCTCCCGCAGGGTATCCGGCAACCCGCCGCTTTGCGGCTGGGGGATAAAGTACATTGCAAACCGCTGTTCTTTGGCTTGATCGCCGCTGTTGACGGTAATCACGCGGGAAAAAACTTGCGTGTCCTCATCGAGGTCTTTCTGTTCGACTTGGAGCTGGTACGTGCCCGGCTCAATCGACCCCGGCCGCAGCCGCACCACCATGGGTGTCCAGCAATCAGGCCGGTAGTAGCCGCCAAAGCCAATGCTCTCCACCTCGCCCTTGGTCTGGGCCAAGCACAGCGACGAGCACAGTAAAAGGAAAAACCCCGCGATGATCGAACGCATCGCCGTGGATTGTGGATTGCCGAGGGGGGATTGTCGAGGGCAAAGTATTCGACAATCGACAATCGACAATCCACAATCCCGCCAAAGGCCGATGATTAGTGCGATCGAATTAACCCTCTTCACGATAGGCTATCTCAGCCTGCTTGCTCTGACGGTTTTCCAGTTGAAGATCGGCTATGTTTGGGATCGCCAGTGGAATATCTGGGCGCGTCGCGATCAGGATCCAGCCACTTATTGGTTTTCGATCACGGTGCAGGTCGTGTTCCTTATCATTTCCGGCTACGCGCTAGTCCGCTATGGTTACCTGGGATGACTGGTGGTCATTCCCCCCACGGCAACGCGATTCGACAATCTCACGCCTTCCCCTCACAATCCCGCCATGGCCAAGCAACCGCAGCAGACCGATTGGGGCAATGTCGCTTCGTGGTACGATCAACTCGTCGGAGAGACCGGCAGTGAGTATCACCGCGAGGTCGTCCTGCCCGGCGTCTTGCGGATGATGGCGGCGCAGAAAGGGGAAAACGTTGTCGATATCGCCTGTGGCCAGGGCGTGCTTTGCCGGCTTTTGGCGGAGAAGGGGATCGAGGCGACTGGTGTGGACGCGGCCCGCGATCTGATCGAAGCGGCGAAAAAGCGAGGGCCGGGCAGTATTCACTATCATGTGGCCGACGCCAAGGAACTGGCGTTTTTGCCCGAATCCCACCACGACGCAGCCAGTTGCGTGCTGGCGATCCAGAACATCCACCCGATCGCCCCGGTCTTCAGCGGCGTCAGCCGGACGCTTAAAACTGGGGGGCGGTTCGTCCTGGCGATGATGCACCCGCATTTCCGGGGGCCGAAAGAATCGCACTGGGGCTGGGACGAGAAGCAGGGCGTGCAGTACCGCCGGGTCGATCGCTACCTCTTGCCACGCAAGATCCCGATCGTCACCCATCCCGGCGAATCACACGATCAGTATACCTGGAGTTTCCACAAGCCGCTGGAGGCGTACATCAAAGCCTTGCGGACTGCGGGGTTGTTGGTGGATTCGATCGAAGAGTGGGCCAGCCACAAAAAGAGCACGAGCGGCCCGAGAGCGCGGGCAGAGAATATGGCGCGGGAGGAAATCCCGATGTTCATGGCGATCAGAGCTATCAAAGTATGAGTTAGCGTGCCATCGAAACGCCGCCCCGTACCACGGGCCTCCGGCCCGTGCGTAGCCGCGTGCAGGCTCTAGATATCGCACGACCTCGGCGTATCTGAATCGTTCGGCACGGGCCGGAGGCCCGTGGTACGGGCGAGCCGCTCGTCAACGCAAATAAATCTTATTCCGCAGCTTTCACAAATTGCCCACCCGCCCATCGCCCGTTATGATCGCCCGACCATCGGTGGACCCGGATTATTCGGGCTTGATGGGCAATACAACCTTTGCAGGAGGCATCATGGCAGACAACGGTCCCGGCGAATTCCCCACTATTCTTGGTCCTGACGCGGTATTCAAAGGCGAACTCAGTTTCGAAAAAGGCATGCGCGTGCAGGGCCGGGTTGAAGGCAAGATTAACACGCCCGGGCGGCTGCACATCGCCAAGGAAGCCAAAGTGGCTGCCGATGTCGATGCCGGCGCGATCATCGTGGAAGGCGACGTGAAGGGAAATCTCAACGCCTCCGAACGCATCGAGCTGAAGAATACCGCACGCTACGAGGGCGACCTGGCCTGTGCGAAGCTGACCGTCGATGAAGGCGCCACCTTCAGCGGCCACGTCCACGTCGGCCCGGAAGCCGTCAAGGGCGGCCCGCGCCCGGTGTCCGCCGCCTCACAGCAGCGCCCGATGGGCACGCCGGCCCCGGCTCCGCAGCAGCCTCAGAAGCAGGGATAATGGATTGACGATTGACTCATCGGGTCATTGACGATTGAATCGGCCTTCAATCGTCAATGGCCCGATCGTCAATGACTCAATCAAAAACCGATGCCCGCCAACGACTACAACGTCCCCACGCCCGGCGAAAGCCAGACGATCACCTGTCTCTACTGCGGCAAGCCCCAGAACGTCGGCCGAAAGGCCATGAGCATCACCTGCAAGTTCTGCAATAAATCCCTCAAAATCGAGGACGTAACGTATAAGCAGTATGAGTCCCGCCGGTCGATCGAGACGCTGGGGATGGTGACGATCGAGAAAAAGGGCAACGTGGTGGTGGTCGACCGCATCCTCTGCGGCGGGCTGGTCGTCCGCGGCAAAATCAAAGGCAAAGTCGAAAGCCGCGGGCCGGTGCTGGTGGGCCCTGAAGCGGAGATCAAAGGCGACGTCAAAGCCCCGACTCTTGCGGTGGGGGCCGGGGCAATTCTCGACGGAAACTATAAGATCGGCGAGCTCAATCCGCCGATCTACACCACTGCCGATTTAGCTCCTGCCACTCCGCAAAAGCCGTCGAATCCATAAAGGCTTGTGATATCGATCCGGAACGGTCTGCTCGTACCACGGGCCTCCGGACCTCGGTTTGTGCGAACGGATTTCCAACGGCCCGGTCTCTTCAATCCGACCATCGCCCGCACGGGTCGGAGGCCCGTGGTACGGGCGAGTCATCAGAACTTCGCAGGCTTGGCGTATTTCTCGGCCTCACCGGTTTCGAATGGGTCGTATAGCAGCTTGATCGTCGGCACGCGGTCGTAAACCAGTTCGATCTGTCCCTTCTCTGGTACTGGGTTGGCCAGGAGCACCGGATCGAGCGCGTACTTCATTGCTGCGAGAAACGCCTTCACGTCCAGCCCCATGAACACGTCAGGGATCGACTGAAATTTCGGCGTGTAACTCTTGTACAAACTGAGCACCCCGCGCGGATTGCCCCGGCGGTAATGTTCCAGCGAGACCGAGCATTGGATCATCCCCTGGTAGTACAGATGCTTCACGCCGTACGCCATGTGCCAGATGTCTTCCCACACTTCGTGGGCTTCGAAAAAGTCTCGCTCGTTGAAGAGCTCGATACCCTGGTGGTAGAGCTTGCGTTCGAGGTCGATCGGCATGGGAGGATTGGAGGACATGATATTTGCAATCGCCAATTTGCAAATCTCCCCTCAATCTTTCCGCTTTTCGCCCTCGTACAGATCCAGATAGAAGTACATCATCTCTTTCCCGGCCACGTTGCGTGTGCGGGAGTGATGGAAGTGGAACTTCTCAAAGAGCTTGATGGCCGGCTCGCGTTCGATGAACGTGTCGAGGGCGACTTTGAGGTGAGCGTTTTCAGCACAGAACTTGATCGCCTTTTCCACCAGCATCGTGCCAATGCCGCGCCGGCGGTGATCGACCTGCACTCGCAGCCGGCGGATTTCGCCGACGCCTTCCTCGTGCTGCTGGACGCCGATCATTCCTACCACTTTCCTATCATGAGTTTCGGCGACCCAGAACGAACTGCCCGGCTTTTTCATGTAGGCCATCTCGATATCGTCGATATCAAACCCCGTGTCATTCTCCGCGATTTTCCCGCCGAGCAGGCCCTCCTTGTACAGGCGGCGGCAGGCGGATAAGTCCTTGGGTTGGTAAGGGCGGATGGTGACGAGCATGTTCTGCGGACCGGTCATTGCTCAGCATCTTAACATGATTCAATCCCGGCGAGAATGTTGCCCGGTGGGATTTGCGGCGAAGCGATGGAATCATTGACGATCGGGCCATTGACGATTGAAGAGATCTGATTTCAATCGTCAATGGCACGATCGTCAATGATTCAATTCTTCTCGGCCCTCACAGCAAATCCATCAAATCCCAGCCACTTCCAGAAAACTCGCCACATCCCGCTCCAGATCCAGCAGTGCCACGGTCTTCTTCGGTGCCCGATAGAGGGCGCCGGGGTTGATCACGTGTAACTTCCCCTCGCGTGTATCCAGCGGCGAATGCGTATGGCCAAGCAGAAGGTAGTCGTGCTTTTGTTCCGCCAGGATTCGCCGAAGCAGCGGGGCGTCGTCGCCGTGGGTGACGAACAGCGATTTGCCTGCCAGTTCCACCACACCTCCGCCGTTGAGGCAGGTGATGCCCAGGCCGGTGGCGTAGTCAAGAAGCCCGGCGCGGTCCCAGTCGTTATTCCCCCACACGAACGCCGCCGGATGGCCGGCCAGACAGTCGATGCATGGCATTCCGCCGATGTCGCCGCAGTGGATGAAGTATTTGGCACCGCCGATTGCCAGAGCGCGCATCCCCGCGCGCATGGCAGGAAGCTTATCGTGGGTGTCGCTGAGGATTCCTACGAGCAATCGCTCTCCAATGATTGAGCGCCACCGCAATCCGATCGCAACGGATCCTTGCAGGAGGGCGGCTGTCCTCAGCCGCCGCGGTTACCCCGAGACGCCGGCGGGTGAGGACACCCGACCTCCAGACGTCTTCAGACGACCCGGATCTGGAAATTGCTGGGCGTTACGCCCTGCGCCGCGATCAGCCCCGGCACGGCGGCCGGGTCATTCAGCAGCTTGAGGTTGAGTTTCTTGTCGATCACGGTGGCGGTAAGCGACGCGATCGTATCGCCCGCCACGCCGTAGAACTCGAGCGTCGGGACGGCGTCATTGGTCACGCCCAGCGCGAGCCTGCCCAGGGTCTGTGCGATCACGCCGCTGTTGTTGAACGAGCGGCAGTTGACCGCTCCGATGGTTGCATTGCTGACGAAGTCGGTGACGTCATCGATCGAGTTGTCGCCGAAATTGATGCCCGCGGAGAAGAACGAGCCGTCGATTGAATTGGCGGCGATCGTCTTGATCAGATCGGTCGATCGAATGGTGGAGTTGGTGATGCTTGCTGCCGTCACGTTCATCACCGCCGCTGCGCCGTCGAAGGCTTTGTTGAGGTTGAAGTTCGCCCCGACCATGGAGACGGCCCTGATCGTGCGGATGCTTCGAGCAGTGACGTTACCCGACAGGAGCGTGCTGTTGAGGTTCACCACGCTGCCGCCGAAGGTGGCGTTCCAGCTTGAACTGGTCACGCCGGCTCTGATCAATCCGGCCGAGTCGTTCACGAACCAGTTGCCGCCGGAGATGTTGGCGAGGTTGGCGTTGCGGATGAGCACGCCGCTGCCCGAGAGCGTCATATCAGCTGCCATCTCACCCCTGACGATGAGATTCTGCACCGCCGCCGCTGTCAGTTGCGAGCTGGACCCGTTGGAGTCCGTCCAACTGCCCGCTGACAGCTGTGCCAGCGTGCCTGCGGCGGTGATGTCGCTGTCGCTGATCGCGCCGAAAACGTTGATGCGGGTCAGCAAGCCGGCACCGCTGATCACGATGTCGCCGGAATTGATCGAGCCCAGCGTGATCCGGGCAATATCGCCGTTCACGGTCAGCGTTCCGTCTAGGGTCGCCTTCAAGGCGGTGATCCCGCCCATCGTTCCGGTAGCGGTGACGTTACCGAGATCGACGCTTCCGTTCCCGCCGATGGCATTGACCAGGAGGTTGCCGTTGGCGGCGTTGGTGATAGTGATGTCCTGAATCGACAGGTTCGAGCCTGTCACAACCGATTTGCCGTTTTTCGTGGTGACAAACACTTCCTGCCCGAAATCGATCGTGCCCGAGGCGTTGTTCAGCGTGAGGTTCGTCAATGTGCCGTCGGCGTCGATGAAGCTGACGGTCCGCCTCGCTCCAATGCCGAATTGGACGTCTGGTGCGTACTGGCCGAGCACATAGGCTTTGTTGACGAACACCAAGTTGTTGCCGATCGGAATCCCGCTGGTGTAGTTTTGCAGGGGGATTTGGTTGAACGGCGAGTTGAAGCTGTAGTTCACCGGGACGGCCGAGATCGCATCCACCGTCGCCAGGGTGTCAGACGTCACCGTGCCGAATGTGGTGAACCCGCCGGAATTCGCTGGGTTATCGAACGAGCTTGAGTTGTCCGAAAGGTTGATGAAGAACTCGCTGGTGGCGCTGTTGGGGTCGGACGTCTTAGCCATCCCGATCGTCCCGCGGATGTTGGTGGTGATGCCCGACTGAAACTCGTTGACGATCGGAGCGTCCTTGCGAACGTCGATGAAGCCGGGATAGGCGTAGCCGCCACCTTGGATGACCGCGCCTGAATTGCGGTGCCAGATCGTCTTGTTGTATCGCTTGCTGTTGACGTAATTGAGGAAATTATTGACGGTGATCGGCGTAATGTCGTCAGTCAGTCGGAGATCGATATTCCCAAACGTGGTTTCCATCCGAACGAGGGTAAAATGCATCAGGGTGCGCGACTCTAGTTGTTCAATCAAGCTGTACGACATCGTTGTGGTCCTCCGGGTTGGTGGAGGGGAATTACAGCAAATTGCTCGATCGAGGGCAACTGTAGAATGCCCCTTATCCTCCAAGACTGCCGTAAAGCGGTTCGGTTTGGGGCGGGATTACCTTTCATACCGCCATGGCAGCCTGGCGACCCCAGGAAAATCCTCCGAGGATGCGGGCGTACATCAAGCTGATGATTCGGAATCCGAAAGGATTGCCTACTCGAGTGGACAATTCTCGTGAAGTGAACCCGTTCTAGTACTGCGGATGGCGGTTCGGAATTCACATCTACTGGATCCAAATGGGGTTATGGAAGTTCTTGCGGGTCGAAATGTTGCTCGTTGTTCTTCCCACGCAGGCGATTGCGGTCGTCAGGCAAAACCGTTGTATTGTGAACCCCGGGGTTTTTCTGTCGGAAACTTTGCCGATCGGCCCTCGTCTAACCACCTTAGTTGTCGAAAAGACATCCGGCCAAAACCGACTTGCAGGGAGATCGACATGCGTAACCTGTTTCTTGTCTGGACGATCGGAATCCTCACGACCGCAGCCTTGGGCGTAGACGTTGACAGCGGGAAGGAGCAGGCAAAACCGGGCGGCAAAGCAGGAGACGTCCAGAAAACCGTGATCGATACGTCGCGATTGGCTCAGTGCGGTACTTGGATGGTGGTCACGCTCGACGAGGACGTCCGCCTCGAGCAGCGGATGTGGGGTGCCGGCGAGCACCACCGTCAGGCCGATTTTTCCGTGCTGGTCGACGAGGTCATTCGCGGCACGGGTTCGGCAAAACCCGGCGATAAGCTCAAGATCAGTCTGAACCTGATTCAGCAGGCCATCAATAACGAGATCGGCAACGGGCGGAAGGGCAACAAGTTCCTTCTGGGGGTCTGTGAGTCGCGGCTTAACGGCGACGAGGTGAGCGTGGATCACTGGGGCGGTGCCGGCAATGTCATGTTGTCGTACGACGCGGATCAGCGACCTCAGCTTCTGAAGGAAAAGAATCTGCCCCTCTTTTGGTCGAACACGCCTGCGGGGCAGTTGAACTCGTATTGGACGTCGTTCCCGAAGCAGGTGCCTGATCCGAAATTTTTCGATCCCTCCGACCTCGGTGTGGCGTGCCCGAAGACTGGCATGCCGGCCTATTCGGTTGGCAAGGCAGAGATCGCCTTTGAATTAGTCGATCCGGGCTACGACTATTACGATTTCAAGGACTTGAAGAAATCCGTGCCTGCCTATTTCGACAAGAAAAACAAAAATGGTACCTACGGCGAAGGGCCGGATAAGCATGTCCTGAAGGTAACAGTCAGCAACCCCACCCGCGAGAAGATCACCGTTCCCGCCCTCCGCTGCATCGGCGACAAGGTACTTTGGAACAATTCGGTCACGATCTGGATTCAGGATTCAGGAAACAAATTGATGTTGAACCGCGAAAAGATCGAACAGAAAACCGATGCCGTGACGCTGGAACCAGGCAAGTCAATTTCAGGCATGATCGACGTGCTTCTGGCGGAAGGATTTCCCGACATGCTGATGTACGGCTGGGGCGGCACGACGGTGAACGGCGTGGTGGCGTTGGGCAATGCGTCCTCGCCTTTGATCGATTTTTCGGCTGAACCGTTATTGCTTTGGGGTACCTACAACGCGCACGCGAAAGAGGTCGAAGTGCCACTCGCCACCACGGACCATCGAATGAGCAAGAAAGAAATCGATCGCCGAATCAAGGAAGAAGTCCGCCAGTGGCTGAAGTAATCCAGTCGCCACGAAACCGAAGGCGGAACCAATAGGCTGGCGAAGAAACACATCAATCGTACATCAATCGCACCACCGGAAAGCAGAATGCTC
The DNA here is from genome assembly GCA_031377185.1 of Phycisphaerae bacterium. Taxonomy (GTDB): domain Bacteria; phylum Planctomycetota; class Phycisphaerae; order Tepidisphaerales; family Tepidisphaeraceae; genus JANMES01. The sequence continues at coordinate 62,493 of JANMES010000013.1, forward strand.
GCAGCTTGCGGTCGGGAAGGTCTTTTGGGGCCTTGAGTTGCCGCTCGCTGTGTCATTGACCGCGCCGGGTTGGGTGTAGTTTTTTGCGGACGTTGGTGTGACTCGCCAGCGGCGGACGAACGATGTCGCGACGACGGTATCTCTTTGTCGCAAATACTCCCTAATATCCCATTTCCTTTGCCTGATATAAGGCGACAATCTTACTTAAATTACCAGATTCTGATATTGAACGGTAAAATGATGCTGGAAAGTCTGTTGGAGCTGCCGTCCAAGAAGATTTTCGCTCCCATGTCGTAATCACGTTCGAGGTCCGCCATGAATCAGAAATCCCAAACTTGGCTCTTGTCCGGCAGGAGCAACGGGGGATCCTCGCGGCGTGCATTCACTCTGGTTGAGTTACTGGTGGTGGTCTCCATCCTCGCGACGTTGATTGCGATGTTATTGCCCGCACTCAATGCCGCCCGCAGAGCGGCGGTCAAGACCCAGTGCCTGACTCAGTTGCGCGGGATTGCGATTGCGATGCAGTTTTACGCCAACGATAATAAGAATTGGTTTCCCTCGCGTAACGAAAATGGCACCAACGCCGCCGGGGCTGGTGGCTATCCACACCAGTATCGGCGTACGAGTAATTTAAGGTACGACCTCAACTTCACATTCACGGTTCCGTATGTGGCAGGGTTCAGTACAAAGAAGTTAAACAGAAATGCTGCTAACGTTTACCGGGGCAGTGGTGCCAATGTCATGCTTTGCCCAGGAAACTTTTCTGACCCGCCGACGGTGAGCAACTTGTTTACGCTGGATTTTGGCTCATATCAGTACTTCGTCTGGCCCGGCCAAGGAAACTGGAACCCGTCCAACACTTATGTTGATCTGCAACGACGGAACCGCGTTCAAGGCATCGCGCCTCTCTGGTCCTGTTTTACGCAGAATCGAAGACAACCGTCTGGCAATTACATATTTGTGAATGCTCATTTTCCCCTTGACGGCAAGGGTTTTCCGCGCGGCATGAATTGCGCCTTCAGCGATGGCTCGGCGCGATGGGTGGATTGGAAGGATTGTGAGCAGTATTGGGCTATCAATAATCAGGAGCAGGAGTATTGGCCTAAGTACCGCAAGCCGTGAGCAAGCCTAATGATGTGAAAACTTAACGGGTCCGATGAGTTCAGTTCATCGGACCCGCTTTCTTTCCATGCTCAGCCGCCTCACTACTTCTTCTGCGTTTCCGCCATCTGAATCGCGAGTTCTTTAAGACTCTTTGGCCAAGCATCGAACGTGACGGACTTGGCATCGAGGATCGCCGGGGCAGTGATTCCTTTCACCAACTTCGCTGACGGCTGGGCGTAGATGAACTCGATTTGATTTTGCCCGTAGGTCTCGGGCAGGCTCTTAGCGTAGATTTCCAGTTCGGCGGCGTAGTCCGCGGGGTTCGGGCTGATGTTGTAATCGGAGGGAATCCAGATCACGCCTGCAACCGCCATTGGGGTCATCGGGCTGATGCACCAGTTGTAAGTGTAGGTGGGAACCAGATCGCCAGGCACGGCCGATCCACCCGGGGCCGGAAATCCGGGGAACTGCTGCGGAGCCAGCGAGAGATCGCCGCCGGCTTTGGCGATGTCGAGGATGGTCTTCTCGCACGCCGTGACGTCCACGATGTATTTATCGAACGCCTTTCGTGCGACTTCGGACTCCGGGTACTGCAGCAGGATTTCGTTGATCCACGGTTCAAACGCCGGATGCTTTACATGCTTTACGCCCGCGTATGAAGTCCAGGAGAGGGGCGTGGCGCGTTGGTCTTTCCCCCCGCCGGACATGCTCACGAAGCCCTGCGGCACGCCCGGGCGGTTGAGCGCCTTGGCAAACTCGTAGGCGAACTGGGTGACGCCTTCGGGATTTTTGGCGTAGTCCGCAGGCAGCCAGCGCGAGCGGTACTTTCCGCCGCCGGTTTCAAAACCGCGCTTCCGAGGCGTCGAGTTCGTGCTCGCCTTGGTGTTGCGCTTGAATTCGTAAACCAGTGGCAGGGCTTCGGGCGGCGGGGCGTCTTTGGCGCGGGAATCCTGCGCCATGTTGGACGTGATCATCGACGTTCCCGTCAGGAACCAGACATCGCCGATCCGAATGTTCTTCACCTCACGACGAACTCCCTCGCCGGCTTCTACGACCAGCGAGATCGGGTCTATCGTTGCTTTCATCGCAGGCAAGGCAACCGACCACTGTTCGAGTGGATTCGCTTCGGTGGTCTGGACCGAATCGCCAAGTTTGACCGTCACCTTTGCGCCGGCGGCGGCGTGGCCCCAGACGAGGATCGGCTTTTCTCGCTGAACGACGACCCCATCACGGTAATACTCCGCGACGTGCAGGAATTTCCGCGCGGGCTTGGGGGCCTCCTCGGTCTTGGCATCCCCATCGACTTCGCCGGTCTCGACGGTGACGGCGGCGGCGCTGGCTTTGGTCTTTTGGAAGATCAGTTGTCCATTGACGGCCGCGAACGGGGTCGCTGGCAGTCCGGCTTTATTGTAGAGATTGCAGTTTTCCGGGGCGGCGTTGTATGCGTACTGAACACCGACGGGTTTGGGCACATCTTTGGAGGTGACGACGACGGTATCGCCTTGGATCACCGCGTCGGCCGCAAACCACTTGCGATTCTCGCCGCAGAGACGGAAGTGATTGAGTTTCGCGTCAGGAGTCGGGCGTGCCGGCTCGACATACCCGTCGGGGTTTTTCGAGTCCTTTTCCATTCCCTTGCTGCCGACCATCAGCCCGCCGAAGAGGCTGTCTTTTTCGAACGATACGATCACCTTGTCGCCATCTGCTTTGTATCCCTCGTAAATCGGGCCGGTGTAAGGGATGTCTTTGCCGTACTGCTTGGCCAGCGCCCAGCGTGCCAGCCGCATGCCCGGGTGAAGCTTGTTGGAGTAGTGAATTCCGCCGGGGTTGGCTTGGTTCAGGTCGGTTTGCACGACCATGCCCACGTTCTTCCGGTTCTTCAGGAAGAACTCGAACTGCACCTGCCGGATGTCAGCAAAACCGCCCGATTCCGGGCCGGGCGAGCCGTACGGCTGCATCTGCGTGAAGTAGAAGGGCATGTCAGGCATGCCCCATGCGTTGCGCCAGCCGTTGACCAGTGCTTCCATTCGCGAGGCGTAGATCAATCCGTCATCGGAGTTGGCTTCGCCTTGGCACCACAGGGCGCCACGGACCGCATAGGGCACGACCGGCGAGATCTTGCCGTTGAAGAATTGCGACGGCCCGCGCCACATCCCCGCGATGCCCGGCAATTCCGGCCGCCGCGGAAGACTCGTACCAGCCTGGGAAGCCGTAATCGCGGCCTTTTGCCAGGCGGCGATATCATGATAGTACTTCTGAAACGCTTTGTGGCCTTGCTCGGTCAGTACATCGCCATCGTGCATCAGATCGACATCAACCTTCAGGCCCGGATGCACTTCAAACCCCTGTCGCTGCGCAAATGCCTCGATGCGGGTGTTGCTGTGTGCGCTCAGGAGAATCCCGACCGGCACGTTGAGTTCCTTGTGCAGTTCATACGCAAAAGAAAGTGATAGCGCCGAAAACCCGCCGACATCTTTGCTGCGCTTCCAGCCGTTATTTTCCGAAGTGGCTTTCTTCTTCGGATAGAGCGCCGAAACGGTGTTGACGTTGATTTCCCGAATCGGCAGATCTTTGGGCGCTTTGGCAATATCCCTCGCCAGCGAGCTGACCATGCTCTTGCCGGTGGTCCACACCATGTTGGACTGCCCCGAGGCGAACCATACCTCGCCCACCAGCACGCCTTTAAGGGTGACGGAAGTTCCCCTGCTGCTATCGACCTTGAATTCTCGCTCCTCGGCGGAGGCTTCGAGCGTATCGAGATCGACTCGCCAGTCCCCCATCTTGTCCGTGACGGCCGACTTCTTCTGGCCGGCGAACTCCACGGTGATTTGACTGCCCGGCTTATCGAATCCCCACACCGGCACTTTGGATTGCCTCTGCAGGATCATGTTGTCGGTAAACGGTGGAGCCAACTCCAGTTTCTGCACGGCGTCTTCTGCAGTAGCTTTGGTTGTCAAGGCTACGAGCAATGTTGCGATTATCATCAACATCCATCTGCGCATGGTCGAGTGTCCTTTCGGGGCAAAATCGTTCGGACGCCATAAGCCCGATGGGCCGGCGACGCCCCAATCAGCAAAGGCAAAGAGTACGCAATGGGATCATGCAATAAAAGGGCAATCCAGCCCCCGGATTTTGACGCGGCAAACGCCTATGAACCTAAACCAGACCAATTCCGATGGATGGTGGATGGTGAATTGCGTTTTTCAATCCGCAATCCAAAATCCGCAATCCCCACACTTCCATCCGCATGCGTTTACCCTGAACGGCTCGCCAGCGCATTGTCTCCGCCCCTGCCATCCCCGGCAAAGTGCAAGCAAACAAGCCGGGGCGGGAGCCTCTTGAAATTCGTAATTCGACAATCAGCGCCTTCCGCGGCGACCTGCTGGTGAGGGGCCTGCAGGAGATATAACATTGCAGCAGATATGACGCAGCCGAATGAGTGCTGCGCATCAGGCGATATCTACCGAGCCCGTCATGATCCCGTTGCGGACTTCATTCGGTGGACAAATGAAAGCAGGCAGAACAACATGAAAAACACACTCACACGACTCTTCTCGCTGGTGCTCTTTCTGGGAATGCCGCTTCAGGCAGCGGAATTACGACTGTCGGGATTGTTCACCGACCACACCGTTCTCCAGCGCGAGCAGCCGGTACCGGTTTGGGGTTGGGCGGATCCGGATGAGGCGATCACCGTCGAGTTCGCGGGGCAGAAGAAGGCAGCGAAGGCGGACGCGAACGGCAAGTGGCTAGTCAAACTCGATTCGATGCCGGCGTCGATGGAAGCTCGCGAGCTGGTCGTGAAGTCATCGGACGAAAAGCGGGAGTCGAAGATCACCGATGTGCTTGTGGGAGATGTCTGGCTGTGCTCGGGGCAGTCCAACATGGCATTCCGCATGAAGACGGTAGCCAACGCGAAGGAAGAAATCGCGGCTGCGAATCATCCGGCGATTCGCTTCTACAGGGTGCAGGATGAGTTCTCGCAAAAGCCGGTGCAGGACGCGAAGGGCCCTTGGAAGCCGGTTGCGCCGACGAACATTGAGGAGTGCTCGGCGGTGGCATATTACTTCGCCGTGTCGCTTCGCCAGAAGTATGACGTGCCGATCGGTCTGCTCATCAGTTCTGTCGGTGGGACTCGAATTGAAATATGGATGGAATCCGAAACGCTCGCCGCCTTGGGTGCGGCGGGCCCGCTGATCGAGAAGTGGAAGAACGTTTCGCCCGAAGAGTTTGAGCGCATCGACGTGGCGTACCGCGCGTATCAGAAAGAGTTGTATGGCGGGTACCCGCAGGCCGTCCGGGCCGCCAAGGCCGAAGGCAAACCCGTCCCGCCCGAACCCGTCCGCCCTGCAATGCGTTGCCACGATTGCCCCAGCGCGTTGCACAATGGGATGATCGCCCCACTCAAGCCTTACGCGATCCGAGGCGTGATCTGGTACCAAGGCGAAGGAAACGCAGGGCAGGGCCCGCAGTATGAAAAACTTCAACCTGCGCTGATCGCCGACTGGAGGAAGACCTGGGGCGAAAAATTGCCGTTCCTGTTCGTGCAGATCGCGCCGCACGAGAGCATCCCGCCGACGTTTCGCGAATCGCAACTGCGGACCTGGCAGGCGACGCCGCACACCGCGATGGCCGTCACGCTCGACGTGGGCGACGCCAAAAACATTCATCCCGTCTGGAAGCGTCCGGTCGGCCAGCGACTGGCATTGGCGGCTCGCGCGCTAAGCTACGGCGAAGCGATCGAGTATTCCGGCCCGGTCTACAAGAGCATGACCGTCGACGCCGATCGCGCGATCGTCTCGTTCACGCACCTCGGTGACGGACTGATGGCCAAGGGCGACGCGCTCAAGGGTTTCATGATCGCCGGCAAGGACGGGAAGTTTGTCCCCGCCGACGCGGTGATCGATGGCCAGACCGTTGTGGTGACGTCCAAGGACGTGAAAGCACCGTTCGCGGTGCGGTATGCGTGGGCGAACGTGCCGGTCGGGAATCTGTTCAACCGTGACGGACTGCCCGCCTCGCCGTTCCGCAGCGATTCTCCAGCGGATCCTAAGCCGAACGCAGAACCGAAGTAAACCGGCTGATAAACGCTTCAGGCGCAACGCGGCACGCAGGACTTGGTGTTGGACAATCGCATTGCACTCATGGGCGATTCATCGGCGTAGTTCATTCCCGCGAGTCATTCCGAGGTACTCCGAGGAATCTCGGGACGCCAAAAACCGCTTGAATCCCGAGATTCCTCGGAGTACCTCGGAATGACAACTTGCCTCAGATCGCGCGGAAATTAAGTGCGATCCGTATCATTCGCCGGCAGGACTGCCACTCGGAAATACCGATCATTATTGCAGGAAACCGTGGATTTCGATTCAACCCGGGCTTTCCCCTTTACGAGCCCCGATTTCTGCTCTTTCTAACTCGACCCGCAGCCGGTACAACGGAGCAGTGGTGGACATCGCTGTTAAAATCCTCGCCACGCTTGGGCTGGTGGTGCTCAATGCGTTTTTCGTGGCGGTTGAGTTCGCTGCGGTATCGGCGCGCCTGTCGCGGCTGGAAACCGAGGCCGATGAATCGCTCCTGTCCAAAGCCGCACTGATGGTCAAACGCCGGCTGGATTTGTACCTCTCCAGTTGCCAGCTCGGTAACACGTTGACTGCACTGGGCTTAGGTGCGGTGACTGAACCGGTCGTCGGGCAGATGATCGAGCCTCTGACCCAGCTGTTCGGGCTGAGCGACTCGGCGAAGCACATCGTCTCCTTTGTTGTGTCGTTTGCCATTGCGGTTGCTCTCCACATCGTGATCGGCGAGCAAGCCCCCAAAAATCTGGCAATCCGACATAGCGAACGTATCCTCCAACTCCTCTGCGTTCCGCTGATCCTCTTCACCTATCTGTTCTACCCCGCGATTTACGCCCTCACCTGGGCCGCCAATGGCGTGCTGCGGTTGTGTGGCGTGGAAGTGTCCGGCGAGGGGGCGATGGCGCATAGTGAAGAGGAACTCAAAGCCCTGCTCGCCCAGGCGGTGGAAAAAGGGACGATCTCCAAGGGCAACGAGTCGATCCTCACCAGCGCGTTCGATTTCGGTGACTTGAAAGTCCGCCAGATCATGCAGCCGCGTACACAGGTGGATTACCTGCGACTGGATCAGCCGATCCGCGAAGTATTGCAGACCGTGCAGAAAAGCGCCTACACGCGCCTGCCGCTTTGCGAGGGGGATATCGACCACGTGATCGGCCTGGTTCACATGAAGGACTTGTTCACGCACCTGAAACTCGTGCCCGGCAAGTTGCGGTTTACCGATGAAAAAACATCCGATGGGGAAAGCGTTTTCATCGCCGACGGGTTGCCCGGATCGGCCGTCCACGTGATCGGTTCGGGCGATCTCGATCTCAAGCAGATCAAACGCGAGGTGTTGTTCGTCCCCGAACTGCTGCCGGTTCCCAAACTGTTGCGGCAATTCCAATCCAGCCAGACACACATGGCCATCGTCGTCGACGAGTACGGCGCGACTCGAGGCATTGTGACCCTGGAGGACGTGCTGGAGGAAATCGTCGGCGATATCCAGGACGAATTTGACACCATGGCGACCAAGGATTTCGTCATGGAAGGCGAAAGCTTCAAAGTCAGCGGACAATTCCCGCTGCACGAGCTGCGCGAAAAACTCAGCCTGGCCGAAGTGGAAATCAGCGACGTGGACACCATCGGCGGGTACGTCGTCCAGCAACTGGGGCGATGGCCCAAAGCCGGGGACATGCTGCCTCTGGGAGACTATCAGGTACGGGTGCTTTCGGTTCAACAGAAGCGGGTGGGGATGATCTTGATCACGCCCGCAACACAGGACGTCGCCCGAGCGGATGGCCCGGGGGCGGCGGGGTGATTGTGTCCTGCGAAGAAACGCTCCATCTGTTTTGAGCCACCGATGGGGCACCGATGAACACCGATGAGGAGAAAACGAAGATGAAAAAGATTAAAAAGATTTTGAATTGATTTTTTACATCTTTTTCATCTTTGTTCCTGAATTTCATCGGTGTCCATCGGTGGCTCTGTTTTCTTCGTGGTTGCAAGGTGTTCTAACGAGGCGGTTGATTTTGAGCGGCGATCACTCGTTCCAACCCGAGTTTCGCCGGCGTGAAGCTCGGATCGATCCCCAGCGCCTTGCGGAAAAACCGTTCCCCGTCGGCCAGCTTTCCGGAGGCGGCCATCGCATAGCCCATGGCTGACAACGCGGGGACGTTGTTCGGCTCGCGGTTCAGTACGGCTTGAAACGAGGCGATTGCCTCGGGCAACTCGTTGATTTGCAGGCAGGCGCTGCCGAGCGTGTACATGAGTTTCGGCTCGGAATAACCCCAGTCATGCGCCCGGCGGAGGTGGATCACGCCTTCCTGCGGCTGGCCGAGTTGCATCAGCAGTGATCCTAGATTCATATTTGCCAGCGGATCGTCCGGTTTGATCGCAACAGCCTGACGGAAATGCACGGCGGCTTCGTCAAGCCTCTGGTCGCGACGCAGGACGTAGCCCAGCGTGTCGTGGGCGGCGAAGCTGTTGGCGTTGTGCGCCAGAGCATGATGCGCCAGCGTGTAACTGTCCTGCCAATACCCGTTCTGCACGAAACAAACCCCCGCCAGCACGACGACGATTGCGCCCGCAGCGTAGCTGAGTGAGCGCCAGTTAATGCAGTAGAGCAGCATCGTGACGAGCGCCGCCACGCCCAGCATCGACAAGTACGCATATCGATCCGCCACCGTGCTGTAAATCTGGTACGCGAACGGGGTGATCCCGCTGACCGGCAGCAGGCCGATCACAAACACGGCGATGGTGCCGATCCATGCCCATCGCCGGCGGACGAGGCAGGCGATCGACAGCGCAACGACCACGCCCAGCGCGATCCACGACCCCGCCGCCACGCCGTGGTCGATCACCACCTTGGGAACGCGCCCGTAATCAAACACCAGCGGCCACGGCCAGGCGAGCTTGGCGAAGTAGAAGCCGATCGAGTCGGCCATCACCATCAACCGCTGCCCGAACGGCGGCGCGACGATGTCGTCCGCCTGTTGCACGATCCGTCCAACGACCACAAACGGCACGGCCGCGACGAACAGCCAGATCGTGCCGAGCAACACCTTTTCGATCGGCCTGCGGAGGATCAACCAGTCGATGACCAGCAGCATCAGCGGGACAACGATCGCCGTCGGCTTGGATGCCAGCGCCAGCAGCAGAGCGACGACGGTGGCGGTGAACCATTTCGTGGAAAACGCCGGCAACTGTGCGAACCGCAGATACGCCGCGATGCAGGCGAGGGAAAAAAGACCCGCCAGCACGTTGTTCATCCCGCTGACCCAGGCGACAGCCTCAACCTGCAATGGGTGAACGGCGAAGATTGCCGCGCCGATCGCCGCAGAGAGGATTCGTATTGGTCTCTCTTCCCGGAGGGGAGAGGTTAGGTGAAGGGCGAGACGTTTCTTGTCAGACGGCGCGGCTTTAGGAGAAGACGGCGATAGAAAGGATTCGGCTGACGAAACCGAGTCGTCACGGAACGTTTCTCTCCTCACTTCAGCGGAGGCTTTGCTTCCGCCTTCCCTCTTTCCACTGGGGAGTGGGAGCAGGAGTAGCACGTCGAACACCAGGAGCACGCAGCCGACGTGCAGCAGCACGTTGATCGCATGAAACACGGCGGGATTCAGCGAGATTCCGTAAGCATCCGGCGTTTCGGTTCGCCCGACCATCGCGGCGGCGGTCCAGACGGTGTACGCCAGCGGCGTGTAAAGGCTCTTGACCGGGCCGGTCCAAATGGTGATTAGTTTTGCGCCGCCGGGCGGGTTGAGGACGGGGTTTTCGACCACCAGATCAAGGTCGTCCCAGTTGATGAAATCAAACGTCACGTTTCGGCCGAAAACCGCCAGCGTGAGCAGGGTCAGGACGATCATCGCGATGCGCCGGTGCCGGATCGTTGTCGCCGTAGGCTGCATAGTGCTTGCCGTGAGTAAGGGTGCCGCTACGCGAACTTCGCCGCAAACGCCGCGAAACCGGCTGCCTGCTTGGTGAGACGGGCGTGGATGTCGGCGTCGATAAGCTGGCCGCTGGCGTCGAGTTTCTGGTTAATGCCGGGGATGAACACGCGATCAGGAAAAATGTGGGCGTTTCGGTATCCAAAGATGTGTTGCAACTGTTCGATCGGCCTGATCGCGCCCCAGATGCCCGCCGCCTCGCCGGTGAAGCAGACGGGTTTGGCTTCGAAGCTTTCGGGGAACTTGAGCATGTCGATGAAGTACTTCAGCACGCCCGGGAAGCCGCCATTGTATTCCGGCGTGACGACATGCAACCCACGGGCGGCCAGCACCTTGTCCTGCACCACCTGCCAACTGGCCGGCTTGGTGGCGTAGCTCGACGGATCGAAAATTTCCCGAGGCATGTCCGCCAGCGAGTAGATCTCGGTCGGCGCGCCGCAGGCTTTGTAGCAGCTTTCGACGATCTTGCTCACGCGCAGCGCGTTAGCACCGGGGCGATTGGTTCCGCTGATGATCAGGATTGGACCGTTGGGCATGATGACTCCTTCGATGAATGACTTCTTCGTGCGATGGTGTGATGCATTCTCAGAACTGAACCCGTTCCGTCAATGCGGGACAGCCCATTATCGCGGTGCCGATCTCGACTGCCCATCCCGCAAGACGGCCATCCACCGCTGTGCGGATGCGGATTTCGGATCAATCTCCAACGCTCGTTGCAGTGGCGGCCCCGCTAAATCCAATCGGCCGATCATCAAATACGCGTGCCCGAGGTTGATGTGGGCGTTGAGATGGTTCGGCGATTGCACGGTCACCATCTTGAACGCGTCGATTGCTTCGGGCACAAGGTTCGAGTTAAGCAGTGCCGAGCCGAGATTGTTCACCAGGCTCGCATCGAACCGCCGGGTGTGCAGGAAAGATTGCTGTAAGTATGGGATCGATTCGGCGTATCGCTTCTGCTTGAAGAGCACGTTGCCGAGGTTGCGGTTCAGGCCGTTGTCGATCGGGAACAGCCGCAGGCCGTCGCGGTAGATCGACTCGGCCGATGCGAAATCTTCGCGCTTCTCGGCGGTGCATCCCAGCACCATGTGGGCCGCTAGGCTGGTGGGGTTGTGGGCGTTGGTGTAGCCGGCGATCGTCTGGTCGTCGCGCCATAATCCGGCCTGGCGGAAACTGACGACGGCGCAGGCGGCGATCAGAGTTGCCGCGACGATCGGCACGGCGATTGACTTGAACTGCGCGGCCGTACACGCGACCCCGATCGCCACGCCGAGCATCGAAAGGTAGACGTACCGGTCGGCCACCGTGCTGAACGCCTGGAAATCAAACGGCACAAGCCCGAGGACGAGCGCGATTCCCGCAACAAAAACCGCAAACGACGCGGCGAACGCTCCAAATCGCTTCCAAAGCGCGATCGAAAGAACGATCGCCACCGCCAGCGCGGCAAAGTTTGGAATGGAAGGCGCACCCGTCGCCACCACCTCCGGCCGGCGGCCGTAGTCCATCAGCAGCGGCCAGGGGCAGAAAAGTTTGCACAGGTAAAACCCGATCGCGTCGCCCGCCACAAGCAACCGCTGCAGCAGCGGCGGGGCGAACGCCCCGACAGCCGGCTGGGCGATCCGGCCGACAATCACAAACGGCACCGCCAACACCGCCAGCGGCCAGGCCGACATCGCCACGCCACGAATCGGCCGGCGGAGGACCAGCACGTCAATCGCCAATATCACCAACGGCGTGACCAGCGCTGTCGGCTTGCTGAACAGTGCCAGCACAAAAGCCACCATCGCCACGGCGTACCATGACCTCCGCCCACCGCCAACAAATCGCAAATACGCCGCGATACAGGCGAGAGAAAACAGCCCGGCCAGCAGGTTGTTCATTCCACTGATCCACGCGACGGCTTCGACTTGGATCGGATGAACCGCAAACACGGCTGCGCCGATCGCAGCGGGGAGGATGGTTCTGGTTCCCTCTCCCTCCGGGAGAGGGAGCAAATGCAGTACGTCGAACACGATCACCACGCACACGGCGTGCAGCAGCACATTCAGAAGATGAAACGCCATCGGGTTGAGCGACACGCCGTCCGCATCGGGCGAACTGACGCGAGCAACGGCCGCCACCGCGCTCCAAGCGGTGTATGCCATCGGCGTGTACAACCCTTCGACCGGCTCGGCCCAGATCCGTCCGAGATGCTCAGCTGACACGGGGTTGAGCAGCGGATTTTGAACCAGCAGGGTGGTGTCGTCCCAGTTGAGAAAGTCGTGGAAGACGTTGCGCGAGTGGACGATCGCGGTCAACAAAATCAGACCTACCAATAGATAACGGTGAAGGTGCGATCGAAGTGGCAAAGCCGCGGGCATGCTGGCAATAAGTTCTACTCGACTCGGCGGGTCGAGTGTAGTAGCTGGCTCAGCTGGCAGGGTGAATCAGTGCCGCCCGTTCATTCCTGCGACGGCCATCTCGTAAACGCCCACGCAACTGCGGGCGGCGTCGGACCAGCTCATGCGCTTGATCTCGAAGTTGCCGTGCTTGCGTAGCGTCGCGCTCAGTGGCGGGTGCTTCAGCACTGCGACGATCTTGTTGGCCATCTCGTTGACGTCCCAGAAGTCGACCTTGAGTGCGTTCTGAACGACTTCCGACACGCCCGACTGCTTGCTGATCAGCACGGGTACGTCGTTGGCCATCGCTTCGAGCGGGGCGATGCCGAACGGCTCGCTCACGCTGGGCATCACGTACAGGTCGGCCATCTTGAAGACCTTGTCCACGTCGCCGCCGCGGAGGAAGCCGGTGAACAGCACCTTGTGGCCGATGCCCATGCTGGCGGCCATCTCGATCGTCCGGCGGATCATGTCGCCAGAGCCGGCCATCACGAACTTCACGTTGTCCATCACTTCCAGCACTTTTTTGGCAGCAGCAAGGAAGTATTCCGGACCTTTCTGGTACGTGATTCGGCCGAGGAAGAGGACGAGCTTTTCGTCCTTGTGGATGGCGTATTTCTCTTCGTCGAACCCGTTGCCGTTGGATTCGATGGCGTTGTAGACGACTTCGACCTTGCTCGGATCGATGCCGTAGTGGTTAACGATGATGGTTTTGGTCAGATGGCTGACGGCGATGACTTTCATCGCGCCGTGCATGCCGCGGCGTTCGATGTCGTAGATGCGCTGATCGACGTGCTGGCCGGACCGGTCGAACTCGGTGCTATGCACGTGCACGACCAGCGGCTTGCCGGTCGCACCGGCCACCACCAAGCCGGCCGGGAAGGTCATCCAGTCGTGGGCGTGGATGACGTCGAACTGCTCCTGCCGGGCGATTTCGCTGGCCAGGGCGGCGTAACGCTGGGTCTCGGCGAACATGTCGCCGGCGTAATGCGATCCGGGGCCGGATGATGTCGTGCCGGCGGCGCCAGCGCCGATCCCGGTCGAGCCGATCCGCGAGGCGACTTCGGCGGCGGCAGGTTTGGTGGTCACTGCGCCCAACTGTGAGCGGCGCTCGCGCTCGGCGATCACCTTGGCTTCAATGTCTTCCGGCCGCGCGTACGGGCTGAGGGCCGCGCTGACCGTGCGGAACGTCACATGATCGAACTCATCGAGGCGGAATTCTGTGGAAGGGGAAGCCAGCGCCGATCCCGGGCGAGGGCTGACCAGTCGAAGGTGCGTCGAAAAGGGATTACTCACCGGGCGGGGGAGCACGAACATGATGTCCGTGCCCAGCGCGCTCATCGCCTTGGTAAGGCCGTAGCACGCGGTTCCCAGTCCGCCACTAATGAAGGGAGGAAACTCCCATCCCAGCATAAAAACGCGCATGAGGATCGACTGCACTTTCTTTGGACATCGCCGGTCATTCAACCCGACGATCGGGCGCTACACCCGAGAATGGCGGAAAAACAATCAACCTCCCGCGAAGAACACTACACACGGGAAGGATCGGTGTTACAACCAATCAAGCAACGAAAGTCGGACGCCAGAAAAGAGCCCGTCCTGCATCGCGTAAACCGGTTGAAAAAAGCCCACCGACTGACGAGAGGGACGAACCAAACAAGAACGGATCAAATTCGGAACCTCCTGTCCCGAAGACAACTTTCCGATCCAGGATGAAACTGCTTTTCTGCGCGTCAACTTAGTTCTGCGGATCGGAATCGTCAACAGCTTAACGGTTCTTGTGGCGAGTTTTCACCTGATCCGAACAGGACGCCACATCTTTGGGTAGAACGCCACGTATCTTTCTATCGCAAAAGCAGTACCGCACCGAAAGATTTTTCGACGTCCGGTTTCTTGCTTCAAGAAAGCAGCGATATTTCGCCCGGAATGGAATGATTTTCAATCGCAGCAGTTTCGGTTGTTCATGCTCGAATCGGTACATTGCGAAGCACCAGAATTTGCGCGCGGGGTACGCGAACGGCTTTGATTGTGATGCGCGTGCTGATTACATTAGCATGCGTGACATCAGCCGTGCCTAGAGTCTATGCGTTGAGTCCGGTCCCAGTGCGGCTCGGCACCGTCGGGAGATGGTTGGCAGCGTTGGTCGGTGCGGGTTGCCTGTCGCTGTTGATTCTGGCGGCGATCGCCACGCCTTCATCGGCCGGTCTTGGTACGCACAAGACGCTGGGACTTCAGGGGTGTCAGTTTTTCCGCTCCACCGGATTGCCTTGTCCCAGTTGTGGGATGACCACCAGTTTCGCGTGGTTCGTTCGTGGGAATTGGGTCGCCAGCTTTTACGTCCAGCCGATGGGGTTCGTTCTCGCGCTGTTGGCGGCGATGACGTTCTGGACCGCGACTTACGTGGCGATCAGTGGGAAACCGGCGTATGTGTTGCTGCGGTTCATCCCTCGCCGATACACTCTCCTGCCCCTCCTCCTGTTTGGCGTGGCGGCGTGGGGGTGGAAGATCTTCATCCACCTGCGCGGGATGGACGGATGGTTGAACTAGGACTGAGGGCTCGGGACTGAGGACTGAGCGAAATGCTTGCCCCGCCGTTCTTCCCTGAATGTTGCACCCCCTGGAGATCGCAAGATGCGCCTTCGATTTAGTCCTAAAGCCATTCTGCTCAGCACGTTACTGTTATTGCCCCCGATCGCCGGGTGTCAGATTTTCAGCTTCGTGGCACGGGCAATTCCCAAGATGGTGCCAGCCGTCTACACCGGGCTCAAGGGGAAGGAAGTTGCCGTTTTGGTCTGGACGGACCGGGCGATTTCAAATGATTGGCCGGAAATGGCGTTTGGCGTTGGGAATACCCTGCGAGCCAAGTTGATGACGGCCCAGAAAGAGAACAAGC
Organism: Phycisphaerae bacterium; assembly: GCA_031377185.1. Lineage (GTDB taxonomy): Bacteria > Planctomycetota > Phycisphaerae > Tepidisphaerales > Tepidisphaeraceae > JANMES01. The sequence goes on from JANMES010000013.1 coordinate 77,863, forward strand.
CCAAGGATCTGGACGGTACGACCTTCCCGGTCACGCCGCAATCGATCGCGAAGTTTCAACTCGAGCACCCCGAAGCCGAGCTCTCGCCGATCACCGATGTCGCCCCGCAGATCGGCGTCAGGCGGCTGATTTATGTCGAAATCACCCGCTTCCAGACCCGTTCGGACATGGCGGTCAACACCGACCTGTACCTTGGCCAAATCGTGGCGAACGTCAAAGTCGTCGAATACGAGAACGGCAAATCCAAGATCGGCTACGCGGAAGACAACGTGATGGTGAAATTCCCCAAGAAATCCCCCGCCGACGGCACGTCCGGGCTGGGTGATGTGAGAACCTATGTCGGTACGCTGGATGCCTTAACCACCGAAGTCGCCTGGAAGTTCTATAAACATGAAGTGGATCGCGACGCAGGCGAATAGGAAAAAGACTGAGGGCCCAGGACTGAGGACGGAGTGAGGAAAAGGGAATTACGATGCGAAAAATAAAACTCAGACCTCAGTCCTCAGTCCTCGGTCCTTTTGTCACTTCCGCAGTCCTCATCGTTTTTCTGCCCCTCCTTGTCGGCTGTAACGTGGTCGGGGCTTTGGCGTACAAAGTCACTCCGACGCCGAAAACCCCGGCCAAGTACAAGCCGGCCAAGGAGTTGGCGGTCATTATCGTCGAAAACTACCGCAACCCGTCGGCCAGCGATGTGGACTCGGAACAACTCGCCCGGTTGATCGCTGATCAGATTCGGGAGCAGAAGACTTTTCCACTGGTGGCAGACGAAGCGTTGAGCGGGCTTCGCGACCAGGATCTCCAGAAATTCTGTAAGATGACGATTCCCGCGATCGGCCGGGCGGTGAATGCCAAACAGGTGATCTATGTCGATCTGATCAAATCAACGATTGACGTTTCTGTCGGGGAATCGATGATCCGCGGCTCGATGGAGGCGATGGTGAAAGTGGTCGACGCGACGACCGGCCAGTCGCGCTGGCCTACCGAATCGGCCCAAGGTTGGCCTGTCAGCGTGCAAACCCCGTTCGTCGCGGTCAGCCCGAACGAAACGGAAATCACCTTCCGCCGCAAGCTGCAGGAGGCGATGGCGCTGCAGGTCAGCCACCTGTTCTACGACTGGTCGAACGAGAACGCCGGCTCACAATTCGGTCGGGACTAGCAGTTTTGGGTCGGTTTTTCAGAAAAGTAATGAACGCAGAGACGCAGAGGCGCAGAGAAGAACATTGCATTGTTGATCTTCTTCTCTGTGTCTCTGCGTCTCTGCGTTCATCCCCGCATTGCGCTTTCTCGAACCCTGCCACATTGGCAAATGCCCGCTCGATCCTGCCAGCCTGACAGTAAAACCGCCGAGATTGCCATCGCTAAAATTCGCCGTAAGTCTATTGCAATCAGCCACTAGCAATTTCATCTCCGGCGCGGCACCCGGTTTGTATTGGGCCTTTGGCGTGGTCGAGGGTTCGCCCCTTCCGTGCGTACGACAATAACGACAAAAGTCAGTTTTAGACCCTGAAGGAGACCGTAATGGCTGCCAAGATGCTCTCGTTCGATGCTGAAGCCCGCAAATGCCTGCTCGAAGGCGTGACCAAACTCGCCCGGGCTGTCAAAGTCACCCTTGGACCGCGTGGCCGCAACGCCGTCATCGATAAAGGCTGGGGCAGCCCGACCATCACCAAGGACGGCGTGACCGTCGCGGAAGAAGTCGATCTCAAAGACAAGTTCGAAAACATCGGCGCTAAGCTCGTAAAAGAAGCCGCCAGCAAGACTTCCGACGTTGCCGGCGACGGGACCACCACCGCCACTGTGCTGGCTGAAGCCATCTTCAAAGAAGCCTACAAGAGCCTGACCGCCGGCACTGACGCAATGGCGATCGCCCGCGGCATCCGCAAGGCTGTTACCGCCGTGTCGGCCGACCTCGCTAAGCAATCCAAGAAGATCAACGGCAAAGCCGACATTCAGTCCGTCGCCACCATCAGCGCCAACAACGACGCCGAGATCGGCAAGATCATGGCTGACGCGTTCGACCGCGTCGGTAAAGACGGCGTCATCACCGTCGAGGAAGGCAAGAGCCTCGAAACCTACGTCGATTTCGTCGAAGGCATGCAGTTCGATCGCGGCTACCTCAGCCCCAACTTCATCACCAACCAGGATGAGATGACCGTCGAGCTGGAAAAGCCGCTCATCCTCATATTCGAAGACAAGATTTCCGCCGCCAGCAAAATGCTGCCGCTGCTGGAGAAGATCCAGAAGACCAAGAAGCCGCTGCTCATCATCGCTGAAGACGTGGACGGCGAAGCCCTGGCGACCCTCGTGGTCAACAAGCTGCGGGGTATTTTAAACGTCGCTGCCATCAAGGCCCCGGGTTATGGCGATCGTCGCAAGGCGATGCTGGAAGACCTGGCCGTCCTGACGGGCGCCAAGGCGATCATGAAAGACCTCGGCATCGAGCTGGAAAAGGTCGAACTGACCGACCTCGGCACGGCCAAGCTCGTTCGCGTCGATGCGGACAACACCACCGTGATCGAAGGTGCCGGCGAGACGAAGGACATCCAAGGCAGGATTGCTCAAATCCGTCGCGAGATCGACATCACCACCAGCGACTACGACCGCGAGAAGCTCCAGGAACGCCTGGCCAAGCTGGCCGGCGGGGTGGCGCAGATCAACGTCGGTGCTGCCACCGAAGCTGAACTGAAGGAAAAGAAAGCCCGCATCGAAGACGCCCTGCACGCAACCCGCGCTGCGGTCGAAGAAGGCGTCGTCGCCGGCGGCGGCGTGGCGATGATCCGCTCGCTCAAAGCCCTCAACGGCGGAAGCAACCTCAAGCTCGAAGGCGACGAAGCTGTCGGCGTGAAGATCATCCGCTCAGCCCTGACCGCTCCCCTGCGTCAGATCGCCGACAACGCCGGCCAGTCCGGCAGCGTCGTCGTCCGCCGCGTGATGGAAGCCAAGGACAGCGAGGGCTACAACGCGCTCACCGACGAGTTCGTCGACATGTTCAAGGCCGGCATCATCACGCCGACCAAAGTCGAACGCACCGCCCTGCAGAACGCGTCTGAAGTCGCGATCCTCCTGCTGACCACCGACTGCATCGTCGTCGAAGCCCCCAAGAAGGGCGGCGACCACGGCCACGACCATGGCGACGGCGGAATGGGCGGCGGCATGGGTGGAATGGGCGGCATGGGTGGCATGGGCGGGATGATGTAAGGAAACGATGCTAGGCAGGAAACATAAAAAGCCTGAGGACATGTTTCCGAAGACGCTTGAGGACGCGGCATCTCAAGTGCTTGAGTCTTTAAGTGACGTCGACAAGCAAAGTGTTCGTAATACGCGATTTGAGGAACTCATAACGCTCAACGGATTCTGGGGTATGGGAATTCGCAACCGCTTCGGGCTTCTGGGCGGGAATAGAGCGTTGATCGAATCACTCCCGGATGAGGAACGATGGCCAGAAGCTATATCACTTCGGATCATCGAGATCGTCTGGCAGAAGTTGAAATCAACGACGTAAGGCATGCTATTGCATGCCGAGAATTGGAAACGGCATGCAATAGCATGCCCTACAGGAAAGAGGAACTTTATTATGGCAATCAAACTCAAACCCCTCGCGGATCGTGTGATCGTGAAGCAGTCGGACGCGGAAGAAAAGACCGCCAGCGGCATCCTGCTGCCGGACTCGGCCAAGGAAAAGCCCACCAAGGGCAAGGTCATCTCCGTCGGACCCGGCAAGCTCGATGACAACGGCAAACGCATGACCATCGACCTCAAAGCCAACGACACCGTCTACTACGGCAAGTACAGCGGCACCGAAGTCGAAGTCGATGGCACGAAGTACGTCATCCTCCGCGAGAGCGATGTGCTCGGCGTACTCGAGTAAGAAATATTTACCACGGAGGCACGGAGACACGGAGGCGCATTTGACGCTCGTGTATCGATCGGCCTGCTGTGCGATATAAAAAAAGAAGTCTGTTCGGTTAAAAAACTCGCGAGCGACAAGTTGGCCTCCGTGCCTCCGTGTCTCCGTGGTGAATAAAACGAATTGGAGAAGCATCATGGCAAGCAAGCAAATGAAATTCGAATCCGAAGCCCGCGCTGAGATCGCGGTCGGGTTGTCGCAGTTGGCTCGGGCCGTCAAGGCGACCCTCGGGCCGCGCGGGCGGAACGTGGTCATCCAGAAGTCGTTCGGCTCGCCGCGCATCACCAAGGACGGCGTCACCGTCGCCAAGGAAGTGGAACTGCCCGGCGCGTTCGAGAACATGGGCGCCAAGCTCATCATGTCCGTCGCCAGCAAGACCGGCGACGTGGCCGGCGATGGCACGACCACCGCGACCGTGCTCGCTGAAGCCATCTACCTCGAAGGCCTCAAGCACGTCACCAGCGGCGGCGCGAACCCCGTCATCGTGCAGCGCGGCATCCTGAAGGCCGCCGAGGCCGCTTGCGATGCCATCACCGCCATGAGCAAGAAGGTGAAAGGCCACGACGACTACAAGAAAGTCGCCACCATCAGCGCCAACGGCGATGAGCACATCGGCCAGCTGATGGCCGACGCGATGGACAAGGTCGGCAAGGAAGGCGTCATCACCGTTGATGAAGGCAAATCCACCGAATCCACCCTCGAATACACCGAAGGCATGCAGTTCGATAAGGGCTACCTCAGCCCGTACTTCATGACCAACCCCAACACGATGGAATGCATCTACGAAGATGCGTACATCCTGTTGCACGAAAAGAAGATCAGCAACCTGGCCGAGCTGCTGCCGCTGCTGAACAAAATCGTGGCCAGCAGCAAGCCGCTGGTCATTATCGCTGAAGACGTGGAGAACGAAGCCCTCGCTGCTTTGGTCGTCAACCGCCTGCGTGGCGTGCTGAAGATCGTGGCTGTGAAGGCCCCGGGCTTCGGCGATCGCCGCAAGGCGATCATGGGTGATCTGGCCACCGTCGTCGGCGGGGAGTTCATCTCCGAAGACCTCGGGCTCAAGCTTGAGAACATCGAGCTGGAACAGCTGGGCACCGCCAAGCGCGTGGTGATCAGCAAGGAAAACACGCTGATCGTGGAAGGCAAAGGCAGCAAGAAGGAAATCGCCGCCCGGGCCGACCAGATCCGGCTGCAGATCGAGAAGACCACCAGCGACTACGACAAAGAGAAGCTGCAAGAGCGTCTGGCCAAGCTCACCGGCGGCGTGGCCGTCGTGAAGGCGGGCGCGAACACCGAAACCGAGATGAAGGAACGCAAGGACCTCATCGACGACGCCCTGCACGCCACCAAGGCCGCTGCTCAGGAAGGCATCATCCCCGGCGGCGGTACCGCGTTCCTGCGGGCGATCGCTGCGGTCGAAGCCGCCAAGAGCCGTGCCAAGGGCGACGAGAAGATCGGCTTCGACATCGTCGCCGAAGCCCTGCGTGCCCCGGCCAAGCAGATCGCCGATAACGCCGGCGATGACGGCGAAATCGTCGTCGCCCAGATCCTGGAGAACAAGTCGGAAAGCTACGGCTACAACGCCGCCACCGGCGAGTTCGGGGACATGTACAAGTTCGGCATCATCGACCCGGCCAAGGTCGCCAAGACGGCGCTTCTCAACGCCGCCTCGGTCAGCGGCCTGGCGCTGACGACCGATGTGATGATCACCGAGCTGAAAGAAAAAGACGGCGAACCGACCAACGCCGCAGTCGGCGCGGTGCTGTAACCCATCGCGATGAATACTTCACGCCGGTCGCGGGGGGGGCCGGCCCCGGCCCCCACCCCCCCCGCGGGGCCAAACCCCAAAA
>JANMES010000033.1:0-36820 GCA_031377185.1 Phycisphaerae bacterium
CTCTCCCCTCCGGGGAGAGGAGCTGATTCTCTTCCTCTCTCGCCTGCATCCGAAAAAAGGGCTTGATTACCTTGCAGACGCATTCGCCATCGTCGCGGCCAGGCGTCCCGACGTGCGGCTGGTCGTCGCCGGGCCGGATGATGGGGCCGAGAAGGATTTCGATTCCCGTATCGCTGCGGCGAAGTTGCAGGATCGCGTCGATCGCGTCGGGCCGCTCTACGGTGCCGACAAACTTGCGGCGCTGTCGAACGCGTCGCTATTTGTCCTGCCCAGCCGACAGGAGGGATTCAGTGTCGCGATACTCGAGGCGCTCGCCTGTGGCACGCCGGTGGTGATTTCGGATCAGTGTCATTTTCCGGAAGTCGCTGAAGCCGGTGCGGGGAAAGTGGTGTCCCTCGATGCAAGAGCGATTGCCAAGGCGATGCTGCAGTTCCTCGAAGATCCGACTGCGCGCCAAGACGCAAGCGAAAAGGCCAGGGCTCTTGCCGCGCAATACACCTGGGATCGGATCGCGAAGAAAGCTCTGGAGCTTTATGGTCGCCCGCGATTGGCGATCCTCGCTAACTCGCTTCCTCCGTATCGCATCGCGCTGCACCGACGCATTGTGAACGAGATCCCCGGCGTGCGGTTGTTCAGTCTCTTTACGCATGCCAAGAGCAACGCGCCCTGGGAGATCGACCCGCCGGCCGAGATCGAGCCGGTGTCGTTTACGCACCTTCGCCCGCTGCAACAGGGGAAGGCGATCATTCGCTGGATCGATCAGAACCGCCCGAGCGCGGTGATCGTCAACGGCTACAACGACGCTGCACGAATGCAGGTGCTGTCGTACTGCCATCGCAACAAAGTGCCGGTGATGCTATGGGGCGACAGTAACATCCGCGGCGATCGGGCGACGGGCGTGAAGGCGATGATCAAATCGCGCATCGTCCGCCGGGCGGTGCGGCTGAGCGATCTCGTGCTGCCTTGTGGATCGCTCGGGCAGCAGTATTTCGAGAAATACGGTGCCGATCCGAAGCGAATCATCTGGATGCCCTACGAACCCGACTACGAATTGATCCGTACGATTAACGAGGAGCAGATCGAACAGGTACGCCGACGTTTCAACTTGGCGGCGGGGCGGAGGCGACTGGTGTACAGCGGCAGGCTCATCGGCGTGAAGCGGGTTGATCTGCTGCTCAAAGCGTTTGAACAAATCTCACCGAAGCGGTCGGACTGGGACTTGGTCATCGTCGGTGGCGGGCCGCTGACGCGGGAATTACAGGACTCAGTTCCCGCGAATCTCGCGCAACGTGTTACGTGGACAGGGTTTTTGGACGATCAACAGACTGTCAGCGCGATTTACCGGGCCTGCGACGTTCTGGTGCATCCGGCCGATATAGAACCGTGGGCGTTGGTGATCAACGAAGCGGCCGCAGCGGGAATGGCAATCATCGCCAGTGACGCGGTTGGCGCAGCGGCTGAGCTCGTTCGGGATGGCGTGAACGGGCGGATCTTCCCCGCGGGGGATCTCGATCGACTGATCGCAGCGGTGCTTGAATTCTCCGACGCTGCAACGCTGGCTGGCTACAAGGCGGCCTCGGCAGGAGTGCTGGATGCGTGGCGAACCCGGGCCGACCCGGTTCAAGCAGTGCGGCAAGTCTTGAAAACCGCAAGCGTCGGGTACGATGGTAATAGAGACTGAGCATGACCGTTTCGGACTATCCCTATCTCGAGTACTCCGCCACGCAGGCGCAGCCGCTGCCTGATCTGCACTTTACACCGCGCAGCCGATACCAGCCATTGTACTTCCTGCCGAGCGTGTTCCTGTCCGGCGCTTCGTACATGTCCGGCGGGGTACCGTTTCTGACAGACATGAGTTTTCTGGTTCTCATCTTCATCTGTCTATCCCAGATTATTGAAGAGATGATGAACTTCTCCCGGCGCTTCGGGCTTGGTGGGATCACGTTGTTCGGGGGCATCTTGATGTGGTTCTGCCACGACTACATGACGAACTGGTTTTTCGTCAATTTTAATGGTGGCACGGTGTTGTATGGGCCTGCCACGATCGCCAAATCGGCATTCTTGCACCAGTTATTCATCCTGTGCGCGGTCGTTGGATTGCATTTTCCGGGGTGGCGACGGCTGGAGAATTGGGTGGCCCGTATGCCCGAGCCGGGTACGCACCAGTTGTATCTATCGCTGATATTACTCGCGTTTGTGGTGGGGATGATTCCGTACCTCTTTTTCGGTAACGAATCGCTGCCAGTGGCGCTGTACAAGGAAATTTTCGGCGGGCGCGGAGGTGGCGCTCGGTTCACCGTTGGGCGAACTGGGAACGTCAACTCCAGTTGGGGTGCTTATCTGGCCCAACTTCAGCAGATCGGGCAGATCGGCGGCCTGCTGGCGGTTTTCTACCTCTTCCTCCAGCGGCCACGCTTCTTAATTGCGCTGGTGTGCTTTGTGATCTGGCTCATTCATCTGGGGATTGCATTTGGCAGTGGAGCTCGCGGACATACCGCGTACATGTTCATGCCCGCGCTGTTCCTTGTCTTTCTGAAGTATCAATCACAAGCCGCTGAGATGCTTAAGAAATGGAGCATCAAGGCCTACGGGATGGCGGGACTGGTTGGGATCGTCATTCTTGTCTTGCTGCAGATCCAGATCACATATCGTGGCACGGGCTTTGAAAACGTTCAGTTGGACCAAGTCAAAACCAGCATTGAAGGCAACGCGATGTTTTCCGAAGGGCTTCCGGGCATGAACATCATTCCCGAGCAACGCCCCTTTTTCTACAACAGCATCCCCGGCCAAGGCGCGATCGTTGCGATTCCCGAATTGGCGTGGCGGTTTCTTTATGGACCCATTCCACGCGCGCTCTGGCCGGGCAAGCCGATCGATCCGATGTGGAGGTGGTACAACGCCGTCGTCACCAATCGATCAGAAGAGGAATTGGAAGGAACGACGATTTCAACCGGCTTGATCGGTGACTTCTACTTCCGATGCGGCCTCGCCGGAGTCATTGAAGGAGGGCTGCTTTTCGGCTGGTTATGTGTTGTCGGCGAACGCCTTCTCCAGAACAGCCAGGGACGATTGCTGCAATTGATCACCTCCATCGGCTTTTTGGTGTTCATGTTCCGCTCCTTCCGTGGAATGACGTTCATCAACCTCTACCCTCTCCTGATAGGCGTGACGTTTCTGGTGATCGTCATTAAGATGACTTCGACAGGCCGACCCCAGGCCAACTCGTGATTCCTTCTCACCGCCTTGTTGTGGCGACACGGTGTGAATGATCATTCCAATCGACTGTGCCAATATGGGTGGAACTGCTATTGATCCGCGCGTCTGTGTGATTCAAGACGGTGCCCGACTGCATTACGCGGTACCGATTGCGCTGCAGCGGGAGGGGATTCTAGAGCGTGTTTACACCGACTGGTATAACGCCCCGGGGTCGGCGGAGTCGTTCCTTACCAAAATCATCCGCCTGGCTGGTAGAGAGATGGCGTCGCGGTTGTCGCAGCGATTCTCGCCTGAACTCAGCCGATCGCTTGTCCACTCGCGCCCCAGCCTTCTTTGGGCGCAGTATCGCGGGCGAAGGCGGTTTGAGAACGAACTGGAGATGTTTGCGTGGCTGCGCGATCGGTTCGGGCAATGGGTTTGTAGCAGCGGGTTTGGAAATTCCAACGGCTTATTCGGGTTTGTCAGAAACATCTCCCCAGCGATCTGCCAAGCCGCGAAAGAAGCTGGGCTGAAGGTGGTCACCGACCAGATCATCGCCCCGTTTGAGATCGAACAACGCGAAATCGCGATCCAGGAATCCCGCTTCCCCGGATGGAACACCGAGCGGGCCGACGGGCAATCCAACCTCGGGGACGTGGAGCGACACACCTGGGCGCTATCCGACCGAATCACCTGTGCGTCAGACTATGTGCGCGACGGCCTGATCCAGTGCGGAGTGGAGGCAAGTAAGATCGATATTCTGCCCTATCCGTTTGACGCCGGAAAGATTCGCGCGACGGACCGACGCGGGCGCGCTGGGCCTGTCACGGTGGGGTTTGTCGGGAAGGTTGGACTGAGAAAAGGCGCTCCGTACATCTTCGAACTGGCCAGGCGTTTTGATCCGGCGGTCGCTCGGTTTGTCCTCGTCGGTGACTTGCGGATTGAACCGTCGATAGCCGAGAAGAACCGTAGGGCGGTTGAGCTCGTCGGTCCCGTCCCTCGATCGGAAGTCGTCAACTGGCTGGAACGGTTCGACGTGTTTCTTCTGCCCAGCACCTGCGAAGGCTCCGCCGGAGCCGTGAACGAAGCGATGGCGGCGGGTCTGCCAGTGATCGTGTCTCCCAATTCCGGCTCGTGGGTGCGCGACGGCGTGGAGGGATTCATCACGGAATATGACGACATCGACAAGATGGAACACTCACTACGGCAACTGCTGGATAGTCCCCAACGGAGGCACGAGATGGGCTTGGCGGGACGAGCGCGGGTGGAGGAGTTCACCGTCAGCCGCTACGGTTCGGAACTGGCTGGGGTATTTGGTCAATTGATCGCCGATTCTGCGAGGGTGCGATGAGCGATCCCGAGACGTCGAGGACGTGGCTGGTGACGCATCTGGGTGCCCGCGAGCATTACGCCGTTCCTCGGGCCCTGAACGCACAGAACAAGCTGGGGCGTTTCTACACCGATATCTGGATGCGGCACGGGCGATCGCTGCTCGGCAGGCTGCCCGGCGGGTTTAGCTCCCTTGCCGGGAGATTTCATCCCTCACTTCCTAGCGATCGAGTGACGGCGTTCAATACCGGGGGCATCGGTCGGCTGGTGGCGGCGTATCGGTGTACGCGGATCGAGCAGTCCTACCGAGATTTCGTCTCAACTGGCGCTTGGTTCTCTCGCCGCGTGGCAGACTCGTTGGCGCGCACGGAGCTTAATTCCCAGAGTCACGCCTCCCTGCTCTATACCACATGTGCGCTGGAGGCCATGCGGCACTTGCGCGATCGTGGGATATGGTGCGTGGTCAACCAGGTCGATCCGGGGCGCGCCGAGGAGCAAATCGTTCTTGAAGAGATCAAAAAATTCCCCGGCTGGCAAAAACAACCCGGACGAATTCCCGACAGCTATTTCCAGCGATTGGCCGACGAATGGCGATTGGCGGATTTGATCATGGTCAACTCCGACTGGTCCAAACAAGCGATGATCCAGCAAGGCGTGCCGGCCGAGAAACTGCGAATCATACCGCAGGCGTACGAACCGCCTGCCTCGGCGAAACCTGTTTCGCCGCGCTCCCGTTCGACCGGGCCGGTTCGGGTGTTGTGGCTCGGGCAGGTGATTTTACGGAAAGGGATCGCGTATCTCTTCCAAGCAGCAAGATTACTGGCGGACGAGCCGATCGAGTTCGTCGTGGCGGGTTGGATCGGTGTTTCGGAGCAGGCCATTCGCTCGGCTCCGCCGAACGTGCGTCTGGTCGGTCCCGTGCCGCGTTCGCAGGTGCCAGATTACTACCGCGCCGCCGACGTGTTCGTCCTGCCCACGTTGTCGGATGGCTTCGCGATCACGCAAATTGAGGCGATGGCTCATGGCGTGCCGGTCATCACCACTCCCCGGTGCGGACAGGTGGTGAGTGATGGTGTGGACGGCCTCATCGTCCCCCCTGGCGATTCCCAAGCCCTTGCCGAGGCGATAGCGTCTCTGTGCCGTGATCCAGATCGTCTCGCTGAGATGGGGGTTGCTGCGGTGGTTAAGGCGTCACATTTTAGTCTGGAACGATACGCCCACCAGATCGCCAAACTAGCGGAGCGGCCAGGATCAACCTAACTGCGACGAGATCCGATGGCCAAGTGGTCTGTGCGTACCCCGTCTATCCCCGCTTCATCTCGCCGTCAATCGCTCCAGCAACTCCGCCAGGACACCGGTTTGCTGCTGTCGTCCGTAGGCCAAACGGAATCGCTTTACCATTGCCGAGCGGTCGGTTTGATCGTGCAGCATGGCGCGAATTTGATCGGCGAGTTGTTGAATGCTAGGGAAGTACATGTACGGCACGTTGTACTCCTTTAATAATCGCAAATCGGGCGGGCTCGGATTGATTTCGAGCGTTGGTCGACCGGAGGCGATAAACTCGAACAGCTTACTTGTAAGCTGGTACGACTTGGCGCGTTTCTCACTCAGATAACTAACGAGCAAATCAGCCCCTTTGATGTGTCCCACGGCAACTCGATGCGGCAAATAACCTGGGGCGATGAACCGATCGCCAAGGGCTCGGGCTGCCTTTTCGACGCAACCGGGTATTCGGGCAATGATGTTGAGTTCAAGATCAAGCCCCTCCTCATTCAATTGTGCGACCGCTTCGGTCAATCGCAGTACGTCGGCGTCGTCGATGCTCCCGACCACGCGAATGACCCGTCGCTCGGGGCGGGTTGCACCGATCGGCAAAAGCTTCGGGTCGAGCAGTTCGGCGGGATATCCATTGGGGAGTATCACTATCCTTTCACGTGCGAAGGGGTATCTCCGTCGTGCCCAACGTCCATGGAAGGGTATCGCATGGATGATTGCTGCGGCATGCTCGTAGATTGTCCTTTCGAATCGACTATGGCGTGGCCAGTTTAGTCTATCCAGCTTGCCGTATCTCCATGAATAATCGATCAGGTACACGTCACGGAAATCCGCCACCCACGGTATACCCAGTTGCCGCGATAACCATCGGCCAAGGTCATGTGTGGAATGGGCCGGTGAGGAGGAGAGGATTACATCTGGAGCAATCACTTTTGCCCGTTCCAATGCCTGCCGCCGGGCCGACCTCCAGAAGAAGATTCCGACATCAGGCACCATAAACCCACTAATTATTTTAGAGAGAAAAAGCTTGGCCCATTGTTTCAATCGATTCGACGGGCGTCTCGGTTCAGGATTGAATGGGGCCGGGGAACTATTCAGGAGATACAGTTGGACGTTGGGATCAACCTCATTGGCCAATTCTTCAGCCGAGGCGGTCATCTGATATTGCCGGGTGAATACGAGCGGCGTCCAGCCCAATGAAGGAAGGTGCCGGCTCCACTGCGTCACGCGGATTGCTCCGACTTGTGGATCAGGGAAAAAAGTTGTGCTGATGATCAGTACCCGGCGTGATTGAATCGCCTTGTCTTGATTATCAAACATTTCACCCGATGCGAGGGAGCTCCCGCCCAGTGCTTTCAGAAGCGGTTCAATCTGGGTGAGGGGTGTCGCTTCTACCGGCACGAGTTTGCGATGAAGGAGGTAGGCATTTCGGCTTACGGGCGAGCGAAACGACCAGAATTGGGGGATGCTGCCAAACCCCCACGCCGTACCCTGCAGTGTCGGCCAGAATTGACCGATCTTCCATCCGTGCCAAAACCCGCCAATAGTTGCCCGAAGCCAGCGAGTAGGAAGATTGTCCAGTGGCACGTTGTGCCAGCCGAACAGAATGTCATTCCGCCTGCCGTACAGCGACATCCGCTTGGAGCTGCGCTTGGGAGACTCAAAGTGGTGGATCGGATCCGCCCGCCCGAGCGCCACCACATACCCGGCGGCCAACAGGCGGATGGCGTAGTCGCCTTCCTCGCCCTGGTGAATGAGGTGTGCACGATAACCGCCGAGTTTGAGAAACACATCCCGTCGAAGCGCGTGGGCCGTACCGATGTAGCTGGAGGCGACGTACACGCCGGCGTTGCCGGGAGCGCGATGGCGCAACACGTCATCTTTTCTCACATTGATGAACGGGATCGCGATCGCACCGATGCGAGGGTGAGTGAATTCCGCCAAAGTCTGCTCGACAATGTGCGGAGTCGAAAATGCCGCATCGTCGTCGATTGAAAATAGGATGTCGCCAGCGGCGAGTTCTGCCCCACGGTTTCGCTGGGCGATGTAACCTGTTGAAACTTCATTTCGATACAGCGTCACGCCAGGAAACTCGGCCCGCACCATCTCGCTTGTTCCGTCGGTCGATCCGTCATCGATCACCAACACCTGCGGCTTGGCCGACTGCGCGAGGCACGATTGGATCGCGATCCGCAGTTCGTCCTTGCGGTCCTTGGTGGTGATGACAATGGTGGCCGATCTCATCGCAATGGCCTCTGTAATTCATATCGACCACCGATTAGGATTAAACCGTCACGGAGCAAGCATGAAGCCCTCGGGCATGACATGGATAGACTACCTACGCATCGGTTTCGGCAGACGGCTCTCGATACTGGGCGAAAAGCTGAATATCCCATGGCTGATTTACAATCCTATCCATTTTCGGCATTTTCACGAACACGCGGTGCAAAACGCCGGTCCTGTGATGCGGTCCATCAGGCAAGTGTTTCCTAGTGCGACGCGATACCTTGATGTCGGTGCCGGGAGTGGGGCATTTGCCGCCGAAGCTCAGCGGATGTCGCTGAAAATCATTGCCTGTGAGCACATCGCTGCAGGCCGAAAAATGGCGCAGAAGCAGGGTGTTGCCATCTTGCCGTTTGATCTGAATCAGTCGCCACCCGTGGTATTGGAAGGAACGTTCGATCTGGCTTATTGCTTTGAAGTGGCCGAACATTTGCCCGAGTTGATGGGGAAGTCGCTCGTTCATTTCCTCTCCCAGACTGCGCCTTGCGTGGTGTTCACCGCCGCACACCCCGGCCAAGGGGGAACCGGACATATTAACGAACAACCCAAGTCCTACTGGATCGATTGCTTCGCGGAATGCGGCATGGTTTTCAACGCCGATTTGACTGAATCGTTGTTGGAGCAGTTTCGCGCGGAGAGAGTGCGCGCCGCTTGGTTCCTTGAGAATATCGCTGTTTTTGTACGTACCGCTGGTTGAGCATTCAATCCAAGAACGTTGGCTGAAATGCCGGATCATATCGACTGCGACGCCGGTCCATCACAGGTAGCAGGAGCGGGTGGATCAGCCGTTGCTGAAGCCGGGTAGTAAGGCCCGGCAGGTGATCGGTCGGACGCACGTCCAGCAGCGGCGTGTTGGGCAGCCATTCGTGTACCTGATCAATGTCCAAGCCCGACATGTTGGAGACGCCTTCGGTCTTCTTCTTATGGCCGGATGTTGTCGTCGGATCGACCAGATCCTTGTGCCAGTCATCCAGCTTCCAATGCCCGCCGGCATGGGCTTTGAGTTTCATCATGGCCGACCGCAGTTCGTATCGCCGCTGCATCTGCAGGGGGTCGCGGTGCGGGTAGTGGCGGATAGGAATGCGCTCGCGGGCCAGAAAACCGGCATTGTACGGAAAGCTGGTGTTCTCCGGCCATTGCATCGACCGCCGGTATCGGAACATTCGCGGCTCGGAGTACTTGGCGATCTGGTAGAACCGCCGGCGTTGCTCGATCGGCCGCTGGCGGTCCGCCATCACGTCGATCTGTCCCGATTCATACGCCGCCACCTCCGCCACCGTCAGTCGGAAGTAGTACCACAGCAGGTAGACGGCCGTCTCGCCCATCCGCAGGCGGGTTTTGGCAAACTCCGGCGGGGTGATGTGATAAAACTCATCGGCGTCGATCTTCATCACCCAATCACCGGGCTGAAACCGATCGCGGAAGTGTGCAAAGATGAACGACCGCAGGTTGTCGTTGTACAGGATCGGCCGATGCATGAACGGCACGATCCGGCTGTCTCGCCTGGCGTAATCCTGCACGATGTCCCATGTGCGGTCGGTGCTGCCCAGGTCGAGAATATAGAGCGCGTCGATCCACCCCAGCAGGTGATCGAGGTTTTGCGCGATGATGTCTTCCTCGTCGCGCAGCAGCATCAGGCCGTGGAATCGCATAAGTCAGTAACTTTCGCTGTTGAACAGCACCGTGCTCTTGAGGAATCCGAGCCGACGTAACGCAAATTCCACATGCACGCGCACTCGCCGCCTGAATCGGCAACGGGCGCGGCGGGCGTACAGCCACGCCGCGCGGTCCGATTCAGGCACCTTTCCCGCTTCCGCGAGCAGGCCGGGCAGGATCGGCTGGAATGCGCTCCTCAGGCGGTAAGTATAGTAGTGATAAATGACGCCCAACGCCTGCTTCATGTGCGTCTGCTTTGTGAACACGTGAACGAACGCCAATTGCTCCGAAGTTCGCACCCCGGTAATGCGAAATAATTGATCGCAAACGTGCAAAACGTCGTCGAGCAGCGACGCATCAGCCGGGTGAATTCCGATGACACCGGCGTTGTATGACGGCATGTCTTCCGGAAAAAGATCTAAAGCGCCCAGTCGATCAGTCGCTCCTGCGGCGTTCATTTTGCGAGGGATGAGCGCGTAGTCTTGATCCGGCGAGTCTCGCAGCACGCTCTCATAGCAGTGCATATAGGTTGTGCCGGGGCGGAGCTTGCGGAACAGCTTCAGCGGAGACTTCATGAAGTAGGTGTCAGAGTCGAGATACAACGCGGGTTTTCCGTAGCGTCGCAACACATCGGCAACCACATGGATCTTGATCTTGAATGAAAAATCATCAGGCCCGCGCCACTCGCGTAACTGCTGCGATGATACAGCGATCACTTCCACCGGCATGTTCGCGAAAGGCTCCACCTCGTCTGCGTATACGACAATACGCACCCGGGACGAGTCTTTTCCCAGCCAATAGCGCGCAGTAGCGACGCAGTACGCTATCTCTTGCGCGTAGATGCCGCCGCCCCAACAGGCGAACGCCAGAACATAGGGAGCTTCGCTGCTCACGCATCGCCTCCTGTCGCCTTGGACTGCAGCAGGTAAAGCCCATCTCGCCAAAACCAATGGCGAACGTCGCCGACATAATGTCTGGCAAGAGCGGTTCCCATGTAGGAACGATCGCCCCAAGGGTCGGTCGCGTCGTCGGTCGAGAGATAAATCTGCTGGCGAAGCCAGTGATCACCCTCCAGCCGTTTGCACGCATACGAGAGCAATGTCTGCTCTGTAAAATACTGCGGATGCTCGCACGCCCAGGGCAGAATCTGCCATAGGCTGGCGGCGTTGTAGAGATCGCCACGGGCAAATACCACTCCGGTATTGAGGAACGGCTTCTGGCTGAATTCCGGAAAACCGGCGGCGTAAAAGAGTTCGGCGTCGAACGCGGGAAGTAAGTCTTCCGACAACTTGAGGGCGACCTCCCCGTCAGGCATTGGCGGGGGGCCGCGGAACCAGAGGATGTCGGAATCGCAAAACAGAGTCGGGCGGCGTTCGGCACTGTCGAGGATCGCACACAGTTTACGCGCCAGCATGTTGCCCGACGCCAGCTTCTGCAGATCGGGCCTTCCCCGGTCGGCCATTGATTGGGCGATCGTCTCCCACCGTACCGATTCCACCGGCTGCGGCCACCATTGGAGTGATTCCAGAATCGCAGCCGGATCGAGCGAGCCGTCCGACACCACCCGCAATGCGGGCAGTTTCGTCCACGCACGGCCGATCGACCAGAGCGAGAGTTGCAGCAATTCCAACTGTTTCTGCCCGATGATGCTCAGCAGCGTAAAATTGGCCGGCGGTTTGGCGGGGGCTGAAAAAGGTTGTCGATCCAGTACGCGTCGGCGATATCGCGCCAGCATCCGACGGCGGAACTGGTGCGACACGCGGAAGCGGATGGATCGGATCAATCTTCCCAACATGGGCGGCTAATCCCCTTCCTCGATCCGGCTCCATTGCTTAAGCAGCGATTCCTGCGGCATCCCGTACCACCGCCGGCCGACGAATTCCATGATCGCCCGGAAGGCGCTTCGAGGGTGTCGCACGCAATGCCCTGCCGTTCGCCACCAGCGACTGCCGGGTTTTCGCAGATACGCTGCCAAGCGGTCCAGATCGTGCTCATGCCACACGCCCAGCCCGTCAATGTCGCGGTGGTAATGCCCGTGCGCGAAACGCGGCCCGAGCGTGTACTTGGCGCCGGCGCGATGCACCTCGATGAAGAACAACGCCTCCAACGGTACGACCAAAGGTGTTTTCAGCAGCGGCAGATAGGACTCAAAGATCGGCTTGAATTGCGGTTTTGGCTTGAACGCGAAGAAATCGGTCCCGAACGTCGGGGAGCGATGGCCGAACACCTTGGTCAACAGGAAATCATTGCCTTCGCGATCCGCCTGCTCGATGGCGGTCAGCAGGCGGGTTTCGTCGGCGATGTAAAGGTCGGGATGCAGATGGATGATCCAATCCCATTGCGTCAGATCGACCTGATTCCACAGATCGACAATCGCTTCAAACTGCCCGTACGGATACCCGCCGCTATTCTGCTGCGGGGCGTGGCGGATCAGCAAACTGCGGGCGGGGATTTTGCTGAGTTTCTCGCGAAGATCGGCTTCCTTGATCGAGGCGTTATTGCAATGAAAGAGGATGTCTGCCTCGGCCTTCAGCCGAGTGGTGCGCGCGTAGAACGCCGGCGCGAAATCCAGTTCGCGAAACTGTCGGTAGGAGGTGTACAGGACGGCGATTTTCATCCGTTCGCTTTCTTCCAGAACAGCAATGGCCGAACGAGATGGTGGAACCGCTTCAGCCGGCTGCGTCGCCACCACTTGGTCAGGCGGAACTCCAATTCCTCCACTCGGATGTACGGCCCGGGCCAGATTCTACCCAACAACGACAGTTGCCTCGCCACATCCTTGCGGAAATAGTCGAACGGCGAGTGAAATCCGTACGACGACGTGACCGGCTTTGGATCAGTAAAGTGCAGGATTTTCTCGTCACCCGGCTTCACGACGGGCCCGTTGGGGTTGAACTCGAATCGCTCCGGCAGCGACTGCATG
Source organism: Phycisphaerae bacterium (assembly GCA_031377185.1). GTDB lineage: Bacteria > Planctomycetota > Phycisphaerae > Tepidisphaerales > Tepidisphaeraceae > JANMES01. The sequence continues at coordinate 12,662 of JANMES010000033.1, forward strand.
TTGGTGTAATCGCACATCAACTGTAGCGGCCGTTGCGCCAGTCGCAGCCTGCCCTGCTCGACGGCGTTGAAGACCATGTAGTTGAGGAAGCCCATTTCGCCGATCGGGAACAGCTTGGGCGTTTGTTTCATCGTCGCAACGAGCGATTTGTATTCGTCCAGCGAAAATGCTCCGCGCCTGGCAGCGTAGCAGCCGGTGCAGAAGTAGCTGGGGATGTACTTCCGCCACGGAAACTGCGGAAAGGTCTCTTCCATCAGTTGGCTGTTGAAGTATTCCTTGTTGGTCCAGGCTTCGGTGGCGACGCCTTGCACCCACGGGCGGGTGACCGAATCGCCGGGGTCGACGATCATGTCCCAATCGCCTTGCAAATGGGCTTTGGCGATGTCGCCCCAGACGATGGTGTCGCAGTCCAAGTAAAGGAATCGCTCGTACGGGCTGACCCAGAAGAGCGAGATCTTGGGCAATCCCCAGCCGCGGTTGTGGTTGCGGAGGAACTCGTCCTGTAACTTCGAGCGGTACATCAAGTTGAGGTTGTAGAGCTTGGCTAGCGCGGTGGCGTTGACGTCGTCGTCCATGAAGAGCGTGATCGGTACGTCGCCCATCGACCGTCGCACGCTGGCCACGCAGGCCTTGGCGAGGAAGAAATCGAACCGGCAGGTGCAGATGATGACGCCGAACGAACTCACGCGCTTGCGCCCTTTCGACGTGACGAAAAAATCCGCTCTGCCATCGCGATATCCGCGGAGTGAAGGCAGATCACATCACTTGGTTTGATTCCATCGGCGGCTTCTCCAAACCGCTGCAACTGCGCACCGTTCAGGTCGAAAATGGAATAACCGAGGCTGATTAGAAGTTCGCTGATTTTATTGGGCGGGAATCCCGCTGATTCCATGTGGCTAAAGTGCAGTTCGATGAGCAACGGGGAGTGCAGATCGCGCAGAACACGGGTGGCGCCGCAGAGCACGGCGTACTCGTGGCCTTCCACGTCGATTTTGATCAGATCGGGTTTTAAGTCGCGCTCGGAGCAGAACAAATCGAGCGAGGAAATCGGCACGCGTACGGTGTTCGTGCCGGCCTTGGCCTTGGAGTCGTGAGCGATCGGGTTGACGACCAGATGCTTCCACTCATAACTCATCGTAATTTCACCGGCCGACTCACCGAGCGCCATTTGTAGCGGCGTGAGCGACAGCGACGGGTTCAGCGCCGCCTGTTGCTGCAAAGTAGGAAACGCCAGCGGTGAAGGCTCAAATGCAAACGCCTTACCGCCGGTCGTGGCGCAGAAGCTCGTGGAATAGACGCCGTAAAACGAGCCGACATCCAGGAATACGGATCGCCCTTTGGCCAGGGAGAGGAACTGGTCGAGTTCATCAAACGAACGCTCGTCTGAATAGCCGAACCCCGCAAAACTGGCTGCAGCTTCGGACGTTGTGCCGAATTCCACGCCCGGTCGGATTCGCAGCCGCCCCGGCGGGCAATCCCTATTCAGGAGCCGGAACGCTTCCTTCCGGTGTTTGCGCAGTTGGCTGATTCGCCGATACTCCGGATCGCGTACCATTTGCCATTGCAGGCGTGCCGAGCGCATGGCCCGAAGCAGCGGCTGGGGCAGATGTTTCTTAAGCCATTGTCTGGTGTTCGAGATCATCGATTGCTCGTCCTTTGTTCAGCGACGGCCGAGGTGAGCGGAGTTGGCGTAAAGCCCATCAACGTAAATCGCTTCATGGCCGAACCGTTGCGGAGGGGCGAGGTTGCAAAGGAAGAAACCGTGAGTCTCGGTCAGAAGTTTATGAATCTCATCGAATGTCGCGCCACCCTTGTATTGGGGGAAGAAATTCAGCTCGACTAATACGAAGCGGGTTTTCTTGAGTGTCGCCACCGCGCCGGCCAGCACCTGCTTCTCGAAGCCCTGTACGTCGATCTTGAGCAGCGATACCTCGGGCAGATCGGCCAGTTGATGATCGAGTGTATCCATCGGACGCTCGTCGTCCTTCACCACGTCCCACTGATCCGCAACGTGGACTTTCATCGAACTGCCCGGTTGCAGCACCGAAGCGCCCTTGCTGTCTCGTGTGACATTAAACCGCACGCTACCCTGCCGCTCACCGACGACGACATTCCGCAATTCCACATTAGGCCGATCGCCCAGAGCCGCCTGAAGTTTGGCGAACGTTTCCGGAACGGGCTCGAACACGATCGCTTTGATGGGGTTGATGCAGGCGAGCATCATGGAAGACCACTGGCCTTCATTGGCGCCGACATCGACAACGTACTTGAAATCCTTGGCTAACCCCGACGGCACGAGCGAGAGGCCGGATTCGCTGGCCTGCCATAGCAGGCGGTCGCTGCAAAGCCATTCTGACGGCGCAAGGAGTCGGCCGAGCTTGCCCAGTTCGCGGCGGTTACGCAGGATTTCCACGACCCCGTGCGGAAGCAGATACTTGGCCAGTTTGCGGATCATCCTACACTCCTACCCAACTCCCACTTGAAAATCGGGGTTAGCACGCCATGCCTTCCTTCCCATTGCGGTGAATCGGTCAAGCCGCCCTGGATTTGCAGGGAGATGTTCGGCGCTTTCACGCCCGGCTCCATCAACCACATGCGATGGTACAAGGTGGCGATGAGTTCGATGCGGTAATTCCCCTCGTTGAGCAATCGTGACGGCAATCGAGTGCGAAGCGAAACACGCCCGGCTTGCAGTTGCGGCCAATCGGATTCCTGCGTGTCGCACATGTACGACCAATAGACGTGCTGGCCGTCTTCATTGATGACCGCGTAACCGATGTTCAGGCCCCGATCGAAAGTAGCAACGTTGCCTTCGACGTTGAGCCACAACTCCGCGTTATTTCGCTGCACGGGGGCTGCCACTGCGCCGGTGGCGTCGGTGATGTAGAAGCGTGAGGGCGTGAAAAACTCGCTCTTGTATTCGCCGCCGGGATTGGTCCAAGACGCATTCTGTTCCGATTCAGCCCCGCCGACGAGGTATCGGGTGATGATCTCGTGGACGTTCGCCGAGCACTGCTTGACCTGTCCGCGGTCGAGTTGAACGATACTGGTGCAAAGCTGTTCGACGGCCCGCATGTTGTGGCTGACGAACAGCACGGTTCGTCCGCCGCGGGCGACGTCTTTCATCTTTCCGAGGCACTTTTTCTGAAACTGTGCATCACCTACAGCCAGTACTTCATCGACGACCAGAATCTCCGGCTCAAGATTGGCCGCCACCGCGAACGCCAGCCGGGTGTACATACCGCTACTGTAACGCTTTACGGGCGTGTCGATGAATTTCTCGATCTCCGAGAACGCCACGATTTCGTCAAATTTGCGTGTGATTTCCCACCGTTTCATCCCGAGGATCGCGCCGTTGAGATAGATGTTCTCTCGGCCGGTCAGTTCAGGATGAAAGCCCGTGCCTACTTCCAGCAGGCTGCCCACTCTGCCGTTGATTTTGATCAGGCCGGTCGTCGGTTCGGTGATCCGCGAGAGGACCTTCAGCAGCGTAGACTTCCCCGCGCCGTTACGCCCGATGATGCCCACCACCTCGCCGCGGGCGACATCGAAGGAAACGTCTTTCAGCGCCCAGAGTTGCGTCGATGGGTCCGGTGTATTTGCGCTTCCCAACACCCGGCCGACCGAACGGAACGGCGAACTCAGCATGCTCATCATTGACTCGCGCACCGTTTTGTAGGTGCGGCTGGCACCGATCTGATAGAGCTTCGAAAGCCCCTGAACTTGGATAGCCGTGTCGCTCATGGGTGATTAAACGAGGTCCGCGAAACCCTTTTCCATCCGCCTGAAGTAGAACAATCCGCCCACCAGCATCACGATGATCGTGATCGCCGACACGGCCAGCATCGGGCCTGGCGCGGGTTTACCCAGCAGGCACCAGCGGAAGCCTTCGACCACGCCGCTCATTGGATTAACGCCCAGCAGGATGCGCTTCCATTCACTTTGTACGCCGGTGGAGGAGTAGAGGATCGGCGTGCAGAAGAGCCAGAACTGGGTCAGGAATGGGATGACGTAGCGAACGTCGCGGTATTCGACATTCAACGCCGCCAGCCACAGCCCGACCGCCAGCGCCGCCATGAACGCCAGCGCGACGAAGACCGGCATGAGCAGAATCTGCGGCTGGATCGGGGCCTGATACCACACCATCATCAGCAGCAGCACGCCGAACGCGATCGCGAAATCCACCAGGCCGGTGATGATCGAGGCGATCGGGATCACCAATCGGGGAAAGTAGACTTTGGTCACCAGGTTCTGGTTGCTGATGATGCTGTTGCCTGCGTTGGCCATCGAACTGGCGAACAATTGCCAGGGGAGCAGGCCGCAGAAGTTGAACAGCGGCTTGGCCAGATCGTCGGTGGGAAGGTTGCCCATCTGCTGGATGACGGTGAAGATCGCCATCGTCATCAGCGGCTGGATGATCGCCCAGGTGGCGCCCAGAGCGGTCTGCTTATAGCGCACGCGGATGTCGCGCAGCGCGAGGATGAACAGCAGTTCGCGGTAGCGCCACAGTTCCTCCAAATCGACCGGCTGCCAACCCGCGCGCGGCTCGATGACGGTCGTTAACAACTCGGGTTGTGCGGGAGATTCGGGCATTCAACCTTTGAATTTGAACGGGCTCTTAAACTCCGCCAGCGTCGGAAGCTTACGGTCTTTGTCCGACAGCAGCGGCGATTTGTCCGGCCAATCCAGCCCGGCGGAGTCCCAGGCGATGCCTGCGTCTAGCGAAGGCACCCAGGGGGTTTCAATCTTATAGACGAAAACGGCTTTTTCGACCGGAACATAGAAACCGTGTGCAAATCCGCGGGGGATGTAAAGCCCGTTCCCGCGGGCCGCGTCGAGTTCCCAAAGCCCGCCTTGCCCGTAGGTCGGCGAACCGACTCGCAGGTCCACCACGGCGTCGATGACCTTGCCTTCCACGCAGTAAACAACCTTCGCATGATCGGCTGGCGGGAGTTGGAAGTGTAGGCCTCGCAAGACGTTACGTTTGGAGACCGAGCAGGCCAATTCGGGGAAATCCGTCGTCAGCCCGGATTTGGCAAACACCTCGCCGCTGAAGAGCTTGACGAAATGCCCTCGAGGGTCAGGAAATACCTTGGGCTGAACATGAAAACAGCCCGGTAGATGGGTTTCGATCAATTCCATATCAGTTTCTGCTTAACCTTTGTTCTACGATGACCTTATCGGCAATCCGTCGGCCCGGGTTGTACGCCAAAACGGAGTGTACCCAACTTTTGTCCGAGCGGATGGGTCGTCCGATAAAAACAGAAGTGTCGAATCGGCAGAATCAATGGAAGAGGGTTGTAGCATGGGGTGACGTTTCAGCGCGAAATTCAGACCCTCTATTCCCGCCGCTTGCGGCTTCGTAAATGGCGACTTGCCTGCACTCGCAAAGCCGCAAGTGGAAGAACTTCCGATCGAAGCATCGCAGGGTAATCGGTAAATATGGGCGCAAAAAAAGTCGGACGGTGAAGCAGAGGGGGGGAGCTGCTTCGGGGATCCGTCCGACAGCCGAAGAATTTACCGAGTATTTAGAACATTTCAAGCCAAAATGGTCGTTACGACAACATTTTTTTTATCAGAAAATCCCAGTTAACTAGTCAGAAAGGCAGATATGGGGATGGACGAGCAGAAATCCGGGGTGAGCGCGACGCTGGCCTAACGGTCTTGCGGGTCGCGGCGTTGACCCATTCCGCCCCCATCGCCGCCACCTGCTCCTCCTCCGTCTGCATTTCCGGCGTTGCCCGGGCGATCAGGGACGCCGAATGGCAGCCGCTTTTCAGGCGTACTGGGTGCGGTTAGTGCCAGAATAATGTCCACCAGCGGCTCGACCCGGTCGGCAAAATTCGGGTTGATCGCTTGGACGAGCAATCGCTTCAGGATTTGACGGTCCGCGCTATCGTCAGGCGGCGCAAAAGCAACCCGAGTGGCCTCCAACGCGGTCCCATCGAACAACGCCGGAAGCTCAAACCTCGGTTCCCCTCGATTGGGGATCGGCAACCACATCGGTTCGGTCCCGGCGGCGACGGCCATGTCGTCCAAAGCGGCCAGGTCGCTCTGGTCATCACCGGACCTAACCTTGACGATCTGCAGACTTATCCCGTTGTCTTTACATGCTTTAGAAAGCTTCAAACAGTCGTCCTGCGAGTCCGGGTGAGGCGGGGCATCAGTGATCAGCACGACCACCTTTCGCCCGTCCCTCTTCCAAGCCCAGGGGTTTTCTTTTAAGCAATCATTGAGGGCTTCGCGCACCGCTTCCGGTCGATCAACCCCGCCGTGGGCGTCCATCGCACCGATGAACGTATCGAGTGTCGCCAGCTTATCCGTCAGCCGGGTTGAGCGGGTGACGAAGGTGTCTCCAAAATCGCGATAGAAGGTGATTCCGATCCGTGGTTGGCTGCTGACCAGTTCCAGGGCGGTCTTGATCGTTCCGATGTCGCGCTTCAGGAAATCGATCACCGGCTGCATCGAGCCGGTCGCATCGACGACAAATGCCACGTCCAGCGGCTTGGGATCCACCCGGCCGAGCTCGGTTTCCTTCCGCCATAGCGGATCGTTCGGGTCGATCGGGGCTTCCAGGTCCGGACGCGGAACGAATTGTGGATCAAGCTTCTTCCACGCCTCGGGCGCGGCGGTTTCCATCGGCTTCCATCCGGCGCGGCTTCGACGCAGCTCGTCGCGATCGTTGTCGATCGCCAGTTTCCACATCGGAACGCTGCCCAGGTCCATCCGCTCAGCCGCCCACGGCGAGGTGACGCCCAGACGGTGCAGCACGTACTCGGCGCGGTAGGCGTCGTTCAAGTTGCTCAGGCGGTTAAAGAGGTATTCGCCGACATCGGGGGTTTTCCAGGCTAGCAGGCAATCGCCCAGTGCGTCGAGCACGGGGATGTCTCGCGATTCCAACGCATTGGTCTGCCCGAACATGCCGACCCAGGCGAGCTTGGCCCCACGGGTCGGCGGGTTGATGGCCATGGTTCGCAGCAGCCCGACGCGCGTTGTGCCTCGGAACAAGTCCTTCTTCGCCATACCGTTGGTCGCATCCAGCCACGCCTGATACTGGGACAAGTCCAGCCATTTGGCCCGCGCCAGGACCGATTGCCACGCCACCACCCGCACGACCGGCGTCGGGTCGTTCCGCACCACGCCGATTAACTGATCCGCCGCCCGCGCCCCTGGAATGCGCGCCAAACTGATGCAAGCCAGCGACCGCTCGATCCAATCCGGCGATTTCAGCAGCTTGGCGTACTGATCGTTCAGGAAGTCGCATAACTGGCGAACCTGCTGCTCGTGCGTCAATTCTGGCTTGGTGGTGGGGGCCGACGTCTGCCCGGCCGCCAGCGTGGTACTGAGGACCAGGGCGAGAATGATGGGGAAAAGCTTCATAGATCAACGGAGGAAAAAGCGGAAAGCGACGAGCGATGAGTGATAAGCAAGTATCGATTCATAGCTCATCGCTCATCGCTTTCCACTTTCCACTGGTATCAATTCTGCCGTATCCGCAGCGTCCCAAGCAAGCAATTTCTTGACCACGAGGATAAACACCCCCGTTGCCATGAGATTCACTGCCAGCGATAGCACCGCTACTGTCAATGCCGGTCCCGCAATGCCGTACGACAGCGCCACCACCAACACACCCGCGCCCACTTCCCCGCGTGGGAACATGCCCACCGCAATCGCCAGCCTCTGCTTGAAGGTGGCTTCCTTGCGATAGAAAAAGGCCGGTATCAGCTTCGCGATGTTGGAAATGACCGTGATTGCCAGAACATGCAGCCCGATCACGCCCCAGCCGGGAAAGGCGTTTTTGGCCGCGATCGCCTCGACGGAAACGCCTTCGTATTTCAGCACTTCCTGCACGCCGCCGGCCGGCTCGCTGGAGAGGATGCTGGGCATCGACAATCCCACCAGCACCATGAACACCGCCGACACGATCGTGCTGACGCGCTTATCGACCGGGTCATCGTGATGATGGGGCGGCTTGACGATGCACCCCAGGGCAAACGCGGGCAGCAGCACTTCCAGATGCACCGGCACGGACGGATCGATCCACTTGCTCCCCAGGTACATCCCGTGACAGATCAGCGTGATCCCAATCGCGTACCCGATCACCCACGGCCAACTGTTGGGTGCGTGCCAGTCGTTCAGGAAAAACCACGACGCCACCAGCAGCCCGATGAGAATCACCATCACCACCGCCAACTGCCACTGCATGCCGGTGAGCAGGATCTTCATCGGGATCATCAACAGGATCGTGCCCAGATCGTCAAAGATCGCGAGGATGCGCGCCTTTTTGAACAGCCAAGTCGCCGACAGCCCCGCGGCCGCCAGCATCGAGAAGAGCACGCCCGCGCTGGTGGGGGCGGCGAACAATCCCTGCAAGAGCGACGATTTCCACGCATCGGGATGCTGCCAGAATTCCCGCGGTTTCATGGCGAACACAAAGTACACCGCGCACAGCAACCAAGGCACCGCCGCGGCCGAGAACGCGATGGCGGCGTCGCGTATGTATTGCCCGGGGCGTTCTCGGTCGATCTCAAACTCAAACCCCACATGGATCATGATGAAAGCGAGCGAAGCCATCGTCCCCAGGGCAATCGCCTCGCGTACGAAATGTGCGTCGGCCGGCAGGATTTGAGAGCCGATCAGGCCCAGTACCAACAGAACTGAGAATAGTAAGACCTTGCCCATGTATCGCAGCATACTGCGAACCGGGCATGGCCGACAATCGAAGCACCCGCCGGGTGGGCAGGGGAAGCGCCGCGCCCGGCGGGGCTCGATTTGCAGTTCAGGCTGAAATCAGGAATCGCTCCTGATTCAACTGGAGGGCGGGCGTCCCCAACCACTGTGATTGCTGGCAATCCCGGTGGCTGAGGACACCCGCCCTCCGTGCTGCGTCGATCCTCATCAGGCAAACATCATGTCGCCGTCGCCACCAGTTTGGGGGCGCGACTGTTTGCGATCATCGACGCCACCACCCCGCCAGCCAGGATCAGCAGGACCAAGATCAGCATGTACAGGTTGTAGTTCGTGCCCATCCATGCCTTGAGCTGGATATGGGTCATCATCTTCACGCCCACCAGTACCAGCACTGCCGCAAGGGAGATCTTGAGATACTTAAACTTCTCCATCATGCCGGCCAGTGCGAAGTAAAGGCTTCGCAAGCCCAGGATCGCGAACACATTGCTGGTGAAGACCAGGAACGAATCGGTGGTGATGCCGTAAATCGCGGGGATGGAATCGACGGCGAAGATGACGTCGGTGAACTCCACCAGCAGCAGCGCAAGGAACAGCGGCGTCATCATCAGCGTGCCGGGTTTGAGCTTCTCGTACTTCTCGACTGCGGCGTCGCGCTCGACGACGGCACCAGGGGTGGCGGCCTCGTGGCTCCAGTCGCTGCCGGCCCGGACGAAAAAGTGCTGCCCGTGGAACTTGTCGGTGGTGGGGATGAACTTCTTGACCGTCCGCACCAGGAAATTTTCCGTCGGGTCGGAATGGGACTTGATCACCAGCATCTTGATACCGGTAAAGATCAAAAACGCGCCGAAGACATAGATGATCCAGGTGTAGCGGGCGATCAGTTCGGCACCCAGGTAGATCATGATGCCGCGCATCACCAGTGCGCCCACAATGCCCCAGAACAGCACCCGGTGCTGATACATCGCCGGAACGGCCAGGAAGCCGAAGATCATGGCGATGACGAAGATGTTATCGACGCTGAGCGACTTCTCGACGACGTAGCCGAAGAGGTACCGAGTGACGGCCGTCCCGCCGTCGAGCAGGCCGTGCGGGTTCTCGGCGGTGATCGACCACTTGTCGACGAACACATCGTTCTTGTCCTCAAACGACAACTGGTCGACCGCCACGCCCTTGTCGGCGGCGATCTGGGCAAGCTTGGCCTCCTTGCCGGGTGATAAATGGCCCAGGCCCATCCAGTGGCGTTCGTAGCCGAAGTAAACGAAGAACGAGAACAGCAGCCCGAGCGTGATCCACAGCGCCGACCAGCCCAGGGCTTCTTTCACGCCGATAACGTGGGCCTTGCGGTTGAATACACCCAAGTCCAGCGCGAGCAGAAATAGAACGAGCAGAATAAATCCAATCCAAATCCAGATCATTGTTTCCTCTAACCCAAGTATAAGTAAATCAAACATTTCCCCGAATCAGCCGCCGCGTCGGTCAATCGAAAAACTCCGACCAGAATGACTTCTTTTCACGAGGCTGCTTCGGATCGTAATGTCCGGACCGCCCGCGATCGCGGTAGCGGCGGTCATCGTCCTCGTCTTCCTCCACGCTTTTCGGCCATTCGCGTTCGGCCCGCTCGATCATCTTGTCGAGTTCGCCGCGATCCAGCCAAACGCCGCGACAACGCGGGCAGGAGTCGATTTCCACGCCGGAACGTTCGCGAATGATCATTTCAGTATCGATACAAGTAGGGCATTTCATTGAACTATCCTTTCCCATTTCCTATCAAAAGTAAGTCTCAAAACGACGTCAAACCCGGGCCACGCGTGAAGAGTCGGAGTAAATCCGTCCCTCGTCCACGACGCGGCTCGGCGCGATCCAACCGACGGACGAGCGTACGCTTGGTGTTGTTGACCGCCAGATCGACCGCCACATAGGGATCGGTGTCGATCGCCTCGACGATCCAAGGCTGTCCGACGGACATCCGCACCTCGATCCGGCAGCGCTTGTCAACGCCGCCTTTGTGGCCGTTGTCGTCGCACAGACGAACCGTGAGGCTTTTGACCCGCCGGCTCAATCGCCCGAGGGCTGATTCCAGACGGTCGTGAATGTGGCTTTCCAACGCGGGTGACACGGGCAGATTCGTGCCGATGATCTCAAGACGCATGGCGAAGCTCCTATCATTGCTGGAGCTTCTGCCGCGGGTGAATGGAAAAAATACATCCACCACGGCAGAAGTCCGTGATGGTCTTGCCTGACCCGTCCGCGATCGCGGCGGGCCGGCGTTGGTCCGGGAGCTTTCGCTCCGTGTTGACGGATCCAACGCCCCGGATGATCCGGGTGGCTACTCCCCATGCTGTTCGAGTGCGGAAGTATCGGTTCCCTCTTGCCGTTCGGCGATTAGAAAGTTGCAGGATTCTTGTAGAGCGAACACGGCGGTTCGCTGGCGACGCACCGATTTTTGAAAAAATCCCGCGCCAGACGCAAAAAACCAAGATTGCTTCGCTCCCGGCACGCCTGGCGCGTACCAAGGCTAGCTATGCGGGGAAGTTGTTCTTTGACAATTGAAATGGACGGGATTCGCCGTCGCTAAGTCCCTTCTTGCATGATCTGGCGTACCTTGGAGTACCTTTGCGTACCCTTATATTCTCATAAAGCTATGTAGCTATTGATTTTATGTATTTTTCCTCATTTATTTTCTACATCCCGCCCATGCGTTGGGTCCGATCAGCACGCCGGAAAAACTTGACCGGATGCCGGATTAGTTAAACAATGTATCCGGATAAACAGATGGATCATCGGGACGTTCGTTCGGCTCGTTTTTCCGCCGCTTGCGGCTTCGCGGGTGCAAACGCGTCGGTCCTCGCGAAGCCGCGAGCGGCTCGGAGTGAGTTTTTCTTTCAAACGGTTGTCCTTCTGATCCGATAGAGTTGACCTATGCCCAGCCCCTCACGCATCCCGTTCCTGGATCTCGCCCGCCAGCGCGTCGTCGTTATCGACGGCGCGATGGGCAGCAACCTGCAAACCCGCCATTTCGATCTGAAGCGCGACTGGTTGAACCAGGAAAACATGTCCGAGGTTCTGAACTTCACCCGGCCTGAAGTCATCCAGGAGATCCACGAGGCGTTCCTCGCCGTCGGGTGTGACGCGGTGGAGACCAACACCTTCGGCGCGAACAAGATCGTGATGGCTGAAGCCGACATGGTCGATCGGGTGTTCGAGAACAACAAGGTGGCCGCCGAAATCGCGAGGCGGGCGTGCTTGAAGTTTGAGACCGCCGCCCGCCCGCGCTACGTCATCGGATCGATCGGGCCCGGCACGAAACTGCTCACACTGGGCATGACCAACTGGGACACGATGGAGGACAGCTACTTCGAGCAGGTGCGCGGCCTGCTCGCCGGCGGGGTCGACGTGCTGCTGATCGAAACCCAGCAGGACATGCTCGTCGTCAAGTGCTGCATCGCCGCCGCCAATCGCGCGTTCGCCGAGGCCGGGCGACGGCTGCCCATCATGGTGCAGTTCAGCTTCGATCAGAACAACGGCCAGCAGATGCTCACCGGTTCGGATCCGTCGGCGGTCGTGGCGGCGTTCGAGCCGTTCACTGATGTCGACGTGATGGGCGTGAACTGCGCGTTCGGCCCGTACGAGCTGTCGGAAACCGTCCGCCAGATCGCCGAGACCTGGCCGCGCATGGTCAGCGCCCTGCCCAACGCGGGCTTGCCGGTGATGGTCGAAGGAAAGACGCATTTTCCGATGAATCCGACGGATTTCACCAAAGGCGTGATGCGCTTCGTGGATGATTTCGGCGTCGAAATCGTCGGTGGATGCTGCGGCACGATGCCCGAGCATCTGCACGAACTCTGCAAAGCGCTCGATCTGGCGCCTGGCTCCCGAGCCGGCGCTCGCGGTCACAAGGCTCGCTCGCGCAGCGTCATTGCCACGCCGCAGATCACGTCGCTTTACACCGCGTCGGACATTCGCCAGGACCTGAGCTACCTGATCGTCGCCGAGCGGACCAACACCAACGGCAGCCGTCAGTTCAAGCGGCTGCTGCAGGAAGGGGACATCGACGGACTGACCAGCATGGCCCGCGACGAAGTGCGCGACGGCAGCCACATGCTCGACGTCTGCGTCGACTTCGTCGGTCGCGATGGGATTGCCGATATGAAGGAAGTCGTCGAGCGGTTCGTTGCCTCGATCCGCGCGCCGCTGATGCTCGACAGCACGAACCCGGCCGTCCTTGAAGCCGGGCTGAAGCTCGCCGGCGGGCGGTGCATCTTGAACTCGATGAACTTGGAGGAAGGAGAGGAAAAGCTCGGGCTCATCTGCGACATGGCCCGCAAGTACGGCGCTGCCGTGGTGGCCGGCACGATCGACGAAGACAAGCTCAACGCGATGGCCCGCACGGCGGAGCGGAAGATCTCCATCGCCAAGCGCATCCGCGACATCGCAGTGAACAAGCATGGCCTGCGCGACCAGGACATCCTCTTCGATCCGCTGGTGCTGCCAATCAGCACCGGTATTGGAGAAGACCGTCGCAACGCACTGGAGACGATCGAGGGAACGCGGCGCATCAGCCAGGAACTTCCGAAATGCCACACGGTGGTGGGCCTCAGCAACGTGAGCTTCGGCCTGAAGCCGGCGGCGCGGGTGGTGCTCAATAGCGCGTTCCTGCACGAACTTCGCGAGGCCGGGCTGACCGGCGCGATCGTGCATGCCAGCAAGATTCTCCCGCAGAATCGCATTCCGCTGGAACAGTGGAACGCCGCGCTCGATCTGATCTACGACCGCCGACGCGAAGGGTACGATCCGTTGACTGCGTTCATCTCGCTTTTCCCCGACGGCGACGAGAAGACCACGAGCAAAGCGGGAACCGATCCGTTCCTCGGCCTGTCGATCGAAGAGAAGCTCAAGAAGCACATCATCGACGGAGAAAAACGCAACCTCGTTGAGCACCTGGAAGAGGCCCGGAAAACGTATACGCCTCTGGAGATCATCAACAACCTGCTCCTCGAAGGCATGAAAGTCGTCGGCGAACTGTTCGGCTCCGGCCAGATGCAGTTGCCGTTCGTGCTGCAGAGTGCGGAGACGATGAAGGCGTCGGTCGCGCATCTCGAGCCGTATATGGAAAAGGTCGAAGGCCAATCCAAGGGCCGGATCATCCTTGCCACCGTGAAGGGCGACGTGCACGACATCGGCAAAAACCTGGTGGACATCATCCTCACCAACAACGGCTACACGGTGTACAACCTCGGCATCAAGCAGCCGGTGGCGGATATCCTCAAGGCCTACGACGAAAAGAAGGCCGACGCGATCGGCATGAGCGGGCTGCTGGTGAAGAGCGTCAACGTGATGAAGGAGAATCTCGAAGAGCTCAACGCCCGCGGCGTGAAAGCGCCCGTGCTGCTTGGCGGGGCCGCGCTGACGCGCGATTACGCCGAGGACGACCTTGCCGGCATGTACAAGGGTCATGTGCTGTACTGCCGCGACGCGTTTGACGGCCTGCACATGATGGACGCCATCTGCGGCGGGCAGCTCGATCACGTGGTGATCGAACGGCAGGCCCGCGTTGAAAAACGTCGCAATCAGCGGGCCAACGCCGTCAAGCCGCAAAACGCCGACGCCGCCGTCGTCGTGAAACCTGCGACCGACAATCCCGTGCCGTGCCCGCCGTTCTGGGGCCGACGCGTGGTGAAGGAAAATCTTTCGCCGCGGCTGATCTTCCCGTTCATCAACACCAATGCCCTGTTCATGGGGCAGTGGGGGTTGAAGAAGGGTGCGCTGTCGGACGAGCAGTACGAAAAGCTGATCGAGGAAAAAGCCCAGCCGGTGTTCGAAGCCCTCAAGGCCCGCACGCTGGCGGAGAAGTTCATCGAGCCGAAGGTGGTGTACGGCTACTTCCCGGTGCAGGCTGATGGGGACGACTTGATCGTCTACCACACCGAGGAGTTCACGCATCCCAAGTGTGATTGCGGTGTCGATCACAACAGGGTGATCAAGCCCCACGGCGCGCCGCGGGAAATCCTGCGGTTCACCTTCCCGCGCCAGGAGGGACGACGAAGGCTTTGCATCAGCGACTTCTACCGCACGAAGGCGTCGGGTCAGTACGACGTGCTGGGACTGCAACTGGTCACCGTCGGCGACAAGTCGACCGAGTTGGCCGAGGAACTTCGGAAGGAAAACCGCTACCAGGACTACCTCTACCTTCACGGCTTCGGCGTCGAGTGTGCCGAGGCGCTGGCCGAATACTGGCACAAGTACATGCGCCAGGAACTCGGCTTCGGCAGCGAGGATGATTCCGCCATCGCCAAGCTGTTCCAGCAAAAATACCGCGGCAGCCGCTACAGCTTTGGCTACCCGGCGTGTCCGAACCTGGAAGATCGCGAGAAGATCGTCAAACTCTTGAACCCGGCTGACATCGGCGTGACACTCAGCGAGAACTACATGCTTGTGCCCGAGCAAAGCACCGACGCGATCGTGGCGCATCACCCGCAGGCGAAGTATTTTGATGTGTGATATCCTCGGCGGCGGAAGTGCGGTGGTGTTTGTTCGCCGCACATGAGCTTATAAGGGAGATCGACTTCGTGGCTACGACGCAAATCACGCAATCACGCCCGCTTGTGACCGACGCGATGCATGAACAGTTCGTGCGAGATGGTTTTTTTGTCATTGAATCTGTAATGCCCGCCGAGCATCTGGAAATCGTCCGCAATGCGGCCGCTACTTGTATCGAAGCGATTCACGACAGGATGACCCGCGAAGGCAGGGATGTGTGGGGCATCAATGTGCGCGATAGTCGGTACTTCATCGGCAACCAAGCAAAGGACCTGCCGGGCTTTGGCCGAGTGCTATACAGCGATTACATGGCTGAGATATGCCGCGTGACCCTCGGGCCTGATGCCTATTTGTTCAACGAGCAATTCGTCATCAAGGCGGCCGAAAAGGGCATGAAATTTGATTGGCATCAGGACAGCGGCTACGTGCCATTTCCGCACCGGGAGTATTTGAGTTGCTGGTGTGCACTGGATGACATGACAATCGAAAATGGAACCGTCTACATGCTGCCATACGGTCGGGCCGGCATAAGGCAGACCGCGACGCATACCCGCAAGGCGGACACGAACGACCTGGTCGGCTACACCGGCGATGACCCCGGCGATCCGGTCATCTGCCCGGCTGGCAGTATCGCGGTGTTCAGCAGCAACTGTTTCCATCGCAGCGGAACCAACACCACTTCGAAGATGCGCCGCGTGCACCTGGCGCAGTACTCGGCCGAGCCGATCGTCAACCCGCAAGGCAAGGTGCAGATTCAGGCAGTGCCGTTTCTGAAAGACGGGAAAATCATCACTGAGGTGAGGCAATAGCCTACGACCGATGTCCGCGATGTGTGATGAGCGGTGGCAAAGGTTCGATCTGCGCGGCGATTTCGGTACATTCACCGGCCGATGTTTACCGTTCTTGCAACCGGTGATTGGTCGATCGACCAGATCCACGTCCGCCGCAGCGGCGTGAAGCGGCGCCTCGTGCCGGAAGTGGAAGAGGCGATCGAACTGGAGTGGCAACGGCGGATGCAGACGCCGGGCATGAAGCTGTTCGACGGGCCGATGGCGCGACTGGTGAGTTTCCAATCGAGTCCCAAGCGGCTGGACCTGGAGCTGTCGAGTACCAGCTACAAGCCTTTTGTAGGCACGAACATGGCGCATCCGGAGTTCGCCGACCAGTACGGCCGCGATGTGATGGCCAATCCCGCGGGGGTTTCGCCGCTGGTGGTGACGGCAGATGAGTACCTGCTGCTCGGGCGACGTCGCCCGACGCTGGCATATTATCCCGGGCGATTGCATCCCTTTGCCGGCGCGATGGAGCCGGGCGATCGGGGCCCGATCGAGGCGGTTCGTCGCGAGCTTCGCGAGGAACTGCATCTCAACCACCGCGATATTGCCGATGTGCGGTGTATCGGGATTGTCGAAGATTCGCTCCTGCGCCAAGCGGAACTGCTGTTCGTGGCGCACTGCGCCAAAACGCGGGATGAGCTCATCGCCCGGCTGGACGACGACGAGCATCACGACGCCTGGTCGATTCCGGCCACCTCCGAAGCGATGCAAGACGCGATGAACGTGGAAGATGCACTCACGCCGGTCGCGCGGGCGTCGATGCTGCTGTGGGGGCGAATCAAGTTCGGGCATGCGTGGTTTGAGGGACTATACGATTGAATCATTGACGATCGGGTCATTGACGATTGAATCTACGCCCTGACAATCATCCATGACCCGATTGTCAATGGAGCCAGTAAATGAGCCTGTCACACGATCTGCAGTACATCGTCCAAGTCGCCCGCGATGCGGGGAAGCTGATCCTCGACCACTGGGGCAAGGTCGATCGGCTGACCAAGACCCACGCGATGACCACCGACGAAGCCGTCACCGACGCCGACCGCGCCAGCCAGCGGCTGATCGTGGCGGCGCTCCGCAAACGCTTCCCCGGGGATGGCATTATCGGAGAAGAAAGCGATCTGGGGGACGGAATCACTGCAGAAATCCCCGACGCATCCGGCAGAGTGTGGGTGATCGATCCGATCGACGGGACGAACAATTTCATCAACGGCTACGGCGCGTTCGCGGTCTGCATCGGGCTTCTGGAAAAAGGCATGCCGATCATGGGCGTAGTGTACGACGTCACTCGCGACCAGATGTACGCATCGGCTTATGGCGAAGGAGCATGGCTGGGCAACAAGCGACTGCGCGCCCTTCAAACCCCGCTCGGCGATAGCAGCATGCTGATGCTCACCAGCAACTTGCTCGACAAGCACGGCAAATGCCCCGGTTGGGCGGTGCGGTGGATTGGCCAAACCAACTGGAAAATCCGCATGATCGGCAGTGCCGCGCTCGAAGCGATCCAGGTCGCAGCAGGTGTGGCACACGGTGCGGTGACGGTAAACGGAAAACTGTGGGATGTGGTTGCTCCTGCCGCGGTGGTATTGGAAGCGGGGGGTTTAATGACTGATCTCCATGGGAACGCAGTTTTCCCCTTCAATCTGAAAGCCTATGCAGGTGCGAAAGTTCCGTTTCTTGCTACCACACCTAAGACGCAAGCGACGTTACTAAACGAGATTCGGATGAATCCTTGAAAACGAGAAAGGGGAAAAGGATGCCCGAAATCAGCCGATTTTATGGGATCATCATTCGCATGTTTACTCCCGATCACGCCCCACCCCACTTCCATGCCGTGTACGCCGAGCATGAGGTTTCGATCACAATCGATCCGATCGGTATTCTTGCGGGGAATTTGCCTCCGAAGGCCCTTGGCTTGGTCACTGAATGGGCCTCCTTGCATCAGGATCAATTGATGGACAATTGGAATTTGCTTTCCAAGAATCAATCGCCGAATAGAATTGAGCCATTGAAGTAGGAGCACAGATGAGTCCAAAAGCGGTGAAAGTGAAACATGTCAATGGCTACGATTTGGAGATTGCTTTTTCCAATGGGGAGAAACGCCTGACCCCCTTCTGGGATCAACTGGTTTCACGGGGCGGTGTTTTCAAGCCGCTGGAAGACGTTGAGGTTTTCAAGCGGGTCAAGATCGAGCCTGATTTTGGCACACTGGTTTGGCCGGGCGATGTGGATATCTGTCCTGACGTGCTGTACTGGCTTGCCACCGGCACGCCAATTAAAGGGTCGACCGATCCGAAATACCTCCGGCCTCCACCTCATTTGAAGTCGCGGAAGAATATGTCGCGCTCGGCTGCGGCGAAAGTGGTAGCCCGCAAAGTTACCGCGAAGCATTGACTTTTGTCCCGCATTCCGGACAGCGATCGGGAGTGGCGCGGAGGTCGTAGCCGCAGTTGGCGCATTGACCAGCTTGGATTCTGCGGGCGGCGGTAATTCTCTTTCTGTATGATCGATAGAGTAGTCCCGTCAGAATCCAGAGGAACGTGGGGAATACCCACCCTTGTATAGCGATCCAGACAAATTTTTGCTGAGTGATTGTTCTTGTCTGGGCGTCAACGAAGTCGTAGGAGATCCATCTTAGCAAAGCGTAATGACGAACGAGAGCATTTGGCGTAGATGGAATCCCGTGTTAAATGTATCCCCGTTGGAAGCGAAAGCTTGTAACGTACTGCGGGTTGATTGGAACCAAGTATCGATCCCAACGAATAACCCAATTTCGTCCGGTGCCGAAGCCGATCGCCCGTTTAGTATCTTGGTAGTGCCAACTTTGAGTCAAACTGAAGTTGAAAACGTAACTAAGGGTTGTGAGAGTCGCCAAGATGGCGACTACAATCAAGAAATTGAAGTTTTGAAAGCGTGCGCGGAAGCTCATACATCCTTCCCCTAGTGAAATCCTTCACTAATCAGTATATCATCCCATCCCTATGCCCAAGATTACCGTTGACGGCAAAACGATCGAATGCAAAGACCGCCAGATGATCCTGCAGGCCATGCATGATGCGGGGGATGAGTCGGTCCCGTCTTATTGCTATCACCCGGGGTTGTCGATCCCGGCGTCGTGCCGCATTTGTCTAGTGGAAGTCGAGGGCGTGCCTAAACTGGTGCCGTCCTGTCAGACGCCGGTGCGGGACGGGATGGTCGTGCATTCCAAGAGCACCAAGGCCATCGCCAACCAGAAGCAGGTGATGGAGTATCTGCTGGTCAACCACCCGCTGGATTGCCCCGTTTGCGATCAGGCCGGGGAGTGCGGGTTGCAGGATTATTCCTACCAGTTCGGGCGTAGCCAGAGCCGGTTTGAGGAAGACAAAGCCAAGAAGCCGAAAAAAGACGTCGGCGAGAACATTTATCTCTACTCCGACCGCTGCATCATGTGCACCCGCTGTGTGCGGTTTACCCGCGAGATCAGCGGGACCAGCGAGCTGTTCGTCGACGGCCGAGGGCATAAGGAAGAGATCGACATTTTCCCGGGTAAGCCGGTCAACAACAAGCTCGCGGGCAACGTGGTCGACCTGTGCCCGGTGGGGGCGTTGCTGGACAAGGAATTCCTGTTCAAACAGCGCGTCTGGCTGCTCAAGAGCACGCCGAGCATTTCGCCGGTGGACGCCGGCGGCGAGAACATTTATCTGAATCACAACGAAGGTGTCATCCACCGCATCAAGCCGCGGTTTAACGCCGACGTGAACCAGTGGTGGATCAGCGACGACACCCGCTACAGCTACAAAGCGGTGCACGACGAGAAGCGACTGACCGGCGCCCGCCGGCTGCAGTACGGGTCGCAGGTGGAAACGACTTTCGCCAAGGCGATCGAAGAAGCCGACACTGGCCTGCGCAAGCTCGCCGCCCCCGGCACCATCTACGGCGTGTTCAGCCCGATGATGGCGTGCGAAGAAGCGTTCCTGCTCGGCAAATACCTTCGCGAGCTCGATCCCAAAGCCATTCTCGTCCTCGGCCCCGTGCCGACGACCGGCGAAAACGAAACCTTCAAGAACAGCCTCACCGGCAAGCAGACCTTCACGATCCAGGCAGAAAAAGTGCCGAACAAGAACGGCATCCTCCGGGTGTTCAAATTGCTCGGCGGGCCATCGCTGGAATTCGACGCGTTCATCAAAGGTACCCCGGACACCAAGGCCCTCAAGGCCGGTTGGATCGTCGGCGGGTACCTGTCGGAATGGGTCGGCAAGAGCGTGTTCCCCAAGGGTTTCAAGGTCGTTCAGGACATCTTCGCCTCGGGCATGGCCGACAAGGCCGATATCGTCCTGCCCGCTGCCACCTGGGCGGAGAAGGACGGCTGCTGGGAGAACGTCAACGGCAAGATCCAGGCGTTCGCGGGCATCGCGCCGATCGAAGGCACGCGGCGTGAAGGCGACGTCTACATGAAGCTGCTCGGTCGCACCGGGCAGTACCAGGCCGGCGCGGTTCGGGCGGAGATGGGCGAGCCGTTCATGTCCGTCCACCTGCCGATGGCCAAGACCGCCGAGCCGGCGTTTGAGTTCGCGCCGCTGTAGGCGGATTGTTCGGAAGGTTGCTATGAAGCACTACACCACGATCCTGCTGACGGCCCTGTGTGCGACATGCGCGCTGGCGGCCGGTCCGGCGACGAAGCCGGCCGACATCGTGACGGTGCAAAACGCCGCGAACCATTTTTCGTTCGCCGTGCCCCGAGCCTGGAAGGCCACCAAGAACTCGCCGCGACAACATGTGTTTGAACTACCCGGCGATGCAGCAAGCTCCACCGGCGGGATTTTTGTCGTTCAGATCGGCACGCCGAAGGACAATAACGCGGTGCTGGCCGACATCGTCGACGCCAAGAAGAAGCAATTGACCGATAAGTCTGACAAGGTGAAATTCCTGGCCGACAAGGAAGACCAACTAGACGGCATGCCCGCCTGGCGTCTGGAGTATCTGCTCCCGGTCGCCGCGAAAGAAACCACCCGGGTTAACGGCAAAGCCGGCGAGGCAAAAGACGTCACGCTCATGAACCACTCGGTGGAAATCATGGGCATGAAAGACCACGTGGTGTACGACATGGTCTTCGTCGGGATCGACGCCGACTCCGTCGCCCGGCTGAAACAAGTTGAGGCGGTGTTAGCGTCGTTTCGATGGGCGAAGTGAAGTAACGAGTGCTGAGTGCTGAGTGCTGAGTAATTCTGGCACAGGTGCGATGCACATGGATTTTGCAGGAGAGTGAATCAGTGCCCGTGCCGTGCAGCGTGGATGACAAACCCACTCAGCACTTAGCACCCAGCACTCAGCACTAACAACAATGCTTGAATGGATTGAAACCAACATCCCGGCCTGGGTTTACATCACGTTCATCGCTCACGTGAGCATCCTGGGCGCGGTGGCGTACCTGATCCTGCTGGAGCGCAAGATCGCCTCCTGGGTGCAGGACCGCATCGGCCCGAACCGCACGGGGCTGGGGTTTGGCATCATTCCGTTCCTCAAGGACCTGAGGATGTTCGGCCTCGGCCAGCCGCTGGCGGACGGACTGAAGTTCATTCTGAAGGAAGATTACCGCCCCAAGCACGTCGATAAAGTATTGTTCACGATCGCCCCGATCATCATGATGACGGTGGTGGTGGTGTCGATCGCAGTGCTGCCGTGGGGCGGGGTGAAGCAATCAGTCAAAGATATTGATGTAACCGGCGTACCCGTTGCGCATTTGATCGATGCGGTGAAGGAAAAACTCCCAAGTAATGCAACGATCGTGGAAGTTGGGACGCCCCATACCGAAGCCATCACCAACGAGGACGGAACGACATCCGCCGGCGCAACTCGCGCGACGGTCACTTATCGGTGGAACTTCCAGATCGCCAACCTCAACATCGGCGTGCTGTTCGTGCTGGCGGTGCTATCGCTGGCGGTGTACGGCATCGTCATCGGCGGGTGGGCGAGCAACAACAAATACTCGTTCCTGGGCGGGCTTCGCGCCACCGCGAACATGATCAGCTACGAAATCCCGCTGGGGTTGGCGGTACTGGTGATCGTGGTGATGTTCGGCACGCTGGAACTGGACAAGATCGTGGCGGCTCAGTCCTACCTGCTGTTCGGATTTTTGCCCGCGTGGAATGTTTTCACCCAGCCGCTGGCGTTTTTGATGTTCCTGATCTGCATCCATGCCGAAGCCAACCGCGCCCCGTTCGACCTGGCTGAATGCGAGCAGGAACTGGTCGGCGGGTATCACACCGAATACTCCGCGATGCGGTTTGCGCTGTTCTTCCTGGCCGAGTACGCCGGGATGATCACCACCAGCGCCGTGGGCGTTGCGCTCTTCTTCGGCGGCTGGCATTTGCCGGGCCTGACCGGGGCCGACCCGACGCACCCGGAAGTCACCACCAGCCTGCTGGTGTGCGTCCTGCGGGCAGCGGTGTTCTTCGGGAAGACCATCGCGATCATCTTCGTGTTCATGTGGGTCCGCTGGAGCCTGCCGCGGTTCCGGTTCGATCAACTGATGATGCTGGCCTGGCGGGCGCTGATCCCGATGTCGCTGGCGATGCTGGTGATGACGGCGGTCGTCGTCTACCTGACGGGCGGAAAGAGCTTCGGCGGCGTCGATGAAAAAACTGCCATCGCCTTCTTCGTCGGAAACGTGGTATTGCTGGTGCTCATGCTGATCACCAGCCTGATCATCCCGGCCACCCCGGACACGAACAAGCGGATGAAAATCCCCGGCAGCCGGTTTAACAAATCTGCACTACCAGCGAATGCCTGAGTGATCGTTTTGCGATGGCCCGGTGTTATGACTTTGGCGGGTCGGGAAGCTGCGCCAAGTCTTCCAAATCTTTTGATCGACCAGCCTTGGTCTTCATTTGCACGAGCCAGTCGCGCGATGCAAAGTGGTATCTGCCGTCGGTCACACTCGTGTCAAACAACTGCTCCACAGGAACTTCCGGGAGACCTGGAATATACGAAAAGACATCCAGAAACCCCCATTTCGTGCAGAGCATCATCAAATGTGTGCTGTGTATATATGCCAACGTGACTGGGTATTCACGTTCGATACCTGTGGCTGGATCGATCTCCTTCCCAATCCATTTTGCATCCATTTCCGTTAAAGCGATCAGCAAGGCGTGTTCGGCATTAGCAGATCGTCGCCAAACGATGTCGGCGTCTTCAGTATTTCGAATCCGGCCGTGGTAGTTGACTGCGTGCCCGCCGATGATGACAAAGGGTACGCCGTGGCGTCGGAATGTTTCAAAAATGGAGTCATCATCGCGGGTCATGATAGTCATTCCAGTGCGTATTGAGCCGGATCGACCGCACGAGCACGATAATTACGCCGAATGAAGTGTTGGTAGCCCTCGGGCGACATCATCGCCATCGAGCGTTGCTGAAGCGCTCGCATCGCGGCAAGCCTCTCTTGCGGCGTGCGCAAGGCATTCTTGGCTTTGATAAACCGATCTCTGCGGGCGAATGCTTCAGCAATGGACTCGTCCATAACTCGATTATACACGACGTGACGTGAGGGGGAATCCCCGTTAGAATCCTCATCCGTATGAAAGACTCCGACGTCCTGATGCTCCAAGAACCCAAGCTCTCGCTCGGCGATACCTTCTACATGCCCCAGGTCCTCAAAGGCCTGGGCACGACGATGAAGCACATGCTCCGCGTGCTCGGCGGGACCGACAGCGTGATCCAGTACCCCGAGGAACGCCGCGAAGACATCGAGAAGATCGAAGACGGCGGGATGCAGCTCAATACCTATCGCGGCGTGCATCGGCTAAACAAGGACGAGGAAGGCCGTGTCAAGTGCGTAGCCTGCTTCATGTGCTCCACCGCCTGCCCGGCCCGCTGCATTCATATCGAGGCGGAAGAATCGCCGTGGCAGGACCGCGAGAAGTACCCTGGCAAGTTTGATATCGATGAACTCCGCTGCATCTACTGCGGCATGTGCGAGGAGGCCTGCCCGGTCGATGCGATCGAGCTGACGCACACGTACGACATCGTCGGGCTCACGCGGCAGGAGATGATCTTCGATAAATCCAAGCTGCTGCGAATCTTCGACGAGACCGTGAAGAACGAGCCGATGTAAATCCCAAAC
>JANMES010000045.1:0-66225 GCA_031377185.1 Phycisphaerae bacterium
GGTCATTGACGATTGAAAGAACGGGCTTTCAATCCTCAATGACCCGATCGTCAATGATTCAATCTGAAACAGCGGTTCTCGATCGCTACGATCTTTGAGGCGGCTTGCCCACATACGCCTGCAGCGGCTTGACGCCCCAGCCCGAAGTCTGCAGCGCCTTGATCGCCCGAGACACCGCGCTGGCGGCGGTCACCGTCGTGACGATCGGCACCTTGTTCAACACCGCCATTGAGCGGATCTTGCCTTCGTCCGTCGCGGGACCCTTCTTCGTCGGCGTGTTGATGATCAGGTGAACCTGACCGTTCTTGATGTAGTCCTGAATGTTCGGCCGACCTTCGGACAACTTCTGCACCCGCTTGGCCGCCACCCCGGCGGCCTTGAGGGCGTCGTACGTGCCGGAAGACGCAAGTAACTCAAACCCATTCGCGGCCAGCGCCTTGGCGATCGGGATGATCGCCGGCTTGTCGGAATCGCGCACGCTGATGAAGACCGTGCCCTTGGTGGGCAGCACCGTGCCCGCGGCGATCTGCGATTTGGCGAACGCCAGCTCGAACGTTTCGTCGATGCCCATCACTTCGCCGGTGCTGCGCATCTCCGGGCCGAGGATGATGTCTACGCCCGGGAACTTGGTGAACGGGAAGACCACTTCCTTCACGCTGACGTGCTTGGGATCAGGTTGCTCGGTCACGCCGAGCTCTTTGAGCGTCTTGCCCGCCATCACCTTGGCGGCGATCTTCGCCCACGGCACGCCGGTGGCCTTGCTGACAAACGGCACGGTTCGGCTGGCGCGGGGGTTCACTTCGATGACGTAGATCTCGTTGTCCTTGATGGCGTATTGCACGTTCATCAGCCCGCGAACCGCCAGCGCCTTGGCCAGCGCCTTCGATTTATCTTTGAGCTGCTTCACGATGTCCTGCGACAGCGAGTATGGCGGCAGTGCACAGGCCGAGTCGCCGGAGTGAATGCCGGCCTCTTCGATATGCTCCATCACGCCGATGATGATCCCCTCGCCCTTCCCGCCGGCGTCATAGTCGGCCAGGCAGTCGACGTCGACTTCCGTCGCATTGTCGAGGAACTTGTCGACGAGAATCGGGGCATCCACGATCGTGCTCGCGTCGATCGCGTGGGCCATGTAGTAGTTGAGCTGCTCTTCGTCGGAGACGATTTCCATCGCCCGCCCGCCGAGCACGAAGCTGGGGCGGACAAGGACGGGATAGCCGACGTCCTTGGCGATCTTGCGGGCCTCGGCCACGTTGCGGGCGATGCCGTTGGCCGGCTGCTTCAGGTTGAGCTTTTGCAGCAACGCGCGGAACTGCTCACGATCGCCGGCGGCGTCGATGTTGGCGACGCTGGTGCCGATGATCGGCACGCCGGCGTCCTGCAGGCCTTTGGCGAGGTTCAGCGGGGTCTGCCCGCCGAACTGGACGATCACGCCCTTCACGAGCCCGCCCTTTTCGCTGAACGGCTTGCCGTTCAATCGCTCGCAGATGTTCAGGATGTCCTCGTGCGTCAGCGGCTCGAAGAAGAGCAGGTCGCTGGTGTCGTAATCGGTGCTGACCGTCTCGGGGTTCGAGTTGATCATGACCGATTCAATGC
This sequence comes from Phycisphaerae bacterium, assembly GCA_031377185.1. Lineage (GTDB taxonomy): Bacteria > Planctomycetota > Phycisphaerae > Tepidisphaerales > Tepidisphaeraceae > JANMES01. The sequence goes on from JANMES010000045.1 coordinate 1,597, forward strand.
CGAGTTCCCGCATCGCAAACGCCGCCTGCACGCAGCAGTAGTCGAACTCGATCCCTTGGCCGATGCGGTTCGGACCGCCGCCGATGATGATGACTTTTTCGCGGTCGGTGAGGCGGATTTCGTCTTCGGTGAGGTAGTTCCCGTCGACGAAGTATGCATTCTCATACGTCGAATAGTAGTACGGAGTCGATGCTTCAAATTCCGCCGCACACGTGTCGACCAGCTTGTACACCGGTCCTCGCATTTGCAGGTCGTGAACCGATTTAGGCGTCATGCCCCAGACGCTGGCAAGTTGCACATCGCTGTATCCAAGCTGTTTCGCTCGATCGTAAACTGTTCGGAAATGCTTGTTCTTTTCCGAGTAATCGCCGCCTTGATTCGAAGGTTTTGAGATCACCTTGGCAGATGCAAAATCAGCGACCGCATAAAGCTGGCTCTCGAAATCCACCAACTCCTTCATCTGCGCCAAAAACCACTTGTCGATTTTCGTCAGCTCATAAATCTGCTCGAGCGTCCACCCCATCTTGAGGGCGTACCGCAGGTAATACAGCCGCCCCTGGCTCGGGACGGCCAGCTTGCGGCGGAGCTTGTCGGTCGGGATCGGCCATTCGCCGTCGAGGGATTCGCCTTGCGTGGTTTTGTCGGAATGGTCGCCCGTACCACGGGCCTCTGGCCCGTGCGAGCTACGCGACGCGTCGGCGGACGCAGATTTTTCGGCTCCAGACGCCGCAGGCACGGGCCGGAGGCCCGTGGTACGGGTGGCGTTCAGCCACTTGTCGTACTTATCCAGGCCGAAGCCGAACCGCTTCACTTCCATCGACCGGATGCCCTTCTGCAGGGCTTCCTTGAATGTTCGACCGATGGCCATGGCTTCGCCGACGCTCTTCATCTGCGTCGTGAGCGTTTCATCCGCATCGGGGAACTTCTCGAACGTCCACCGCGGGATCTTGATCACGACGTAGTCGATCGTCGGCTCGAAGCAGGCGCTGGTGTGCAGGTTGTTCTTCTTGTCCGTCGTGATCGGGTTCGGCAGCTCATCCAGCGTGTAACCAACCGCCAGCTTCGCGGCGATCTTGGCGATCGGGTAGCCGGTGGCTTTGCTCGCCAGCGCAGACGACCGCGACACGCGCGGGTTCATTTCGATGACGACCATGTCGCCGTTTTCCGGGTTGATGCCGAACTGGATGTTCGACCCGCCGGTCTCCACACCCACCGCCCGGATGACGGCGATGCTGGCGTCGCGCATCTTCTGGTATTCCTTGTCCGTCAGCGTCTGGATCGGCGCGACGGTGATGGAATCACCGGTGTGGACGCCCATCGCGTCGATGTTTTCGATCGAGCAGATGATGATGGCGTTGTCGGCCTTATCGCGGACGACTTCCATCTCGTACTCTTTCCAGCCAATGACGGATTCCTCGATGAGGATTTCGTTCACCGGCGAGGCATCAATGCCGCGCATGACGATGTCTTCGAATTCCTCGATGTTGTAGGCGATCCCGCCGCCGGTGCCGCCGAGCGTGAAGGCCGGGCGGATGATCAGGGGCAGGCCGATGTCTTTCAGCACCTTGCGGGCGTCGTCCATGTTGTGGACGACACCGGACCGGGGCACGTTCAGGCCGATCTTGATCATCAGGTCTTTGAAAACCTGCCGATCTTCGCCGCGGTGGATGGCATCGCGATTGGCGCCGATCATTTCCACGCCGTACTTCTGGAAGATCCCCTTGTCGTAGCAGGCCATCGCGGTGTTCAGGCCGGTCTGCCCGCCGAGGGTGGGGAGGACGGCGTCGATCGGGAAGCCGGCTTCCTTCTCGCGGATGATGATTTTTTCGACGGCTTCGGGAGAAATCGGCTCAATATAGGTGGCGTCGGCGAACTCCGGATCGGTCATGATCGTGGCGGGGTTGCTGTTGATCAGGACGATGCGGTAGCCCTCTTCCTTCAGCGCCCGGCAGGCCTGCACGCCGGAGTAGTCAAACTCGCAGCCCTGGCCGATGACGATCGGCCCGGAGCCGATGATGAGGATCGTGTGGATGTCGGTGCGTCGTGGCATTTTTTCGTTTCTTCCAAAAGGGAAATTCGCGGTAGTTTACGGATAGATTGTGGATTGTCGATTGTGGATAGTTGAAGTGGCTTCAATTTTCAAACAGCCATCGACAATCCACCGTCCACAATCCACAATCGATTCGTGATTCCAATCGTTCTCCATCACGGCCTGTTCGGGCGCGACGAAATTCGGCTGGGGCCGTTGCGGCTGTCGTATTTCAGCAAAATCGACCGGGCGATCGCCGATCGCGGGCATCTGGTGATCAAAACCCGCGTTCACCCCACTGCATCGGTCGAGAGACGATCTCGGGAGTTGAAGCAGCAGATCCTGGAGCGGCTGGAGATGGCCGACCGGCCTAACGAGCGCGTGTTGCTGATCGCCCACTCGCTCGGCGGGCTCGACGCCCGGTACATGGTGAGCAAGCTGGGGATGGCCCGCCATGTGGCGGCGGTGCTGACCGTCTGCACGCCCCACCGCGGCTCGCCGTACGCGGACTGGATCGAGCGCAACCTGGGTCAGCGTATGGGGTTATTGCCGGTCGTCCGCAAGCTTGGGCTGGACATCTCCGCCGGGATCGATCTCACCACCAACGCCTGCGCTCGATTCAACGATGAAGTGCCCGATCACCCCGACGTGCGCTACGCATCGGTCGCCTGCGCCCGCCCGTTCCACCAAATGCCTGCGTTTGCGATGCACTCGCACGCGATCGTCAGCGCCGTCGAAGGCGACAACGACGGACTGGTGTCAATCAAGAGCGGTCAATGGGGCGAGCATCTGGGCACCTGGCCGGTGGATCACTGGCAGGCGATTAATCGGAAGTTTTCGATCAGGCATCCGAGCGAGGATGTCTCGCCACGATACTTGAAAGTGTTGGAACAGTGGGAGGTAAATCCGAATGACGAAAATGCCCGATCGCGATGATTCGTCATTCGGATTTCGGGTTTCGTCATTCGGATTTCTGAAGATGGGTTTCGGATTTCGGGTTTTACTCACGCCGCCATCGGCAGCGGATCGAACTCGACGGCCAACCGATAGCCCATGCCGCTCGGGTCGCAGCGGATGACTCGGCCGAAGGCGTCCCAGCCGCGGTTGCTGCCTTGGGGCGGGAAAAACACGCTCAGGCGCTCGCCGGCCTTGATGGCGATGTCGCTGATCGCGCTCAGGCCGCCCAGCGAGAGGTCGCGGAGAGCGAGACTCAAGTGCGGGTTCTGGCGGGCTTCGATCGTGTGATCCATCCGCTTGCTCTCCACGCGGGCGTGGATTTCCTTGCGGGGGAAGACCCGACGTTCAGCGCCTTCAGCCTGCTTGAACGGACTCGGCATTTTTAGGACTGCAACCATCGCTTGTCTCCTGCTATGCTAGAACCGCAGTGCGGTAACGTTCTTTTGATCGGCAGGCGGAACCGCAAGGTTTACCCAATGTGTCATTTTGATTTATCGGAGCAGATGTGAGCAGCACTTCAGGAAAAGTGTACCTCGTGGGCGCCGGGCCAGGCGATCCCGGGCTTTTGACCGTCAAAGGCGCGAGATTATTGGCACTGGCGGATGTCGTCGTCTACGACTACCTCGCCAATGCGCGCCTGCTGGCGCATTGCCCCAACGCGCAAAAAATATACGTCGGCAAGATGGCGGCCAGCCATTCGATGACTCAAGACCAGATCAACGCCTGTCTTGTTGAGCACGGATTGGCAGGCAAAAAGGTCGTGCGTCTCAAAGGCGGTGATCCGTTCATCTTCGGCCGTGGAGGCGAGGAATGCCTGGCGCTCAAGGCCGCCGGCGTGGCGTTTGAAGTGGTGCCCGGCATCACGGCCGCGATCGCTGGTCCCGCTTACGCGGGCATCCCGGTCACGCATCGCGATTTCAACTCCAGCTTTACGTTCATCACCGGGCACGAGAAGGAAGAAGACTACAAGGACGAGCAGGCCAAAGCCCGCGGCGCGGCGGCCGGCAGTTCCGACATCGATTGGGACGTCGTCGCCAAGCTGCCGTGCGTGGCGTTTTACATGGGCGTGAAATCGCTGCCGCGGATTTGCGCGAAGCTGATCGAGCACGGCAAGGATCCGAACACGCCGGCCGCCACCATCCGCTGGGGCACGCGGCCGTACCAGCAAACCGTCGTCGCCACCGTCGGCACGTTGCCGGAAGCGATCATAAAGGCCGGCCTGAAAGCTCCGGCGATTTCGATCGTCGGCCAGGTCGTCTCGCTCCGCGAGCAGATGAACTGGTTTGAAACCCGCCCGCTGTTCGGCCAGACGATCGTCGTCACCCGTACGCGCCAGCAAGCGAGCGAGTTGTCGTCGCAGCTGGAGGAACTGGGCGCAAACGTGATCGAAGCCCCGACGATCGAGATCGCCGAGCCGGCCGAGTGGTCGGCGGTGGATGACTCGCTCAAGCGGGCCGGGGAGTTCGACTGGATCATCTTCAACAGCGCCAGCGGCGTGGAAGCGGCGAAGAAGCGCCTGCTCACGATCGACGCGGACGTGCGCATCTTCGGCAAGGCCAAGATCGCCGTCATCGGCAGCGCGACGGCCGACGCGGTGCGCGATCAACTGGGGCTGAAGGTCGACCTTTGCCCGCAGGCGTTCGTCGCCGAAGCCTTGGCCGACGAACTGGCCAAGCTCGGCGTGGCCGGCAAAAAATTCCTGCTCCTGCGGGCCGACATCGCCCGCCCGCTGCTGCGCGAACGGCTGATCGCCGATAAAGCCTCAGAAGTGAAGGACGTCGCCATCTACGAAACCCGCTCGGCCACCGCGTTACTGCCAGAGCTGATCGACGCCGTCGACGCCAAGGAAGTGACGGCCGTCACCTTCACCAGCAGCAGTACCGCGAAAAACTTCGCCACCCTGCTCGGCCCGGACTACATCGCCAAACTCGCCGGCGTAAAGATCATCAGCATCGGCCCGATCACCAGCCAAACATTGCGGGATTTGGGGCTCCCGCCGACGGTGGAAGCGAAGGTGTTTAATGTACAGGGAATAGTGGACGCGTTGCTGGGGGAATCGGAATAGGCAATTCTCGCTCGGCTGCCGTTCCGAACTTGGGCATGACGTCAGGCTCATTGTCCATTCCGAATTGTTTAGCCACCGCGGCCCAATCCGTTGACGGTTCAGTCGGCGGCTTGGCGGGCACTTCAAACGTCGGATCCATAATATTGGTGGGCCGTCGTGGCTGGACCTCGGTGAATTGTGCGGGGTGCACACTGCCCTCGAATTCGTTGGAACACACTGTCTGGCCCGGCAGATCAAAACGAAAGCGAAGTTTTGTCTTGATCGACCCTTGATATCGCCGCGTCGGAATAGACCAGAATTGCCCTGCCGGCAGCATCACTCGGTGCGCGCTGTTGCCGCACCAGCTTGAAGTCAAGTATTCAATAGGGCACCAATCGCCTTTGTCGTCCACGGCCTCCTGCACGATGCTGAGCCGGCTGTCACTCGCGTTAAAAATCAATGTGCCAGCCGTTCGGTTCACGATGCACAGCCGCATGAACGTCATATTGCCGACTTTTTCGACGACATCTGGCTCAGCCAACAAATACCACTGCGTGGCACTCGTGGGGCCTGCCGCCCGAATCTTTTTCGGCAGATTGTCCGAAGGACCAAACCCACCTAGTGCTCGTGAATCTTTAATGGCCGATGCCACCTTGCAGAGAGCCGGCAGCATGTTGTTCGACGAGTAAGAGTTTTTGGCGTAAGGGACAATGGGCGCTTCGTCTGGCGATGATCGAGTCGTCGGCTCGCTCGGTGGGAGCTTGTATTCTGGCACGAGCGACGCCAGCCGCCGCGCATCGCTCCGCAAAGGGGGGGCGAGCCCACTTGCATCGTCGGCAGATCTCTTATCAGCCACAGGCACAACAGCAATGTGGCGAGGAACAACAAGAGAATGTATCGAAACTTGAGTGTCATGTGATCGCCCCCCCCGGGGCTTTCAGACATGATACGCTACTTGGTGAAAAAATGGCGGCAATTTTGGATGCGTCGCTCCTCGCCTTGCCGCCCCGGCTGCTTACCGATAGCCTCACCGGAATGGACTTCCTCTGGGGCTTCCTGATCGGGCTGTTCGTCACTGCGGTGATCGGCGCGTGGGTGGCGCGCGGCTACTCGCGGCGGTATGACCGCATGCAGCGGCGCGCCCTGAACGCCGAGCGGCTGGCCGAGCTCGGGCTGCTTACCGGCGGGCTGGCGCATGAGATCAAGAACCCGCTTTCGACCGTCCAGCTCAACCTCCAACTGCTGCAGGAAGACCTCGACCCTCACCAGCCGGCGCACACCCGGCTGATCAACCGCCTGGGCACCGTCCGTCGCGAAACCGCCCGGCTGAAAGACATCCTCGACGACTTCCTCCGCTACGCCGGCAAGATCGAGATCGACCGCAAGCCAATCGAACTGGGGGAGATGCTGGAGGAGCTGGTCGACTTCTTCTCCCCGCAGGCGCAGCTCCAGAAGATCCAGCTCCGGCTGAAAAAGCCGACGGCACCGCTGACGGTGCCGGTCGATCAGCGGCTGATCAAACAGTCGGTGCTGAACCTGATGATCAACGCCGCCCAGGCGATCGGCGAGGCCGGCGGGGAGATCATCCTGTCATCCCGCCGCGAGGGGAATCAGGCAATCATCGATGTGATCGACACCGGCCCGGGCATCCCGCAGGATGTGGTCGATAAGATCTTCCAAGCCTATTTCTCCACCAAACGCGGCGGAACAGGGCTGGGACTGGCAATCACCAAACGCATCGCCGAAGAACACGGCGGGCGGTTGACGGTGAAGAGCGAAGTCGGCAAGGGGACGGCGTTTTCGCTTTCTCTGCCGACCGAAGAGAATCAAACCGACCACAGATGAACACAGATAGCCACAGATAAGATGAGAAAAAGAGCTCGTTTTTATTCTTATCTGTATGTATCTGTGTTTATCTGTGGTCGCCAACTCTTCGTGTTCTTCGTTGCTTCGTGTTAAATTGAATCCTGAACCATGGCCGACCTGAAATCAAACATCTTAATTGTTGACGACGAACGAGAGCACACCGACGTGATGAGCGAGGCGCTTTCGCGTCTGGGACATAAGACCGAGCTCGCCTACAACCTCAACGAAGCCAAGGCCAAGCTCGATAAGAAGAAGTTCGACGTCATCGTCACCGACCTGATGATGGACGGCCGGCGCGACGGGTTGGAAGTGCTTCGCCTCAGCAAGGAACTCAACCCCGCCCCGCCGGTGGTGCTGGTGACGGCCCATGCGGATATCCCCACCTGCAAGCAGGCGTTGAATGAAGGCGCGTACGATTACATCGAAAAGCCGCTGGATCTGGACTACTTCCGCGCCCAGGTGAACCGCGCGGCTGAGCGGGCGGCGCTGATCAAGCAGAACGAAGTGCTGCAGGCGCAGATCATCGACTCGGCCGGGTTCGAGGGCATCGTCGGCACGAGCCAAGTCATGCAAAAGGTTGTGCAAACGGCCCGGCAGGTTGCCAATAGCGACATCCCCGTCCTGATCATGGGCGAAAGCGGCACGGGCAAGGAGTTGGTCGCGCGGGCGATCCACAATAACAGCAAACGCCGAAAGAACCGCCTGGTCACGCTGAACTGCGCGGGGCTGAGCGAATCCATCCTTGAAGACGAACTGTTCGGACATGTGAAAGGCGCCTTCACCGGCGCGCAGTCCGACCGTGAAGGCAGGTTCGAGCACGCCGACAAGGGCACGCTCTTCCTCGACGAGATCGGCGACATGCCCGCCGCCATGCAGGCCAAGCTGTTGCGCGTACTGGAGAACGGCGAGGTCGTCCGTCTCGGCAGCAACGAGCCGATCCAGGTCGACGTTCGCATCATCAGCGCCACCAATCGCAAGCTGGAAGAAATGGTGGCCGACCGCACGTTCCGTGAAGATCTGTTCTTCCGCATCAAAGGTGCGACGATCACCATCGCGCCGCTGCGCGAACGCCGGGAGGACATCCCGCTGCTGGTGCATTTCTTCATGCAGCAGTCGGCCGAGAAATACAGCAAGCCGATCGACACCATCGCCCCCGAGGCTCAGCAGATGCTGATGGGCTACAACTGGCCGGGCAATGTGCGGCAATTGCGAAACACGATCGAAAACATGGTGGTGATGTGTACCGGCAACACGCTGACGCCCGACAACCTGCCCACCGAAATCCGCCCGAAGATCACCGACACCGCCGGCGGAATGAACAACCTGGTGGGCATCAGCATCACCCAGGCCGAGAAAGAACTGATCCGCAACACGCTCAAGTTGGTCCACGGCAACCGCGAACAGGCGGCGAAGATTCTGGGCATCGGGGAACGGACGTTGTATCGGAAGATCAAAGAGTACGATCTGAACTGAAAGCCCGAATGACGAAACCCGAAATCCGAATGAATGACGAAATCCGAATGACGATGGACGAATCGTCGTTTTCATTTTTTCGTCATTCTGGTTTCGTTATTCGTCATTCATTCGGATTTCGGGTTTCGTCATTCGGAATTTGACTTATGACCAACTTCCTCATCGGCCACGGCTACGACCTCCACCGCCTGCAGCAGCATGGCGTACTCGTGCTCGGCGGGGTGAAGGTGGCGGACGGGGTTAGCCCGATCGCTCATAGCGATGGCGATGTCGTCATCCACGCGTTGGTTGATGCGATTCTGGGCGCGCTGGGCCTGGGCGATATCGGCCAGCACTTTCCTGACTCTAATTCGCGATGGAAAAACGCGGCCAGCATGCAGTTCCTGTCGCATTCGCTGTCGCTGGCGGACGATCAGGGGTGGAAGGTCGGCAACGCCGATATCACGGTTTTGCTCGAGAAACCGAAGATCGCCGCGTTCAAGCCCGCCATCCGCGACGCCCTCAGCACCGCCGTCCGCGCCCCGGTCAACATCAAGGCCGGCACGAACGAAGGGTGCGACGCTATCGGACGTGGCGAAGCGATCGCGGCCCACGCGGTTGTGTTGCTCCAGCGCGCGGGTTGACTAGAATCATCTGAAGAATTGACGATTGAATCATTGACGATTGACGATTGGGGAATGGGCCCCGACTTCAAATCTTCAATCGTCAATGGCACGATCGTCAATGAGTCAATTCATTCATGTCCCTTCGCATCTACAACACGCTGTCGAAACAAAAAGAGCTCTTCACCCCGGTGAAGCCCGGCAAAGTCGGCATGTATGTGTGCGGGCCGACGGTGTATAAGCCGCCGCACATCGGGCACATGGTCGGGCCGGTGATTTTTGACGCGATCAAACGCTATCTGCAATACAAGGGCTTCGAGGTGACGTGGGTGGTGAATATCACCGACGTCGACGACAAGATCATCGACCGCGCCATCGAGCTAAAGCAGGATTGGCAGGACGTGGCCGCCGACGCGACCAAGCAGTATCACGATTGCCTGGCGATGCTGGGTGTTGATTCGATCGATAAGTTCCCCAAAGCCTCCGAGCACATGCCCGAAATCCTCGCTATGACGCAACAGCTCATCGACCGCGGCTTTGCCTACGCAGCCGAGGGAAGCGTGTGGTTTGAAGTCAGCAAGGACGCGGAGTACGGCAAACTCTCCAACCGTAAAGTCGAAGAGCAGGAAGCCGGCACGCGAGAATTGGCCGGCAACGGTAAGCGTAACCCGGCGGACTTCGCGCTGTGGAAAGGCGCCAAGCCCGGCGAACCCGCATGGGAATCCCCCTGGGGCCCGGGCAGGCCCGGCTGGCACATCGAGTGCTCGGCCATGAGCCAGAAGTACCTCGGCGACACCTTCGACATCCACGGCGGCGGGATGGATCTGATGTTCCCCCACCACGAGAACGAACTGGCCCAATCCGAATGCTGCACCGGCAAGCCGTTCGCCAAATTCTGGCTGCACAACGGCCTGACCCGAGTGGCGACCAAGGTCGCCGGCGGCGATCTGAAGATGGAGAAGATATCCAAATCGCTCGGCAACGTGATCGACCCGGTGGAACTGGTGAATGAACACGGCGCGGAATTCGTGCGCTACCTGCTGCTCAGCACGCACTACCGCCGGCCGATCGATTTTTCGGACGACGTCGTTACCAGCAGCGGCAAGGGCCTGGCGGTCTTCCAGCGTTTATTCGAGCGGGTCGAACGGCTGACGGGTAAGAAGATCAACGAGCTGGGCCCGGACATGGACCTGGCCGCCGCTGCGATTCTCGAAACCAATCACGCGGCGTTCGCCCGGGCGGTGTTGGGCTTGAAGATGAAGTTTCTCGAGATGATGGACGACGACTTCAACACCGCCGGGGCGATCGCGGTCCTGCACGAGTTGGCCGGCGAGGTCAACTCCCACATCGAGAAGCACGAAATCGAGCGCAGCAAGGCCAACGAACTAATCGGCCATGTACTGGCGGCCACCAGCACGCTCCGCAATATCGGCAGCGTGATCGGCCTGTTCCGCCTGACGCCCGGCAGCACCGGCAGCGCCGCGAGCGGCAAGGACGCCAGCCTGCTCGATCAGGTGATGAAGCTGGTCATCCAACTCCGAAAAGATGCCCGCGCGAGCAAGAATTTCGCCTTGGCCGACGCCATCCGCGACGGCCTGACCAAAATCGGCCTCACGCTGGAAGATCGGCCGGACGGGACAGGCTGGCGGAAGGGGTAGATTCGGACAAGCATGTGGTCCAAGTTTGTATTTGCAGTCTCGGTCCTGATCTGCTGCTTGGCAGCTCTACGCGTCGTCTATCTCCGCCGGAACGATCCACTGGATGAAGAGGACGAGTTCCCGCTTTTCTCCGGCACACCCACGGCTTGGCTTTGGGCGATCATCGCTACACTGGCGCTCATTGCGGCGGGTTTGGCGGTACGATCTTTTTAAAATGTGTTGAGTTTCATCAATCAGAGTTAAATACGAAGCAACGAAGAACACGAAGAGATTCTCATAAATTCGTGCGCCTCTTCGTGTTCTTCGTCGCTTCGTGTTTAATACGCTTCAATGCGTATCCTTGGCATCGATCCTGGCTTGCAACTCACCGGTTACGGCGTGATCGAGTTTCATCCCGTTAGACCCAAGCTCCTCGACGCCGGCGTGATCCGGCTGAACCCAAAAAAGCCCATCCCCGAGCGGCTGGTCGAGTTGGAAGACGAACTCGACGGGATTTTCAACGAGCACAAACCCGCCGCTGTCGGGGTGGAGCAGCTTTATTCGCACTACGCCCACCCGCGCACCGCGATCCTGATGGGACACGCCCGAGGGGTGATTTTGCTGGTCGCCCAACGTCACCAAGTGCCGATTCACGAGTTCGCCGCCAACCGCGTCAAGCAATCCCTCACCGGCCACGGCCATGCCGACAAGGGCCAGATGCAGAGGGCGATCATGGCCACCTGGAAACTCGCCAAACCGCCCGAACCCCCGGACGTGGCAGATGCACTGGCAATCGCGCTCTGCTGCGGGCGTTCGCTGGGATAAGAACAATGTTTTCGATTTTTCGAGTATTGAATGCGACACGGAGGCACAGAGCCACAGAGGTTAGCACAGAGAAAAGTCCCATTTCGGTTTGGCCGCCTGTGTAGGTTCAAAATCTATTAAATTTCCTCTGTGTATTTCTCTGTGACTCTGTGCCTCTGTGTCGCATGGTTCCCGACAACCTATTCGGTTAATCTAGTCAACAGATGATCTCCGCCATCACCGGCCAACTGAAGCGAGTCGACGACGATCGCGCCCACCTGCAGGCCGGCGCGATGTTGTTTGAATTGCTCGTGCCGGCCGTCGATGTGCTGGAACTGCAGGCGATGCTCGACGAGGAAGTGACGCTCAACACCATCCTCTACCTCCAGGGCGACGGCAATAATTTCGAGCCGCAGTTGATTGGCTTTTTGCGCCCCGATGACAAGCGATTTTTCGAACGCTTCATCACCGTTAAAGGCATCGGCCCAAAAACGGCGCTGCGGGCGCTGACCGTGCCGATTGCCCAGATCGCCCACGCGATCGAAACCAAGGACACCCGCCCGCTGACCCAGCTCAAAGGCATCGGCAAGCGGACTGCTGAACTGATCGTGGCGGAGTTGGCGGGCAAAATGCAGTCATTCGTGTCAGCCGGGATCAGCACGATAAAATCGGCAGCCCCGACAAAATACTCCGCCGAGGACGAAGCCGCGATCGCGGTGCTGGCCAGCCCGCAGATGGGTTTGCGCCGTCCCGATGCGGAGCGGTTGCTGCTGAAGGTGAAAGAGGCGAATCCGAAGTTGAAGTCAGCGGATGAACTGGTGCCGGAGATGTTGAGACAGCACTCACTGAGGAGTTGAGAATGGTGATTGGTGATTGGTCCGTGAGCGGATTTTGTCACGCACCAATCACCAATCACCAGAACCATGGCCCGAGAACGAATCATCTCCGCAGAGTCCACGCCGGAAGAAGAAATCCCGGTCAATTTCGCGCTGCGCCCTCAGAAATTCGACCAATACATCGGCCAGGAGCCGCTGATCCGCAAGCTGAAGATCGCCGTCAGCGCCGCTGTCGGTCGTGGCGACCCGGTGGAGCACATCCTGCTGCACGGCCCGCCGGGCCTGGGGAAGACGACACTGGCGCATGTGATCGCCAATGAAGTGAGCGCTCGCGTCCATGTCACCACCGGGCCGGCGCTGACCAAGGGTGCTGATCTCAACGGCATTCTCAACCGGCTGGAAAAAGGGGACGTGCTGTTTATCGACGAGATCCACCGTCTGCCGGTGGTGGTGGAGGAATGCCTCTACAGTGCGATGGAGGATTTCAAGATCGATTTTACGGTCGATAGCGGTATGCACGCACGGACGATTACAATCCCGGTCAAGCCGTTCACACTGATTGGCGCGACCACCCGCCTGGGCCTGCTCACCGGCCCGATGCGCGGGCGGTTCGGGATCGCCGAGCACATCGAGTTCTATTCGCCAAAGGCCTTGCACACGATCCTAAAAGCCAACGCCGTGCTGCTGAAGCTGCAGTCGGAGGACGAAGCGCTGATGGAACTCGCCCATCGCAGCCGCGGCACGCCGCGGGTGGCCAACCGGCTGCTGCGCCGCGTGCGAGACTTCGCCGCCGTCGAGTCCAATGGCAAGCTGTCGCTGGCGACGGTGAAGAAGTCGCTTGAACTGGAAGGCATCGACGACAAGGGGCTCGACGAGCAGGACCGCGTCTTCCTGCGCACCATCATCGAAGTCTACAACGGCGGCCCGGTCGGCATCGAAGCTGTTGCTGCCACGATGGGCGAGGAGCGCGATACGCTGGAAGACGTGATTGAGCCGTTCCTGCTGCAATCCACCCTGATCACCCGCACCCGGCAGGGCCGGCGCGTGACCAAGGCCGCCTACGATCACCTGAAACTCAAATGGCAACCGCCGGCGGATTCGGGGCAGGCGCTGTTTGATGAATAGCTTTGATTGAACGCCACGGCTTTCGTGAGAAATCAGGAATATACAAGCAACGAAGAACACGAAGAAATTCAATGCATCGCTTCGTGTTCTTCGTTGTTTCGTGTTTAGCCTTCTTCTCACGACGTTCAGACCCACATGTAAAACTCCTGAAGGCTAGATGAACATGAGCACTCCCATTACCATCCGCGTCGCCCAGCCGTCTGATGTGGTTCGCATCGCATCGTTCAACACCGCCATGGCGTGGGAGACTGAGAAAGTTCGCCTCGATCCCGACACCGTCCATAAAGGTGTTTTGGCAATCGTCACCGATCCGGCCAAGGGACATTATTTCGTCGCTGAGATCGACGGATCGTGCGCCGGTTGCCTGATGATCACGCACGAGTGGTCGGACTGGCGCAACGGCAATATCTGGTGGATTCAAAGTGTGTACGTCGATCCGGCCCACCGCCGCAAGGGCGTGTTTAAGGCGTTGTATCGCCACATCGAAACCAGCGCCCACGTCGCCGGCGTGGTGAAAATCCGTCTGTACGTCGAGCGAGACAATTCGGCCGGCAAACGCACCTACGATCAGCTTGGCATGAAGATGACGCATTACGACGTCATGGAAGCCGACGTGAAGTGACAGCGCTTTTCAGGCTGAAATCCCGCCTCGGGCACAGGACCTTCCGCTAATTGCAGAACCTTCAAGCCACCCGCCGCGTAGGCCGATATTACGTGATGCGATCTGCGCTCCCTATTTTTCTTGCGGTTCTGCTCGGTTACGGCTTGAGCTATCTTCAGCCGAACTCAACGTCTGCGCAACTGATACCGGTCAATCCGTCCTCGTTCCGGGTGTACTTTTCCCCGAACGGCGGATGTACCGACGCGATCGTAGCTGAGCTTGGAGCTGCAAAATCAACGATCGATGTGCAAGCCTACAATTTTACCTCTGCGCCGATCGCCAAAGCAGTTGTTGATGCCAAAGAACGCTGCGTGAAGGTTCGTGTCATTCTGGACAAGAGCCAGGAAACGGAAAAGTATTCGTCCCTCACGTTCCTGCGTAACGCACAAGTGCCCACCTGGGTTGATCGCAAGCACGCGATCGCCCACAACAAGATCATGATCATCGATGGCAAGACGCTGCTGACCGGCAGCTTCAACTTCTCCAAAAGCGCCGAGAAGAGCAACGCGGAAAATCTGCTGATCATCAACAATCAGCCGGATTTGATTGCGGCGTACAAGAAGAATTTCGAGGCCCACTTGGCACACTCGGTCGAGTAGGTTGCCATTCATGGCAACGCATTGATTGGTGCCATGACTGGCACCCTACTTTAATCCTCGCAAATACTGGGCTCCTTCGACCGCCCCCGCCATGCGGTTTTGCAGTTCCACCGGATCGAGCGTGATCCATCCCCTGAAGCCCGTCGACTCGAGGTTCGCAAGCAGGTGCGGCCAATTCACTCCGCCGAAGCCCACCACCGTCGGCTGCGTGCGATGGCCGCTGCCGGCATTGGCGTCTCTAGCACGGACGTGCTGCGCGACCGGGCCCACGCGGGAAAAGAAGTCATCGTAGTCCATCGAATCGCGCAGCAGTGCGACGGGGTCGATATCGACACCGAACCACGGGCACCGCGCCGCCAAAATCGCTCGCTCCAACGCTGCCACCGACGACAGCTCGCTGCGGAACGCGATCATCACGCCCATGCGGTCGGCCCGCTGGCCGAGCTCGATCATGATCGGGTCGAGGTGCGTAATGTACGCCACGTCGGCCGGGGTTTGCGATTCATCCGGCTCGGGCGGCGCTACGTCTGATGGCGTAGGGATGATGATCAACCCCGCCAGTTCCGGCGACACCTTCGGCGTAATGCTCTGCGATCGCGATGGCGTCGGCAGCGGGCCGAGATCGATGCACAGTTGCGGCGTGTTCAACCCTTGCGCCGCTTCCATCGCCTTTTCGATCCGCCGCAATTGTTGATCGACGTCGGATTTGGACGACAGTCCCTTCGGTCCCAAATCCACCCGCAGACCGACCAATTCGCACTCGTTGGCGGATAGCATCTGGCGGAATTCGCGTCGGCCGGTCTGCGACAGATCGGGCACCGAGAACGCTGGCGAGACCGCATCGAACAACACCCCGCGAATCCCGATCTTCCGCGCCGCTGCCGCTGCCTGTCGCGGATCGGCCGACAGCGCAGCGGCGGTGACGGCGATCTTTTCAACGACTTTCATAGACATCTTGTATCCCACGCAGTTTGGGGTGCAAGAGCAAGGACGTCGCCCCGTACCACGGGCCTCCGGCCCGTGCGAGCGGCGCGATATTGTCTGATGATCAAAGTTCTTGGAGATTGAACATCGTCGGCACGGGCCGGAGGCCCGTGGTACGGGACGGCGGTCCGGTCGCCTCAACCCTTGGGCTTTTCGCTCAATTCGGGCGTTTTGGCATGGGCTGGTAGCCCATGCGACAGCAGCATACAATTCCGATCCCTATGCCAGAAAACACTTATGATCTGATCGTGATCGGCGCCGGCCCCGGCGGTTATGTTGCTGCGATTCGTGCCGCCCAACTCGGGCTCAAAGTCGCCTGTGTCGAGCGCGAATACCTCGGCGGGACTTGCCTCAACGTCGGCTGCATTCCGTCTAAGGCGCTGCTGGATTCGTCCGAGCGTTACTACACCGCGAAAAACCACTTCGCCAAGCATGGCATCAACGTCACCGGCCTCTCGCTCGATCTGGCCAAAATGATGGCCCGCAAGGACAGCGTCGTGAAAGGCCTCACCGGCGGCGTGGGGATGCTGTTCAAGAAGAACAAGATAGACCACCTGCCGGGCATCGGCACGATACTGGCACCCAACACCGTTCAGGTGACGGCCGCCGACGGGAAGCTCACCACGCACACGGCCAGCAAGATCCTCATCGCCACCGGCAGCGCGCCGGCGTCGGTGCCGGCGTTGCCGTTTGACGGGAAGAACATCCTCTCGTCCACCGAAGCGATCGCGCTCACCGAGGTGCCGAAGAAACTCCTCGTCGTCGGCGGCGGATACATCGGCGTGGAACTCGGCTCGGTGTGGAACCGCCTCGGCAGCGAAGTGCTGACGGTCGAGTTCCTCGACGGCATCCTCCCCGCCAGCGACCGCGAGATGGCCAACGCGCTGCAGAAATCCCTGGTGAAACAAGGCATCAAGTTCAAGTTCAAAACCGCCGCCGACGGGTTCAAGGTCGAAGGCGGCAAGGTCAAAGTCAGCTGGAAGAGCGGCGACAAGGTGGGCGTTGAAGAAGTCGACAAGGTCCTCGTCTGCGTCGGCCGCAAGCCGGTGACTGACAAGCTCGGGCTTGATCACGTGGGCGTAGCGACGGACAAGAAGGGCTTCGTCATCGTCGACGAACACTTCAAGACCAGCGTCGACGGCATTTACGCGATCGGCGACGCCATCGGCGGGATCATGCTGGCCCACAAGGCTGAAGAAGAAGGCACGGCTGCGGTCGAACTGATGGCCGGCAAAGCCGGGCACGTCAACTACGCCGCCTGCCCCGCCGTCGTCTACACGCACCCGGAGCTGGCGAGCGTCGGCCTGACCGAAGATCAGGCCAAGGCCCGCGGCGAGATCAAGGTCGGCAAGTTCCCCTTCCTCGCCAACGGGCGCGCCAAGGGCATGGACGAAACCGAAGGGTTCGTGAAAGTGATCGCCGACGCGGTGACCGACCGCATCCTCGGCGTACACATCCTGGCCGCCCATGCGAGCGACATGATCGCCGAGTGCGCGGTGGCGATGGAATTTGCCGCGTCGTCGGAAGATCTCGCTCGCTCGTTCCACGCGCATCCGACGCTGCCGGAAGCCGTAAAGGAAGCGGCGCTGGCGGTCGAGAAACGCGCGATTCACATTTAGGGCAAGTTGTCGCACGGGCTACCAGCCCGTGCCAAGTGACGCGCGCTTTGGGCATGGGCTGGTAGCCCATGCGACGAATGCATGGCAAGGACGCTGGCTGCTTTTCTGGGGATCCTCTGCCTCACCAACCTGCTGGCCGGTGTGGTCGGCGGAGCGTTTAATGCCAACATCTGGTGGATCGACCTTCGCGCATTGCCCGCGTTCGCGGCGATCGGGCTGCAAGTGCTGGGCGGAGCGGCGTTTCTGGTCATTGCGATCGGACGGGCAATGCCTCGTCTTGCGACGCTTGGCGTGCGGGCGATTCTCGTCTCGATGATCGTCATCGCACTGCTGAATGTCGCGACGTTTTACATCGCACTTTCCCGCGGCACGATTCGGTCGAACTTCCCCATCCCGTTTTCGCTCGCGGTGTTCGCGATCCTGCTGATTATCGCCGAAGCATCATTCCGCACCGTCCGCCCGTGGCGGTGGCGCACCGCCATGCTGACCGGCATCGCGGCGATGGTCGGCTTCCCCCTGCTACAGATGATCACCTTCGGCCAGACCGACTACGCCCGGCCGGCCGACGTGATTGTCGTCTTTGGCGCTCGAACGTACGCCGACGGACAACCCTCACAGGCGCTGGCCGACCGCGTGCGGGAGGCGTGCGAGTTGTACCACCGGGGGCTGGCCAGCACGCTGCTCGTGTCCGGCGGGCCGGGCGATGGCGAAATCCATGAGACCGAAGCGATGAGACAAATGGCGATCGACCTCGGCGTGCCCGCCGACCGCATCCTGCTCGATCCCGACGGCGTCAACACCGCAGCCACCGTGCGCAACAGCCCGGCGATCCTTCATCACCCCGCGGGCGTCCGCATGCTGGCCGTCAGCCATTTCTATCACCTGCCGCGAGTGAAACTCACCTACGAGCAGTCGGGGGTGGAAGTCTATACCGTGCCCGCACCACAGCAGCGCGTGCTGAGTCAACTGCCCAGGCTAATGACGCGCGAGGTGGTGGCGCTATGGGTGTATTACGCCCGTGGCCTTTGGAGGAGCGCCAAGAGTTGACTCATCGCAGCTACATCGCTGCGTCCGATAATGTCGCAATTGCACAATTCTACGGCTCTTGAAAATTGGGCTGATCAACTGCCGTCCGCTAACTACCGATGATTGACAAGTAATGTCGGAACGGGTTTCACATCCAACCGTCGACTATGACATCCGCGTTGCCGAAGACCAGTTGACGGCCACGGTGCGTATCGAGCCCGGAGGATCGCTCGATATCGAACACCTCGTCAAGCAGTTGACGCGCGCGGGCATCAAGTCGATCGACCGCGCCGCCATCCACGCGGCCGCCGAGCAACTGCGCACTCCATCGAGTGATAAGAAGCCTGATGCCGCCAACAAAGAAAAAGGCCTGACCGTCGTCGTCGCCAAGGGCATGCCTGCCGTCCAGGACGTGCCCGAGACGCTCCTGCGAGCGCAGACGCCCGGAACCGAAACCCATCCGGCCAACCACTACGAGCGCAACGGCACGGGAACGGTCGAACCGGGAACGGCCATCGCGACGATCACTCCCCCGGTTATTGGCCACGACGGCATGGACGTGTTCGGCCGGCCGATCCTGCGGAAGCGGCTGGCGCAGCCGATTACGCCGGGTGAAGGCGTCACCCGCAACGGCGACACCCTGCTCGCCGACCGGGCCGGGCGCGTGCGAATCGAAGGATCCGGCATCCGTGTCGATCCCATCCTCAGCGTCCGCGGCGACGTCTGCTTCGCCACGGGCAACATCCGCTTCGACGGGGAAGTCAATATCTCCGGCGGTATCCGCGACCTGTTCGTCGTGCAAAGTACATCCGACATTCGCGTGCGCGGCACGATCGAGGCCGCGCAAGTCACCGCGGCCGGCGATTTGATCGTCGATTGCGGAATCGCCGGCAAGGACAAAGGCCGCTGCTCCGCCGGACGCAACGTCATCTGCCGTTACGTCGATAACGCCCAACTTGAAGCCGGCGACAACATTTCCATCCACGGCGAGGTCGCCAACAGCCGCGTCATCTGCGGCGGAAGGCTGGTCGTGGAGAACGGACGGATCATCGGCTCGCACATCACCGCAAACGGCGGCGTGCAATGTCAGTCCATCGGCAACCCGGCGTTCGTCAAAACGGTGGTCGAGGTAGGAAACGATCTGAGCCTGAGAACGCTTGCCTCGACGTTGCTCCCGCAGATCAACCGACGAGTGAGTGAATCACAGCAGTTCAAGCATTTTGCGCAGTCGCTGCTGCGTGATCCCAAGCGACTGACGCACGTGCAAAAGGAAGAAGCCACCCAACTCCTAACCCGTATTGGCGAGAACGACAATGAATTGGCCAAGAATATCGAGGCGTTCCGCAATGCCTACCGCATCTCTCAGGAACGTTGCAAAGCCGAACTTCTCGTGAACGACACCATTTTCACCGGCGTGGTGATTCGCCTGCCCGGGTTAATGGCAACCGTCTCCGAAACACTCAAGGGCCCGATGCGGATCGGCATGACGACCGTGGATAAACGCCAGGTGATTGCGATCTTCGATGACGCCGCCGGCACGGTCTTCCCACTGACGACGTACAAGACCTCACGCGAGGACACTAACGATGTGCGGGCAATGCTGCAGATCGCGGCGTGAGTGGACGAAATGCTAAATGCTGAAAAAGATTAGCAGCCAACAAGGTGCATGGGATACCAAGTCTTCTTTCAGAATTCAGCATTCAGATTTCAGAATTCCTTGGGCCGCACTTCGCTTACCTGATACCGCAGCCAGCGGGATTTCATCCAGCGCACGCCGAAGATATCGACCAACCCCACAAACGCGCGGTTGCCGAACCCGTACTTTGCCGTGCCAGCAAAACGGTGGCTGTGTTTGACCGGGGTTTCATACACGGTGTAGCCGCGGGCTTTCACCAGCGTGGGGAAGTAGCGGTGGGCGCCTTTGAACAGGTTCAAGCCTTTGATGGCGTGGGCGCGATAGACCTTCAGGCTGCTGGCCGAGTCGTTGACCGTTTCCTGCGTCACCCAGTTACGGATACGGTTGGCCTGGCGGCTTTGCCAGCGGCGGAAGTTGGTGTCCTGCCGGTCTTTTCGCCAGCCGGTGATCATGTCGACCTTGTGCTCGTCGAGCATCGGCACCAGCCGGGGAATTTCTTCCGGGTCGTTCTGCAGATCGGCGTCGATGGTGGCGATCACCTCACCCTTGGCGGCCGCGAAACCGGCTTCAAACGCCGCCGACTGTCCGCCGTTCTTGGCCATCCGCAAAACTCGGAGCCACGGGTAGGTTTTCATTCCCTCGTCGAGCAGTTGCGGCGTTTTGTCCTTGCTGGCGTCATCGACGATAAGGACCTCGAACGGCTTGCCGAAGTTCGCCAGCGCGCCGTTTACGCGGGACAGCAACGTGGGGACGTTTTCTTCCTCGTTGTAACAGGGGATGACGACCGAGAGATAGGGAGTTTCGTTCATGGAGCTCTTCCTTGAGTCATGTTCTCCCTCGTCCGGGATTGCCGGAGAGGGCAGGGTGAGGATTCTTCACCCAGTGGCTAAACGCGTTCCGCTCCCGACAGAATCTTGCCCTCTCTCGGCGTACCGGGCGAGGGAGAACTCGAATCGTCGGATCGGGCATTGAAGATCCAGGCGAGCAAGTGAGCTCCGCCGATCCCCAGCGCCGCCGCCGCGACAGTATCGGAGAAATAGTGCGCCGTTTCCAGAAACCGCTCCGCCGCGGTAAGGGAGGCGATTGCGTACAACGCCCACCGGAAGCGTGGAAACAGGATCGCCATCGCAGCGGCGTTGGCGAAGGCTAACGCGGCGTGGCCGGAGGGGAAGCAGAGGTTCTTCGTGCCAAAAAGCCCTTCTAAGCCGTGATAAAATGGCTGAAAATGAAACGGCGTCATGGCCACTTCGCCGCTGGCTCCCAGCGCCTTGAACGGCCTGGCCCGGCCGGTCATCCACTTGATCAGACCGTTGATCCCGCTGAGCAGCCCGCAAATCAGCACAAACGCCCCGCCGTGCCACTTCGGCCGGCGGGCGTAAAAGTACGTCGCCACCGCCGCCAGTGCCGCGGTAAACCAGTATTCGCCGGGGATTTTGACGACCACGCCGACCGGCGAAGATTTCAACCACGCGGGCAATCCCGCATTCCGCGCCGCGTTCGCGATCGGCACATCGAGCAGCATGGAACCGCCGATAGCGGCGATCCACAGCAGGACGCAAACTATCACCCGGCGGCCGTTCATGCGGAAAGCTTACACGATCGGTGCGCATTTCAGAATGCGGGATTCGATCTTTGGTAGGACAGACATTCCTGTCTGTCCTACCAAATACTTCAGTAATCTGAGATATCCGCCGGCCTTGCCATCCCCTTGAACCCTGTGCAGCGGAACGGGCGGAAGCTGCGGATTTTCGTGTCGCCGTCCTTGATCTCCAGCGTCGTCAGTGGCTCGACATGCTCGAACGCCCGAGCCACCTCGCGTGGGATCAGCCCCGCCTTGCCGACGTATATCGCGTCCCTACCGATCAGCGGGTTCGGCGGCGTCAGTTGGCGATCCGGCCAGATGTCGTACTGCGTACGCCGCTTGGGATCATTGAAGTACGACCCGGCGTAATACGTCACCGGTTGCCCGGGGGTGTAGAATGCGGTTTCGGCCGTCTGCTGGTAGTCGTCGCACAGGATGAACGTGCCGGGCGGCATTTTTGCCAGTTCCGCGCCGAGGTATTGGCCAAGCTCGTTCCATCCACGGAGTTTGACGGTTGGGTCCAACCGCGTGATCGCGATTTTCGTCCCGAACGTGGCGTTGATTTTCCGTGCGACGGGGTAAAGCAAAGAAAAATCCCGCGTGATCGGCTGCATGATCAGGCCCAACCCGATCGTCGCGTAGACCCAACCCTTCCAGCGTTTCCAGCGAATCGGGTCCTGAAGACAGAGCGAGATGAAATAGCCCGCCACGATGACCAACGTGAAATACGCCGGTGCCGGCCAGTTGATCTGCACCTTGCCTCGGTAGTTGCCCAGGAACGTCAGCAGAAAGAAGAATCCGCCGACGACCGTCAGCATTCGCAACGCCCGGCGGCGTGGATCAGCGTTGCTCTGCGGGCCCATTGCGTACACCGCACCAGCGACCATCAACACCCAGATCGGCCCGACGACCCCGAGTTGCCCGCCGACAAACGCCCCGAACCGGCCGAGCGTTTCCAGCGATGATTTGCCGTTGGCCGCACGTTCGTCGGCGTCGTTGTCGCTGTCGTCGGTCATGCCGGTCTGCCGAGCGACGTGGCGGAATGTGACCCAATCGTGCTTGCTGTTCCACGCCAGCACCGGCGAGGTGAACAGCAACGCGACGATCACCATCACCCACGGGCGACGCGTTTTGAGTACGCCACGGGAATCGATCGTCAGGTAAATCAGCACCGCCGGCAACCACAGCAGCGCCGCGTACTTGGCGAGAAATCCCAGCCCGATGAAGACGCCCGCGGCGATCCATGGCACGGCCGAACGCCCCAGCCGGCCGGTCCGCAGGTCAATCGCGAACGTCAGTGAGTACGTCGCCGCAGCCCAGCAGAAAAAAAGCGGCGGGTCGATCGTCATCAACAGGCTGCCCGCGACGAACATCGGCACGAATGTATTGAGCAGCGCAACACCGAGCGCCAGCCGATCGGATTTGAACAAACGCAGGGTCAGCAGGTAGGTCACGATCGACGTCATCAGTGCCAGCACGATCGCCGGGTAGCGGACAGCCGGCATGGTATCGCCGAACATCGCGCAACTGGCACGGATGAGGTACGCAACGGCCGGGCCTTTGCTGTAGTAGCTGAGATCGAGCCGGCGGGACCAATCCCAGTAGTGGGCTTCATCGCCCGACAGATCGATGGGGGCGTGATGCAGATAGGCAACCTGCGAGAGCGCGCCGATGATCGACAATGCGGCAAAGACCAACCGGCAGCGCGCAGGCGTAAGCCAATCCAGCCGCCAGGGAGCGGGATTTGAATTCTTTTTCACCCCAAGCGACGAAACAGCCACAGTCATCGGTCCGCAGTTTATAGCTGATAAAGCGTGTTGCAACCCGACTCAGCCATACATTCGGAGGATTGACTCACGGTTGCGGCTCAACCGCCGGTGCGGCGGGCGTTTGGATCGGAACGCCCTTCACGGTCAGCCGCGCCGGATGCCCGAACCACTCGCGCCGGCCGTCGCCGTATTGCTCAACCATCACTTTTTCGACATCCGCCATGTTGCCCTTGGCATCCACCCAGCCGCCGGCGATGTCGGGGAAATCAACCTTGCAATTGTCGCACTTTTTGCCGTCGTAGTAGCGGATCGGGCACCAGAAGCTCTCGACATTGCGGAGCATCTCCCCGCCGAGGGCGTAAACGCCGGTCATCCAGTCGCAGTAGAGGCACCAGATCAGATCGTGTCCCACCAGCCCTTCAAACTTATGGCGGCTGACGTTGATCCATTCGCTCTGCTTGTACTTCGGGAAATTCAGCAGCGACACCAGTGGCCAATAGCAGAGGACTTCCATGAGCCGGATCACCCAGAACCCCGGCAGCGCCACCAACGTCACCCATAACGCCGCGTGATTGTGCCACTTCCCGACGGTGCGGTTCAAGAACTTCACGATCCGCGGCCCGCGGGCGGCTTCGCGGTGTATCGTTTCGTGCAGCCAACACCATGCGAATAATGCCAGCATCTGCCCCAGCAACGTCCCGGCAAATCCGGCCCACCCGCCGAAGCGCAGCGCGATTACCCAGGGCACCCACGTGAGCATCGCCACGATCACATCCAACGCCGGAGCCCGAGTCAGCAACGCGATCGAGCGACAGAACGTCAGGAGCATCGAAAAAAGCAGGATCAACAGAAACGTGCCGCCTAGCGCCCACAGAAACAGATGAACATGATGCATGGCCGCATCATACAGGAAGGAGCGTCACGGACGATGGTTCGTTACCATCCGAACCGCTCTTCCTTCCACAGATCGCCGTGCATGTGGTAGCCGTTCTGCTCCCAGAAACCGGGGGCGTCGCTGTTGCGCAGTTCGATCCCGCGGATCCATTTGGCGCTCTTCCAGAGATACAACTGCGGCACGAGCCCGCGCAGCGGCCAGCCGTGGTCGGGGGTGATCGGCTTGCCGTCCCACTCGTAGGTGAGGATGCAGTCGTCCTTGATGAATTCCGCCAGCGGCACATTGGTGGTGAAGCCGGCCTCGCTGTGGCACATCACGTAGCGGGCACTGGCGCGGGGCTTGGCTTTCTCGATGATTGTCTTCAGCGGCACGCCCGTGAAGACGTTGTCCAGCCGGCTCCAGTGGGTGACGCAGTGCATGTCGCACACCACATCGACCGCGGGCATTCCCAGAATCTGGGCGTAGGTCAGCTCGTAGGGCTCATCAACCTGCCCGAAAATCCGCAGCCGCCAGTCGGCCGCGTGCGGGTCGACGTTCGGCACGTTTCCGTAATGCAGCACCGGCCACTTGCTGGTAAGCTGCTGGCCGGGGGGCGTGCGTTTTTCGGGGGTGCCGCGAAGGGTGTCAGGGCTGATGATGCGCGGACGGGATTCAGGCATGGAGGTCTCCTGTTCGCACCTGTTCTACCACTAACCGTCATCCCGAGGTACTCCGAGTGATCTCGGGTGTCGACCCGTTCTCGGTACCCGAGATCCCTCGGAGTACCTTGGGATAACAGGTTGTGCAGAACCTTATTTCGCTTTGATTCCCGCAGCCTTGCGGGCCTTGAGCAGCGACCCGAACAAACGGACGGCCGCGCCGTAGAGAGGCGGATTCTTTGCGCGAATCGCCGCATCGAGCAAGGGTTTTTTGCCCTTGGCCATCTTCTTCAATTCCGCCGCGATGCGTTGTTTCGTCCACGTCTGTCGTTGCCGCACGCCGGCCGGGTCGATCTTGGCGGCACGGAGGGCTGCATCGTACGAACCGAAGTAGCGGAGCGCCGCCGCGTGCAAACCTGGATCCTCCTTTTGCACCGCGCCACTGCTGAGAGGTTCTTTCTCAGAGGCCATGTGCTTCAGCTCGAAGGCGATGCTGTTGCGGCTCCACTTGCGATAGAGGTTGATCTCGTCGGCATCCAGTCCGGCGGCATGAAGTGCCCGATCCCAGGCGCCGAACAATCGCGGTTGAAGTGACGCAAACGCCGCCTTCCCCAATTCATCGCGTCGCTTAGTGACGGCCGACCAGTGCAAATCGATCCCAGCGCGCTTTGCTTTTTTGATTTCCGTGATGATCAGCGCTTTGGTCCACCTCGGACGACGCAACACTGCAGCGTAATCGATCCCTGCTTTTTCCACCGCTCGTCGATACGATCCAAAGTGATACGCCGCGGCCGACAGCAGGGCCTGATTCTTGCGGGACAGCGCGTTGTAAGACAACTGCGAGTTCGCCTGATAGAGTTTGGTGATGGTTTTTAAGATGCGTTGTTCGTTCCAGATCATTTTCGCAGATTAGTGGGTTTGTGCGGATCGCACAATATGCTCGAAGAGATAGTGAACATGGGCGAACTCAACGGAATCCTCAATCTCAACAAGCCTGCGGGCATCACATCGGCACGCGCCGTTTCACATGTGAAGCGAATGCTTCCACGCGGAACCAAAATCGGGCACGCGGGCACGCTGGACCCGTTCGCTACGGGCGTTTTGCTGCTTTTAATCGGAAAGGCCACCAAGCTCAGCGAGCAAATGATGGCCAGTCCCAAGCAGTATCTCGCCACCGTGCGCTTCGGAGCCACCACGGAAACCGATGATCTGGACTCGCCTGCGACTCCCTTTCCGAATGCGGCGATCCCTTCTGTAATTCAGATCACCGCGTCGCTCCCACAATTTATCGGAACCATCCTCCAACGCCCTCCCGCGTACAGTGCGATGAAGGTCGGCGGACGTCGGGCGTATGCGCTGGCCCGGGAAGGGCAGGCCGTCCCACTCGTAGAAAGGCCCGTACGCATCGATGACATCCGGCTCCTGTCGTATGCGCCTCCCGAGGTTCAATTGCAGATCGATTGTGGGCGTGGGACGTATATTCGCGCGATTGCACGCGATTTAGGTGACGCATTGCACTGCGGCGGTTATCTGACGCAGCTTTGCCGCACGCGCATAGGCGATTTCACGCTGGAGGACGCACTTCCGCTATCGGGCGTCACGAATGAGTCCATTGCCACGGGACTGAGATACTTGTGATTCGTGTCACAATCTCGCAAAGTTCTGCCAAATCTGAGCCGATATTTCCAGAGTAGGGCGTCACGTTAGCGCTCGAGCCAAAACGGCAACGGGGATGCTCTGTCGGAAGTCTGTCGCATGAACCAAGAACTGATCGAACGCATCCGCCAATGTCCCAGCCTGCCTTCGCTACCAACGATCGCGATGCAGGTGCTTGATATGGCGCAAAAGCCCGACGTCGATATCGCGGAAATCGCGCGCATCATCTCGAAAGACCCCGCGCTCTCGACCAAAATTCTGCGAACGGTGAATTCCAGCTTCTACGCCCGCAGCCAGAACGTCAGCACGATCAGCCACTCGCTGGTGATCCTGGGATTGCAGTCGGTCAAGACGCTGGTGCTTGGTTTTTCGCTGGTCACCAATCTGAAAAACAAGAAGTCGCAGGGGTTCAATCACCTGGCGTACTGGAAGCGCAGCATCTACGCCGCCACCGCCGCGCGAACCATCGCGGGCAAGATCAACATCGTCCAGCAGGAAGAAGCGTTCCTGGCTGCACTGCTGAAGGATATCGGCATGCTGGTGCTCGACCAGGTGCTCGGCGAACGGTACGGCGAAGTGTGCGGCAAGATCACCACCCACAACGACCTCATCGCGGCAGAAATCGAGGCGTTTGGCATGACTCACGCCGACGCCGGCGGGGTTCTCGCCGATCAGTGGAAACTCCCGCCGCTGCTGACCACGCCGATCGCCCAGCACCACACGTCGGCCGGCGTGAAAGACCCGGCGCTGCGCAGGCTCACCGAACTGGTCGAACTCAGCGGCCACTGTGCCGATGTCTTCGTCGATGCCGAGCCGGCCAAGTCGATCACGCTGGTTCGCCAGTTGTGCGCCAAGCTTTACCAGATGTCCGAAGTCGATGCCGACGCATTGCTTGACGAGATCGGCAAACGCACCAAGGAAACGGCTGGTCTGTTCGAGATCAACATCGGCTCGAACGCGACTTACGAGAACATTCTGAAAAAGGCCAACGAAGCGCTCATCGAGATGACGCTCAAGAGCCAGATGCAGGCCTCCACGCTGCAAGTGCAGAACCAGGAACTCAAAATCCAGGCGACGACCGATGCCCTGACCGGCCTGGCCAACCGAGCGACGTTCGATCAGTTCTCCGCCCAGGCGATGAAGACCGCGTTGGAAACCAAGAAGCCTTTGGCGCTGCTGATGATCGACGTCGATAAGTTTAAGAGCATCAATGACAAGCACGGCCACCCCGCCGGCGACCAGGTGCTGCGATGCCTCGGCAAGCTGGTGAAAACGGCCGCTCGGGCGCAGGATTTGTCCGCCCGCTACGGCGGTGAGGAAATGGCGCTGGTACTCCCCGGAACCAACCGCGCCACCGCCGCCGCCATTGCAGAATCCGTCCGTCGCGCCATCGCCGCCAAGCCCATTCTCGCGGGCACCACGCCCTTGCAAGTGACTGCCAGCATCGGCGTTGCCGCGTACGAACCCGGCCTGCCGTTCTCTGAATTTTCCCAAATCATCAAGGCCGCCGACCTCGCCCTCTACGCCGCCAAGCACGGCGGTCGCAATTGCGTCAAGGTCTTCTCCATGCCAAGCCCGAAAGGTAAAAACGCGGCTTAACGCCGAAAAAGTGGAAAGTGAAAAGCGATGAGCGGTGAGTGAGAATAAACTCATCGCTCGTCGCTCATCGCTTTTAACTTTCCGCTTTGTCGTTAGATCGTTTCAAACGCTCTTCCCTTCGGATCCGCAATCGCCACCACAATCGCCTTGATACTCGCCGGTTGATGGCGCCGAACCTCGCGCGCCAGCGTCTGTAGCGTCGCGGCGGTGGTGATGACATCATCCACCAAGGTGATTCGCCTGTCCTTGATCTGCCCCGGATGAATCGTGCCGAATGCGTTTCGCAAGTTTTCCAGTCGCAGGGCGCGCTTGTGCAACGCGGTTTGCGTCGGCGTGTTCCGAATGCGAATCACCGGCCGACTTGCTTTGGCTTGGCATTTCCGCGCCAGGCGTTTGGCGATGGTCTCCGCCTGATTGAAGCCGCGTTTGGCGTGGCGGGTCCAGTAAAGCGGGACGGGCAGCAGCACATCCGTGTCGTCCAGAATTGCACGCACCGAATCCTGCCCCGCCAGCCGATCGCCCAACCGTTCCGCCAGCGGCCAGTCGTGGTGATACTTCACCCGCTGGATCAAATCCTTCAACGGCGAGGCGTAAATCCCCAGCCGCGCGATGCGATCGAACAGCCGAAGTCCCTTGCCCTCGCAGTACGGACAGGGTGCCAGATGTTCCGAAAGCGGCATGGCGCAAGCATCGCACGCAGGGGCGAACTGCAATTTCGTCAGCGCGTCCTCACACGCCTCACACCATCGCCAGCCGGGCGGCGCGGGTCGATCGCAGACGCAGCAGATCGACGGATAGCAGAATTCCGCGATCGTTGATACCGATTCGCGAACGCCTGACAAGAAGGTGGAGAATGACTGCCCCATGCGGGTTCAGTGTAATCCGATACCAGCGCGGACGTTAATTTATTGTGCAGGCAGCAACACGCAGTCATTGCGGTCAACCGGCGACGCTTCGATTTGTCCGTCCTGGGTCGTGTAGATGTTGTCGTTGTTCGGCCCTGCAAATACGGTGGTACGCCACTCCACATGACCGTCGCCGTAAAGCACGTTCTGCCCATCCGCTTCGTGGTTGCGGCTATTGATGTCTTCCTGTTTCGACGACGGTGAATTGGGTGTGACCGACGCCAGGTTCCCGCCGTATCCCTTCGGCCCTGGGTTGAGATCCGCCATCACCGCGAATCCGGCCGGCAGGTGATCAGTCAGCCGATACTCCTTCGCCGTCGCGGCAGCGCTGGGATACGGATTGGCATAGCTGTAGCCGAGGTTCTTCGTATAGTCGGTGAAGTTACCGTACTGAAGCGGCTTGGCTGAATCGGGCGTAAAGTAATTGATGTCGTTGTACGGGCAGATCATCGTCTCAGAGGGCAACTTCTGCGTTCGCATCAGCAAAAACAAAGGCGAAGTCAAATCATTGGCAACGGGCCCCGCGGCCGAGAACGGATCGCCGGCAGCGGTGCCGGTGCCCTTCGCGTAGGGAGCGTCCACTGTGTACAGCGTTCGCGGGTACGCTCCGTGGTTTTCGTTCGAGTAGACATGCAACGCCTGCCCCATCTGTTGGAGATTGGCGGCGCATTTCACGATGTAACCCTGATGACGCACGTGCTCCAGCGTCGGGAGTAGAATGGCCATCAGCACCGCGATAATGCCTATGACGATCAGAATTTCGAGCAGGGAGAATGCCCATCGACAAGATTTCATCGGAAGTAGCCTACCTAGCAAGATCGAACAATCCATCAGGTAAATCCAGCGCTAACCAAAAAACGCCGTCCGGGGATAACCCGGACGGCGTCGCCAGAAAGAGGAAGAGAGAAGAGTCGCGTCAAAGAATCCTGATGGAAAACCCTCTGAGGGCCGCTCGCACCAGGTTGCGTATCCTTCGACAGAACTGATGTACATTTTGTTCTCTCGCCGGGCAAATCAGGCCATCGGATTTCACCTGTTGACCAATAATTGACCGTAAATAAATGAAATTAAACACTTTACGGCAGTTTTTCGACGGCCGATTTAAGACTTCTTCGTATGCAGGATGTCCAGCGAATAGATGGAGAAAGGCAGAAAGATCAGGACCGGCATCCACGCCATCATCGCCGGCCAGCGGTCTGCCCAGTCGGGGCCCAGCGTGTTCTGCCCGGCCAGTTGGTGGGAGAGGAAAATCCCGCCCATGCACACGCCGCAGATGATCAGGCACCGCATGGCCGAGCTTTTGATCTTGCCCGGCTCGCGGGTGAGCACGCACGGGATCGCCAGCAAGAGCAGCACCACGTTCATCAGCGGCTGTGTGAAGCGGAAATGCTTCACGCGGAGCAGCCCGACGCGCCCGTACATCGCGCCGCGCTCGGGGCTGAGCAGTTCGTCGATCTGCCGGGTCGCCATCAGCTCCATGTACTTGCCCTTGCGGAACAGCGCGATCTCCGCCGGATCGATGTTGCTCTTGTAATACTCCACCGTCTCCTCTGGACCTCGGCGCGCATCGGGCTGCAATCCGCTGACGCGACGGCCGTTGGTGAGCGTCCAGCGATCATGCTCGGCATCCCACACGGCGCTGTCGGCGGTGATGTGAGCGACGCCGTTCAAATCCGCGTCGCGCTCGATGACGTCCACTTCCTTCATCGTGGCCGGCTCTTTGTCAGTGGCCGGGCGGTATTGTGAAGCGTTGAGCAGCGCCCGGTTGTTGTCCTGCATGAGTTCGATGGGAAACGTCTTCGGGCCGACGCGTTGCAGGTCGTCTGGATCTCGAACAAGTTTGGGGATCAGCTGCGGGATCAGCACTTCCTGATCGACCAGCAGCAATGCGTTGAGCAGCACCGACGCCAAGATAATCGGCATCGCCACCCGCAACAGCGGCACGCCCGCCGCCAGGATCGCCGCCAGTTCGTTAAACCGGCTGAACCGCATCAACGTAAACGCGGCGGCCACAACGGGGATAATCCCCGACAACTGCACAAAGAACAGGAAGCACTGAAAAAAGTAATAGTCGGCCATGTCGGCGACCATATGGAAAACAGCCATGTACCCACTGATATTGGTCTTCCCGCCGACCTCGGCGAACTCATCGAACTTGAAGACCATGTCCAAAATGACGTACAGCCCGACCAGGACCATGAAGCTGATCAGGTAGTTCTTGACGAAGCTGGAGAAGACGTATCGATCCAGAATCTTCATTGGCGTTGTAGCCTCCAAAGAAGAGCGCTCGCCGCTGCGAGCACGGCGGCGTTGCCGCTCCAGATCAGTACGACGCCAAGCTTTAACGGGTCTTGGAAATCTAGGAAATTCCGCGGCACGTTTTGGCAGGTGCGCTGGCCGGCGATGATCAGCGTGATGCAGAGCATCGCGGGGCCGAAGCTCAAGGCAAACGCGCTGAGGAAGTTGCCGGTTTTGAACATCATGCCCAGTGCGCAGCCGATCAGGCTCAGGATCAGGCAACTGAACGCGAACGCCGCCCGGCTGTGCATTTCGCTGGCGATGTCGTTTTTCAGTACGATCAGCTCACGCATCATCGCCTTGCGGTTTTGCGGGGCGTCCCGCTCGGATGAGGCGTAGGACTGTGGCGTCGATTGAGTCAGCATCTTCAGCTCAGCCGGCATGGCGACGTTGAAGCCCTGCGAAATGCCCGCCCGGATGACGTCTCCTTCCGGCTCGTGCAGGGCGACGTTGGAAAGTTCAAGCGTCACGTTCATGTTCTTACCGGTCAGATCAGGGCTCACCCGGATGCGAACCGCGCCGGCGTTGGCGTTGATGGTCGGCACGCCGTCACGCTCCTGCGAAACGTGAACGGTCCGATCGGTGGGCGAATGGCTTTCAGCAACCAGGCGTGGCCCGCGTTTTTCGATCGTCTCGCCACCGGCGACGGAAAGGTAATAGACATCGCGACCGGCCTTGAAGACATAGAACCGGCCCGGCTGCTTCAGGTCGTGCTCCACGCCTTCGAGGAAACGGTTGACTTGCTCTTCTCGGACGAACTGTTTCTTGATGTCGTTGACCTTTTTGCTGAGGCCCTTGTTTTCGTCCAGCTTCTTGAGCTGCCGGATATCCATGAACTTGGTGTTTTCCTTGATCAGCGAAGGCAGCGCCATCGGCCCGAACTGCGTTTGCATGACGCCACCTTCCCAGCCGCCGACGGTTTTGCGGGGGAACTTCATCCCGCCGTCGAGGGTGGCGGTCATTTGGGCGTTGTCGCCGTTGGCGTCGGTCTTGATATGCAGGGTGGCTTTGCGGGCCATCCAGATTTCATCGGGGACCTTCAGGCGGGTGGTTTTGTCCGGCACGTCATAGGTGATGATGGTCGGACCTTCCAGCACCACGCGCTGCACGAGCGGGTCGGTCGAGTCGGGTGGGATGACTTCAGCCCGCTGGGCGAACACATTGGTATCGCCGAACTTGATCTGGTGGTTCCGCTCGATCTTGTTCGCTACCAACTGAGATAGGTTGGAGAAAATCACCTTCTCCACCTTGAGTGTGAAACTGGGCACCAGAAAACAAAGGAATAGCAGCGAGATAATCGCCACCACCAGCCCAAGCACCATGGCCGGGATCGCCAGTGCCAAATGGCTGATCCCGCCCGCCCGGCAGGCCAGAATCTCACTGTCGCTGTTCATCCGACCGTAAACCACGGTGGCGGCAAACAATGCGGCGATCGGGAAGGAATACGCCATCATCGACGGCGTGAAATACGTCAGCAGTTGCCCCACCTGTCCGGCATCCAGCCCGTTTTGCGTCAACGGCCGAAGCAAACCGGCGAAGCTCATGATGCCCGACAGCGCACCATTGGTCAGCATGAAGATGCGCAACAGGTCTAAGAAGATGTATTTGAACAGCGTCCGACTCATGCCTGTGGGTGTGCTCCCATTCGCCCGTCGATGCTAGCCGTGTCACCCCATTGACACAATAACGCGACGACGAACTGCTTAGCCGCCCCGCTCGCTGGGCGTTCGTCGAAGCATGAAACCATTAGTTCGACGGAAGCGTTGTCGGTTTGACCGCCCGGGTTAACGTCCGGCGGCGAATCTGCTGACCGAGGTAGGTGTTTTGGATCACCTTCGTCGATTCGACCGTGAAATACTGATTGATCAACCGCGGATCACCGCCGACGAAGACGGCCGAATCGAGCTGGCTGAGGTCGGGCTTGCCGTCGAAATAGTCGAATGCGTTGGATCGGCGATTGAAGTTCATCGACCAAACCTCCGGCTGCCCCTTCATGTAAAACGACAGTTCCGAGGCATTTTGGTAGTTGCTTGCAAAGACCGGATCACCCTTGCTGAATTCGTCGACTTCGGCCGCGAATTGTCGCCAGCCGATGACTTCGTTGGCGACGGGAATGCGCAGGCGCGCCAGCAACGCCAATTCCGGCACATGTACAAAGACAGCCATCACCAGGCTGACGCGGATTGCGGTTCCCAGCAGTTTCTCGCGACCGGGCATCTGCTGGGCGATCCACGACGCCGCCAGCACCACGGTCGGCACGAATGCGATTGCCGGCCAGTTGCCTTCGACCTTCTTGCGGAACGACGAATAGGCGAACAACAGGATGGGCAAGGTTGCAGCCGACAAGATCAGCCGCAAGGTGACCGGCTGGCGTTGATAGCCTCGCCACAACCCAAACGCGGCGATTCCCGCGATCGCCGCCAGCACGGGAGTGTACGTTGCGATGAGCGAGCCGAAAAACGTCAGAAAACCCATTATTCCGGGCACATCGTCCTGGCCGAACCCGTGGGCGAACTGGAATCGGAACGACACCCAGTCATGGCGGGCATTCCATAGGATGACCGGCGAAAAAATCCCCAGCGCGATGAACCCGGCGACGTAAATCCCGGGCCGGAACATTTCTCGCCGGATATCTCGTGTGGTCAGGATGGCAAAAACCACTGCGCCAGGCAGCAGCACGCCGGTGTATTTCGACAGCATCGCCTGCCCGCTGATCACGCCAAACACAACCCAAAGCCCAAACCGCTTTCCGGATTCGGCCGCGTTCGTCTCAAACAACTTAACAGCCGTCACCAATCCCGCGGTGACGAAAAATAGCAGCGGCGTGTCGGGCGTCATCAGCGTGCCGGTCAATGTGATCATCGGGCTGGTGACCAGCAACACGGCGGCCAGCCACGTCACCCGTTGATCGCGGGTGATCCGCTGCACCAGCCAGCATCCCATCGCCGCGGTCCCTGCTGACATCAATGCAGCCGGGAACCGCACGCCGAAACCCGTCGATCCGAACACCTTCGTCGATGCCCAGATCAAGTACGCCACCATCGGCGGGTGATCCAGATAACTCGTCGACAAGTGACGAGACCACACCCAGTAATACGCCTCATCCGGAGCCAAGCCGCGAAATGCGTTGTACAGCAGTCGAAACACCAGCGCCGCGAGGAATAGGAAACACAAACGTCGCGTCTGCGATGCGGCTGAAATAGACGAGAACCCAACCGATAAAGTGCCAGCGGATGAACTCATGAAATCCTACAAATCCCCGCCGGACTGGTCGCTCCAGCGGCCATTGCAATTTACAGATGCACTCGCCGGTTATACACCCACCACTCTATCAACAGTAACGGTAATGCGACAGCGGCGACGATCCACCACCACAACTCCAGTCGCGATTTACTCTGCCCGCCGACCACCGCTTGCCCGATGTTGCCCGGAGGCGTGATGACCGGCATGACGTTGCTCTCGTTGTCGTCCAGCAGGTTGACCGCCAGCCGCTCAAATTGCGGGACTGCCGGCGTAAGCGTGTAAACGCCGACCTGGTTCATCGCCGGTAAGGCAAGATCCCCGTTCGGCGGAATCGTCACGGATTCCTTCCCGCCGGGCCCGTTCAGGATGATCGACTTGGGCACTTCACCGCCCAGGCGCACCAGATTGGCTCGCGGGATGCGCGGCGTTGCGCCCGGAGGCAGTGATTCGCGCACGTCCATCTCCGACCCGATCGCCATGAACTTCATCGACTGCTGCATGAACACCGGAAAGCTCTGCATCAGCGGCCAATTGCTCTGCAGGACATCAAACGTCACCACCAGGTGCGTGCTGCGTCCTTCGCGATGGAGAATGATCATCGGGGCGTTCACGCCGTCCATCAGCACGGTGCTGTCGATCGTCGGCTGCATCTTGATGGTCTCGACCGCGCCCACGCGGCTGAGGCTTAAGCCTCGCATGATCGGGTGATCTCGCTTCCAGTCCACCACGCGCGTATCCGCCGCCATTTCGACCACGCCATCCTTCTTCACCGGCTGCATCTTTACGTCGGCCGGTGGGTAGCCGCCGAAGTAGATGAACGAACCGGCGCTGGGCAGGATTTTGGGCGAATAACGATCGAAGACGATCACGTCGGCGTTGATTTCGCTCATCGTGGCTTCGGCGTACTTGTCGGGCGTGATTTTCTTCACGTCCTGCAAGTTCAGTGCAGATAGCGCCAAATCCAGATACGGGTTCTGCCCGTCCGTCACGTGCAGAACCGACAACTGCTTGGGAGGCGGCACGACGACCATGGCCGTATCGTCGGCGGCGAGCGAATCGCCGTCTTTGTTCATCTGTTCAACCTTGATCACCGCAGCCGTCGTCAGGTCGATGGTGAACTCGACGCTTTCGCGGGCGGCGAAGTTGGGGTCTTTTTCGCCTTTGTGCTCTTCATTCCATTTGTTGTCGCTCCATCGTGCGGGCGGCAAGTTGGTGGTGGCAAACCCGCCGGGGCGGGCGATGAAATTCAATTGACCGGGGTTGTCCGGATCGATCGTCGCCACTGAGAGCCGAACCTGCGAATCCACCGGCTTTGCGCCGTAATTCGCCAGTCGGGCGAAGATCTGCACCTGCGTCGGCTGCTCGTAATTCCGCTTGGCTGAAAGAGCTACGACGCCGATGTTCCCGGCGGTGTCGGAGCCGATGGGTGTGTAAACGACGTTGCCATTGATGTTCAGCTCGGCCGCGTCGGACACGCGCCCGTCAGAGAACAGAAACACGTCCGGCCGGACGATCGCGCGGTTCTGGTCCGGGTTGAACGACGACTGCGCCTCCGCCAGTTGATACGCCAACTTGAGCTTGCTCCGGCGATCCGTCGGCTGGATCGAATCGATCGCCCGGCGGAGCAGCGCACCGTCGGTGGTAAATGTCTGCACCGTCTCGGCCGAGTCATCGAATGCGATTACAGCGGCAGACGAAGTGCTGTCCATCGAACTGACGATCTCTTTAGCCTTGATCTTGGCGACGTCGAGACGGGTTTTCTTGCCGTCGCCGTCGGTCGCGCTCATGGAGGCGGAGCGGTCGATCAGCAGAACCGTCAGCTTGCCCGCGCCGGGGGTGTAATTAACGACCGGGCGTGAAAATGCCAACGCCAGCAGCATCAGAAGCAGCATCTGCAGGATCAGCAACAGATTCTTCCGCAGCCGCTGGAACGGGGAGTTGACCTGCAGGTCCTGGATTGACTTTTTCCACAACAGCGTCGATGCGACCGACATCTCCCGCCTGCGCAGCTTGAGGAAGTACAGCAGCAGCAACAACGGCGCAACAATCGCCGCGGAGATGGCGGCGTTGGCGGGGTTGAGGAAGCTGGGGATCCAGTTGGGCATGGCCGGGTTTACCGTTGAGTTCCAGTGGGGGCGATTGCCGGGGTTGCCGAAAGGTTCGGCGCGACCGGCGGAAACAGCTCCCGCACGGTCTTCAGCCACTCGTCGGCCATAATCTGGTGACCGGAGTAGGTCGGGTGTACCCCGTCCCAAATCCAGTGCTCCGCCGGTGCTCGCTTAGTAGCGACTTCAAACGCCTTCTGGAAGTGAACGACCGTCGCGTGATATTTCGCCCCGAGACGGTTGACGATCGCGATACGCTTGCCCAACTCCGCTCGGTAATCCGCCCAGCGGTTAGCAGGCGGGCCGACCGCGAGCCCGAACGGCTCGCAGAGGATCAACTTGACCTTCGGCAGCGCGTTAATCGTGCCGGCGAGCAGTTGGTCATACTGCGTTTCATAATCCTCGGCCGAGATGCCATCGTTCAGGTCGTTGACGCCGATCAGGATGCTCAAAACGTCCGGCTTGAGGTCGAGGGTGTCTTTATTCCAGCGGATAGCAAGGTTGGAAACCTTATTCCCGCTGACACCTCGGTTGAGGAACGTCAGGTCGCGCTCGGGCTCTCGACCGCCGCTGAGGGACGCGATGATGAACGCATAACCGTGCCCGAGGATGTGATTCGGATCGACGCTCCGCCCGCGGTTGCCGTCGGTGATGGAGTCGCCTTGAAACAAGATTCTCGACGTGGAGGGGAATGCGGGGAGTTCCTGTGCCATGGCAAACGTGTTTGTAAAACAAAGTGCGAAAACAACCCACTTAAAAGCGATTATACGACGGCCAGGACGCTTTACGTCACATCGCCGGGTGGGCGACGGCTTACCCAAGCAATCCTCGCTCACGCAGGTAATTCAACACCAGCGTATCAAACGGAACCGCTGTCGAGCTAAAGAGATACGTGCCGCCGCGTCGGGTGACATAGTCCTTTAGTGCCAAGCAATATGCGTTCAAGTTCGCCTTGTACTGTTTGAGCAGCGGGCCGGTGATGCTCACCTCGGCCATATCGTCGTCTTCCATGTCTTTGAGCTTCAGATCGCCTTGCAACGTCGGGTCGATTTCCTGCGGGCTGAGAACCTGCACGGCGAACAGGTCGTACTTACCGCCGGTGAGATAGCGAAGGCCGGACTCGTAGCCGGATTTGTCGTAGAAGTCTGAGAGGACGATGAGAACGCCCTTCTGTCGGTTGGCTAACGCGAAGCGCTTGGTGGCGGCAGCGAAGTTGCTGGCGCCGGCAGGCTCGAGCTTGGCGCAAAAGTCGATGAGTTGGCTCACCTTTCGGCGCCCGCGCATCGGCCCGGTCTCGGCGACCACTCCGTCGGCCATTGCGACGATGTTGACCCGGTTGTAGTTGACCAGCGCCACATACCCGAGCGCGGCTGCAACTTTTTTCAAATATAGGGCTTTTCCCGGGTCGCCATATTGCGTACTCTTGCTAACATCGACCAGGACGTAGACCGCGAGGTCTTCCTCTTCGAGAAACAGCTTCAGGAAAAGGCGATCGAGTCGGGCATAAATGTTCCAGTCAATAAATCTGAGGTCATCGCCGATAACATAGTTACGGTAATCGGCGAATTCGACGGACTGTCCTCTGCGTTTTGATCGGCGTTCGCCTTTCATCTTGCCGGCAAGCAGTTTTCTTGAAATGACGTCGAGTTGATCGAGCCGGGCCATGAAGGTCGGATCGAGCAGAAGCGAATTTTTTTCGCTGGTGATGGGCATGAGGCTCGTCCCCGGGATCGAGTACGACAAGCGTACTTGCCCCACTGCTTCGAGGCAATGTCTGAACTTTCATGACTGCCACGCCCGGCAGTTCGCCAAGGACGGTGTTGAATGCCAATGGCCCATGTGTATCCGGCCTTTTTCGTGATCGCAGCAATCATGCTGATCGGCTGGGTGATCGCTCGCCGGTCTTCATTCTATACTCGGCTGATTACTCCCCGTACGAATTCAAGGTATGAATCCCTCGACGGACTTCGCGGGTTTCTGGCTGTCGCAGTCATTATCCATCACGGATTGGCGACCTATACCCGCGTGACCACCGGCAAATGGACCGTGGGCGACTCCCCCACTTACGGGCTGTTCGGCACCGCCGCTGTGGCGATGTTCTTTATGATCACCGGCTTCCTCTTCTGGGGGAAAATGCTGAAGGACGGTGAGAATTTCGACGTCCGCCACCACGTCCGCGGCCGGATCACCCGCCTGGTGCCGATGTACCTCTTTGTCGCCACCCTTGCGCTGATCATCACCCTCATCAATCTCTGGCCGCTGCAGACGTCGGTATCGAGGTTGTCGTGGTTGTTTTTTTCGATCTACGGGCTGGGCTTACCCCGCTGGTCGCCGATCCACGGGTTTGATCCGGGCAAGATCGTGGCGGGCGTGACTTGGACGCTGCGGTACGAATGGCTCTTTTACGGCATCCTGCCGCTGCTGGTCGGCTTCCGAAAAACCCGCTGGATCGTGGCAATGGCGGTCGGCTATCTGGTGTACTTCGCCTTTACCAACCGCGGCTGGATTCACAAACCCCTGGGCCCGAGCGTAAACCTGCTCGGCGGGATGATAGCGGCGCAGATCCAGCACACCGGATCGCTGACAAAAATCAACTGGAAGAGCCGATGGGTTTCGTTCCTCGGGCTGGCCATCCTGGCTATGTTGCCCAAGGCAATTTCCGTCTTCCCGATCGCCGTCTTCCCGATGACGCTGGTGTTCTTCATCACCGTCGTTAAAGGCAACAATTACTTCGGCGTCCTGACCGCCAGCGGCCCGAAAGTGCTGGGGACCATCAGTTACAGCGTATACCTGCTACACGGCATGGTGCTGTACCTGGCCCACCCGATGCTGCACCGCGTGGCGATGACCCAATCGGCCGCGTTTTACTGGGTTGCATTAACCGGCCTGGCCGTGCTGACCGTACTCATCAGTGCCGTGACCTACCGCTGGATCGAAGAGCCCTTCATCGAAACCGAACGCGCCCGCCGCAAAGCCGGCGTACCTGCCAGCAAGCTCACGCCGATCTACACCTGGCCGACCCAACCGACCATCGGCGGGCAGATGGTGGCGTAGGATTTTGCCACAGATGGGGCACGGATGAACACAGATTAAGAAGCGGATGATAGCGCGGGTCCGGCGATTCGCTTTACTTCGACACGCTTACTGAAATTGATCAATAGACATAAGGGAAACTTGGTGGCCGCCAAGTAGTTGATGCACTGGGCCGAATGAATTGCGTCCAGATTCTGGATGGCTTTCAATTCTACCAGCACTTTACCCTCGACGAGCAAGTCCGCCACGTATTCCCCCACTATCACGTCGTCATACCACACCTTAAGTGGTAATTGCTGCTCAACCTGCAGACCAGCCTTTCGTAGTTCGTGTGCTAAAGCGTTCTCATAGCACTTCTCCAAGAAACCGCATCCCAATTTATTCCCTACATTAAACGCACACCCAATGATCTTCTCAGAAAGAAGATTGATTTTATCTGTGTTCATCTGTGCCCCATCTGTGGCAAAAATCAGCGTCCAGCCCCCACCGGCGTTTCGCCTTCGATTGTCGTCGGTACGTCGGCGATGATCTTTTCCAGCACCATGTCCGTGGTGATGCCTTCGGCTTCGCCTTCGAAATTCAGGATCACGCGGTGGCGCATCGCGGGCACGATCGTCTCTTTAATGTCCTTGAAGCTGACATGGAATCGGCCGTCGAGCAGCGCCCGCACTTTGCTGGCCAGCGTGATCGCTTGGGCCGCTCGGGGGCTGGCGCCCACGCGGAGGAACTGAGTCGTCATCGGGATCGCGTAAACGCCGTTAGGATGCGTCGCCAGCGTGCAGCGGATGGCGTAGTCCTGCACGTGCGGGGCGATCACCACCCGCTTCACCAGGTTCTGGTGGGCGATGATCTTCGGGCCGTCCAGCACGGGCAGCACTTCGATCTTCTGGCTCGTCGTCGTGCGGTTCAAAATCTCACGCAGTTCATCGCGGCCGCTGTATTGCACGATCAGCTTGTAGAAGAAGCGATCGAGCTGCGCTTCCGGCAGCGGGTAGGTGCCTTCCTGTTCCAAGGGGTTCTGCGTCGCCATGACGAAAAACGGCTGTTCCAGCGGACGAACGCTGCCGCCGGCGGTGACTTGCTTTTCCTGCATCGCTTCGAGCATGGCCGACTGCGTCTTGGGCGTGGCGCGGTTGATTTCGTCCGCCAGGATGATCTGGGCGAAGATCGGCCCGGTCATGAACTTGAACTGTCGCCGGCCGTGCTCGTCTTCCTGAATCACATTCGTTCCGATCACGTCGGCGGGCATCAGGTCGGGCGTGAACTGGATTCGGCTGAACTGCAGATGCAGCGCCTGCGCCAGCGCCCGGATCAGCGCCGTCTTCCCCAGCCCCGGCACGCCTTCGAGCAGCGCGTGCCCGCCGGTGAAGAGGCAGGTGAGCACGCCGTCGATGATCTCCGAATGCCCGACGATCGCCTTGCCGATCTCGGACTGCACGGCTTTGTAATCGCGGCGGAAGTCGTCGCAGAGTTGCTCGATTTGCGGATCGATGTCGGGAACTTGTTGTGCCATTGGACTGTCCTTTCAAACCATTTTTGCCACAGATGGGGCACAGATGAACACAGATAAATCCTTAAATCAATTCATTTCTCATCTGTGTTTATCTGTGCCCCATCTGTGGCTAATTCTTACCTTCTTCTTTGTCTCTGATCTGCTGCTGGGCCCGTCGCTTGGCTGCCATCAGGCCGCCGAGCGTGTCGCCTTTTTCGGTTTGGGCACCTTTAGGCGCGACAACCTTCGGGGCCGACGGAAGCGGTTTGTCGATCGCTCCGCCGACCACCTGGCTGATGTCGCCTTCGATGCCTTTGGCCTCGAACTTGCGGCTGGGGTCCGGGCGGTCCGTCGGCACCGGCGGAGGCGTTTTGCCGTCGGCCATCGCCTTGAATTTCTCTTCGCCGACCTGCGTGCGCGTGTTTTTGAGCGCTTCCATCGTCTGCGTGTTTTCGACCTTCCGCACCTGCGTGTACGACTCGACCGTACCCTTGGCCGTCGCCAGCATCCGCTGGATCGAGGCCCAATCCCAGGCGATACGCCTCGCGGCCACGTCGATCAGGATCAGCCCGAGCAGGATCGGCACGAGCAAGTCCCAAATCGGCAAAGGCGATTCACTGGGCAACATGCCCACGCGGCTGAACAGGTCGGCGGTTTCCGGAACATAAGGCGTCAGCACACGTCCGCCGGTGCGTTCGGCGATCAACCTTAACGCACCTTCATTGCTCTGCAAATCACGCAGTTCCGGCGACTGGTTCACCGCCACGCCGCTGGTAAGCGTGCCTTTTTCACCCTTGCCGCCGCTGTAGTTCAGCGCGACGACATAGTTTCCGGGATCTTTCGCGGCAAACTCCCCCTCGTACGTGCCCGGGCCGGTCTGCACGACTTTTACATCGATGCCCTGCCCATCCGGCCCCAGCACCTTGCCGCCGAACTTGAGGAAGTTGAGGAACGCGTTGTCGCGGTTGATCGCCTCGATCAGCACTTTGCCGCGGCCGCCTTCCTGGGTGGTTTGGACGGTAAAGTCAGTGCTCATCGCCGGGCGGGCGACGGCGCGGACTTGCTGCGCCCAGAACTTATTGAAACCAGTCGATCCGACCATGGCCGCGCTCCAACGGGGCGTCGCGTCGGACATGTAGCAGATCACGCGGCCCAATCCCGCCTGCCAGTACGCCAGCAGCGGGTCTTTATTCACACCCATATCCATCGGGATATCGATCTGCGGGCTGGGCTTTCGGCCGGTCAGCACCATGCCTCGCGTCGCCGCGGGGACACTACCGGCGACGCCCTTCATGAAGTCGCTGGCGCTTTCCCGGATGTTCACCGCAAGCGGCGGATTGGGCTCGAGCGATTCCTGAATCAGGTTGCGCCGCACGATCGACGCCTCCTTGATGAAGATCTGCGGCAACTGCTGCGGATTGTTGTTGATCGGCCCGTACGCCTTGCCCTTGAGCTGCTTGGCGATGTCCTTCATGTTCGGCGGAAGTCCGTCCGGGTCGCCGTTATGCGGATACACGCTGACGGTGCTGACTGTGACCTTTTGCGCGAGATACTGGTTGATCAGCGCCTGCGGCGGAGCGGCGGGGTCGCCGTCGGAGATGATGATCACATGCTTCTGCCGCGCGTTCGACCGGATCAGCCCGCCCTGCCCGTTCAGGCCGTTTAGCGCCAGGTTCATTACGTCGCCGAAATCGGGCATGTCGCCCTGCTGCATCTGCTTGATGGCGGCGGTGACGGCAGTGCCATCGCCTTTTTCCTTCAGCGGAAAATCCCAAACAGCGCCGTTGAGGGATGCGCCCTTGTTTTTGCCGCCCCAGTCGAAGCTGATCACGCCTATTTCGTCACGCTCGCTGATCGCCTCAGACGCTTTGATGCCGCACTGCTCGCCCCAGTAGTTGCCTTCCGGGAACTCGATCGAGTGGAAGATGAGCACCAGCGCGCCCTTGGCGATCTGCCGCTGCGCGGGGATGTCCATCGCCACGGGCAACACTTCTTCGATCTTGCGTCCCTGCCACCCGCCGGCCCCGTATGTATCGGGCCCGCCGATGCACAGCAGCCCGCCGCCCATGTCATGGACGTAGCTGGCGAGCATCTTGAACTGCTCGTCGGAGAGCCCACCGGCACCAGCCGAGACGTTGGAGAGGATGATCGAGTCGTACGACTGTAGTTCGATCAGGTTGTTGGGGAACGCATCGGGCTTGATGTGGTTTTTAGGGTCGATCTCAATGCCTTCAGCCATCAGCGCCCGCGTGAGATGGAAGCCTTGATCCTCAGGCGTGTTATCGACAAAAAGCGTTTGTCCTTTGCCCTTCACGAACGTAAACGCCGTGGCGGAGTTGTTTTGCGACAGCGTATCTCCCGCCGGCGGAGCCTTCTGCCCGGCGACGGCGGGCGTAGGCGTGTCGATGTCGAACGTCGCCCGGAACTGATGCACGCCACCTTGAACGAGGCCCGGCACGCGGAAACGCAGGGGATTGGCGCCGGGGTTCAGCGTCACCTTCCGGGTCTCCATCGGCCGTTCCTGGCGGTAGAGCGTGACCGTGCCGGTGACCGGCTTGTTGTTGGTCGATTGCAGAACCAGCGTGAGCGCGAACGGCTCTTTCTCGTTCTTCATCGTCGGAGCAGAAAAACTCTGCACCAGCACTTCGTTGGTGACGTTGTAGTTGAGCGGCATGACGTCGATCGGCACATGAGCCGCCGCCGCAGCGCTGACGGCCGCATCGAGATCACCTTGGGTCTTGTTGCCGTCCCAGATCAGCAGCATCCGGTGCATCGCATCGCGGCGTAGGGTGGCCAGCCCCAGTTGGATTGCCGCAGCCGGATCGGTTCCCGATCCCATCTTGCGGATCGACTTGGCGTCGAGTACGAGCTTGGGATTGGGCATCGAGTCAATCAGAGCGCTGTCCTGAAAGCTGATTACACCGATCCGATCGTCGGCGGGCTTATGGCCGATCTTCTCGTCCGACACGGCCCGCAGGTATTGATCGACCTGCTCGTTGAGGTTGGATTTATCGGCGTTGGGGTAGTCGCGAACCAGGTCGGTTGACTGCGACACGTCGCGGAGGACGATCACGTCCAGATCCCGATGAATCCGCTGCCACCGCGCCCCGCCGAGCACAAGAATGAACAGGATCAGCACCAGCATGCGGATGACGATCGCCGTCCATTTGCGGGTGGTGCCTAGCCCGTTAAGGGAATGATTCCCCAGCCAAACAATCGGCAACCCGATCGCGGCAAGCAATGCGAGCGCCGTCCACCAACTGAAAAACTCCAGGGTAAGGGGGAAGGTGAAGGCGAGGATGGAGGGAAGTTGAACCACGGAGGCACAGAGATACGGAGAAGACAAGAAAGAGTTAAAGCACGCGTCGGATGATTCCGTCCTTCAGGATCGGAACGTTGAGGTTAATCAAGAGCCCCACCTTTTTGCCTGCAAGCCGAAGATAAGTTAGCAACTGCGCTTTATGCACCGGTAAGACTTTTTCGACCGCCTTCAATTCTACCACGATCGAATCCTCCACGATAAGATCGACGCGATATTCG
This sequence comes from Phycisphaerae bacterium, assembly GCA_031377185.1. Taxonomy (GTDB): domain Bacteria; phylum Planctomycetota; class Phycisphaerae; order Tepidisphaerales; family Tepidisphaeraceae; genus JANMES01. The sequence continues at coordinate 46,250 of JANMES010000045.1, forward strand.
TAGTCCAGCAGAATACCTTTGTACCTCACAGGCAGAGGTTTTTAAAACTCAAATCTAAGCCCCCGCAACGTCAACTCGTCGCAAAGGCACTGTTCATAAGCGGTTTCCAGTAATCCTGCCCCCAAAGCCCGATGCACTTCAATCGCCGCCCCAATGATATTCTCTCTCAATTGTTCAAACAAAATCATCTTTTCCTCCCTCTTCTCCGTGCCTGAGTGCCTCCGTGGTTCAATTGTATCGTTAAAATTCAAACACCTGCAGCCGATTATTCCCTGCGTCGACCGCCACCACGCGCCCGCGCTTATCGACCACTACGCCCCACGGGTACGCCATCTCCCCCGGCTCGCGGCCGGGTTGGCCCCAGGTGGCGATGCCCTTGCCGGTTTGCGGGTCAATCAACTGCACGCGGTTGTTGCCGAACTCGCAGACGATCAGCCGGCCTTTGGCGTCGATATCCAGCCCGTAGGGGAAGCGGAACTCGCCAAGTGAGCCTCCGACTTGGCCGATGTTTCGCACCCAGGTGCCGTCGAGCTTGAATTGGATGATGCGGTGGTTGCACGCATCGGTGACGTACATGGTATCGCCGGTGATCACCATGCTCTGCGGCCGGCGGAACTGGCCGTCGCCGGTGCCGAAGCTGCCGAACTGACGCAGGTAGTTGCCCGCCATGTCGAACACCTGGATGCGATCGTGATCGCCGTACTCGCTGACGTAGACGTTGCCTTTTTCGTCAAAGGCGATGTCGGTCGGATAGATAAACTCCCCAGGCCCCGTGCCGCCTTTGCCCCAACGGCGGATTTCTTTGCCCGACGGGTCGTAAACGATGATCCGCTGATAATGCGTGTCGGGTACATACACGTTGCCGTCCGGGCCGATGCTCAAGCCCACCGGCTTGCCGATGAGGTGGTCGGGCATCGACCACTCGGCCAGCGGTTTGCCGTCCTTATCCAGCCGCTGTACTTGTGCGGTGCGGTCGACGATGAAAAACGAGTCGGTTTTCGCGTCGTACGCGATCCCCCGCGGATACACCACCTTGCCGGGACCCACGCCCGTCTCACACCAAATTTCGTCAGGCTTTTCGGACCGACCGCAACCGGCAACGGCTATCAGTAGAAGCGGGACGAGCCGCAGATAAGCGCAGATGAACGCAGATGGAAAAGACATCCAATGCATTGTGTTATCTGCGTTCATCTGCGTCCATCTGCGGCTGATTTCAAAATCGGCCGCGTGCCCAGCCAACCAAGTCCAACCGCCGCCAGCGCCAGCATCGCAACGATCGCCGTCAGCAGCAGGCTCGCTTCGATCATCGGATCGAAGTGTAGCGCATGCACCCAGCTCATCATTTGCGGCGTGAGCATTTGCGGTTTCATCGGCATCAGTAGCAGCGTGGCCGACACCTCGGTGATCGACAGCACCATCACGCACACCCCACCGGCCACCAGCAGCGGCCAGGCGATCGGCAGGATCACACCCGCCAGCGTCTGCAGCGGGGTGGCGCCGTCCACCGCAGCAAGATCGCGTAACTCGCGCCAGCGGTGCGAGACGGTAAACCGCCCGGCCGCCAGACCGATCCAGCCGAACTTGGCGACGTACGCGATGACCGTGATCGCGATCGTGTCGTACACCATCCACAGCGACGGGCGGTTGTAGATGCGGATCAGCGCGATCGCCAGCAGTTGCCCGCCGACGAGGAAAGTGATGAGGTTCGCAACAATCGCCCCGCGCGAGCGCCCGAGCGTCGCCAAGACCGCCAGCAGCAACGCCGCCGACCCTGCCAGAACTCCGCCGAGCATCGAGCCGAACACGCCGGGAGCGAATTCCTGGAGGATGAAGATCGGCTGGATCGGGATGCTGAGCGTATGCACCAGCGTCACCAGTGGCACGCCGGCGATGAGGGCGATCACGCCGATCGCCAGCGATTTGCTGATCCAGCCGGCGGACAGCACGTTGGGCCACGGACCGGCGTCGATCGCGTCGGCGGCGCTGAAGGTTTTCAGCAGCCACGCGCCCACGATGCCGCAAGCGGCGATCATCACCAGCATCGGCACCGCCGTCGCGACGGCCGCCGCCGCTCGGGCGCGCTGGTCGGGGCTGGTCGTCTCGCGCGACGCCCCGCCGCCGATCGGTGCGAGCATGGAGTTGGTCGTGCTGCTGACCGCGCCGGTGTCGAAAACCATCCGCAACTCCGTCGCGATCACGCTGATGCCCGTCGGCTCGTATACGGCAAACTCCTGCACCGCCAGCACCGTACAAAGCAGCACGCTCGCGCCGATCGGCCCGGCCAGTTGACGCAGCGTCACCCGCCAGAGCGCGCCGTCGAGCATCGCCTGCTGCTGCAGGTTTGCATCGATCGTCCGCAGCGCCAGCCCGATGACGAACGCCGGCAGCGGCGTGAGCCAGGTCGCCAGCGAGAAGACGCACCGAGCCACATCGCCGGCCGACTGAAAATCGGGCGTCTTCCACACCCACAGCAGGAAATTCGCCCAGCCGTAGGTGTAAACGATCGAGGGCATGAACAGCGAGATCGGCAGCGCGCACCATACAAACGTCGCGACCACCCCGCGCCCCCGCCCGATGACGATGGCGGCGGGGATCGACAGCGCCGTCGCGATCAGCGCCGCCGACAGGTTGTAGCCGAGCGTCCGCCCGAGCAGGTCGAGCCGGAACGCGGTGAGGTGAAACTCGCTCCAGACTTCGGGATTGGTCACGAGATGCCACGCCATCCACGCCAGCGGCAGGCCGCTGCACAGGCCGACGAGGAGGAGCAGGATCGCCGTGGAGAAGCGGCGGGTCATGGATGAGAATCCCGATGGGTAACGACGGATACAGTCAAAACCCGAATGACGAAACCCGAAATCCGATTGAATGACGAATGACGAAACCATAATGACGAAGCCGATACCATTTCGTCATTCGTCATTCGGATTTCGTCATTGGTTCGGATTTCGGGATTCGTCATTCGGATTTCACTCCCGCCCTTCCAGAATCGCCGTCGCCCGCCGGGTGGCCTTCGGCAGGATGGCGGCGGCTTTGGCGTAGTCGACGTCCATCGTGCGGATCTCACCGGGGCCGGCGCGGATAGAGTATTTGACGAACTTCGCGGCGATCAACTGCTGCTCGACTTCTTTGCTCAGGAGATAGTCGATCAGTTGATGGGCCGCGGCCAGCTGCGTCGTGCCGGCGACTTGGGCGACGGTGCATGGGATCGCCAGTGCGCCAAGGCCGCCATCGCCTTGGTCGGGAAGAACGCCTCGCACCAGAAAGGACTTAGTGCTGGCGGCGTCAGCATCATCATTGTCTGTCAAGCCGATCCAGAATTGCCCGTTGCCCACGCCTTGAGCGACGATAGAGTTGCCACCGACGAGTTTGATGCCATTGTCATGCAAATTTTTGAAATACGCGTCCGCCTTTTCATCACCCCATACACTGTACAGCGCAGCCACGTGTCCGGCAGTCGTTCCGGCGACAGGTCGCGCCATCGCCAGTTTGTTCTTGTATCGGGCCTCGGTCAGTTCTTCGATGCTTTTTTGCGGAGGCCTGTTTTCGCTAAATGCAGGTTGGCAAGCGATTACCCGCACCCGCATCCCACTGGCCGCCCAGCGGTGGCCGGCGTCTTTGAACTTGGCGGGAATATCCGCCGCACTCGGCGAATCGTACGGCACCAGGCAGCCGTCGGCGGCGAGGTTGATCGTCAGGAAGATCTCGTTCCCCCACCACACGTCGGCCTGCGGGTGATCCTTCTCCGCCCGCAGCCGCTCGGCTAAGCCGACCGACTTGTTCGCCTCGGTGTCGTAGCGGGCGCTCACCTTGATGCCTGTCTTCTGCTCAAACGCCTTCAGAATCGGCTCGGCCACGGGTTGGTCGACGCTGGTGTAGATGGTGAGGGAGTTGGTGGCGGGTTTGTCGCAGCCGATCAAGAAGAACTGACCACAGATGAACACAGATGAACACAGATGGAAAAGACTGATTCGCATGATGGCATGATGGTAATGAGTCGGTCGCTACACTTGAAAAACAGAACCCTCACCCTGCCCTCTCCCGGAGTACCGGGCGATGGTTGTCCTTATCTGTGTGCATCTGTGGTCGATTTCAATTCTTCGGCGCATCGCCCGCCAACTGCCCGAAATACCCCTTTACGGCTTTCTTCGCATCCCCGCTGATGGCTTCAGAGTCGACGTCGTCCGTGGCTTCTTTCTCCGCCGACTGCACGACTTGTTCGAGCTGGGCTTTGGAATCGCCGCGGATCGTGCCGGCTTTGACGTAGGTGCTGGCGAGGAACTTGCCTTTGTCGTTGTTCTGGACGGGCGCGATTTCCTGCTTGACGGCGAAGGGGGCTTCCTCTTTGCCCGGGCTTCCGCCCGCCGCCTGGCCGGGGCCACCGTTGCCTTGGCCTTTCTTGCCGTTCGGATCGCCCTTGGCCCACTGGCCGTTCTTGCCCTGGCCTTGGCCGTCCTTGGGTTGGCCTTGATTGCCTTGGCCTTGTCCGTCTTTACCTTGTCCGTCTTGGCCGTCCTGGCCGTTGGCTTGATCGGCGGCAGCTTGGGCCGCGTCCTGGGCGGCGTTTTGGGCAGCCTGCTGCTGCTGGGCGTCGTTGGCGATCGCCTGCATCTGCTGCAACTGCTGCTGCATCTGCTGAGCGGCGTTGGCCATCTGCTGCTGATTGTTGCCCGCCTGCGGGTTCTGCTGGCCTTGCCCGGGCTGCTGTTGCTGACCTTGCGCCTGCTGCTGCATCGCCTGCGCCATCTGCTGGGCGGCTTGGCCCATCTGGCCGGCCTGCTGTTGGGCGTTGGCCTGCGCCTGCATCTGCTGGACCGCCTGCTGCATCGCCTGTTGCTGCTGAGGGCTCATCTGCTGCTGCATCTGCTGGGCCATCTGCTGCAGTTGCTGCTGCGCCTGCTGATTGCCCGCCGCCGCCTGCTGGGCGAGTTGCTGCATCTGCTGCGCCTGCTGCTGATTCGCGCCAGCTTGCTGCAACTGTTGTTGCTGCTTTTGCTGTTGCTGCGGATTGTTGGCAGCCTGCTGTAACTGCTTGGCGAGGTTGGCCATCTGCTCGGCGGTTTTTTTCTTTTCCTCGTCGCTCATCTTGTCGAACTTCTCCACCGCCTGCCCGAGATCCTTCACCGCCTTCTCGAAATCGCCCTTGGCGATGTCGCGGTGCGCGTCGGCCACCGGGCCCTTCTCGTCCATCGGTGGCTGGATGTTGTTCAGCAGCTTTTGATCATTCTGCGCCTGCGCCACCGCCTTGCTCTGGGCGATTTGCTGCTTGACCTGCTTCTCCAGATTGCTCAGCGCCTCAGCCGCGGACCGCTGGGCTTTGGCGGTGTCGGTGATCGGCTGGTTGAGCAGGTTCTCCAGTTCTTTCTTCGCCATCTGCACGGAATTATCGGTCGGGAACGCCTTGGCGATCGTCTCGACCTTGGTAATCGCGTCCTGAATGCTCTTTTTAGCTTGCTCGGTCTTGGTGATTTCCAGCTCGCGCTTCTTCACTTGCTGCTGATGCCCGAACAGATCGATCGGGTTCAGGAAGTACGCCGTGCAGAACGCGAGAATCATGGACGCCACGGTCCAGTTGGCGACCTTGGGGAACTTCAGCGGGAACTGCTTGTTGAGCGAAACATTGTCGGCCGTCCGCTCCGCGTCGCGGACTGCCGCCGCTGCGAACGGGTCTTTCATCGGACGCACGTAGAGGGCGGTGCTGAACTTTTCCTTGAGCGAGAGTTTTTCGTCGATCGCGACGGCCGCCTCGTGCGCGCTCGGCCGGCGGTAGATGGAGTACGCGAACGCGGCGATGACCGCCGAACCGATCCCTGAGAACAGCCAAATCTCCCGGCGGGGAAGCGTGTACCCCAGCAGCCGTTCGACCAGCACATACAGCCAGATCGCGATCGACAGCACCATCGCCGTCCACGCCAACGCCCCTAAAAACCGCTGGAACGCGAGCTTGTTCTGGACGATGGCTACATGGCGATCAAGTCTGCTCATGGGCGGCCTCCCTTTGGATGACGCATTGTACGGCACGCGAGATCGGTTGTGCCACTGATTTTATGGACGCTGGAACCGGCAAATAGATTCAAAAAACCGTGGTGGGTCAGTCTGAAAAAGTCGACCGTACCACGGCCCTCGGCCCGTGCTGGATGCGTGCGTGTTTAATTGACATGGGATCCTTGCAACAATGACATCACCGGCACGGGCCGGAGGCCCGAGATACGGGTGGCCTACTCAGTCGCGTTCTTCGCTAGTTTTTCAATTTGATCCACCACCGGTTTTTCCCACGAAGTTTTCGGCCCGATCGACTATACTTCCACCCAACCGACGCCGAATGGTCGGAGAAAATTGATTGCAACTATAAGCCAATTAAGGATTTGCGTTCATGGATATGCTGACGCCGGCCCGCACTTGGGGTTCTCCGACCCAAACCGAACAACCCCAGCCACTAACTGCCATGCGCTGGCCGCAGCGGGCGGCGATGCTGGCGACCGTCATTCTGCCCTTCGCGGGGTTCCTGGGGGCGATCGCGCTAATGTGGCACCGCCAGCAGGCGGGCATCTTCGGTATCGGCTGGGGCGAGATCCTTGTCATGATCGTGATGTACTCGATCGCCGGTTTCGGCGTGACGATCGGCTATCACCGCCTGCTCACCCACAAATCGTTCGACTGCCCCCGCTGGGTTCGGCTGACGCTGGCGATCTTCGGCTCATCGGCCGCCCAGGGGATGACCATCCGCTGGGTCGCCACACACCGCCGCCATCATCAATTGTCCGACATGGAAGGCGATCCGCATTCCCCCCACACGCACGGATTCGACGGGCTTCGCGGGTTGATCGTCGGCCTGTGGCACGCACACATCGGCTGGACGTTCGATGTCGACCGCCCGAATCTTGAACGCTCCGTGCAGGACCTGCTGGCCGACAAAGCCATGCTGTGGATCGACCAGTTGTACGGGCTGTGGGTGGCGCTGGGCATTATTCTCCCCGCCGTTGCGCTAGGCTTGTGGACCGGAACGTGGGAAGGCTTCGTCGCGGGCATGATCTGGGGCGGACTGCTGCGGATCTTCCTGATGCTGCACGTCACCTGGAGCATCAACAGCGTCTGCCACGTCTTCGGCACCCGCGAGTTTGAATCCGCCGACCACAGCACCAACAACCTGCCCATCGCGATGGTCAGCCTCGGCGAGGGATGGCACAACAACCACCACGCCTTCCCCACCAGCGCCCGCCACGGCCTGCGGTGGTGGCAGTTCGATTCATCGTATCTCATCATCAAAGCGATGGGCTTGGTCGGCCTTGCCAGCAACATCCGCGTCCCCAACGAAGCCGCCATGGCAGCCAAACTGAAAAAACCGACTAACATACAATCGATCACACCGCCGATGGCGATAATCGAGCCTCCGCCGACGGTATAGCCCATGACGCAAAAGGGCAGAAGAAAATAGTCGCGATTTGCTAAATGGTTCGCTTGAACCAGTGGTAGCGACCCAAGCCTGATGCGGGAATCGGCGTTTGAGTGGATTTGGCGGCTTATCGTTCTTTCACGCGTTCGATCTGCGCCCCCACCGCGTTGAGCTTCTGCTCGATCTTTTCATACCCGCGGTCGATGTGATACACGCGGTCGATCCGCGTCGTGCCCTTGGCCGCCAGCGCGGCCAGCACCAGCGCGGCTGAGGCTCGCAAATCGCTGGCCATGATCGGGGCGCCTTTGAGCTGGTTCACGCCGTGGATGATCGCGGTCGCGCCTTCTTTTCGCACGGCTGCGCCCATGCGGTTCAGCTCGCCGACGTGCAGAAAGCGGTCGGGGAAGATTCGTTCGGTGATCACGCTCATCCCATCCGCTAGGCAGAGCAACGCCATCAGTTGGGCTTGCAGGTCGGTCGGGAAACCGGGGAACGGCTGGGTCGTCATTTCCACCGGGTTCAGCCGGCGGGAACTGCTGCAGTAGATCGTGCCGTTCTGTCGCTCGGTCTTCACGCCCACTTCGTCCAGGCGATCGACGACGGCGATCAGGTGGTCGAGGTTGCAGTTCTTCAGCTCCAACTCGCCGTTGGTGATGGCCGCGGCGATCATGAACGTGCCGGTTTCGATGCGGTCGGGAATAATCCGGTGCTCGCAGCCGGTAAGTTTATCGACACCTTCGATCCGGATCTCCGGCGTGCCGTGTCCTTTGATCTTTGCGCCCATCTTGATGAGCAGTTCGGCACAGTCCATCACTTCCGGCTCGCAGGCAGCGCCGACGAGTACGGTTTCGCCCTCCGCCAGCGCGGCGGCGGACATGACGTTGATCGTGCCCAGCACCGTCGGTCCCTGTGCGCCGCCAAGGTACATGCGGCAACCTTTGAGGCGCCCGCGGACTTCGCCGATCACGTTGCCGTTTTCGATGCGGAATTCAGCGCCTAGTTTTTGTAGCCCGCGGACGTGCAAGTCGACCGGCCGATCGCCGATCGCGCACCCGCCGGGCAGCGAGACGATCGCCCGCCCGCGTTTACCGAGCAGCGGCCCGAGCACGCAGATGCTGGCGCGCATCGTCTTGACGATATCGTAGCGCGCCTCGCAGTTCTTTTCGTCAGTGACGGTGATGTCGAGCGGGCCGTTGAGAATCGGACCCTCGACGACGGACTTGGGCCCTTCGTGGCGGTAGACGTCGCAACCAAGTTCGCCGATGAGCTTGGTCATCGAGTCGATGTCGGAGAGGCGCGGCACGCCCTTGAGCGTGGTTTTGCCCTCGGCCATCAGGCATGCTGCCAGAATGGGTAGCGCTGAGTTTTTGGAACCGGAAATTTCGATCTTGCCCTTGAGGCGAGATCCGCCGTGTACGATGAAGGAATCCATTTAGCCCATCCTTGGGTCTCTGCGGGACCCGATAGCGCCACTGCTGAAAAAAGCAGCATGCCTCGGTTCTTCGGCCAATCCATTAGCCGGCGATCAATGTTTATATAACGCCTGAGAAGCGGCGCTTTATCGGACCGGTGACCGCTTATTGAGCAGGTCCGATATCAGCCCGTCAGTGTGCTTTGATACGACGCAAAATGCAAGCAGGTTCTGGGCGAAATGCGATTTATCGGACGCAATTTATCGCGCAACTTTTGCCGGTTGCAGGTCTGCCTCCACAATCAACTTCGCCAATCGCGGCGACGGATTGCGCGCATTTTCGTCGTTGAGTAACGCCCCGGTGAACCGGCCGAGCTTGGAGATGTCCTTCACGTCGGTGATGGTTTTGAGCAAGTCCGCCTGAGCGGGAGAAATCAGCTCGATCCGCCCGACCATCACGCGGGTGATGTCAACCGGGACGGAGACTTTCATGGGCAGCACTTGTTCCACCCAGTTCTTCGGGACAATGTAAAACACCCGCAGGCCGGGGGATTTGAAATACGACGCTTCCCAGGTGTTGAGCATGGCGGCCGCTTCGTCAGGGAAAAGGCCTTGGGCCACCAATGACTTGTGCATGGCGGTTTTCAGGCGTTCGAGGTTCTCCGCAGCGTAATCGGTAGATTCAAACGTCGTTGAGACTTCATCCACCCCGGCCGGAGAAGCACATACCGTCGGCCCGACCGCGGGGCACGGGCCCACTCGAAACGCGACGGTTCCATTGGGCTGAACATCCACCATCCAGCTTGCGGTGACGCGAGTATCCACATCGCCGGATGCACCATACAGCCCCAATGCCACTTTCCCCGGCTGTCTTTGAATCACGCGAACCGGCGAATCCAGATGCCCCACGCCGCGGTAGAACAGGAACTTCTCGCTCTCGCCGTTAGTGGCGCGGACGTTATTGGCTTTCACTTCGCGCGGGGCGGTCCAGACGCGGTCGGTCGTCTTTGGACCTTCGCCGATTGCGCCGATTTGCAGGCCTTGCCAGTCGAGCGTGTGCGTGGTTTTTTCGGTGATCGGCATGTAATCGCCGCTTTTGGCGTTGACCGTCACCGCCGGCGTGGGGCTGGCGGCGTTGGGGTAATACTGCGTGAGGAATCCTCCCTTGAACGTCACCGATAGATCGACATTCAGCGGCGGGAGCGGCTTATCGACCGGCCGTTGCTCATAAAAATAGACCACCGGCGTTTCCAGACGCATGGTGATATCGGGATGCGGGCCGACAGTGAATGCTCCCTTGCCGCCGTATTCGCGCCTGCGTCGGATAGCGGATTCCCGCTGCTGCAGCAGGTTTTCGTCCAGCGAATGCACGAACTGGGGCACGGGTTCGTCGTCGATGTTGATCCCACCGATCGCCTCTCCGCGGGCGTTTTGCAGCGAGGTAAACGTGCCCCACTCATGGATGACCAGATCCGCAGGCTTGTCGGCGCAAACCACGGCGGCGGAAAGAAGAACGATGCATCCTATGAGTGACAACCGCATGACAGCTCCTTCGTAGACGTGCACCGGGTTTGGACGACGACGACAGGACAAAGTTTCCGCCATCGTACTTTAATCTGGCAGAATTCAATCGTTTTGCGACCCGAAACGGTTACCCGTACCACGGGCCTCCGCTTGCTGGGTCCAATTCCTCTCCCGGTACTCCGGGAGAGGGCAGGGTGAGGGTTCTGTGAGTGTGAACAGTTAGTCAGAAAACTGGCAGAACCCTCATCCCAGCCTTCTCCCGGCGTACCGGGCGAAGGGGCCGGGATACGTCATCGGCACCGGCGCAAATTTTGGTGTATGATGGCTAATCAGCATGAACGACCTGATCGTCTCGCAACCGCATCCGCCGGGCGTGGTGACTTACCCCGCCGGCGCGACATTTGGGCCGCGCGTCATGCGGGATTACGAGTTCGTCTGGATCATCGAAGGCGACTGCGAATACCGCTACGGGCAAAAGACATTCGCCGCGCCGGCGGGGTCGATCGTGCTCTGTCGGCCTGGAGAAACCGACTTCTTCCGCTGGGACCGCCAGCGGCGGACGCAACACGCCTACTTCCACTTCAACGTGCAGAAGATTCCCGAGCACTGGCCCGTTCAAAGCGACTGGCCGCTCGTCCGCCAGCCAGCCGAGGGCGATGCGCTAAGGCCGCTGTTTCGGCATGTCATCCGGTACGCAACCGGCGGCGATGAACAACTCACCAAGCTCTCAATCATGCAGATGCTCGCCAGCTTCGTGCTCGGGCAGATCGACACCGGCGACATCCCGCGCGACACCCTGCCCGAGCCGGTTGATCGGACATGGAAATACATCCAGCAGCGCCTCGACACCGCGCCGACTGATCCGATCACGCTGGATGATCTGGCGGACGCATCGTTCGTCACCAAGGAACACCTCTGCCGGGTGTTCGGCGAGTCGACCGGTCACTCGCCGATGGAGACCGTCCGACTGGCGCGGCTGGACCGGGCGATGGACCTGTTGGCGCGCAGCAACTACTCCGTCGGGCAGATCGCTGAGATGTGCGGGTTTGCCAGCGCATTTCACTTCTCCCGCCGATTCAAAGATGCTTTCGGCCAATCGCCGCGCAAACTGCGGGACTCCATCCGCAACGGCGCGCTCCCGCCGGTCTCCCGCATGCTCACCCGGTTCGGGGAGAAGCCGGTCCGATAGTCGGCGCTAATTTCAGGCATCTTTATCCCAAGATACGGCATACCGTTTTCGACTGAGACTGCGCATCATTCTCTTATCGGCGTGCGGGCTTTGGCCCGCATGTTTTCGAGTTGTCTCCAAACTCCATGCGGGCTGAAGCCCGCACGCCGAAAAGTACGTTGAGGAGCCCGCAATGGTTGCAGTGAAGCCGGAACTAACTGTCTCGCCGTCCATCCCCACCGATCGCTACCAGGTGTCGGTCGATCAGTACGTGACGTTCAAGAAGACCGGCTACCTCGTCGTGCCCAACCTCGTCTCACCGGCCGAGATCGCCGAACTGCGGCAGCACACCGAAGACCTCATGCAGGGCAAACTCCCCGAGCAGCAAGCCAAGCGCATGGCCGACCGTGATCCGAAAAAGGACGGCGCCATCACCATTCAAGGGCTCGAAGCCCCGCCGGAACATCTTTCGCCGGATGAGAAGGCTCAGTTCTTTCTCCGCATCCACATGCTGCACCGCAAGTTGGAGTTGCACGAGCGGTACATGTTGCACCCGCGCGTGCTCGATGTGCTGGAAGTCATCATCGGCCCGGACGTGCTGGCGATGCAGACGATGCTCTTCCTCAAGCCGCCGGGCAAGCCGGGGCAGGGATGGCACCAGGACAGCTTTTACATTCCCACGCATCCCGACACGCTCTGCGGCGCGTGGATCGCGATCGACGATTGCGACGAGGAAAACGGCGCGATGTGGTTCGCAAAGAATTCTGGCAACGAGCCGATCTACCCGCCTTGCCCGGAAGTCAGCTACGGCTTTGGCGACAAGCTGGTGAAGGACATTCAGTACGTGAAAGGCGTCTCCGACCCGACCGACGAAAACAACATGCTCAGTCAAGTGGCGCGTAAGTACGACGAAGTGTTGTGCCCCGCCAAGGCCGGCGACGTCGTCTTTTTCAACGGCCACGTGCTGCACCGCAGCAAGAAAAACTGGAGCACCAACCGCTACCGACGAAGTTTTGTGAGTCACTACTGCAACGCCCGCAGCTTCACGCAGTGGGGCCAGGCCGCGCCCGCCCCGGACAGCGCCGGCACGCCGCCGCAGGACCCGATCACGCTGGCCACCAACGGCAGCCACATCCTTGCCCGAGGCGACACGCATTTGCCGTTCGCTCGCCCTAAGTTCGGCACGCCTTGCGCCGCCACTCTGAGCAAGGAGCAGCGCCAGCAGGAAACCCTGCACGCGATGCGCATGATCGCCAACACCAACAACGGTCTGATGGGCTGCGGGATCGCCGACCCGAACATCAAACACGACGACCACGACAAGAAGCCCAGTGCGGGCGGGTACTAAACCGCGATCCGCTGATCAAACACGTGGCACGTTACCAGCGACGTTCTCCCCCACACGGCGGGCTGCCCCGTATCACGGGCCTCCGGCCCGTGCGGAACGCATTCGAATTTCGGTGAATAGCGGTTTTTCAGTTCTCACGCCTTAAGCACGGGCCGGAGGCCCGTGGTACGGGTTAGCGTAATAGCCGAGGCATTGCCGAACTTCGAAACTTCCTCTCAAATTTCCTGCTTGATGAACTCCTGCCAGGTCCGCATGTCAATAGCCGACTCGCCATTCAACAGGTTACGCTACCCGACATGAAACGCTGGTTGTGGCGAACGTTCTGGATTGCATCGTTGCTGGTGAGCCTCGCCGCTAGTTGGCTGTGGTGGCGGAGTACGGAGGTTTACGACATCGCAGCCCATTTTGAAAAACCCCAGAAAGCGAAAAATATTGGGTCATCGTTGGCGGATCGTTTGATCGCAAAGTGGGATTGCAACTTACAGTTTTTGACGGCGTATTCGCATTAATTGACCCAATTGAATCAGGATCGTATCAGTGGCCAATCAGTAGCATATTGTTTACTTCACTAGACGTGTTAACTTCAAAGCTCGATCGCACAAGATCGATCCCAGAAAATTATTTCTTCGCCTTTGGAGATGATCAACAGTTGCTCTACGCTCCGGCGGCCAAGATATACGGCATTTGGATACCGGATTACGCCCTGATCTTGGCCGGATTGATCGCGCCCGCCATCACCCTGAACAAGTTTGTCCGACGACGGCGACGTCTGCGACAGGGCCTCTGTCTGAATTGCGGCTACGACCTCCGCGCCACGCCTGACCGTTGTCCTGAATGCGGAAACGTAGTTGCGTCTGTGGTTGAGGCCCGACGATAAGAAGCCGTCATTCCGAGCGGTACGCCGCGAGGAATCTCGGGGGTTCAAACGGTGTTTGGATGCCCGAGATCCCTCGCGGCGTACCGCTCGGGATGACGGTGATTGGGTATTCGGTGACTTGATTGGTCGATCGAGATGACGCCGATCGGTCATCCCCGTCGCACCGTCAGCACGCGATCGTTCCCGCCGTAGTCTTTGTAGATCTTCGCATTCGTCCACCCTTCGATGCCGCTGGCCATCTCCAGCGCGGCCGGGCCCTGGTCGAAGGCGATTTCGAGAAACGCCCGGCCGATGGGGGTGATTCGATCGAGCCCTTCGTGCAAGATCCGGCGGTGCAGCGCTAACCCGTCCAGGTCGCCGTCGAGGGCTTCGATCGGCTCGTAGTCTTTGACGCTGCGATCGAGCCCGGCGATCAGGTTCGTCGCGATGTACGGCGGGTTGGCCACGATCAGGTCGAACGGCTGGGCATCGACGATCGTCGCCAGTGGCGCGAACAGATCGCCGTGCGCCACCAACACGCGGTCGGCTAGGCCCAATTCCTTCATGTTACGGGTGGCGATGGCGACGGCTTTGTCCGACAGGTCGATGGCTAGCACGGTGCTGGTCGTCAGATTCTTCGCCAGCGCCGCGGCGATGCAGCCGCTGCCGGTGCAAAGATCGAGGATGCGCGGGCTTTCCAGCCCCACCACGCCGCGGGCGAAGCTGATGGCGCTCTCGACGAGCGTTTCGGTGTCGGGCCTCGGGATCAGCACGCCCGGGCCGACTTCGAATTCGAGCGAGAAAAAGTGCGCCCGCCCGGTGAGATATTCGATCGGTTCCTGCTCGCCGGCCCGTTTGACGAGCGAGCGGAACGCCGTCAGCTGCGATTCGTTCAGCACGTGCTCGTAATCGGTGTACAGCTTGATGCGGGGATACTTCAGCACGTGCGCGAGCAACATCTCAGCCGACAGGCGAGGCGAGTCAACGTCTTTCTTAGTGAAAAACCCGGTGGTCCACTCCAGCAACCGACGGACCGTCCATGGATCATGCTCTGACATCGGGATGGATTGTAGGTGGATTGCGTCGAACCACCAACTGGGGTGATCTGTGGCAGCACGGACGTCTCGCCCGTGTTGAAATGAAAGAGGGGCTGCGAATTCGTCATCCTGAGGTACTCCGAAGGATCTGGCTTCCACACCAAGTCGGCTAGATCCTTCGGAGTACCTCAGGATGACGAATCACATTCATCGCGTACTTTTTGTAGCTCAACAATTGATCTGACGACTTGCGTTACTCGGACACGGGCGGGACGCCCGTGCTACTTTTTCGGCTTCGTGACTTTGTTCATCGGTGTGGCTGGCTGATCCACTAGCTTCAAGTCTTTTTTGACCGTTACTCGCACCGTGCCGTTTTCGGCGATGTAATCGAGCACATGATCCGCCCCGCCGGCTTCGGACAGAAGCAGATCGATCGCGGTGCTTGCGCGTACATGGTGGACGTTGATCGAAATGGGCGTGGATCGATCAACGCCGGCTGCGCTGAGGCCGGTCCAGTCGACATCGAACGCCAGCTCACTCGCGCGTGAAATATTTTCCAAGACGTCGCCGAAGGTGGTTCCGTCGAACGTGACATCTTCCACCACCGTCGCCAGCTTGTTGGCCGACGGCTGATCTTTTACCTGTTGGGGACGCAAATCCCACTCGCGGGTTTGCCTGGCCAGATCGGCCGGAGTGGAAATCACCCACACGCTATCGCGGACGAAGAAGCTTACCTTTCCGTCAGGCCCGGCCAGATCGCGCACCAGTAACTGCACTACCGTCCGCGGACGAACACGCTTGAGCGACAGGCTCACCCGCGTCGGCGGATCAATGCCCACCGGCTGCAACACCGGCCAACGAAAATGAAGGTTGATTCCCTCCTCGCGAAGGCGTTTCACCGCCTCGCTCAGGAGCAAATCATCAAACTTTACTTCGTTGATAACGCGATCGTCCTTGAATGCGTCGTCGTTGGCGCTGGCGCGGTCGGCTTGAGCTAGCAACTTCCATGTTTTGTCCGCGGCTGTGGAGAGCACGATCACGCCGTTTTCCACGTCCCACTTCAGCGGCGCGGCGGGCTTGTTCATGGATTTGACCAGCCCGTTCATCGCCTCGGTCAGTGTCGCATTCGTCAAATTGATAGATAGCTTTTTGTCCGCCTCGGTGTCGGTGATGTAGCCGGCGCCGCGCAAAGCGGCGGTATTGCAGTAGACGTTGGCATCGGCCATCTCGCCGAGAAATCGAACAGCGCCTTGAGGCGACAGCTTGCTCTTCTCGACCGCCAGCATGGGTGTGGCGAGCAGCTTTTTCACTTCGGCCGGGTCGTCCAGCGGGGGCTCGTCGGCAGCCAAAGCGTCGGCCGAGGCGATGAAAACCGTGAAACAGCACAACGACAGCCATTGCATGATCCGCCAAGGGTGTTTCATGGCAGCCATTTTACGTCCTCCTGATCGGCCGATGCAAAGTGTTGCTACATTTCGTACAATCTCCCGCCCAACATGCAGGCGATTGCCTCTTTCATCCTCGAACCGATCGGCCTGACCGCCGAGACGCTGCCTAAGCCGATCGATTTCGCTGCGCTCTATGGCAACACCAACCCGGTGGAACTGGAAATCGGCATGGGCAAGGGCACGTTCCTGGCGGATCAGGCCAAATCGCGCCCCGACACCAACTTTTTCGGCATCGAGTGGGCCAACTGGTTCTACTGCTTCGCCAGCGACCGGCTGCGGCGGAATAACTGCCTCAATGCCCGCACGATCCGGGCCGATGCGGTGTTTTTCCTCAAAGAGTTTGTGCCCGACGCCAGTCTATCGGTCCTGCACATCTACTTCCCCGATCCCTGGCCCAAGGCCCGCCACCACAAACGGCGATCGGTGCAGCCGTCGTTCATGCCCACGGTGATACGCGTTCTCAAGCCCGGCGGGGAGATCCGCGTGGTGACGGACCACAAAGGCTACTTCGAGCAGATCGACGCGACGATCAAAGGTTCACCGCTACAGTTGATCGACTACAACAAACCCGGCTCGGCCGGCGAGGGTGAAACGGTCGGAACGAACTTCGAGCGCAAGTACCGCCGCGAGGGTCGGCCGTTCTACGCGATCGCGGCGAAGAAGGTTTGAACCACGGAGGCACGGAGACACGGAGGCCAACTCGACACTCGTGATCCAGTCGGCAGACCAACCATTTGAAAGAAAGAAACAGAGACGCTGTCTCAGCCCAGACATTTTGAAACTTCGAGCGCGCCTCCGTGCCTCTGTGCCTCCGTGGTTATTTGCCCGTCTTTCTTTTAAGGTATTGCCATGAACGTCAAACTCTTAGACCTGCAGGCCCAGTACCTGCCGCTGCGTGGTGAGATTCAGAAGGCCATCAACCAAGTCTGCGACGAGCAGTCTCTGATACTCGGGCCTCACGTCGAAAAGTTCGAGAAGAACCTGGCTGCCTACTGCGGGACGAAGCACGCGATAGGCGTCTCCAGCGGGACCGACGCGATTTTGTGTGCGCTGATGGCGCTCGGTATCAAGGCCGGCGATGAAGTGATCGTGCCGGCGTTTACGTTCTTCGCTACCGCGGGCTGCGTGGCGCGAACCGGTGCTAAGCCGGTGTTCGCCGACATCGAGCCCGACACGTTCAACCTCGACCCGACCAAGCTCGAAAAGCTGTTCACCAAAAACACCAAGGCGATCATGCCCGTCCACCTGTTCGGCCAATGCGCGAACATGGAGGCGATCAACGCCATCGCCGCCAAGCACGGGATCAAGGTGATCGAAGACGCCGCCCAGGCGATCGGTGCCCGCAGGCACGGCAAGCCGGCGTGTTCGATGAGTGATTTCGGCTGCCTGAGCTTCTACCCGACCAAGAACTTGGGCGCCTTCGGCGACGGCGGAGCGATCTGCACCAACGACGACAAGCTGGCCGAGATCAGCCGCAAGCTGCGCGTCCACGGCAGTGGGCACACCTACTACCACGAAATGATCGGCGGCATGTTCCGCCTGGCCGCCATCCAGGCGGCGGTGCTCGACGTGAAACTGAAATACCTCCCCGGCTGGCACGACGGCCGTCGCAAAAATGCCTGCATGTACGAAGGCATCCTTGCCGGCAGCAAGGTGCAGACGCCGAAGATCGCCGAGGGCAACTACAGCGTCTACAACCAGTACGTCGTCCGCGTGAAGAACCGCGACGAGGTCAAAAAGAAGCTGACCGAAAAAGGCGTCGGCTGCGCGATTTACTACCCGCTGAGCCTCCACCTGCAAACCTGCTTCCAATACCTCGGCGGCAAACCGGGCGATTTCCCGGAGAGCGAGAAGGCGTGTCAGGAAGTGCTGGCGATCCCGATCTACCCGGAACTGCCGGAAGAGCAGGTGAAATACGCCGGTGAGACGCTGCGGGAGATCGCGGGATAAATCACCCAGCGGATTAAATTGGGTAAAGAACGGGAAGCTTGCTGTACCGATAATGTTTGTTTTCATGACATAGAAAACTCCGATCAAGCCGCGCTCATCCACCGGCCGATAGTATCGGAGCGTGAGTGAACAGCGATCCCCAGTCCAAGTCCTTGAAGACGCACTTCAGCAGCAGCTGGCTAATACCCAGACGCAGTTGGATTCCCTCAAATCCCAGCTGATGGAAAGCCAGCGGCTGGCGACGATCGGGACGATCTCGGCCGTCATCGCGCACGAATTCAACAACCTGCTCACGCCCATCGTCAGTTACAGCCAGTACGCCCTTCAGTCGGCTGAAAGCGATAAGCCCGACATGGATCTGATCCGCAAGGCGCTGGCTAAGAGCTTTGCCGGCTCGAGCAAGGCGGGGAGGATTTGCACCTCCATGCTGCAGTTAGCTCGCGGCGAGGCGGTGTTTGGCTCGGTTCAGGTTCAAAAACTCATCGACGAAGTACTGAACGTAATGGCCCGCGACCCGCAGAAGGACAACATCGCTCTTCGCGTGCAGTGTCAGCCGGAGTTGCAGGTGGATGGCGATCCGGTGCAGTTGGAGCAGGTGCTGCTCAACCTGCTGATCAACGCCCGCCACGCCATGCTCGGCAAGGGAGGCTCGCTGACGGTGAAAGCCGTCGCCGCCGAGCCGGAGAACGAACTGAAGCTTCAAGTGATCGACACCGGACCGGGCATCCCTGAGAAACTGCTACCTCGCATCTTTGAACCCTTCTTCACCACCAAAGGCACTGCCAAGCGCGGCGAAGCCAAAGGCACCGGGCTCGGACTGGCGATCTGCAAAGAAATCATCGAACACCACCACGGGCGGATCGAAGTGGCCAGCGAACAGGGCCGCGGGACAACGTTTACGATCTTTTTGCCGCTGGTGAAATAAGCGGAAAGTGGAAAGCGATGAGCGATGAGTCGGGCATTCCACTCGTCGCTCATCGCTTTTCACTTCCCACTATTTGTTCAGTTATCCCCTTTGATCGTCCCCTGCATTGCAGCCAGCGCGGCGCGCCAGTTGGCGGTGGTCGTGGTGGTTTCGTAGGTCAGCACGTCGCAGAGGGTGACGTAGTCGCGGTCTTCGAGGCTGGTCTTGATCAACTTCAGCTGGTCGCTGAACTCCGTCAGTACGTCGGCCAGCGTGCGGTCGTCGACCTTGATCAGCTGCAGGTCGATCCGGAGTAGCTGCGCGGTCTTCAGGAGCGATTCCTGTGCGTGCTGCCAGATCGTGAAGCACCCGGCCAGCCGCTGCATGGCGTCGGAGGTCTTGTCCTGGCGGATGAACTCGACGCAATCGCCTGCCAGGCGGTCGGCTTGGTCCATTTGCTTCTCGACCTCAGACAACACATCCAGCGCCATCCCGCGCGGGTCCGCCGTCTCAATGAACAGCGTCCTGCCGTTCAACGACGATTGCCGGATCTCCCCAATCCTCGCCAGATCAGGCTGCGCCCCGTCGATCAGCAGATTCACCACCAGCCGATTTCCCCGGCTGACGTGCGACAACACCTGCCCTACCGTGTTCAAACCCAGCGATTCCACCGCCAGCATTTCGTGATCGATTGTGACAGACATCCGTGTCTCCTTAATGGTCCTAAGAAGAGTTATCGGACAAGCGGGGGACTTTGCTTGATAAAGTTTCGGAATTGGGGGTTGTTTCCTTGGTAGGACAGACATTCCTGTCTGTCACGGGCGGATGTACTCATCCGTCCGTACTCTTTTGTCCCGTACTCTTTTGTCAACCGCGCGAATTACGAATCTATGATTACATCGCTTCGTGACAGACAGTAATGTCTGTCCTACCGCGAAGT
>JANMES010000069.1:0-54176 GCA_031377185.1 Phycisphaerae bacterium
CGTATTGTTTCAGTTCCCGGGCGTCCATGCCGGAGCAGAAGTTACCAAATCCCCTCGCCGGGCGCGCCCCCTGCACTCAATAAAATTCCACGGGACGGTAAGCAGTTACAAAATCCATGACGGGACGGTAAACAGTTACGAATCGGACATCGGTGTCAAAAGGAATCGCGTCCTTATGTCGCCCAATTTGGTGTGGTTTCCCGTTCTTGATAAGATCGTCGGGGTGTGTGGTTTTATCGCGGGTTTGGGGTTCGTCCTGGTTCGCAACGGCGTACTCGGCATCAGATAACCGAATAACGATGAATCCCGCCGGTTGATTCGTACGCAGTTGCGAGTGGTTTTCCTGCGCGTGCCTCACATTAGGAAGGTTCCATCCCGCTATGAATAATCTACCAGAGAAAGCCCTGCCGCTGGACTATGCCGTTCCGGCGAATCAGAAACGCCGCGGCTGGCTCGTCCTGTTGATCGCCGGCCTTGTCGTCCTGCTGTTGGGGATGTTCATGATGTTTGCGTTCGTAAGGGAATCCAGGCCGATACCGATGGCGCCCACCGCGCTACCCGTCACGGTAAAGCCCGCTGGTGGGGCGGGCCAGCAATGACAAGCGGTCGTGGGAACGGAATCATTGCTGATTTCGCTTCAAGCACCTCAGCGAACGTCGTACACTGCACTGGCGCAAAATAAGGGCCGCGATTTCCATCTCGGTAACTGTTTACCGTCCTGCCTTGTGTGATATGGCCTTTTCACTCCGAGTGTTGCGGCCGCCTGGCCGCTCCGCTCGCGGGGCGAGCCCGCCGCACTAATGTGGCGGTGAACCAAGGTAATATACCTCCGCTGAAAGCGCTCCAGCCTCATACTGTCGAATCGTCATCTTGAGCGGTTTTCCTGGGTCGGCCCGGAGCGTATGGCGGTGATATTCCGCGATGACTCATGTATAGTATCGACTTCAAAACATCTCAAACGGAGGCAGGCACCATCGGTACGCCATGGTCATTTGCGATAAGCAGAGCCACGGACGTGATGCGACGTTCCTGCGAGCGTATCCGTAGTAAAGCGGATCATTCCAACACCGGAGTTGCGAAAGCCATGAAAACTCGGACACTCTTTCAACTGTTTCTCGGTCTGTCGTGTGTGATTTTGTTAAGTCCCTCGACCTGGGCGGCCGCCCCAAAAACGGGCAATCCGGGAAATCCGGGAGCTTTTAATCCCCCCGCTGACTTTGTCCCGCAGGCCGGTGACTTCGCCGAAGGCAGCGCGGAGGGCATGTTCATGGGCGTCGCCCAGTTGCGTGGACGGGTGCTCAAGCCGCGCGATGGGGTTAGCAGCATCTACCTCGTCCGCGTACCTAAGGGACAACCGCAGGCCGATAGCTACATGCTGGGCGACATCATCGTCGCGGTGAACGGCAACGCGCTGAAGGACGAGGATCCCGTCGGCGAATTCAAGAAAGCCTTCGAGCGCGCCCAGAACCAGGGCGGAAAAGTCGCCTTCACCCGCTGGCGCAAAGGCACCACCCAAGTGGTGAACCTTGAGTTCAACGGCCCGCAAGTCCCCGACCTGACCAAGGGCGGCGAGCCGGATCTCAGCCAGATCACCTGGAACCTCGGCACCACCGGCGCGGCGGGTTGGACCTGGTCGATCCCGCACAACACCACCGAAGGCTCCAAGCAGGTTTATATCTCCAAGGTCAACAAAGGCTCGGCTGCGGATGGCGTGCTGAAGGTCGGCGACGTGGTGATCGGCGCGTTCGGTGCGAACTTCACCACCGACGCCCGGAAGGAATTCGCCAACGCCCTGACTCTCGCCGAGACCACCGAAAAAGGGGGCAAGCTCCTGCTCACCGTCTGGAACGACGGCAAGACCCGCGAGGCGACGGTCAACCTCAAGGTAATGGGCGATTACAGCGACTCCACGCCCAATGACGACAAGAGTAAGCGCATCATCGAGGACGGCGTTGCGCATCTGCTCAAGAAAGGACTGGGCGGCGGGATACAAGGCGATGTCAACGCCCTGGGCCTGCTTGCCACCGGCCGCGAGGATGTCATGCCTATCGTCCGAGCGCATGCTCAGAAGATCGCCGCCGAGGGAAAGAATCTTGCCTTTAAGCAGGCGATGGAATCCTGGTCATGGGGCTACCACAACCTTCTCCTGACCGAATACTACCTCGCCACCAAGGACGAGTCGGTCCTCCCCGCGATCACCGAGTTTTCGACCATGATCGCCAAGGGTCAGTCGGTCAACGGCAACTGGGGCCACAGCATGTGCATCCCCTACTGGATGACCGACGGCGCGATCTACGGCATCTGTCCCGGCTACGGCGCACTCAACCAGGCGGGGCTGCCCTGCATGATCTCGATGGCGCTATCCACCAAGTGCGGCGTGAACAATGAGCACATCACTTTAGCGCTCAATCGCGGCGGCAACTTCTTCCGCTTCTATATGGACCGCGGCGCAGTGCCCTACGGCGACCACGAACCCGGCGTCAGCGGGCACGATGACAACGGCAAGAGTTCCCTCACCGCAGTGATGTTCGATCTCATGGGCGACGAACAGGCCGCCGCTTACTTCACCAAGTCGACCATCGCCTCCTATCAGGAACGCGAAGGCGGGCACACGGGCAACTACTTCAACATGCTTTGGGGTCCGCTGGGCGCCGCGCGTGGCGGTGATGCCGCCGCCGCTGCTTTCATGAAACGGATCGAATGGTTTTTCGATCTCGAACGCCGCGACGATGGTTCGTTCTTCTATCAGGGCAAGCCCGGCATGGCCGCCACCCGCGGCGCTGAGAATCAATACGTCGGCTGGGACTGCACGGGCGCACGCCTGCTGGCTTACTGCCTGCCGCTGAAGAAGCTTTACATCACCGGCAAAGGCCGGACCTTGAAAGACATTACCGGCCAGGAATTGGCCAATGCCATCGACGCCGGGTCGCTCACCGCCAAGCAGTACAACAACCTGTCAACGCAGGAGTTGCTGGCCAAGCTCGGCAGTTGGTCGCCTGCAGCGCGTCACCGGGCAGCCGAGGCGCTGGGGAACAAGCCCGACAATGTGGTGCCTCAGCTCCTCGCCATGCTCGACAGCCCCAATCGCTACGCTCGCTATGGCGCTTGCCAGGGCTTGCGAGAAGCCGGCCGCCAGTCGCCGGAAGCAGTCGATGCGATTTTCAGCAAGGGGATCAAATCCAGCGACCAGACCATGAAGTTCTTCGCCATGCGGTCTTTCAGTTCCTACGACAAGGAGATGGGCCTCGCCACCGCCGGCGAAAAAATCCTGCCCGAGTTGCTCAAGGTCGCTGCCAGCGCCGACCCGAACGACCCCGACGGCCGAATGAAAGGCGAGTTCGCGTACTACCTCTTCTACTCCGGCAACGCTTCGAAGGTCAAAGCCGTCGCCCGCAAGGGTGAAGGCGTCTCCAAAGTCGACAGCGACGTGCTCGTCACGGCCGTCCGCGACTTGCTGAAAGTCCGCAACGGCGGGCACCGCAGCACCGTTACTGCGGTATACGACAAGTTGACCGAGGATCAATTGAAGTTGCTGTGGAAGGACATCTACCAAGCCACCCGCGAGCTTGCCCCGGCGGACATCATGTTCGCCGACGGCGTACGCAACGCGGGCATTCAACTCATGGCCAGGCACCACGCCCAGGAAGGCCTCGACACTGCCGTCTGGATCATCACCAACCAGAAGGGCCACGGCATCGGTGACCGAACCGAGTTCTATCTCAAAATGGTCACCGAATACGGCGGCTACGCCAAAGCCAAGATTCCGGAACTGGAAAAGATCGCCGACATCTTCCAGAACGGCACGGATAAACCGGTCAACCGAAAGGCCGACCCGAAATTGGCGGAGATGGTCCGCGCCGCCATCAAGGAAATCCAGGCTGCCCCGGATCCATCCTGGAAGATGACCAGCATCGCGGAGTATCTGAAGTAGCGGAGTAATTCCAATCGCCGAGAGCCCCAAGCAACCATTGTTGAGACGGTATCGGGCATGTTTGGTTCAACTGAATCGCTTGGTTAGCCGCCACGCTTGCGGGGCAGCGCCAGCCGCTTTCGCGGGGCGCGCCCGCCGCACAAGTGCGGCGGCTAACCGTGGAGGATTCGCGACGAATCCGTATGATCCATGACTCAGTCCTGTTCAGAGTTCGCTTCCTGATTTCCTAGGAGTTGTTATGGCCGGAACGATATCGAAGGCAGATCAGATTCATGTATCTGTCAAACGCTTGGATAACCAATTCGGCGAGCAGGCCACTCCCGTCGCCACGCTCCACGAGGCACAACAGATCGTCCGTCAGAGGATCGCACAAGGCCTGCGCCAGCCGCTGGAGGTGATCATTCATGGGGGCACCTATTATCTGAGCGCCCCCTTGGCGCTGACGCCGGAAGACTCCGGGACGGCCGCCTGCCCGATCACTTGGCGTGCGGCCGACGGCGAAAAGGTCGTTATCAGCGGCGGCGCGCGGATAACCGGCAAGTGGACCCCGGATGAAAACGGCATCTGGTCGGTCGATGTGCCGGCAGTGAAAGAGGGCTGGAACTTCCGACAATTGTTCGTCAACGAAAAATGGGCCACCCGCGCCCGATTCCCCAACGCCAACGAGCCCAACCCATTCCTGTACGCCACCAGCGGCGAGATGGATCATGCCGTCATTGATCCGTCCCTGGTCAAGGCGAGCTGGGGACGCGCCAAGGACGCGCAGATCAACATCGTGCCCAACTGGCGGTTCTTCAATCAATGGCACACGGTGACGTGTGTAAACCCGGACACCGGACGCATCGATATCAACGACAGCGAAAGGCACGCTAAAGTCTCACCGGGCAGTTGGTTCTGGATCGAGGGCGTCAAAGAGGAACTCGATCAGCCTGGCGAGTGGTTTCTGGACCGCGATGAAGCCCGCCTCTATTACATGCCCGAACCGGAAACCGATCCCAACACGCTCACCTTCGTCGCGCCGCGCCTCAACGTGCTGGTCGACGCCAAAGGCGACGTGGAAAAACGAACGCACGTCGAGTACGTGAATTTTGC
Source organism: Phycisphaerae bacterium (assembly GCA_031377185.1). GTDB lineage: Bacteria > Planctomycetota > Phycisphaerae > Tepidisphaerales > Tepidisphaeraceae > JANMES01. Next base: position 5,024 of record JANMES010000069.1, read on the forward strand.
GGGACTGGAATTCCGCCACACCGGATTCACGCTGGGGCACATCGAAGCGCGCGTGCATACCGATGCGGCCCTCCGGCTGGAAAACGCCAGTCATTGCCGGATCGAACACTGCCACGTTGAAAACGTCGGCGGATATGCCTTCTGGTTCCACCTCGACTGCCTGCACAACGTGGTCGACCGAAACACCATCCTCCATACCGGCGGCGGCGGAGTGCTGTTTACCGGGGCACGCCTGTCTTACATGGACGACAGCAAGCTTTACACGCCCGGCATGGTGGCGGCTACCGTTTTCCCCATGCTGAATCGAGTGACCCGCAATACGGTCAAGCACTGCGGCAAGCTCCGCTACTACGGCGGGGGCGTGCATATCGACTCGCGCCCATCCAGCATGGCGATGCTGCCCGGCAACTACATCGCCCACAACCATTTTGAGGATCTCTCGCGCAACGGCATTTTCGCGTTCCGTAACCAGGGCGGGAACGTGATGGAATACAACCTCATCCACGATGCGATGCAGACAACCATCGACGGTGCCTGCATCCATTTCGCCACGATGAACCACCTGACAGCGCCCAACTACATCCTCAACAACTGGCTTTTCGATGCTTGGGGCTACGAGCAGAAGCCCGACGGTAAGCCGATTCGCAAGCTCGGAAACGGGATTTTCCTCGACTGGGACACCAGCAACACCATTGTCCGCGACAATTGGGTTTACAACACTGTCGGCGGAGCCATCAAACCCATCTGGAACAACCAGAACCTGGTGATGGAGAACAACCCCGAGTCCGACACGCCAATCACCCCGCCGTTCAAGAATGAACTCGGCCCGGACGGTACGGCGACCAACGGTATTGATCTGGAACAAAACCGCCTGACCGGCGGAGTCATCCACTACACCGAAAGCGGCTCAGTCAAGTGGGCCGGCGATTGGGAAAAGCAGCGCATCGTGGGCATGTGGGGGCTGTTTGAATTCAACTTGCTCAAGATCGAAAAAGGCAAGCCCGGCGAAATCCGCTACACCCTGCCGATCACCGAGGACGGCAGGTATCAAATCTACCTGATCTACAAGTCCGCCGAAGACAACGCCACCAACGCACAGCTATCGATCCACCACGCCGGTAAAACTGCGACGCTCCCCTGGAACATGCAGCAAAAGAACGGCAGCGGCTTTGCGACCTCGATCGGAATATTCGATTTCCAGAAAGACAAGCCGGCCGAGGTTGTTATTTCCAATCCCGGTGCAGACGGGTTTGTCGTCGCGGATTCGGTTGCGTTTGTGAAACAGGCGGGGGAGAAATAACGGATCAGCATTCAACGGCCGGCCCGGCGACGAGCCGCGTTGGAATCACAAGGACCGTTTCGCCCGGCCGGTCCGTTGCAGTGAGGTTATCCGTTGCCGGATCGCCGGACAACGTACGCATACTCATTGGTCCCGAACATTAGTGCGGGCGCGAATTTAGCAAGGTACTGGTCTAGGCGGCAGGCGCCATCGAAGTCCAATTCCTTGTACCGCGCAATCCGCATCCCGACAAAGTTGCAGAGCGCGACCACTTCAAAGTCTGACGGAACCTGCGAATCGAACACCCACCATTCATCGCAGTAGTCGTCGTGCGATGTTGGCCACGTATCGACCATCTCGTTGTCGATTGGCGGGCTGACGTAGTAGCCGTTGACCTGTCGCCAAGCCGTTTCAACAAACCGCCCTGAGTCGAAAGACGTGCAGACGGCGAACTTGCCGATGAGATCCACCCGATACTGGCGGGCCACCTCAGCGCAAGAAAGCTCACCGACTTCTAGGAATTCATAGGGCATAGTTGCCGCGACGGATAACGGACCAACGTTCACTGACCGGGGCCGACGACCAGCGCTCAATCACAACGACCGTTGTGGCCCCGGTCCAGTGCAGCGGTCCAGTGCAGTGTTTGGTTAGTCGGCACCCGCCCGTCGTCGCAATTCCGTTCTCGCCTTCGCCAACAACTCGTTGTAGTCAGCGCGAAATGGCTCGACCAACGTAGACTCCAAACACGCCACGACTTGGAGCATCGCGTACTCCTCCGCCGCATCGCGGAGTTCAAGCGGTTGCTCGCCCTCGTCCCAAACGGGCGAGGCATGCGCTCAGCACCAAGGCGGTTTCGGAGTCGAGGGTGATCGTGACGTCTGCCATGTGCCGACTAACCTTCGATTATACTGCGTTACTCGCAAAATAACGTGCCGTTGCACGGCGGGTTTAATCTGTCGGACGCCAGTCCGACAGATTAATTCTCCAATGTTGGATTCAGCAATCCCTAGTAGGTTGTTCGATCCCAAACAAACTGCTGGCGGGAGCAGGATGGATGTCCTCGATCGGCCCGTCTGCAGGAAGCGCAGGAAACGCTCGCGGACGTAAAGGCTTCCCACACCTTGTTTTACTGCCGCAGGAGTGGTTTTGCGGCTCTCCGGAAATGGGAGCACGCGAGTTGGCTGCTTTGACGTTCGAATATCCATCGGCAGCTATCGCGATTCTGCGGGGTAGATCGTTTCGGGGGTGTTTTCCAGCCTTCTCATCCAGAATTGCAGATCGAACGCCGGATCGCCGGTGAGATAGCGCCAGAGGTGGATGCGGTTGACGATTTCGAGTCGTCCGTCCGGGCTGCCGTACCACGGCTGCATTCGGCCGAGGTTGCGGGACACCTCCGGATCGTCGATATCGTCGGTGTTCCACAGGCGGTGTTGCTTGAACATGGGGTTCAGGCGCAGCTTGAACATGTAACGGGTTTTGTCGGTCAGATTCGGGCGCGCTCCGTGCCAGATGCCGTGGTGAACGAATACGATCGTTCCACCTTTGCATACGGTGTTAATCTGTCCGGTGATGTGGTGGTAGCGACTGATTTCGGTCACGTTGATAGCCCGGAGGTGGCTGCCGGGCAGAATCTTGGTCCCGCCCATGTCGGCGGTCACATCGTGCGGGAAGTAGTAGAACTGGATGTCAAAATGGGTCCGCAGATCGATGATCGCATCGGCGTGCCACGCCTGGGCGTTGGGGTTGCGCGGGCCGACAATATGCACCGCGTGGTGGTCGTAACGCGGGAACTGCCCCACCAGTGATTGAATCGCCCCCTGCACCTCGGGCATCGCCAGCAACCTGCCGACTCCCTTGGATTCGGCGAAGCATTCGTGCAGCGGCCGGCCGGTGCGGGCGCCCAGAGGGGTGTTGCTCGTAAATTCTTCGATCGCGGCCTGGTTGATGTCGTCCGGGATCAGCGCGTCAAACCGCAGCATGCCGTCGGCCACAAATCTTGCCATCTGCTTGGAATTCAGGAGATATTTCTTATCGATCATGATGGGAGCTCACAAAACAGGAGATTTTAAGGAGAACTCAACGGAAGATTGCATCCAATACACGATCATCCGCAGGCCTAAACGGGCAGGCGATTACACATCCACTTCAACCATGCGCTCGAGCACGTTTTCGTACTTGAGTAAGGTGTTGTGATATTCCTGGCCGGGATAAGCTGGTCGCATTTCCGCGATCTGGATCACCCGCCAACCCGCCTTCATCGCCTCAAGCACGTTGCGGTAGGGTGGGGCATCTTCGGTAATGGCGAACTTGTCCGCAGCCTTACCGCCGGCCCCGTCGAAGAAGCTCCACGCCGCGATACTGCTTTTGAGGTCTGAATCGGTCAGGTAAAGGATGAGAATCTGTTGTCGCTGAGCCATACAAGAGAATCCGTGTTAGATGAAACACCCCCTAAGAGGGGCGATTGTCCTACTTCCAAGGCCAGATTCAAGTTGGGATTTCGGAATGCGGATTGCGGAATGAAAGACACGGGCATTCAATCCGAAATCCGAAATCGAGTCCGGCTTGGCTGAAATTCCGATGGGACTGCCCAAGGTGTTGGCCGGTCAGGTGATTGGTTGTACTTTACACGGCTCTATGAGCGATCTGCGATTGGACCCGATTTCGTCTCCGTTCAAGGCGTCGATCACCCCGCCGGGATCGAAAAGCCTCACCAACCGCGCGCTGGTGCTGGCAGCGCTGGCGGACGGGAAAAGCACGCTGAGCAATGTGCTGTTCGCTGACGACACGCGCGTGATGCTCGACGGGCTTGCGAAACTGGGGTTTGAACTGGGGATCGATGAAGCATCCCACACGGTTTCCGTCGTCGGTCGGGCAGGCAAGATACCCGCCAGCGGCGCGGAGATCTTTTGTGGCAACAGCGGGACGACCATCCGCTTCCTCACCGCGCTCGTCAGCCTTGGCCGCGGGGAGTTCTCGCTCGATGGCATCGCTCGGATGCGCCAGCGGCCGATCGGGCAGCTCGTTACCCTGCTGAAAAACCTCGGCGTGCGCATCGGCTACACGGGTGCCGAAGGCTTCCCGCCGATCACCGTTCACGCCAGCGGGCTGGCCGGCGGGATCGGTAGCTTTGGCGCGAGTCAGTCGAGCCAGTACCTGTCAGCCGTGCTGCAAGTCGCGCCGTACGCGCGGAATGAGCTGCAAATCGCGCTCGAGCCGAACCAGACAAGCTGGCCGTACGTGGCGATGACGATGCAGTTGATGGACCAGTTCGGCGTGACGTGCGAGCTGATCCGCGACCCCGACACCGGCGAACCTCGCAAAGTGATCGTGCCGCAGCATTACTATTCGCCGCTGGATTACGTCATCGAGCCCGACGCCAGCAACGCCAGCTACTTTTTGGGGCTGGCCGCGATTCATCCGGGCGCGAAGGTGACGATCGAGCGGCTCGGCAGGCGCAGCCTGCAAGGCGATGTCGGTTTCGCCGACGTGCTGCACGACATGGGCGCGGGACTGCTGTTCGGCCCGGACTTTATCACCATCACCGGCCCGAAGCAGCTCAACGCGATCGACGTCGACCTCAGCCACATGCCCGACACCGCGCAAACGCTGGCCGTCGTTGCGCTGTTTGCCCGCGGGCACACGGTCATCCGCGGATTACACACGCTGAAGGTGAAAGAAACCGATCGCCTGGTGGCGCTGCAGAACGAGCTGACGGCGCTGGGAGCGGATGTGGAAATCGAAGACGACAGCGTGCTGGTCATCGCCCCGCCGGAGAAGTTGAAGGTGGCACACATCAACACTTATGACGACCACCGCATGGCGATGAGCTTTGCGCTCGCGGGCACCAAGTCAGCCGGCGTGACGATCAAGGACGTGGAGTGCGTGAACAAGACGTATCCGAATTATTTTGCGGATTTGCAGCAAGTAACCGAGCAGAGATGAATTCGCAGCGCAAAAAGATCGGCCTGATCGGCTGCGGCATGGTGGCGATGTATGGACACCTGCCGTCGATCGCTGCGACCGATGGACTCGAACTGTTCGCCGTGCTCGATCCGAATTCGGATTCCGTGGCGCGAGCGCAAAAACAGTTCAACGTGCCGCACGCATTTACCGACGCTGACGCATTTTTCGCCAGCGGGATCGAGGCCGTCAGCATCACCTCGCCGGCACCGGCGCATCTGCAGAACGCCCTCGACGCGGCGAGGCACAAGCTGCCGATCCTGTGCGAAAAGCCGCTGGCGATGAACCCGGCCGAGGCGGCGGCGATGATCGCGGCGGCCGACGCTGCGGGAGTGTCGCTCAACACCGCGTTCTGCTATCGATTCAGTCCGTCGGCGCTCAAGATCCGCGAACTGGTGCAATCGGGCGCGATCGGTGAGGTTCGATCACTCCGTCTGATCTACAACTGGGGCATGCACGGCAAATACGTCATCGGCCCAGGCGGGCAGCGCTCGATCAACGCCCGCCGCGAGGGGCGGATGATCGAAGGCGGACCGATGGTGGATTGCGGCACGCATCAGATCGACCTGGCGACGTTCTGGCTCGATTCACCGATCGTCCGTTTTGCCGGCCACGGGGCGTGGGTCGATGAGTACGAAGCGCCTGATCACGTCTGGCTACACCTCGATCACGCCAGCGGCGCGCACACGATGGTGGAGATGAGCTATTCGTACGGCCATACCACCAAAAACCGTCGCAGCGAGTTTGTGTACGAGTTGATCGGCACGGACGGATTCATCCGCTACGACCGCGCCACGAAGACTTTTGAGATGGAAACCAACACCGGCCGACAGGCGATGGAGTTTCACGAGGAAAAGGCGTTCGGGCTGATGTACGAGGAATGGAGCCGCACGCTGCACCACGGCGGCCCGTCAGCACTGCTGACCACCGCCCGCGACGGCCAGCGCGTGATCGAAATCGCGCGAGCCGCAACGGACCAGGTGATCGCGCATCGGCCAGTCAAACGCAATTAACTTCGTAGGGTGGGGTTCATCCCCACCATTTTTCACGTACGAAACGGTGGGGATGAACCCCACCCTACATTCTTACGCCAGCGCCAACTCCAGCCCGAGCAGCTTGCAGTCGAGGCACGAGTGGCAGTTGGGGAACAAATGTTCGTCCGGGCGGATGCGGTCGGAAAGTTCCTTGCGATAGACGTCCATCTCCACATGCCGACGCGCCACGCCGGTGTCCATCGCGGCCTTGGCGACGGCGGGGGCGACCCAGAGCAGGATGCGCGGATCGAACGGCTTGGGGATGATGTAGTCGGGCCCGAAGGCGATTACTTTTTCCTCGTACGCGTGATGTACGCACATAGGTACCTCTGTGCGTGCAAGCCCGGCCAACGCAGTGGCGGCGGCGAATTTCATGTCGTCGTTGATGGTCCTGGCCCGCACATCGAGCGCGCCGCGGAAGATGAACGGGAAGCCGAGGACGTTGTTGATCTGGTTCGGGTAGTCGCTGCGGCCGGTGGCGATGATCGCGTCGGGGCGAACTTCCTTCGCCACCTCGTAGCGGATTTCCGGGTCGGGATTGGCCATCGCGAAGATCAGCGGCTTGGGCGCCATGGTGGCGGCCATCTCGGGCTTGAGTACATCCGCGGCGCTCAGGCCGTAGAAGACGTCGGCGCCGCGGACCGCGTCAGCGAGCGTGCGGAGGTCGGTCTCGATCGCGAAGTTCTGCTTGAACGCGTTCATGCCCTTCACGCGTCCCTGGTAGACGACGCCGGTGGTGTCGACCAGGATGATGTTTTTCTTCTGCACGCCAACGCGCATCGCGAGCTTAGCGCACGAGAGTGCAGCAGCCCCAGCGCCCGAGATGCATAGACGCACCTCATCAGCGCGTTTGCCAACAAGGCGCAGCCCGTTGATTAGCCCCGCCGCAGTGATGATCGCCGTGCCGTGTTGGTCGTCGTGAAAGACGGGGATGTCGAGCATCGCCTTGAGGCGGTCTTCGACTTCGAAGCATTCAGGGGCTTTGATGTCTTCCAAGTTGATCCCGCCGAACGTCGGTGCCATCGCCTTGACGGCCGCGACGATTTCATCGGGCGTGGGCGCATCAAGCTCGATGTCGAACACGTCGATGTCGGCAAAGCGTTTGAATAGCACCGCCTTGCCTTCCATCACCGGCTTGCTCGCCAGCGGTCCGCGGTTGCCAAGGCCCAGGATCGCCGTTCCGTTGGAGACGACCGCGACGAGATTGCCCTTGGCGGTGTAGTCGTACGCAAGCAGCGGGTTCTTTTCTATTTCGAGAACCGGGATCGCCACGCCGGGTGTATACGCCAGGCTCAGATCGTGAGCCGTCGCCAGAGGTTTGGTCGGGGTGACTGAAATTTTCCCGGGGCGTAATCCCTTGTGATACGCCAGCACTTCTTCCGGATGAACAACCGCCATGATCACTCCTGCATTACTGCGCGAGGAACTCCTTCGGGAGATTGCATGGTAGATCGGGCCAGGGGAAGGGCTATAGATCGGGACACCTAAAAGGGGATTACGGGATTCTTGTATTGGCGAGTTTCAAGAACTTTCCCGTACCACGGGCCTCTGGCCCGTGCAGAGTCCGTGAGGAAGTGAAATGCGTGATTGGCAATACTCGCGTCGCGCGCACGGGCCGGAGGCCCGTGGTACAGGTTACGCCACTTGCTGCTCATCGACGTGGGCGAGTTTTGACGCGACTGCCAGCCCGCTCTGTAGCGCACCTTCCATGTAGCCGGCGAAGCGGTAGCAGCAGTGTTCGCCGGCGAAGTGCAGCCGGCCTAGGCCGCGCTGGAAGATGGGCCCTAGCGTGGTGATTTCTCCGGGCGCCGGGAAGCTGTAGCCGCCGGCGCTGTATTTTTCGTTCGGCCAGGCGATGAATCGCGTCTTGGTCACATGCTTGGTGATGCCCGGATGGACGGCTTCCAGTTCGCTGATGATGCCCTTGTCGTTCCAGCCACGGTTCCAGCTGGCCATGAGGCTGTTCGCGGCGCGGCCGGCGGCGAAGGCGGTCAGGCCGTGCTGGCCGGTGTCGCCCTGGCCGGCGGTGGATTCCCATGTGAGCGCGATCGGGCCGTCGCTCAGGCTCGTGGCGGTTTCCTTCCACGTCTTCTGGTCGACGCTGCTGAGGAACTTCACCACCGTCCCCACCTGCGGTCGCAGGATCTGCGGCAGCGGCGGGTTGATGTCGATCCGGCTCCATGTGCCCGGCGGGATCGCCAGCACCACATCGTCGGCTTCCAACACCTGGCCGCGGTTGGTGGTGACGCGCACGCGGTCCTGGCGCAGCTCGACCTTCGTCACCGGCGTGTTGGTGTGGATGTGCTCGCGGCCGATCGCGCGGGCCATCGCGTGCGTCAGCTTGCTGTTCCCGCCGACGCAGCGGAAGGCTTCGGTGTCGGTCCAGTAGCGTTCAAGCCCGCCGCCTTTGATGACGGTGAGCAGCGCCAGCCAGCCTTGTCGAGTGACGGGAACGCCGTTGTCGGCATTGAGTTCTGCGGCGATCGCGCGGCGTCCCAGCTTGGAGATCGGCAGCGCGTTCAGCCAGTCGGCGACGGATTTGCGATCGAGCTCGGCGGCGCCGGGGGAGTTCCACGGCTCGTACTCGTTGATCGACCGCGCCACGCCGGTCGCTTGCGCGATGGCGAAGTCCATCTCGCCGAAGAGACGTTGCTGCGACTCCTTGCTCAGCCGGCGGTTGCCGAGCGTGACGGGGATGGCATCTTCGTTGGTGTTTTCCGCGGGCAGCAGTTCAAGGCCGAACTGCTGGGCGTAGTTCATCCACGCCGGATGGTTCGCGCCGATGAACTCGGCCCCGCCTTCAACGACCTTGCCGGGGACGATGTCGCGGTAGCTGATCACGCGCCCGCCAAGGCGAGGGCGAGCTTCGAGGACCGTGACATCGACGTTGGACTTAGCCAGTTCAAAGGCGCATGACAGGCCCGCGAGGCCGCCGCCGATGACGATGACTTTTCTTGCGGGAACTAAGGACTCCGCCAGTGGAACTGGCGGCTTGGCTATCTTCCGAAGCGCAGTGTGACCCTTACCTGCCCCGCTGGGGAATGCAGGCCGGCTACGGCTGCCTGTGACTTCCACAGGGCCGTACAGACTCCGAAGTTGTGCGTAGAGTGAGCGCGGCATGCGCTGCTCCCGTCTCGGGTCAAAACCAGGTCGAACTTGGCAGCCGATCGAACGATTCGATCAGCAGTGCTTGGCGCAGGGTCGTCGAACATGTTGGGTGCGGTCACCTCGTTGGCGTTTGTGAATCCAGAGGCCCGTCGGAGCCAATCGCCGGGCTGGAGACGTCGTTCGAGAATCTCACTCAACCCACGCCGGGACAGAGCAACGCGCCGTCCCGGATCGGGTTGGAAACTCGAAAGAATCCGGGGCGTCGCATCGCTTTGCCCCGGCGTGGAAGACTGTTCTTCCTGACCGAATTATACCCCAAGAAGTGGACGAAGTCGCCCCAAATCAGGCGAGTTATCCACAACGCAACTATCTGCAATTTATTAACTTAAGAAAATTAACCCGATCTTGTTGGCCGGTCAGGGGTTGCGTTAGGGCGGCTTGTTCAAAGCCGTTGACGCGGCTATCGTGCGGGGCACTTACAAGGGAGTTGCCGATGTCGATCCGAGTGACCGTTTGGAACGAATTCCGCCATGAAACAGGAACCGGCCCGCACGCGGACCATATCCGCTCGATCTACCCTGATGGCATGCACGAGGCGATCGCCGGCCATCTGCGGAAGAACGCGAATCTGGAAGTCCGCACCGCCTGGCTCGATCAGCCGGAACACGGATTGACCGACGACACTCTGGGCAAGACCGACGTGCTCATCTGGTGGGGACACGGCCATCACAGCGCGGTTGGCGATGCGATCGTCAACCGCGTGTTCAGTCGCGTGCTTAGCGGCATGGGCTTCATCGCACTGCACAGCGGACATTTTTCCAAGCCGTTCACCAAGCTGATGGGCACCAGCGGTCGGCTCAAATGGCGCGAGGCCGGCGAACGCGAAGTGCTCTGGGTCACCAAGCCCGGCCATCCGATCCTCGCGGGCATTCACGATCACTTTGTCCTCAAGCAGGAAGAAATGTACGGCGAGTTCTTCGACGTCCCCGAACCGATGGAAACGCTCCTCATCAGCAGCTTCGCCGGCGGGGAAGTCTTCCGCAGCTGCATGACCTGGGAACGCGGCGCGGGCAAGGTTGTTTATTTCCGCCCGGGGCATGAGACGTATCCGACGTATCACGACCCCAATGTGCTGCGCGTCATCGAAAACGCCGCCAAGTGGGCCGCGCCCGTCGAGGGCGGTACGGTCATGCCGGGACTTCCGAATCCGAAGATGGGGTGGGTGGACGAGAAGTAAATCAGTTCTGGTGTACGAACCGAACTAGGGACTAAAAAAGGACTTTTATGTTCGGCTTGTTCAAGAAAAAATCGCCACCTATACGGGCTGCGTTGCCGAATAGCATTCGAGATACGCTGTTCGGCGACATGATGCTGGACGAGTGGCCGCCAGCCACGTACACCCAGAACCAAGTGGAGCCATGGTCGAGTTTCATTCAAGCCCGCGAACTGATAGGCCATGGCCAAAATGATCAAGCCATCGCAATCTGGCACAGCATAACACAGACACCCGGTTTGGAGGCGAGGCACTACGCACAAGCATGGACGTTTCTCCGAGCGCTCGGTATCTATCCATCGCCAGAGCAAGCCAAGGAACTACTCGGAATAGTGCTGGAAGTCAGCGTCCAAGGCGGGATAGATTATTTGGCGGCTTACCCCGAAAAAACTGCGCGATATTACAATTATAGTGGTGCAGGAATTATCTGGGAGCGGCCGGATGAATCTCTGGACGAATTGATTTCCGCCCTGCTTCAGGCAGGTGAACGCATCCTGCAGGCAATCGGCCCGTCGAAAGAAGGTCGTCCAGCCGAGCCCCCGCAAGGTTGTATCCGTCTCAATCTAATCGCGCCTTCCGGACTTCATTACGGCCAAGGCCTTTTTTCCGCATTGGCTGCGGATCCACTGGCCAAACCCGCGATAGATATTGCAACGGTATTGATGCAGCATCTGATCGCAAAAGACAGGCAATCTCGACAACGCTAATTTACTAGGCAGCCTGCGGATGGTCGTCCTTTACGATCGCCAGCCCAGCCGCCGCGGCATTGTCGGCTACTTGTTGGACGTCTTTGCAGCCGGGGATGACCGTCGTGACGGCTGGATGCTGCAGGCACCACGCCAGCGCCCATTGAGCCATCGGCACGCCGGCGGGGAGTTCTTCTTTCTGGATTCTGGCTACTTCGGCCAGTTTGCGGTCGATGTCTTCCTGCTTGTGGTTGCTGCGGACATCGCCCTTCTGGAACGTCGCGCCGGGTTTGTACTTGCCGGACAGATAGCCGCTGGCCAGCGGCACTCTAGCCAGCACGCCAAGGTTCTGCTTGATGCATTCGGCGAACACGGCCTCTTCGGGTTTGCGATCCAGACGGTTGTAGATGATCTGGATCGCTTCCAAGTCCATCGATTTGCTCTTCTGGATCTGCCCGAGGTTGCCATTGCTGCCGACGGAGTTGCCCAAATGCCGCACCTTACCCTGCTGCTTGGCTTTCTGGATCACCTCCAGCACGCCGGCATCGGCGAACTGGGCGTCGCCCCAACTGTGGTATTGCAGAAGGTCGATGTAGTCGGTGCGCAGTGATTTGAGAGAGTCTTCCAACTGCTTCATCGTGTCGGCCGGCGTTCGCGGCTCGGTGCGGTTCATGTAGCCGTGGAATTTGTGGCCGAACTTGGTGGCGACGATCCACTTCTCGCGATCGCCCTCGATCGCCGCGCCGATCAATCGCTCCGACGTGTGATCGCCGTAGCATTCTGCGGTGTCGATCAGGTTGATGCCCACGGTGCGGGCCTTGTCGAACATGGCGTCGACTTCGGGCTGGGTAAAATCCTTGTTCCATTCTCCGCCGAGCTGCCAGGTGCCCAGACCGATGACGGAAACTTTCATGCCGGTGCTGCCGAGGGTGCGGTATTTCATGACCGGATGGTAGGACAGACATTCTTGTCTGTCACGAGGTCGGAAAATGCAGAATGATGAATGATGAATGCAGAATGAATACAAGGCAATCGAGCATTTCATTCATCATTCTGCATTCATCATTCTGCACTATTTCTTCTTCTCCGTCCCGCCCTTGTCATCGCCGTTCAGCACTTCGTCGACGGTGGTGCTGACCGTGCCCAGCGTGCTGGAACTCACCTTGGGCGATTGCACGCTGCCGCGCACGTGGATTTGGAGCAGTTCGCGGTTAGCACTCTCCAGCAGCGGACCGATCAGCGGGATGCCGAACGCGCCGGGGTTTTCAGTGCTGAATCGCATGTCGACGGTTTTCTTGGTGAAATCGAGCTTGCCGTCGCCGCTCATGCGGACGTTGGCACCTTTGAGATCGATGCGCTCAAAGATCACGATCGGCCCGTCGATGCTGTAGCGCACCGTCGCGTCATTCAGCGGCCCGGTAATCGGGAGCGCCAGGTTCGCCATCTGGAAGAGCCCCAGCAGCAGGGGCAGTTTCACGATCTGCTTGCCGTTCACGACCACATCGCCGCGGCCGCGGACTTTAGAGGCGTCGCCCCAGGTGCCTTCGAGCGCGAGGCTGGCTGAGAGCCTGCCTTCGATTTTGGTCTCGGTTTCGCCTGTCAGCGTGGCGACATCGGCGTTGCGGAGGTTGATGTTCATCACATACTTCGACGCCCCGGCGTCGGCGGCGATCAAGTCGATCCGCCCGCCCATGGTTCCGCCGGCGACTTCGGCCTGCATGTCGTCCAGCCGCAGGCCGGTGTCGTCGCGACGTTTGGCGAGCTTGGCGGTGAGGTTTTTCACATCTCGCCCGGCCATTTGCAGCGACCAGGCATCGATCCCGCCATCGACTTTATCCAGATGCCCGTTGTGCAGCGCCGCCGCCAGCATGAGCCGGCCGTTGGCTTTCTGGATCGGCACGCCGAGTTCCATCGAGGCATCTTCAAGCCACAGCGTGGTGGAAAAGTCGATATCGGGCATCCCGCTCGGCTGGGTGGTTGCTGAACCCCGACGCACGACGCTCAGTTTGTCAAAATCAATCGCGAACTTGCCTTTGAGCCCGATGGAGTTGACCAGCCCTTTGATCGACTCGGGCATTGCCTTGAGCAGCTCATCGTTCAGCGTCAGCCCGCGGGCGGCCATGCGGACGTTCCAGTCGAGCCGGTCCAGCCGCTGCGTGCCGTCGATCCAGACGGCGGCGTCGCCGTTGCGGGCCTGCAGGTCGCTGAAGGTGACGACGTCGTCGACCACGCGCGCCTGTCCGGAGACGTGATCCAGCTTGATCGGCAGTGCAACGGGCGAAACCGACAGTTCGGCCGGTTTGAGCGTCATCGCAAACGCCTGTTTGGGCTGATTGAACGCCATGTCGATGTCGATCGTTCCGCTCGGGCGAACCTGGTCCCATGCGACTTGGGCATCCTTCGGAATCAGCTTGTAAAACGGCTGATCGAGCTCCAGGCCGATGGCGGATGCCTTGCCTACCAGCTTGGGATGCTCGACGGTCATGTCAATGAACCCTTCGCCGGCGAGCTTGGCTTTACCGCGCAGGCCTTTCAGGTTGCTGATCGCGATTCGGTCGTTCGACACCTGCACGCGCCCGGTGATGTCGTGAGCGCCCCACTCAAAGGCCGGTGGTTTCACGCTGCCGTCGCGGACGTCCAGCGTTAGGTCATAAAGAAACGGCGATTCGGTCTCCCAACCCGGCTTGGTGCTCGGCTGCGGGCGCTGAGTGAGCATGCCTTCGGCATTCAGCAAACCGCCCAACCCAAGCTTGGTAAGAAAATCGCGGGTATCGGTGGGCAACGCATTGAGCAGTGTTTGATCGATCGGCAGGTTGGCGATTGTCACCTTCACGTCCGTGCGCAAATCACGCGGAGGAATGTTCGGGCGCGGCGGTTGGCCGATGCGGTCGTGGTGCGGCGTCCACGAAATCCGCCCGTCGGCCGTGACGATGGTGTCGTTCATCTTGGCCGTCAGCTTGACCAGATCCACGTGATCATCGCGGATCAGGACCAGGCCTTTGACGTTAGACATCGGGTACGGGAAATCCGCCATCGCGCCCGAGGCCTCGTCGATCCGCAGATCGACACTGACGAGCACATCACGGTCGTATCCTTCCGTGCGGAAGATTTCACAAAGAAATCCCCCGACGAATTTGGTTTTGTGCTCGAAACCCGGTGCATCAAACAGCTTAAACACGTTTTGCACCGGCGGCGGAAACGCGGGCCGCATCACCTCGTCGTAGACGATGCGATCAGACCGCACGAACAGCCGCACGCCCGCCTCTGAACCGAGCGGCGCGATCCGCCCGCTGACGCCGATAATGGTTTCACTATTGAGCGATCCTTCGGCACCCTGTCCGGTGAGATTGGTGATCTCCAGTCGCTCCACCCCGGTGCGTGGATCGGGACCAAACTCGATCTTGCCCTTGGCGTTGCGCACCGGGTACGGAAACTCCGCAAAGATGAATCGTCCGTCAACGATGTTCACCACGCCGGAGGCGATGATCCGCTCGCCCGGCTCGTCGCGGCGGGCTTGCACCATCAAGTTGCATTCGCCTTGCGGTCGCAACTGCTGATACAACTCGCGCACCGGCGCGGGCATGGAATTGACGTACTTAGGCGACGGTGGAATCACCAGATTCTCACCCGGCAGTGATGACAGCGTCAGCGACATCGGAGATTCCGGCGTATACCCGTCGATCCGCCCGGACAGCGCAAAACCGTTGTTCTCGATCCGAGCTCCGGCATTCTTAATCTCGATCCCTTTTTCCGTGAAGACAAACGTACCCGACACTTTCTGCAGCCGGATCGGCTCCAGTTCCAGTGCCTCCGCCATCTCCTGCAGTGGGGTTCGGACGGTTTTTTCGCTCAATCCGATGTCGCGAAACGCGCGGTCGAGCAGCAGCAGGCCGTCTTTCAGATCCGCAACGGCTTGGTTTTCGTCGCGGCTCATCCACTCGTTGGGATGCACCGCCAGAGCGACGGAGTCGAGTTCGGTTTCCACCTTGAAAGTGGCCGGGTGAGATTCGGTGGCCGGCGTATAAATCAGCGTAGGCACGTCGACTCGACCGGAGAGGTCGTGTTGCTCCCACCACGTTCGCACGAGCGCCGGGAGCATGGTTTTGATGTCGCGACCGAAGGTGAAGTTCCGGAGCTGCGCCTTGGCGTTCCCGCCGGCCACTTCGATCGCGCCCACCACGCTGGGGCCCATGCCCTGCGTCACGCCGCGGCTTTGCAGGTTGAAGAGGTAGGTTCGGCCGTCCTCACTGGCGACGAGATGCCCTTCCAGCGACATCGCCCCAACGGCGGATTTCACCCCGCGACGGACCTCGATGTACTCCACGCGCGCGTCCCTCAGCACGATTTCCGGCAGCTTCAGCGGCTGGCCGCTGGTGCTGACGGGCAGATCCGGCGCGGACGGCTTTTTGGCAAGATGCTGATAGTTCCACAAACCAACGTCGACATCCTCGGCCATCAGCACATGCGGATTGGTCGCGACGATCTTGGTCGCTTCCAGCTTGCCACGCAGCATCAGGCGAAGGTTGTAGGTGATCTGGAACCGGCTGGCGGTGAAAATCGGCAGGGCGCGGATGGACTTGGGGTCGATTTTCTTCTGCGGCTCGGTGTAAACCCGCACGTCGTCGAGGCGAAGGCCTTCAAAGATCGACAACGTCGCCCGCCCGACGGTGACTTGCGCGCCGGAAAGCTCCGAGAGATACGATTCGGCCATCTCCCGCACGCGGCGGGCATCGGTGACGAACCAGTACACGCCGATCAACGTCGTCAGCAACACAAACAGACACAACATGCACCACCGCCGAGCCGGGCTGGTCCGAGCGCGCAGCGGATACGGCAGCCGCGACGAGCGGTCGAACAGGCGGTCGATGGTGAGCGTGGTCTGGGCCATGAATCAGCGAAAAGTGGAAAGCGATGAGCGATGAGAAAATCAGAACCTACAACTCACCGTTCGTCGCTTTCCATTTTTTCATGGATGTCGCGGCGGCGGCGATCACCGCTAACATCGGCTCGGCGGGGATACGATACCTTATCGAGCCGACTGTGACCGCCGCACTCATCGAAAAATAAATCGCCGGCAGCAGGCAGAACAGTTTAACGGGCATCGCCAGCCCCCGGCGGCAGAGGCCGATCAGCGTCAGCAGGAACAACGGCAAACTGAACAGCAGGCCAACGGCGATATTGCGGTTCGACGCGTATTCGTCGCTCAACGGGACCGGGCTCCATGTTCGAGCCAGCTTCTTGACCCCCAGCCACAGTGAACGTTGGGGATGAGTCCACATCAACTCGCGTCCCCGGGCAGCAAGAAAGGCGTTTCGTTCGACTTCGCCCTTGCCTGCGAGTTCGGGCATGGTTTTCAGCTCGGCCAGGTTGCTTGAACCGTCGGCCCCGTCGCGAAAACCGTCGTACTGAGTTTGCCCGGCGTTGGTGGTGGCCCAGATCCACGCTCCGAGCAGTTGGTGATTCCGGTACGCCCATGGGAACAGCACGATCAAACTCGCAGCCGTGCCGACCGCGAAACCCTTGAGCATTTTTCGCAACGAAAATCCCTCCGCAAAGGCACAAGCGAACGGCACGAGCAGCGCAACCGGCGGGCGGATCAGCAGGGCAAGCCCGATCGACACAAGGCCGATCCACTGTTTTCGCGACAGCATTACCAAACCCCACACCAGCGTGGTGGTGAAGAGCGTTTCGGTCAAAATCAAGCCGGTAAAGAAGATCAAAAACGGGTTCAACCCCACCAGCGCCGCGGCGATCAACGACCGGCGTTCATCGAGCCATTGTCCGGCCAGCAGATAGATCGCCAGCACCGTGGAGGTGTCCAGAATCGCCTGCACGACGCGGATGACCCGAAGATTGCACCGCAGTCCGGCTAAGAAACTGGGGTAGCCCGGCGATCGGAACGCGTAGACGGTGTCGCCAAACCGGTCGTCTTTGAACTGCAACCCCTGGCCGGCCATCAGGTTCGAGGCGATTGCCAGATACTCGCGCTGGTCAGGCAGGCCAACGGGCAGATCGTTTTGGCGAGACCAACCCCAGGCGAGACGGAGCAGCAACGCGATCGACAATACGGCCAAGAGCTGTACTCGTCGGGAGACCAATGGATTCCTCTATTGGATTGCCCTTTAGCCAAAACCCGAATGACGAAACCCGAAATCCGAACCAATGACGAAATCCGAATGATGAATGACGAAAAAATGGGTCATTCGTCATTGGTCATTCGTTGTTTATGCGCTCTTCTTCGTCATTCGGATTTCGTCATTCGTCATCCTTTCGGATTTCGGGTTTCGGGTTTCGGATTTCGTCATTCGGATTTCATTTGATGGGTCATTTCAAAAACAACTCCACCACCGGCACGTCGACATTAGGCTTGGTTTGCGGGAGCGTGAACGTCTGTGATTCGCCTCCGCCGACTTTCGCCTGGGCCGCCTGCCACTCGGCCAAACCTTGCAATTTGACTTCGCTGGCATCGTTGAGGAGTTGTGCGTACTCGATTTTGCCTGCCAAGTTCGGCAATACCAAGTGCTTATACGGCCAGGCGAAGATATGCGCGTACAGCCGCTTGGTTGCAGGGTTGTAGGTGTATCTGCAATCCTTGGGTGGGGTAAATTCATCGGGCGCCTGTGTGCAGCCGTAGATGCTTCGGCTGTGGCGTTTCATCCATGCTCCGATGCCTTTGAGCCGGTCCATCGCCCGTTCGTCGAAATCGCCGCGACCGGTCGGGCCGACGTTCAGGAGCAGATTGCCACCCTTGCTGACGCTGTCGATCAGCGTGCGGATCAGTTCATCGGTGCTGCGCCACGAAGCTTCATCGCGGTGATAACCCCAACTGCCGCTGAGGGTTTGGCAGCCTTCCCAGACCACGGGCTTGCCGTTGACGTGTACCCAACCGGCCGGCTGGAATTGTTCGGGCGTTTTGAAATCCCAAGCGCCCAGCGGATGGTCATCGGGCAAGTTCAGGCGATCGTCGAGCATGATCTTTGGCTGAAGCTCGCGGATCATTTTCAGCAGTTTTTCGCTCTGCCAATCGTCCTTGCCCTTGCCGAACTTCGGGCCGCGACCTTCCTTGTCGGGGAAGCTGAAGTCGTACCACAGTACGTCGATCTTGCCGAACTGCGTGAGCAATTCGCGGGTTTGGTTGTGCAGGTACTCAGCGTATTTGGACTGATCGCGACCTTCGTTCATCTTGTCGCGCTCGGCTTCGGGCAACTCGCGGTAGGGTCCGTTGCGGTTGTCGATGATCATGTTCGGGTGATGCCAGTCGATCAGCGAGTGATACAAACCCACGCGAAGATTGTGCTTACGGAACGCATCGACCATCGGCCGAAGCAGATCGCGCTTGGCCAGCGTGTTGGGGGCTTTGTAGTCGGTGTATTTGCTATCCCAAAGGCAAAAGCCTTCGTGGTGCTTGGTGGTGATGACGAAATACTTCATCCCCGCATCTGAAGCAGCACTGGCCCAGAGTTCAGGATCGTAAAGGTCAGGCTCGAAATGCTTGAAGTAGCGACGTTCGTACTCAGGAATCGCGATCTTCTCGTTGTTCTGCAACCATTCGTGACGCGCCCCCAAGGCGTACAAGCCCCAGTGGATGAACATGCCGAATCGATCATGAGTGAACCAAGAGGTATCGCCGACGGTAGGTTGTGATTGGAGCATGGGGCCAGATTGTACTCACCCTCACACCAATGCCAACCCGCGCCCGTCATTAAAGTTAGATCAATCCTTCATCGCGTGGTCGGCAGGCAAGTCCTGGCCGGACCAAGCCTTCTGGCCGGTGAACGGAATGGCTGGGTCGGCCCAGAAAGGGTCGGTTGCGGACAATCCCAGAGGCAGCAGTGCGGTGGAGCAGAGATACAAGCTGCCGGTGGAAATATATCGCTCGGCCAAGTCCGGTTGATGCCCCGCCAAACCAATCCGCAGCCAACCGGCTTCGTCGAATGTGCCGGGCGCGCCCAGCGTCCGCTCGATCACCGCCGACAGAGCGGTCCGCGCCTGCGCCGGCGGCAACTCGGCGGGCAACTGCTTTTGCAAAGCCAACTGTGCCAACACCTGAAATGCGCCGCAACGGTACGCCATCGAGCGTCCGATGACCGGGTACGATCCGTCCGGCGCGATCATCCGCTCCTGCACAACGGCGTATCGCTGGGCGCGATTTAGCACGACCGGCCCGAAATCCTTCCAAACGGCCGAATGCTTCCCCACTTCTGCCAGCACGTCGATCAGCATCGGCTGGATGACGAAACTGTTGTAGTAATCGAAATGGAAGTTCGGCCCATCGCCGTAGGCGCTGTCGCCTTTGTACCATTGCATGTGCTGGCGAACGGCGTAGTCGATGCGCATCGAATCCCACGCCTGCCCGGCAAACGCCAGGAGCGCCTCCACCATCGCGCTGAACAAGATCCAGTTGTTGAACCCGGGCCTGGTGGCGCGGGTTGCGAGCATCGCGGCGATCAGACGCTTGCGGGATTCGGCGTCCAGCGGAGCCCAGAGCACATCGGGAGCACGGAGAATTGCATGAGCGAGAAACGCCGCATCAACAAGCGATTGGCCGGTCAGGTTGAAGTTGAGGTAATCGGGAGAATCCGGATCGGTCCCCACGACGATCGCCCGCCTTGCCGCCTCGGCCAACTGCGGGTGGTCGCCGGTCGCCAGCCAAGGTGACAACCCGGCCAGCAATCGCCCCACCGCCTCCAGATGCGTGAACGGACGACGCCCCTCCTCCAGGCCCGGCCGGCACTCCACGGGCATGGATTTGCGCAGCCTTTGCTCGGAAATCGCGGTCAGCACCGGCATGGCGAGTTGAATCGCGAATTCGATCCAACGCGCGCGAAGGGAGGATGGGGCTTGTATTTCTGGCATATGGAGTTGGGCATCATATCGGGCCGGGGAACCAGACGCACCCCTGAATCGCGCGTTTCTCCATGACAATGCTAAACTTACGATCGTTTCCACCGCCGGTAATGGCCGGGTTCGGAATTTCTTGGGAAGAAATCCCGCCTTGCGCGCAACTATAGCTGCGACGGTTCGACCAGCAGGCGCGCCAGTGACGGACAAACATCGGAGGCACCTGCGCGTGGAGTCGAGTCCCTCGGACAGCGATTTAGACCTGCTGAAGCAATCCGCCGCCAGCGACGCGGCGGCGTTTCATCAGCTTGTCGATCGCCATGCCGATCGCCTGTTCGGTCTGGCGGTGTCGCTCTTGCCGAACCGGGCTGACGCGGAAGACGTGTTGCAGGAAACGCTGGCCGGCGCGTATCGCGGGCTGGTGAGGTTCGAGCAGCGGGCATCGGTGAAAACCTGGCTGACGCGAATCCTGATCCTGCAGATCGCCAAGTGGCGGCGGGAACGTAAAAACAAGCGAACCGAGCCGATCGACCCGCAAGCCGCCTCGGCCGTCGATCACGAAGCGTCGGCCAACAGTCGGATGGACGTACAAGCGGCGATGGCGAAATTGTCGCCGGAGCATCAGGAAGTAATGGTGTTGCGGGAGTTTGAACAATTGAGCTACGAAGAAATCGCTGGCGCCCTCGGCGTGCCACGCGGGACAGTCGAATCACGACTCTTCCGAGCGCGAGCAGAATTGCGAGTGAAGCTGAAGGCGTATCGATAACCCGTACCAAGGGCCTCTGGCCCGTGCTGAAGGCGCGAATCGACAAACCATCGCGAGATCGCTCAAGATCGAGCATCGCGGGCACGGGCCAGAGGCCCGTGGTACTGGATGCCATTCATGACCTGCGACCGTTCCGCCCAACTTCACGCCTACCACGACGGCGAACTTTCGTCGGCCGATGTGGCGGAGATGGAAAAGCATCTGCTCGCCTGCCTGATTTGCTCGGCGGAGTTGGCGGATCTGCGCGGGATGTCGCTGCAACTGTCTCAAGCCCAGCGCCCGCAGTTGTCGCAGATCGAGCGTCATCGCCTGCATCGCCATCTCGATTCGGTCATGGAGCGGGCGGTCGTTCGCTTCGCCTGGTCGCTGAGCGGCGTGGCGGCGGCGGTGCTGCTCGTCGGGTCGTTCTGGCTGTCGCAGGCCACCGAACCGGTACAAGCCGCTCCGCCTTGGGTGGATGCGGCTGCGTATGCCCATTCGCTCGGCGACAATGCCCAAAGCCCAGCCGCCCAGTGGTATCTGGCCGACGCAACCCAACGGAGCACCGACGAAGCGCCGTAAACAGTTCCGTGTGTTAGCCGCCCCGCTTGCGGGGCGCGACACGCCTCGCAAGCGAGGCGGCTAACGTAAGAACTTTTCTCACATTGCTTATGCCCGCTCGACTGAAATATCTTCTCCCGATGGTGATCCTGGTGCTGGCCGCAGGCATGGTGATCGGGCGCATCTCCACCCGTCTGCCCGCGACCACGCAACCGGCTGACAAGCAGCACGGCTGGTTCGACGAGCAGCTCAATCTATCGACCGACCAGCGCAAGCAGATGGACGCCATCTGGGGGGATGTTTTCAAGAACATGGGCAAGACTTTTGAAGGCCGCGCCACGATCGACAAGGAGCGCGAACAGGCGATCCAGGACATGCTCAGCGACGATCAGAAAAAAGCGTACGCCGCCATTCAGGACGGTTACCGCGCCAAACGCGGCGAGATGGACAAGCAGCGCGAAAAGCTCTTCGCCGACGCCAACGCCAAAAGCCGCGCGATCCTCACCGAAGAACAGCAGAAGCGCTGGGACGTGCTGAGCAAGGAACGTCGCGGCTGGGGCGGCCTGCGGCACGGCCGACCGGGCAGTCAGCCCAGCAGCCGGCCGAGCGGTTGGTCGATGGATCGCCCGCCGATGGGCGGCGGGTTCGGACCGCCACCGGACTTGGAGCGGATTTCGCCCACTAGCAAACCCGAACACTAGTGGGGAACCTTTACATACCCTCTTTCAGGAGTTGGACCATGAACATGTCTCGATTGGCCGGTTATTTATCCTTCGTGTTGGCACTGGGTGCGATGTGCGCATTCTCCTACGCACAAGCCCCGGGCGGGGGCGGCGCGGCGGGTGGCGCTAATGGCGGTGGCCGCGGCATGGGTGGCGGCGGCTGGGGCAATCGCGATATGAGCCAGTGGCGCGCCGCCATGAACGAACGACTCAAAGCCGATCTCGGCGCCACCGACGAGGAATTCAAAGCCCTTCAGCCTAAGATTGAAAAAGTCCAGCAACTGCAGCGCGATCTGATGTCCGGCCGATTCCGTGGCTTCGGCGGACGCGGCATGGGCGGCGGTCAACGCGATGGTCAACCCGCCGGCCAGCCCGGCGCGCAGCCCGGTGGTCAACCTGCCGGCCAACCCGGCGCAGCGCCCGGCGGTGATGCAGCTAACGCCGCTCCGGTCAGCCCCGTGGTGACTGCGACCCGCGAACTCAACACCCTGCTTGAAAACAAAGACGCCAAGCCGGATGAAATCAAGCAGAAGCTCGAAGCCGTCCGCGCCGCCAAAACCAAGGCCCGCGAAGAGCTGACCAAAGCCCAGGCCGAGCTGAAGGAACTGCTCAGCCAACGTCAGGAAGCCGTGCTCGTGAACAACGGCACGCTCGACTAACGATATCAAAAGCTCGCGTCGTCGCACTCCGGCGTCGACGCGAGCTTGGGTATTCGTACCGGTGCGCTATCGCGTCTCTTGTAGGGTGGGCATTGCCCCGCCATGACGACACAGTGGTGGGCAATGCCTACTCTACAGGTAGTAGAAAGAGTTGTTATCCGTGAACGACATCGTCCAATTGCTCGCCGACGAAAACCTGCTCGACACAGAGTCCGTCCAGCAGGTACGCGATTCGCTGTCGGCCGGCAAGTCGATGGATGAGTCGCTCCGCAGCGCTGTCAACGGCTCGGAAGAAAAACTCCTGCGGTTCCTTTCGAATTACTTCGACATCCCTTTCATCGACCTCGAAAAAGACTCCGCCATGCTCGCTCCGAGCAAGGATTTGCTCAATAAGTTCCCGGCCGGCATCCTGCTGAGCCACCGCATCATGCCCGTGTCCGAGTCTGCTGACGGCGTGACCGTGCTGACGTCGAACGCTTTTGACACCGCCGGACTGGACGAACTGCGCCTCGCCAGCGGGATCGAGCTTTTGCCGGCGCTGGCGACTTCGAGCGAGATCGACCGTTTTACAAAGAAATACCTCGGCGTTGGCGCTGATACGCTCCAATCGCTCGGCGTGAATGACGACGACGTCATGGTCATCGATGACTTCAGCGAGGATGACCTTGATCTGGGCGCTGCGGCTCAGGACGCGAGCATCATCAAGTTCGTCAACCAGGTTCTGGCCGAGGCGCTGGATTCGCGGGCGACGGACGTACACGTCGAGCCGTTTGAAGACCAGCTCCGCGTTCGCTATCGCATCGACGGCGTGCTGGTGGAAGCCAACATCCCGCCGCAGGTGCGGAAGTTCCACCCGGCGATCGTCTCTCGCCTGAAAATCCTGAGCCATCTCGACATCGCCGAAAAGCGCCTGCCGCAGGACGGGCGAATCCGGCTGAAAGTCGCGGGGCGCGAGATCGATCTGCGTGTCAGCGTCATCCCCATGATCCATGGCGAAGCCGTCGTGCTGCGTATTCTCGATCGCGGCGACACCGTGCTGGGCATGGAACACCTGGGCATGGCCAGGCGCGACCAGAACGCGTGGGAAAAGGTGCTGCAACTACCGCACGGCATAGTGCTGGTAACGGGGCCGACCGGCTCGGGCAAAACCACCTCGCTGTACGCGGCGCTGGCGAAGATCAACAACCCGGATCTGAAGATCGTCACGATCGAAGACCCGGTTGAGTACCAGATGCGCGGGATCAACCAGATCCAGGTGAACGTGAAGTCCGGCCTGACGTTCGCGGCTGGGCTGCGCGCGATCCTGCGTCACGACCCCGACGTGGTGCTGATCGGCGAAATCCGCGACCGCGAGACGGCCGAGATTGCCGTGCAGGCGTCGCTCACCGGCCACCTGGTGTTCAGCACGCTGCATACGAACGACGCCCCCGGTGCCGCCACGCGACTGATCGACATGGGCATCGAGCCGTACCTCGTCAGCTCGTCGCTGGAACTGGTGGCCGCGCAGCGGCTGGTGCGGCTGATCTGCCCGAAGTGCAAAGAGCAAACCCCGCCGGAAGATGTCGAGAAACTCCGGATCGAGTTCGGCCCGGAAGTGCCCGACGTCATCTACCGCGGCCACGGCTGCCGGAACTGCCAAGGCACCGGCTATCGCGGCCGGCAGGGGTTGTTCGAGCTGATGCCGATCACCGACGAGATCCGCGCCATGATCATCGAACGCACTAGCAGCCGGGTGATCCGCAAGCTGGCCGTGCAGCAAGGAATGACGAGCCTCCGCGAAGACGGCTGGCGTTTGATCCGCGAGGGTCGAACGACGCCGGAAGAAGTGCTGAGAATGACCAAGGACGAAGACATCGCCGTCGGAGCGGCGGCGTTGTCGGCCACTTGATTGATGCATTGGCTCCCTCTCCCTCCGGGAGAGGGCTGGGGTGAGGGGCAATTGGCACGGATCGCGCGTGCATGCCCCTCACCCTAACCCTCTCCCGAAGGGAGAGGGGACCAGAGGAACCCTATGTCCGTATTCGCCTACACCGCGCTCAGCAGAGACGGCCGCCGCACCAGCGGGACGCTGTCGGCGGATTCGCGCGCGGCGGCTATCGTGCAGATGAGCAAGCAGGGGTTGCACCCCGTCCAGATCAACGAAGCCAAAGACGCCGCCGCGGCCGCCAAGGCGGTGGCCGGCAAGACCGGCGCCCCGCCGCCGCCGAAGGTGTCAGCCAAGGCGATCGAATCTTTCACGCGAGAACTGGCGAACCTGCTGGCCGGCGGAGTGCCGCTCAGCCGGTCGCTGTCGCTGCTGAAGCGCGAGGCACACGGCGCCGGCGCGAAGCAGCTTTGGACCGCCATTCATGACGACGTCGTCGGCGGCACTTCGCTGGCCGACGCGATGGCGAAGTACCCTAAGAATTTCTCCACCGTCTACGTCGCCATGATCCGGGCCGGTGAGGCCGGCGGGTTCCTCGATGTCGTGCTGTCGCAGATCGCTGACTTCCGCACCCGCGAGGCCGATCTCAAAGGCAAAGTGAAGATGGCGATGGTCTATCCCATCATCCTCGCGTGCCTGGCGGTGGGCGTACTGGTGTTTTTGCTGACGTTCTTTATCCCGAAATTCAGCGGCATTTTTGCACAGTTCGGCGCGAACCTGCCTACCCTGACGCTGATCATCATCGCCGCCAGCAACATCGTGAAACACTACGGCTTAGGGGTGGCCGGCGGCGCGATGGTGGCGGGCATCAGCCTGAAGCGCATGATGACCACCGACGTCGGCCGGCGGAAGGTGGAGATCGCCTTGCTTTCTACGCCGATGCTGGGGCAGGTCATCGCGCACTTTGCATTGGTGCGGTTCGCCCGCATGCTCGGCACACTGGTGGGCGCGGGCGTGCCGCTAGTGGCATCGCTGCGGGTGGCGCGCGAGGCGATCGGCAATCAAACGCTGGCCGACACGGTGACGCACGCCATCGAGCAGGTGCAGCGCGGGACGGCACTGTCCAGGAGCCTGTCGAACAGCCCGAAGTTGTTTCCCCCGTCGGTGATCGAGATGATCGCCGTCGCCGAAGAGACCGGTCGGCTGGACAAGGAACTGATCCGCCTTGCCACCGCCTACGAGGCCGATCTGGATCGCCAGCTTCGCCTGCTGGTCGCGGTGGCCGAGCCGCTCATGCTGTTTTTGATGGCCGGCCTCATCGGCACGGTGGTGGTGGGCATGTTGCTGCCGGTGTTTAACCTTCAGGATTTGATTCACTAAGGAGTCGTCATGACCGTTCGTGTTCGTCGAAGTGTGCGTCGCGGGTTTACGTTGATCGAACTGCTGCTGGTGTTGGTGATCCTCGCGATCCTCGCAGCCGTGGTCGTGCCTAAGTTCACCGGACGGACGGAGGACGCACGGATCAAAGCTGCTAAGGCGGAAATCTCGGGTGTGAAAAGCGCCCTCGATCAGTTTGAGATTGACAACGGCCGTTATCCTTCGACCGATGAAGGGCTCAACGCACTGGTCACCCGACCCGGCGATCTACCGAACTGGAAACCCGGGTTGCCAAGAATGCCGGTCGATCCGTGGGGTCACGCCTACATCTACCGCAGTCCGAGCAGCAACGGCCAGGGCTTTGATCTCCTCAGCGCCGGACCTGACGGCCAGGAAGGCGGGCCGGACGACGTCCAGCCGTAAAGGAATTCTGAATGCTGAATTATCAATGCTGATAAGCACATGAGTATAACAAGCACCCAACTTCCCTTTCAGAATTCAGAATTCAGAATTCAGAATTCCGCTCCGCGCGCGTTCACACTGATCGAGCTGCTGCTCGTGCTGTTCATCCTCACGCTGGTCGTGGCGATCGTCGGCCCGCAGTTGCGCGGATTTTCCGCCGGGCGGACGATTAAGAACAACGCCACCAGCATCCTGGCGATGACGCACTACGCCAGGACGCAATCGGTCACGCAGGGATTGGTCTATCGGCTCAACTACGATCCGCTGACGCGAAAGTTGTGGGTGAGCTACCAGTCGGGCAACAGCGATGTGAAGCCGCCGAACGATTTCGCCACGCCGCTGCAGTTGGCGGACGGCATCAAGATCGACACCGATATTCCCAGCAAGCAGGACGGCGGGCAGTACATCGAGTTCCGCCCCACCGGCCGAACCGAGCCGGCGACGATCACGCTGATCGACAACCTCGGCGGGACCGTACAAATCGCGTGTTCATCGGCCACCGAGTTATTCCGCATCGTCCCACCCGGCGAGGTGACGAAATGAGCCGAGCCATGCTGAAATGTCGAATGGTATCCTCCCTCTCCCTTCGGGAGAGGGCGGGGGTGAGGGGCAATCAGGCCAAGTTCGCCGAGTCCCTCAGTGAATCGAGCGTAGCTGCCCCTCACCCTAACCCTCTCCCGAAGGGAGGGAGAACAAGCCGCGCCTTCACGCTGGTGGAGGTTCTCGCGGCACTCCTGCTGATCGCGATCGTCCTGCCGGTGGTGATGCAGGGCATTTCGCTGGCCACCAACGCCGCCAGCGACGCCAAGCGCCGTACCGAGGCAGCAGGATTGGCGGAATCGAAGCTTGGTGAAATCGTCGCGACCCGCCAATGGCTGGCCGGCGGCTTAAGCGGCGATTTTGCTCCCGATTGGCCGGACTACCGCTGGGAAGCTTTGCTCCAGCCGTACGCCAACGATTCCAGCGGCAAGAGCGTGCAGCAGATCGACCTCCGCGTGATCTGGACGGCCCGCAGTCGCGAGCAGTCGGTTTCGGTATCCACGCTTGCATTTGCAAGGACGACAACGACCAGTGAATAACCGGACCGCACAATTTCAGCGTCCCCGTACCACGGGCCTCCGGCCCGTGCTGGGTGCTCTAGTACTGCGGAGTCTTATGGTTTCTGAGACTTCGCGCCGCCAGCACGGGCCGGTGGCCCGTGGTACAGGTAGGTGTTCCGCTTTCACGCTGATCGAGCTCGTCGTCGCGATGGCGATCGTCGCAATCATGGGCGTGTCGCTGTACGCCAGCGTGCGGATCGCGTTCAAGAGCCAGGCCAGCGCCGAAGCCGCCGTCGAACCGTCTCGAACCGCAGAACTGGCGATGGAGTTCATCCGGCAGGACCTGGACAACGCCTGCCCGCCAGCCGGCAACAACGGGCAGATCGCCCTGGCCACCGGCCGGCTGTGCGGCGACTTTATCGGCAGCGATTCGGTCGGCGATAACAACAAGGACAGCGACGACCTCAATTTCTTCACCACCGCCGAAGCCACTTTACATCCCTCAGCCAACGGCGAGGTAAAAAACGTGGAATTGCTGGTCGTCAACCAGAACAACTCCGCCGAGCAGGTGCTGGTTCGCCGGGTAACGCGGAACCTGCTGTCAGCCCTCGTCCCGACGCCCGATGAAGAAGTGCTCTGCCGCGGCGTGGTGGGATTCAACGTTCGGTACTACGACGGCACGACTTGGAACGACGCCTGGGACTCCACCGTCGTCAACAACGCCCTGCCCACGGCGGTCGAGGTGATGCTGGAACTGGAACGCCCCAACACGCTCGGCGGCGTGCAGACGTTCCGATTCACGCGGGTGTTCATCATGTCCTGCGCTACACCGCCGAGCGATGACACGAGTGAAAGCGGGAGTGCGCAATGATGTGCCGGCGAAGTGACAAATCGGGTTCCGGGTTCCGGGTTCCGGGTTCCGGAAGAACACGGAGTCTAGGGATTGACGCCTGGGGTCTGGGGAAGGCCTCCACGAATGCTGATTCAACTTGTGCCGCACCCCGAACCCCGCGCCCTCGCGGCATGATCTTCATCGTCACCCTCGCGATCATCGTCCTGCTCACCGCGATGCTGCTGTCGTTTGCGCAGAACATGAGGACCGAAGCGTTATCGTCGGCCAATCGGCTCAGCACCATCCAAGCCGAGGCGATCGAGCACGGCGCTGAGCAGTGGGTGCTGGCGCAAGTGGAAGCCGGTGCCCCCGACGCGCTGGCCGTCACCACCGTCGCTGCCGACACCCTGCCGCTGGGCGGCGGGTATTTTTGGCTCCTCCGCACCGATCCGGATCAAGACACCACGCATGCGTTTGGAATAACGGATGAGGCGGGCAAGGTGAACCTAAGCACCGCCGGCGCGACGCGCCTGATGGCGCTGCCGGGCATGACCAACGAAGCCGCCGCCAGTATCGTCGATTGGTGCGACGGGGATGAAATCGCCACCGCCGGCGGGGTTGAAAGCTCCTACTACACCACACTGGCCGAGCCTTACTCGAGCAAGAACGCCCGGCTGGAGACGCCCGAAGAAGTGCTCCTCATCAAGGGCGTAACTCCCGAAATGCTGTACGGCTACGACCGCAACCAGGACGGCGTGATCGACGACATCGAGCGTTCCGTCGGCGGGGTGGCCGGGCTGTTCAACAGCAGCACCGAGTCGGCCCGCGGGATCAGCCCGTTCACCACCGTCTGCACGGTTGAGCGCAACGTTGCTTCGGACGGCAGCGCCCGCGTGAACGTGAACAGCCGCAACACCAGTCAGTTCAATCAGCAAGTGAGGGCGTTGCTTACCAATGCAGCGCAAGCACAAAAGACCCTGACCTCGCGGCGCATTGACGACATCTTAGTGAACCTGAACCTGTACATCTCCCGCCAGTTGCAATCGAACCCCAACGGCAGCCCGATCCCCACGCCTGGCGTGTTCTACACCGCCAGCAAGATGACCGCCGAGGAGTTCGGGGCGATCGCCGACAAGATCACCACCAGCGGCTTGCGCAATCTGCGGGGCATGATCAACATCAACACCGCCAGCAAGCAGGCGATGGCCACGCTGCCGGGCCTGACGTCGGGCGACGCCGATACGCTGGCCGGCGCTCGCGATGACGCGGACAAGACCAATTACACATGGATTTTCACCACACTGAGCGGCGATAAAGCCGCCAACATCAGCGGAAGCATCACCACGCGGTCGTACCAGTACTCAGCCGACATTCTCGCGGCCAGCCCGGACGGACGGGCGTTCAAACGCGTGAAGATCGTCGTCGATGCCCGGCAATCTCCGGCCAAGATCATCTACCGCAAAGACCTGACCTCGCTCGGCTGGCCGTTGGATGCATCCATCCAGCAGCAACTCAAGGCCGGGCTTGGGCTGTCGACCGGTTCGAGCATTCTGAAGATGGGAGCGATTTGAAACCGCCTCGTTACAACAAGGTGTTAGGCCTCTCGCTCGGCGAGCAATCGCTGCTGGCGGCGGAGGTCCATTCGGGCGAGAAGCCTTCGATCAAGCGCCTGGCGGAGTTTGTCTACCCGGCCGGTGTGTCGCTCAATGACCCGTCGGCGCTGGGCAAGGCGCTCGGGCAATTTCTGCGTGACAGGCAATTCAGCACCAGGCACGCCGTGGTCGGTCTGCCAGCCAAGTGGATGGTCGTCAAATCCAAGGAAGTGCCCGCCACCGACGCTGCCACGCTGGCCAACATCCTGCGGCTGCAGGTGGAAGGCGAGTTTTCGTCGGACCTGAAAGACTTGGTTTGCGATTTCGCCGGCGAGGGCACCTCCAGCGTATTGCTCGTCGCGACGCAGCAAAAGCATGTCGATCACGCGATGGCGATGTGCGAGGCAGCCGGCGTGGCGGCGGTGGCGGTGACGCCGTCGGCGCTGGCGCTCGGATCCGCTACCGGGCGAATGATCTCCGAGCACGCGATGGTCCTCACGATCGGCGTCGGCAGCAGCGAATTCTCCGCCCAACACGGACCGACACCGATCGCGCTGCGGCCCTTACGCAGCGCCAGTACCGGCGAACTCCGCCGAGCCATCTCGGCCGTTCCGTCCAATGGATCGCCCGCGGAATTAGTGCTGTGGGACGGTTCGGCGGTCGATTCGACGGCACTGGTGCGCGGGCTGGGTCTGGCCATTCGTCATGGGGATTTAACGTCGCTCGGGGTTGACGCAACAGCCTCGCCAGAGGCCGGCCCAAGCCGCAAATTCGCGCCGGCTGTCGCGATTGCGATGGAATCGATGGACGACCGCACGCTGGCGATCGACTTCCTCCATTCGCGGCTGGCAGCCCCGAAGAAGCAACTGATCCCCAAGTGGGCGATCTACACCGCGGCTGTCGTACTTCTTTCCATTCTCGGCAGTGTGTGGGCGTATAACGATCTGCAAAACAAGCAGCGCGAACTTGCCGCCGATAAGGACAAGTTGGCGCAGATGAAACCTCGAATCGATTCAGCCGACGCGTTCGTCTCCAAGGTCAGGTTTGCGCGCGGCTGGCAATCGACCGACCCACGTTACACCGCCTGCGTGAAGGATCTAACCACCGCCCTACCGAACGACGACGCCAGCTACGCCACCAGCCTGCTGGTGCGCGAGCAAACCTCCATCGCCAAGGGCGGCAAGGTGGTCAACACCGGCCTTCTGGCCGGAACGATGTACGGAAAAACCACCGATCAGCAGCACGTGCTGAGCGTGATCGAAGGACTGAAGCAGAACCCCGTATTCAGCGAAGTGAAGCCCGGAGGCACGCAAGACGCCGGCCGCGGGCGCGAAGTGTCGTTCTCCATCAGCTTTATTTACCGACCCGGAAAGGGATGACCGTGCTGAATTCGCTTTCAAAACGAGAACGCTACATCGCGATCGGCGTGGTCGCGGCGGCCGTCCTTTTCCTGCTCAATCAGTTCCTGCTCATCCCGTACACCGATGCGCGATCGATTTATTTCGCGGATCGCGAAAAGATCGACACCCAGTTGAAAGACGCCGACAGCCTGATGAAAAATCAAAAGGATCTGGCGCCCAAGTGGGCACAGATCCAGTCCAACGGCCTGAAGACCGACCGCGGCCAAGCCGAAAGCCAAGCCCAGCAGGCCGTCCTCGACTGGGCCAAGGCAGCCGGCGTAAGCGTGGAGTCGGTCAAGCCTGAACGCGACGTGCAGCAGAACCAGTTCCAGATCATCAGCTTCCACGTCAGCGGAAACGGAACGATGCTCTCACTCAGCAAACTGCTCTGGTCGATCGAAACGGCAACGATTCCGGTCCGATTGAACGATCTGCAGATCACCCCGCGCAAGGAAGGCACGGATGATCTGAAGATGCAGATCAGTCTGTCGACCCTGGCGCTTATGCCCGAACCCGCCAAGCCCTCGGCCGGCAATGACAGGAGCGTGACGCGATGAAATATGTGTTGATGCTATCTGCCAGCCTCCTGGTGTTTGCGAACGTGTCACAAGCGGAAGACGCGACGACGATGCCTTCGACCCTGCCCGCCACAGTTCCGGTAGCGCCGGCGACGATGACCGCCGCGCCGATGGTTCGCGGCAAAGCGCTGCCTGATGGGTACGCGGTCCTGAACACACGAAGCATTTTCATGAAAGGCAGAGTGGCTCCGCCGGTCGTTCCCAATGTGACAACGACCCAGCCGGTCGTCACACCCACGATTCGTCCGGAGCACAAGATCGTCTTTGTCGGCGTGACCGAGTCCGACGGATCGGCCGCGGCGATGTTTGAAGACACGGCGGCGGGGAAAATAATCACTACGAAGCTGAATGAGACGATCGCCAGCGGAAAGGTGACGGAAATCACGCTCGACTCGGTCACCTACTCCGCCGACGGCAAACCGCTGAAAGTGTTGGTGGGGCAAGCACTGGACGGAACTGAACCGCCGCCCGTCACGGCGCGGGCAACCATCACCGACAGCAGCACCGGCCCGCCGACGACCGGACCGACAGCGGCGCCTGGAGGTGGCGAGTCCGGTCCAACCGACCCGGCGATAGCAGACATCCTCGAACGGATGCGTGCCCGCCGGCGTGCGGGGCAGTAAATGTTACCTGTACCACGGGCCTCCGGCCCGTGCGGGAGAAGAAAGAATCGATCTGAAGTTGGATAAATAGAAGTTTGAACGCTGCTCGCACGGGCCAGAGGCCCGTGGTACGGGTGAGCGAATGAAAGGCTGATTATGCAAAAGTGGAACAAGATTGCTTCGGTTCTGGCTCCGGCGGTGCTGCTGGCAACGTCAACGTTGCTGGCGCAGGTTCCGGCAACGCAGCCAGTCGCGCCGGGCGGAGCGCCGGTTGACCCGTTTGCCAACAAGCGGACGCCTACCACGCAGATCAGCCTGAACTTCAAGGACGCGCCCATCGACTCGGTTCTCGATTCGCTCTCGAGCCTGGCGGGGTTCGTCGTCGTGAAGGAAGCCCCGCTCACCGGTCGCGTGACGGTGCTCAGCAAACAGCCGGTCTCGCCGGAAGAGGCCGTCTCGCTGCTCAACGCGGTGCTGAAGACCAACGGCTACACGGCCATCCAGAACGGGCGAATCCTGACCATCACCACACGCGATAAAGCCAAAAAAGCCAACGTGCCCGTGCATTTTGGTTCCGACCCGACCGTGATCGAGCAGAGCGAAACGATCATCACGCAGGTCATCCCGCTGCGTAATGTGGATGCGGTTAAACTGCGGAAAGACTTGGATACCCTCATCGGCAAAGACGCCGACGTCACCAGCAACGCCGGCAGCAACACGCTGATCGTGACCGACACGTCGGCCAACGTGTACCGGATCGTGAACATCATCGCCAAGATCGACAGCCGCGAGGCCGCCGACAGCACGATCATGGTCAAGCAGTTGCAGTACGCCGACGCGGTGTCGGCCGCGAAGTTGATCAATGACATTTTCAAGCCCGAAGACTCCAACGACAACGCCGCCAACTCGGGCCCCGGCGCATTCTTCCGGGCGATGCAGCGCGGCGGAGGCGGCGGAGGGGGCGGAACCACAGAGGAGGACAAAGGCCGAGCCGGCAAGGTCATCACCTCGTCCGACGCTCGCACCAACACCGTCGTCGTGACTGGTCCGGTGGACACGATCAAGGTGATCGAGGAAATGCTCACCAAGCTCGATGCCAATCCTGCCTCGGAGCAGGCGTTCTTCCTCTACAATCTGAAGAACGGCCAAGCCGCGAACATGGCCGCCACGCTCAATACGCTGTTCGGCAACAGCACCAGCGGAACGAACAACACGAGTAACACGCGAAGCGGCAACCGCACCACCAGCAGCTTCGGCTCGTCCAACACCTCCAGTCGTTCGGGGAGCAGCGGCAACTCTCGGACCAGCAGCAGCAACTCGCGCGGCGGTAATACGCAGAGCAGCAACAGTCAGAATACAGCGAATCAGTCCGGTCGCGGCTTTAATCAGGGCGCCCAGGTCACACCGGCCGTCTCTGCGGCGGCATCGACGCTGGCCGGCGAAGTAACGGTCGTCGCCGACGCAGATACCAATTCACTTCTGGTGTCGACCGCAAGCAAATACGAGAAGCAGGTGCGCGACATCATCGAACAACTCGACCGCCCCGTGCCGCAGGTGCTGATCAAGGTGCTGATCGCGGAAGTCAGCCACAACAATTCAAACGACTTCGGCGTGGATTTTTCGATCTTGAACACCCGCGCCAGCGGCAATGGCGTGACGGCGGGCACGGTGTTCGGCGCGCCCACCAACGGACTGATCGTCAGTGTGCTGGAGAAAGACGTCACCGCGACACTGCACGCGCTGGCCACTGCCGGACGGTTGGATGTGCTGTCGCGACCGTACATCCTCGCCAGCGACAACCAGCTCGCCTCGATCACTGTCGGGCAGACCGTGCCGGTGATCACATCGAGCAACCTCGACGTGAACAACAACCCGGTGAACCAGATTCAATATCAGGACATCGGCATTATCCTGAACGTCACGCCCCACATTAACCCCGAGGGGCTGGTGATCATGGACGTCTCGCCTTCGGTCAGCAGCTTCAGCGATCAGACCGTTCCGATTTCCTCGACGGTGAACGCGCCGGTCTTCAACCTGCGGTCGGCCGACAGCCGGGTGGGCATCAAGGATGGCGAGACCATCGTCATCGGCGGGATGATGGAAGACCGCAAGACGCAAACCGTCAGCAAAGTGCCGCTGCTGGGCGAAATCCCGCTGATCGGACTGATGTTCCAGCGGAACCAGACGCAAAAGACCAAGACCGAGTTGCTGTTCTTCCTCACCCCGCATGTGGCCAAGGCCCCCGACCTGCTCAAGCCCATGAGCGACGACGAACGTGGCGGCTTACGGCTGGTGCCGGGCGCGGTCCAGCCGGGCACGTTCCAGGAACACCTTGACGGCCTGAACCGCGGCGGCGGGCAGCCGACGGCACCGGTTCAGCCCGACAAGCCCGGCAATGGCGGCACGCGCGTCCCCGAGCCGCCGCTGCCGGGGACGAAATAATCCGGTCTCGCGGATAAACTAGGCATGATGAATCCACATACGATCGCTGCCGTCGTGTTATCGATCGCCCTGACCGGCTGCACGACGACCACTGTTTCGAGCAACCGCCCGGCGGTTTCGGAAACCGATGGACCCAGAACAGTGGAACACGCGGTTGCATCTGATCCGTGCGCGGCCCATCTGCACGACATCGCCGGCGCGATGTTGCTTTATTTCGCGATCCATCGCGATCTGCCCAATTCTCTGGACGATCTCAAATCGTTGACCGATTTCGAATCGCAGCTGGACTCGACCTGCCCGGCCTCCAAGCAGACTTATGTGTACGTCCCGGGCGGATTGGAAACACCGGGAAAGTCCAAATTCATCATCCTGCACGATGCAGCACCGTCGCATCGTGGCAGCCGCTGGTGCATCCTGATCGAGCCCGCCAAGGGACGGGCGGCACCGTCGATGGAGGTGCTGCAGGTGCCTGAGCCGATCTTCCGAGGATATCTGCCGAGAAATGCCAACTAGAACGGGAGCAGCTTCGTTGCCTGGTAGGTTTCGCCGGCCATCGCCAGGCCGAGGTTGATCAGCGCCCATAACCCCGCCGCCAGCGCTTCGCCGACGACGAGTCCGATGAAAATCGGTTTGGCTTTCTGAAACGCGGTCGCCCCGCCGTACTTGACGATCAGCAGCTTGCACAGCCAGCCCAGGAAGATGCTCAGCCAGCCGTTTTGGATGTACCAGGTCATGCTGACCAGGTATCCAACGGGCAGGAACGGCCACCACGACCACCGCAGCGTCGCCGTCTGCAGGATGACCGTCACCACCATCCCGATGCTCATCTGCAGCCCCGGGCTGTGGGGCTTGGGGGCGAATTTCCCGTCGGCCCATCGATTCAGCGGGTCGGCCACCACATCGCGCGGCCAAGATTGTAGCGCAATGGAATTGAGTACGGCGTCGTTCGTATTCCCCAACGGCATGGAGTAGTTGTAATAGCAATACAGCGAGGATGCCGAAGCAACCACGAATCCAAATACCACCGCCCACACCATCGCGAAGATCAGGCCTTTTCGGCTGCCGACACGCTCGTGATGAATCGAATCGTTCACCCGCACGGCGTGCGTGATGTAGCCGAAAAGACTTTCACGCGTGTAGTACGAACCGTTGAGATTGAACACCGACGCAAAGTACACATCGTTCCCGCGCAGCATCGATGTCGGCAGGTTGGTTACGATCTGCAGCGGAGAGGCCATCACCCGGATGAACGCCAGTCCCGTCTCGGCCACCACGCGGGCGACCACCACATGAACCATCATCACCATCCCAACGATCGCGAACGCCATCCACCACTGCACGCCGACCGCCAGCATCCACGCGACCATCACCGCCAACCCGCAAATCGCGGATAAAACCGCCGCCCGATAGCGTGGGGCGTTGGTTTGCTTGCTCGGGCGGATCGCCTCGCGGATCACCCGCGCCCAATGATGCCGCCCGATCCAAATGACGCCGCACAGGAATGCGACGCACGATCCCAAGTGCTGATCCATCCACGCCGGGCCGGCGATGGGCATGTCCGAGCCCAGGCTGCGCATGTTCATGGAAATCAGTTCCGTCACCAGATAAATCGACCAGAGGCTGAAACTCACGCGCGACGAGATGAAATACGCCAGCCCGAGGAATGAAAAATAGATCTGTGCCGTCTTCACAAACCGCGACAATCCCACCCAGGGCTCTTCGGTGATGATGCCCTGCAGATCGTACGATAACTTCAACGCCGGAACGGCTTTGGGGAAATAGTCGTGCAACGCGATGATGCTATGCGTGATCACAACCCCCACCACGGCCACCCAGAAGATCGGGTTGCGAAATAGCTCGTTCAGCACCCGGCCCGGTTGCGGCGGTTCGATCAGTGCCTGCTGGACTTGCGCGATCGGAAACGCCAAGCGCTCGTTGGTCGCCCATTGCGGCGTGATGATGCTGGCCAGCGCGAGCATGGTCGCCACCATCGCGCCCATAAACACGCCCCAGCCGAGCAGCGGCACGACCCACGCACCGTACGGCGCTGATTCCCCCGGCGGGACGCGGCTGTAGAACCACTGCACGATCGGGCTCGAAGTCGCCCGGGGGGATTGCTGGTCAATCGGAAAAAGCCAGCTCGGCAAATGCAGGTTGAGGAAATTAGCCCAGAATCGCGGATCGTCCGAACCGCGATTGAACGGCGAGATCATCGTGGGTAAGAGCGTACGCATCATCCCCTGCCCAGGGATGCCGCAGGAGACCAGCGTCATCGCCAGGATCACGCCCAGTTCGCCGGTGCTCAGCGCGTACTTCGGTGCAAAGCGATGCAGCGGCGCGTTGATGAGCACGACCAGCCCGACCATCAGGAGCACGACGATGACCGGCAAATAAAAGCCGACCATCATCGTGTTGTTTACGACGTTATCGTTGTAAGGCGTAACGCCGCAAACGAGCCCGACCATGAGCGTGCCGATCGCCAGGCTTCGCGCCGTGATCGATCGGCCGGGCTTGGCGTGCAGGGGTAGAGATGTTTCATGCGACATGACCGACCTCTACCGTGTTTTGTTTTTTGTTTTCTCGCAAAGTCTGCCGCCGTTGAGGCCTACTATCCTTAGGTGACTGACTTTGGAGGATATCATGGCCAATCGAAATGAACGAACACTTGTCGGAGTTTTTCCCAGTCGCAACGATGCCGAGGCGGCCATCGATGAACTCCACGAAGCGGGATTCGACAAAAGCGATGTCGGATTCGCCATCCGCGGCGAACAAGCCGGCGGCGGCGGGATGATCACCGACTCGGTGCTGACCAAAGACTCCGGCGGCGCAGAAAAAGGCATGGCTGCCGGCGGGCTCGCTGGCGGCATCATCGGTGCCTTGGTCGCGATGACCATCCCGGGAGCCGGCCCCATCCTGGCGGCTGGTGTGCTGACGACCGCGCTCGGCTTCGGCGCGGCCGGCATGGCGACCGGCGGAATCCTTGGCGCGATGATGGGCCTGGGGCTGTCCGAAGAGGAAGCCAAGGTCTACGAAGACGAGTTTCGCGCCGGCCGGGCGATCGTGACTGTTCATGCGCACATGCGGGAGCTTGAAGCCGCTTCCATCCTCCGCCGACACGGGGCGAACAACGTTCATACCGAACTGGTCGACCCGCGCCCCAGCGTCAATCCGTTATAACGGTTGAGATCGAATTCGTGGATAGTCGGTCTGCTCGAATTCGTTATAATCCTTGATGCGCCACCAATCTTCCCTTTGAGCGTACTCCGGGCTTGCCACTTCCGTGGCAAGCCCCGTTGCACGATTTAAAGCGACGCCTATTTCTATATCAACCCGTTGCTATCACACAAGTTATCACCCTCTATGGACGCCCTGCGCAGTCCCCACGCCTTCCCATTGCTTTACGCTTGGGGTTACCATTTCCCGCTGACGTAAAGGAGTGCGCCTGTGATCGCCAGCCTGAGATCGACCGAGCAACAACTCCAAAGCACGCTCGATTCCACCTACCGCAATAAAAGTCCGCTGCGGACGCTCTGGGCGCTGTTCCAAGGCCGGCGATGGCATTTGCTGGGCGTGGTTATCTGCTTTGTGATCAAGAATTCGCCGGTCTGGGTGCTGCCGATCGTGACCGGCAACATCATCACGCGAATCACCGAGCTTTATACCGCCCGGGCGACCAACCCCGGCCTGACCGACCCGACGGCCGTGCGGTTTATCGCCGTCAACGCCGCCATCATGTTCTTACTCATCGTGCAAAACGTGCCGACACACACGCTTTACGCCTCCCTGCTGTCGGCCAGCGTCAGGCAAGTGCAGATGGTGCTCCGCTCGGCCATCGTCGTCCGCCTGCAGCAACTGTCGATGAGCTTCCACGACAATGCGCACAGCGGCAAGCTGCAGAGCAAGGTGTTGCGCGACGTCGAAGCCGTCGAAGGTCTCAGCCGGCTGATGGTGGAGAACCTGCTCTCCGGTTCGGTCTCGTTAGGCGTGGCGTTGTCGATCACGCTGTCGCGTGCGCCGTCAGTGGCGCTGTTTTTCCTGATCACCGTCCCGATGGCGGTGATGATCTCCCGGGTATTTCGCCACCGCCTGCGCAAACGCAATGAGGAATTCCGTCGCGAGGTGGAAGAGATGTCGGGCAAGGTCTCGGAGATGATCGAGATGATCCCGATCACCCGCGCCCACGCCGTCGAGGGAACCGAAGTCGAGCGCCTGCACGTGCAGCTGCTGCGCATCCGCCATTCCGGGCGAAAGCTCGATACCGCCAACAACCTGTTCGGCTCGTTCGCCTGGGCCACGTTTCAGTCCTTTCAACTGGCGTGCTTTCTGTTCAACATCTACCAATGCTACATGGGCAAAATCACCATCGGCGATGTGATCATGTATCAGGCGTTCTTCGGCATGGTCGTCGGCGCGGTGCAGGGCTTTTTGAACATCGTGCCGCAGATGACCAGCGGCATTGAGTCGATGCGGTCCATCGGCGAAGTGCTCGAATCGCCCGACGTCGAGCACAACGACGGCAAGGCTTCCGTCACCGCGGTGAAGGGACGCATCACGTTCGATCGCATCAGCTACACGTATCCCAGCGGCGATCGCCCGAGCGTGAAGGATCTGTCGCTGGACATTGCCCCCGGCGAATGCATCGCCGTCGTCGGCGAATCGGGCAGCGGCAAGAGCACGATGATGAACCTGATCATCGGTTTCCGCCGCCCCACCGGCGGGCGCATCCTGCTCGACGGCGTGGACATGGCCACCATCAACTTCCGCACCTTCCGCCGATTTCTCGCCGTGGTGCCGCAACAAACCGTGCTGTTTAGTGGCAGCATCCGCGACAACATCACCTACGGCCTAAAGCACGTCACCGACGCCCAGCTCCGCAACGCCCTCGACATGGCC
Source organism: Phycisphaerae bacterium (assembly GCA_031377185.1). GTDB lineage: Bacteria > Planctomycetota > Phycisphaerae > Tepidisphaerales > Tepidisphaeraceae > JANMES01. Next base: position 44,974 of record JANMES010000069.1, read on the forward strand.
AACTGCGCCGAGTTCGTCAACCGACTCCCCAAGGGACTCGACACCCCCATCGGCAGCCACGGCGGGAAACTGTCCGGCGGGCAACGCCAGCGCATCGCCATCGCCCGCGCCCTGCTCCGCGACCCGCGGATCATCATCCTCGACGAAGCCACCAGCGCCCTCGACGTGCAGTCGGAGTTTTTGGTTCAGGAAGCCATCAACCGCCTGATCGCCGGGCGCACCACGTTCATCGTCGCCCACCGCCTGAGCACCATCCGCAACGCCAGCCGGGTGGTGGTGATGAAAGACGGCAAAATGGTGGAAAGCGGCACGCACGAAGAGCTGCTCTCCAGCAGCGAGTCGGCGTTCTCGAAGCTGCACGCGTTGCAGTTGTAGCCGTGATCCGTAGAGTGTGCGTCGCGCGCTGCTTTTTTGCTGGTGGATCAGTCTGAAAACACAGGTAACTCATTGACCAGAACCCTCAACCGTACCACGGGCCTCCGGCCCATGCGGGCGATGCGGGGTAGTCAAGAACTTACATTTTCTCACTTTCGCGCGCCATCGGCACGGGCCAGAGGCCCGTGGTACGATTGAGTTTTCCGAACTGACGCATTGCCCGCATTTTTGATGTTTGCTGCCCGATCAACAAACAAATCCTCACGCTTTTACGTTGCCCTTGCCGACACTGTTCGCATAATGTTCGGATTGATGACTGAAGACGATTTCGCTTACCGAGACGCCCTGATCACCGGCCCGGTTCACCGTCGCGGGGCGGGCATCAACCCCGGCAATCGCTTCGAAACCGTCCGCCTGCACGTGCTCGGCGAAGAGCTTGACCGACAATGGATCGAGCGTCAGGAAGCCGGCGAGTCGGGCCCGCGCCGCGTGGAGCGCCAGGTCTTCAATGACCGCTCGCAGACCATCATCAACCGCGTAGCGCCCACCAGCGACGTGCCGTTCGACTGGACGCTCAACCCCTATCGCGGCTGCGAGCACGGGTGCGTCTACTGCTTCGCCCGCCCGTACCACGAATACCTCGGCTTCAGCAGCGGGCTCGATTTCGAAACCAAGCTGATGGCCAAGCCCAACGCCGCCGAGCTGCTTCGCAAGGAGCTGGCGCACCCGAAGTGGAAGCCCGAGCCGATCGTGATGAGCGCGATCACCGACATCTACCAGCCGATCGAGCACAAGATGCAGATCGCGCGTCAGTGCCTGCAAGTGCTGGCCGACTGCGGTCAGCCGGTGAGCACGATGACCAAGGGCGCTCTCGTGCTGCGCGACATCGACTTATGGCAGAAGCTAGCCGCCCAAAACGCCGGGCGGGTGACGGTGACGCTCGTCACGCTCGATCACGACCTGGCGCAAAAGCTCGAGCCGCGTGCGACCAGCCCCGCCGGGCGGTTGCGGATGATCCGCGAGCTCTCCGCCGCCGGCATCCCGGTGAGCGTGAACATCGCGCCGATCATCCCCGGGCTGACGGACGTCGAACTCCCCGCGATCCTCCAAGCCGTCGCCGCCGCCGGCGCGACGCGGACGTTCTGGGTCCTCCTGCGGTTGCCGTATCAGCTGAAGGAGATCTTCCTCGACTGGCTGCAGCGCAACGTCCACCCCGAGCGTGCGAAAAAGGTCGAGTCGCTGATCCGCCAGGCCAGAGGCGGCAAACTCTACGACGCCAGCCGCCACCACGACCGCCGCCGCGGCCGCGGCCCGCTGGTGGAACAGATCAACCAAACCTTCGACGTCTTCACCCGCAAGTACGGCCTGAACCGCAAGATGGAACCCCTCTCCGCCGCCCATTTTAAACGGCCGAACCTGAGCGGGCAGATGTCGCTGTTTTGATGCCCGCTTCCTCGCAATAGCCTGTCGCGGCGCAAAGGCAACCCAGGGGGGACAGTCATCTTTTCCGCGTGCGAGTTGCATGGCCCATCCGATCCCGCCGGTTGCGGAAAAGATGGCTGTCCCCTTCGCGCACCCTTAGACAATGATTCCCGCCCTCTTTATCCTTCCTATTTTCAGATCGGACGAGCGTACAGAGATGAAATCATTTATTGCGTTGATTGCATTGCTGTCTTTGCTCGGATGCGAATCTCGGAGCGTCTTCAGGTTTCAATTGATTGATGCCAAAACGAACGCTCCGATACGGGGCATGGTCATTCGTCATTGCGAGCAAGGCGCACATTTCGAAAGTAGGTTGCTTTCGGTGTACCACTGTAAGGACCTGAAGCCCAGCGACCCTAACGGCTTAATCGAAGCGCATTTCGTGGAAGACTGGCACAACGATTTGATCATCAACTGTACGGGATATGCCCCATTACGGGCGTATAGCGAACGGGGCGTGGGTGCTCATTTCTGGACTTTCCAGTACGGAGACAAGGACGAACGTATCGTTGAACCCGACGGAAGAACCACGTGGTTGCAAAGCCAACCGAGCTATCGCCGTGTTCAGCCCGAAAAGGTTTTTCAAATCAGGCTGTATCCAGCAGGCAATTTGGTTCATGGTGTCAACGACGAACCTGAGCTAAAGAGGGAGTGGGGATCGGGAAATTAACGGGGTCGCAATTACAACTATCCGCCGATGATTTCGCGTTACTCCGTACCAATGGAGGGCGGGTGTCCTCACCCGCCGGGTTGGTTGAAAGACGCGGCGGCTGGGGACAGCCGCCCTCCATTGGATCGATAGTGGTTACCCCAGCCCCGCGTCAAACGCTTCCATCTTGCTAACCGAGTGAGCCGGCTTCTTGTCGCGCATCAGCGACGTCACCAGCCACAACATCACCGCTAACCCCACGATCGCGGCGAAGACCCAGAGCAGACTGCTGGCGATCATGTGCTGCACCATCGCCATCGCTTGCGGCGACAGTTCGCCCATGGCGTGCGGATTCAGAGCGACCGCGAGAGGACTTTATTTCCGGAGTTGATTGACGTTCCAGACGTAGGTCGTATTGATCATCTGGGAGGTGATGCCGTTGACCGGCGATCCATTACCCGAGCCGTTGGTGGCAGCATAGGGAAGGTCTTGTCTTAGAGCACTCTCGGCATGGCCGTCGAGGAAAAGGATATTGGTGCTCCCCGACCTCAACTGGTTGCCGCTGTATTGTTTCCCGTGACGAGTGCCGAAGATCCGCTGGTTGTTCAACTGGAAGTTGAACGCCGTGCCATCTAACAGGATCACGGTTTTGGTAGGAAGGCGGAACTCGTTGACTTTACGAACCGGGTTGTGGAATGCGGTGGTGGCGGCAGTTGTGAACGGCCGGGACTGCATCGGCAATTCTTCGTTGGATGGGCTGTTCACACAGCCGTTGGCACCGTAGCCCACATAAAGGATACAGGCACCGCCGGCACCGTTGCTGGCACCTTCGGTGTTCGTCATCATCCACCCTGACACCACGCGAGTGAATCCCTCCTCCATCCGAGAGGAATCGAGCGGAGCGGCGGGGCAGGTCAACACGGACGAAACGGCTGAAGTCGCGGTTCCTGAATCCGAAATATGAGGATTCGGAAGGTATTTGCCCTGCACCAATATGAAGGCCCATAGGTCAGCGAAGTTGCCGTTATAAGCTATGGTGGGCAGGATCATGTTCTGGTTGTCGTTGGAATACATCACCATCGCCAAACCGATCGTACGCAAGTTCGACATGCAGGCAATCGACGCGGCCTGACGACGGGCCTTACCTAGCGAAGGGAGCAAAATCGCGATTAAAACCGCGATAATGCCGATCACCACCAGCAACTCAACGAGTGTGAATCCTCGGGTTGCAAATCGCTTTTGCTGAAACATGCCAATGACTCCTCGTGAAACACCCCACCAAACGTGAGTTAACGATTCAAGCAGGATGATCGGAAGATGAATCGCCGCCGGTCATCGACGCACTCGATCTTGCAGGTGCATATTACGGATGGAAGGCTGTGAAAACGATCCCACCATAGCGCAATCTGGTTGCTTATAGCGCAAAATTGGCTATTTTGGAGCTATGCGACCAACTGACGAACCGATCCGCATCGCGCTGTGTGCCCCCCGGGATGTCGATGCCGGATACAACTGCTTTAAGGGCGTCCTCGCCTTTCGACAGCGCGCCACACACTGGCAGTTGGCCAGAAAAGACAACAACCCGATCCATGCGTTTGAAGAAATCGACCTCTCCCGCGTCGACGGGGTCATCGGATTTATCCGCCGCAAAGAATGGGCCGATGCCCTGCGGCAAGCGGGGGTGGCGGCGGTCAACGTATCTGTTTCGGTTGAAGACATGCCACTGCCCCGAGTCGGATCCGACGATGAGGCGATCGGGCGCATGGGCGCGACGCACATGCTTGAACGCGGATTTTCTCAGTTCGCGTTTGTCGGCTACCCGGATGCCTGGTTTTCCGCCCGGCGGTTCAACGGATACCGAACCTTGATCAACGAAGTCGCGGATTGCGACTGCTTGCGGCTGGACGTAGGGCTGAATCGATTGGATGAGAGCCTCAATGATTTGCGTGAATCGGTAAGCCGGCTCCCCGTTCCAATCGCGGTCATGGCCGCGAACGACATTCTTGCGTTTCGCGTGATCGACGTCGCGATCCGGTTGGGACTGCGCGTTCCGGAGGACTTGGCGGTATTGGGCGTGGATAACGAGCGATGGCAGACCGAACTCGCCGCCGTGCCGATGTCAAGCGTGGAACCGGATTGGCGACAAATCGGGTTTCAAGCGGCGACCATGCTCGGGGCGATCTTCGCCGGCGAGACGCCCGCGTCCCCCAAATGGATCTCACCGGTCGGGATTGCAACCCGGCAAAGCACCGACATCACGGTCGCGATCGATCCGGTGGTGCGTCGCGCGATCGACTACATCAACAAGCACTGCCGCGAAGGCCTGCATCCGAACGACGTCGTGCAAGCACTGGACATCTCGCGACGTGGACTGGAACTCCACTTCAGAAGCGCCAACGGCCAGACGTTGCAGGGCGCGATCTTTCGGGCCCAGGTGGAGCGGGCAAAGAAGATGCTCATGGAGTCGGACGCGACCATGTTCCAAATCGCCGAGCAATGCGGATTCAACCGGCAGGATCGGTTTTTCATCGTCTTCAAACGCTTCACCGGCATGACACCCGGAGAATACCGCAGGCGCTTGAACATCCTGCACGGCTGAATCTGACTCTCCGGGATGACGTCGCTCGGTGATCGTGCCCCAAGCTGCGGCGCAAACCGCCAAAGAACCGGATACCATACGCCTCATGGATTTCCGCCCTGCCACCGCGGCTGACGTGCCTGGCGTGCTGCCGATGGTTGAACGCATCGGCGCGCTTCACGAATCGTGGGACGCCGCTCGGTACGGCAAGTTGCCCAATTTCTCCGAGCGCTACCGCCGATGGATGACCGCACAGGCAGAGAACCCAACCAGCATGTTCCTGGTGGCCGAGCGTGAAGGCAAGCTGGTGGCGTTTTTAATCGCGACGACGGAAAACGAAATCCCCATCTACCGGCTAGACCGCTACGGCTTCATTCACGACTTGTGGGTGGAAGAGCTTTACCGCAACGAAGGCGTCGCAAGGCAACTAGTGATGCTGGCGGTCGAACGGTTCAAGCAGATCGGCGTGAAGCAGGTGCGGCTGGACACGGCCGCCGGCAACGAGGCGGCCCGCAAGCTGTTCGCCGGCTGCGGGTTTCGTGTCGGGACGATCAGCATGCTGACGGAGTTGGAACCATGATCATTTGTCTGGGCACCACGCCGGCGTTGTCGCGGAGCATGATTTTTGAATCTCTCACGCTCGATGAAGTGAATCGCGCTGTCGAGGTGTACGACTACGCCGCCGGCAAGAGCGTCAACGCCGCCCGCGTGCTGACCACGCTCGGCCAGCCGGTGACCGCGACCGGTTTCATCGGCGGGGATTACGGCGCGATTCTGCAGCGCGATCTGGATGCTGCGGGCATTTCCCACGCGTTTACGGAAGTGCCCGCGAGTACCCGGCTGTGTGTCACCGTGATCGACCGCTCGGATCAAACCGCCACCGAATTAATCGAAGAAGCCGGTCCCGTCGCACAGAAAGACGCCGACCGCCTGCTCGATCAGCTGGCCGCCCAGTTGATGGGGGCGACGATGCTGGTGCTGTCCGGGTCGCTCGCTGCCGGCGTACCGGTGCAGTTTTACGCCGATTGCATCAACCTCGCCGCCGGCAAAGGCGTGCGCACGATCGTCGACGCCGCTGGCGAGCCGCTGCTGAAGGCGATCGAAGCCACGCCGTTCCTGATCAAGCCCAACCGCAAGGAGTTGGCCCAGACGCTCGGCCGGCGGGTCGAGACGGATGCGGATTTGCGCAGCGCCGTCTCCGAGCTGATCGCCGATCGCCCGATGTGGGCAACGGTGACAATGGGCAAGGAAGGCGCCATCGTCAGCGACGGCCGCGAGTTCTGGCGATTGACGGCCCCCGCGATCGACGTAGTGAGCGCCATCGGCTCCGGCGACTCTTTCGCCGCCGGTCTGGCCGCAGGAATCGTCAGCGGCGACACCATACCTGAAGCCGCCCGCCTCGCCACCGCGTGCGGCGTGGCCAACGCGCTCACCGAACGGTCGGGCCATGTGTCTTTAACCGACGTAAACCGCCTGCGCGAGCAGATCAAATTGGAACGGATGTGAGGAAATTCTGAATGCTGAATGCAAAATGCTGAAAGAGGAATCCGGCAGGTGACGATGACCATGACATCAAACTCTCGATTCAATTTCTTCATTCAGCATTCAGCATTCAGAATTCAGCATTCAATATGACTTTCCCCGTCTACTTCCACGTCTTCGGCCGCACGATCCACCCACACCTGGTGATGGAGATGCTCGCCTACACAGCCGGCTTCCAGTTCTACCTGCTGCTACGACGCAAGCAGATCCAGCCGACGGTGCCGATCGAACAGAACCTGTGGATCATCGTCGGCGCGATCTTCGGCGCGCTGATCGGCAGCAAGCTGCTGGCCTGGATCGAAAGCCCGAGCGAGTTCGTCCAAGTCTTGGGCACCCCGGCGATGCTCGGCGGCAAAACCATCGTCGGCGGACTGCTCGGCGGATGGGCGGGCGTGGAATTCGCCAAAAAACGCGTCGACGTGACGCAATCCACGGGCGACCTCTTCGTCCTTCCGCTGGCGCTCGGCATCTGCATCGGCCGGGTTGGATGCTTCCTTACCGGTTTGGACGACCACACCTACGGAACGTTCACGTCCCTGCCGTGGGGCGTGAACTTCGGTGACGGCCCGCGCCACCCCACGCAGCTCTATGAAATCGCCTTCATCGCCGTCCTCGGGATTCTGCTGGCGACCCGCTACAAGTTAGCTTATACTAACGGTCAAACCTTCCGCCTCTTCATGGCCGGCTATCTGCTGTTCCGGTTCGGGGTGGAATTTCTGAAACCGTCGTACAAGCCGTATGTTGGCATGAGTGCGATCCAGATAGCGAGTTTGGTTGGGGCGATCGTGGCGGTGAGATTATGGAAACGAGGGGCTCAATGAATCAACGCCGAATCAGACTACCCATTCTGCTGGCATTCGTTGGCGTGCTCGCCCTCGTCGGCTGCATCCCGCTGCCGGCGACGCAGCAGTTTATGCCTAATGGCAACTTGAAGCCTTCATGGAAGATAGGCAAGGGCAAGAGCAATCCGGTTTGGCTAGGGCATACCAAGCTTGATGAGGCCATCGCGTTTTTGAGTAAACATGTATCTGGGAAGCAATGGGACGCGATATTTATGGCAGGTCCCAATCATCAGGACGAGCCCCACATTCGTAGCACCTGGCAGAAGATTGACGATCACCACTTCTCGATGCCTTACAACGTGCGGGCATGGATTTTCGTCTGGCCACTGTGCGCTTCGGCGACCGCTGAAACCGACGGCAAATACCTGATCCTGGAAACCGACGATGCCAATCGCATCGTTGACTACGATGTGATCTCGCGATCGGAATTCTACGACAAATACAGCGCCAAGGCTAAAGACATGTTCCCCCGGCCAAAACTTGACTTGTTGGCCCCTTTGACAACTAAGCCAACCGAGTAACAACATGCCCAACCGCCCCTACCTCTTCTACGAGCTCACCACCAGCCTCTGCTCGCAATGCCTGCGGAAGGTGGAGGCCAAGGTCATCATCCAGGACGGCCACGTCTATTTGCACAAGTGGTGCCCCACGCACCGGTTTGAGAAAGTGCTCATCAGCACCGACGCCGACTACTACATGCTCAGCCGGCAGACGCTGAAGCCCGGGCAGATGCCGCTGAAATTCAACACGCCGATCAAGTACGGCTGCCCGTACGATTGCGGCCTCTGCCCTGATCACGAGCAGCACTCGTGCCTCACGCTGCTGGAGATCACCGACGCGTGCAATCTCAACTGCCCCGTGTGCTACAGCGAAAGCGGCACGCACCGGGCGGGGCAGCATCGGTCGATGGAAAGCATCCTGTTCATGCTCGACCGCATCGTCGAAAACGAAGGCCACCCCGACGTCGTCCAGATCAGCGGCGGGGAGCCGACGATCCATCCGCAATTTTTCGACATCCTCGACGCCGCCAAAACCCGGCCGATCAAGCACTTGATGGTGAACACTAACGGCGTGCGCATCGCCGGCGATGCGGAGTTCACCAAGCGCCTGAAACAGTACATGCCCGGCTTTGAGCTATACCTGCAGTACGATTCGTCGCGTCCTTCGCGCCTTCGCGAGCTTCGCGGTGAAGATCTGACCGAGGTCCGCAAAAAAGCGATCGACCGCCTGAATGAGCACAACATCTCCACCACGCTGGTGGTCACGCTGAAAAAGGGCGTGAACGACGACGAGATCGGCGAGATCATCGACTTTGCATTGCAGCAGAAGTGCGTCCGCGGCGTGACATTCCAACCCGTCCAGCACGCCGGGCGGGTGGAGGATTTCGACCCCGCCACTGACCGCCTCACGCTCGGCGAAGTCCGCCAGCAGATCTTGAAGCAGCACAGCCTGTTCAAACCGAACGACATCGTCCCCGTCCCCTGCCACCCCGACTGCCTGGCGATGGCGTACGCGCTCAAAGGCTTTGGCGGCGTGGCCGCCGGAGCCGGCCGGGGGTGGGGGGCGAAAAACCATCGGGGGGGAGCCCCCCCCCCCCCCGCCGGCCTGGTTTGGGCTTCCGCGAAAACTGTGTTGGGGGGGGTCCCCTTTTCGGGGGGTTTGTTTTGCTTTCATATTTCCTGGGGGGATCACCCCCCCACGCCGACTGCCATTCCTCTCACCGGCAAGATCGACC
>JANMES010000084.1:0-1632 GCA_031377185.1 Phycisphaerae bacterium
GCCTCACGACCATGAGGGCTGCCTGCATCCATGAGAAGCTCGGTTCAGACGCTTCAGCGGAGCCCGAAAAACGACAAGAGAGCGACGATGATGACGATTGCGCCGACGATGTAGACGATGCTGTTCATGACAATACCTTTCGTTTGGATCAAGGGATCGATTCGCATGTCCAGGGCGATCCTTACCCCAACTCCAGAGTAGTGTTCCCGGCGCCGCCGGTCGGTGCGCCAGAACACGTACAGTCGGATAGTTCCAAGCGTACAAAGTGACGCGGAAGTTGGAGGTAAGAAACAACAGATCAAAGGGCCTTCAAAGCAAATTTTCGGAAAGGCTGCAAGAGGGCGTCGGCGACGTCCAGCAGTCTGTGGCCGATTTCAAGAAGAGCTGGCTAGGGCATTGGCCTGTGGACTCCTCACTTTTCGACATGTATCAAGATCTATCGGTCGCTGCAACGCTCTCCGACAGCGTCAACGAGCCCTTTCAAGGATGCAAATGACGCGGGAAAAGTGTTGACATCAAATTGCATAATTCATTGCCTTGCCAAGCATATCGTCCTCCAGCAAGGGATAGACGCCGACCGTGTGCGCACCGGCCAGATGGTCATAGACAACCGAGTCGGACAGCGGGATCAGCAGACGGTTGCCACAGTCCCCACACTTGATGCGCGGCTTCTGACAGACACCGACACGCCATTCGTTGGCGCAAGCCGGCGAGTAACCCGACCTGGCCGTAGTCTTGCTCTCCCAACGGATCGGGTAGACAGCCGTGCGCCCCCCGGAACAAGCGACGAAACAGCGCCACCTTCTCGTGGGTGGAAAGCCGTGAGGGCGCTGGCAATGAAGCAGGCGGTACGTGCTGCTGCGGCACACGCCACTGAATGTCGTTCGCTTCCAGCAGGGCGATCAGGCGGGCGTTTTGGGCCTTCAGTTCCGCCGATGGATCAGGTTCAACCACGGGCGCAATCCGGAAGTCTGGGCGTCCGTACGATCACACGTGCCGCAACTGCTGCGTGGCTCACTCCCTGCCCCGTCCCGACAGATCCAGTTGATACGCCTGGGCGATGCGTGCCACCAATTCGGCGACCGTGACGTTGCCGAGTTGCAGCGCTTTCGGATCGATTGAGTTGTCGGAAGCCATCGCAGTGAGGAACCGTGCCATGTCATCGCCAATCTTCGCTGCGAGCGGAATGCGCGTTGCGGGCGCCAGCAGTTGTGACAGGCGCAGCACATCGTTCTGGTGTTTGCGCACATCTTTGGCATCCACCTTGGACCTTGCTCTTTGCGCGCATTCAAGTCCAGCCATGCGATCGCCTTCAACGGGATCAGCCGGTCTTCGCCGACCCATGGCAGGCCGCCCACTTCACGACGTCCCGCCATGATGAAATCGTAGTAAGCGTCGTCCAGCAGGATGGCCGATAGACTCGCGACAGCTTCGTCCAGCGGTATCGGTGTGAGTTGCCTGCCTTCGGCCGGCTGCAAGCCGTCGGGCGCGCGCGCAAACAATTCGACCATCACCGGGTAACGCTCGTCGGCGGGTTTCTGGAAGCGATAGAAGATTGGCTTTCCCGTGTCGCTGGCTTGGCGAATCTCATAGCCGCCGGCCGCGATGAACTTCCAGAAGGCTTCGCCAAAG
>JANMES010000059.1:0-4071 GCA_031377185.1 Phycisphaerae bacterium
GTTTGGATTCTTCTCCGCTTCGTGGTTGATATTCTTTAGAGATTGCTAAGCGAACTGCCTGGATCTTTCAACTGTTCTTCATTGCCGTTGATGTGCGTCCGCTGGCGCACCATCGATTCCAGCTTGGCAAAATCGTGATCGCCGCCGACGGCGATGACCTGCCGCACTTCGCCCGCGGCGCTCAGGCCGATCTCCAGGAACTTGGGTGAGTCGATGTTGGGCGTGCCGCGCAGCAGTCGACGTTCGACGAGTTTCGCTTCGCCGAGGACGCGGAAGGGCGTGCCGAAGAGTTCGCTGTCGAATTGTAGGACCGCGTTGTAGGCCGATTCGCCGCCAGCCATGTTGTTGCCGGCGATTTGGCCGGTGAGCTGCGCGTGGCTCCAGTGCTGGCCGATGCGGTGCTTGCCGACGGCGGGGTCGAAGACGGCCGCGCAGTCGCCGGCGGCGAAGATGCCGGGGACGTTGGTTTGGCAGCGGGCGTCGGTGAGGATCGCTTTTTCGGCGCGGATCGGCGTGTTGCGGAGAAGCTCGCGGTTGACGGTCACGCCGATCGACCCGATCGCGAAGTCGGTTTCGACCGTCTGTCCGGTGGACAAAATCACCCGTTGCACGCGGCCGTCCCCTTCCAGCCGCAGGGCGGTGGTGGAGAGGTACACGGTCACGCCCTGATGTTCGAGGAGGCGAGCGATGAACCGCCCGGCCACATCGCCCGCGTAGTCGTGCCAGGGCGCGGGTGTCGCGACGACCAAATCAACCGCCACGCCGAGTTGCGTGAGCGACGCTGCCATCTCCACGCCGAGCAACCCACCGCCGACGACCGTCGCCCGGCCGCGGCCGGTGGTGGTGTTGCGAGGGAGCGCACCCGTCGCCGGTTGAGGTCGACCGAACCGCTTGGCTTGGTCGATACTGCTCCGCAGGCGGTTGATGTCCGCCAATGTGCGAACATAAAACACGTTCGGCAGCGCTGCTCCTGGGATTTCCAATGTGTTGGGCGCTGAGCCGATCGCCAGCAGCAGCTTTTCGAACCCGATTTCTTTGCCGCTATCCAGCACCACCAGCCGATGGTTCACGTCGATCGCTGCCACGCGATGGCCGGTTTGTAGCTCGACGTGGTGCGACGCAAACCAGTTTGCATCGCGGGTAAAAAGCGATTCCCGGGAGACTTCATTGCGCAGAAATTGCTTACTGAGCGGCGGTCGATGGTAAGGGCGGGTTGCTTCCTGGCCGATCAGCATGATTGACCCGGCTGAGTCGCGAAGCCGGATGGCCTCTGCCGCCGCACTGGCGGCGATTCCACCGCCGACCAGCAGGTATTGTACGTGGAGGTTGCTCATGTCCGTCTCCGCCGTGAGAGAGCGATCCAATCCATTAGACACGCCTGCCTTCGATTTATACGTAGGTCGCGCACGGTTTGTGCTACCCGCCAGATTTTAAGCAGGCCAAGCCGTGTTGCGGCGGACCGGGCACGCTGAAGCAATTATCGGACCAATGCTGAGGCGTTCTGACAGCCTCTTGCGGCTTTGCGAGCGGGGAAACCGCCATTCGCGAAGCCGCAAGCGGCACCTGATCGGCAACTTTTTTGAAACCAAGAATAAACTTGACGGAACCGGTCTTCCATCCAACAATGTATCCGGCTAAACGGATGGTTAAAAACGGTACGCAACCTGTGGCCTTGCTGGGGTGGATGGACAGCCTGTCCGACCCGACCCGGCTGCGCTTGCTGAGGCTGCTCGAACGCCATGAGCTGGGTGTGGTCGAGCTGTGCGACATCCTGCAGCTACCGCAGAGCACGGTGAGTCGGCATTTGAAGATCCTGCTCGACCAAGGCTGGGCTAAAGCCCGTCGGCAGGGGACGACGCATTTGTATCGCACGATTCTGGATGAGCTTGAAGCGCCCACGCGGAAGTTGTGGCTGATCGCCCGGGAGCAGACCGAAGGATGGTCGGCCGTCCATCAGGATCGATTGCGACTCGATCGTCGGCTTGAACAGCGGATGGCAGACAGCCAGTCGTTTTTTGCTTCCGCCGCCGGTCAGTGGGATAAGCTACGGTCCGAACTGTACGGCCAGTCGTTCACGTACGCCGGTCTGCTCGAGTTGCTGCCCCGCGATTACGTGGTGGCCGACCTCGGGTGCGGCACCGGCCCGATGACGCAGTTGCTGGCCGATCAGGTGAAGCAGGTGATCGCGGTCGATAATTCCGCCGCCATGCTCAAGGCAGCGAAGAAGCGGCTGGGCGATCGCGATAACGTCGATCTGCGTCGCGGCGAGCTCGATGCCTTGCCGATCGACGATGCCGCTTGCGATGCGGCGATGCTGGTCCTCGTGCTGACGTACCTGGCCGAGCCGGCGAAAGCGATCAGGGAAGCCGCCCGGGTGCTCAAGCCCGGCGGGAAGCTGGTGATCGTCGATCTGCTGCCGCACGATCGCGACGATTTCCGCCAGCAGATGGGCCAGCAGAGCTCCGGGTTGGATCCGGATGCGGTGACACGGATGTTGAGTGATTCGGGTTTGGCGCGGGCGACGATTCGCCCGCTGCCGCCGGAAGCCAACGTCAAAGGCCCGGCATTGTTTGTCGCCAGTGGCGAGAAATAAACGGGGTAACCGCAATGGATGAATCAGCATTGTTTCTGGACGTGGACGAGTTTGAGGACATGCAGTCGCCGATGAATTTGGTCACGGTTGCGATTGTCGGAGCGGCGATTGAGGTGCATCGCGAATTGGGGCCTGGGTTTGGCAAGCAGGTTTATGCCGACGCGATGGCGGTTGAACTGCACCGCCGAGGCGCGAGCTTCGTCAGGCACCAGTCCATCGCGTTGAACTACAAGGGCGAGCCTTGTGGCCGGCATGAACTGGATTTTATTGTCGAGGACATGGTCGTGGTGAAGATCAAGACCGTGAAATTCCTCCGCCCCGTCCACTCGGCCGCGATGGTGTCGTATTTGAAAGCCGCCAACAAGCGGCTGGGATTGATCGTTAACTTTAATGTCAAAACGCTGATGAACGGCGTGGAGCGCGTTGCTCTAAAGGATTAGTTGTTGTCGGGCATGCTATGGCGTGCCTTGGTGTCCTGGCACGCCATAGCGTGCCCAAATTGGAGAAATGGAATGTCTCGTACCTTATCTGCCCCCGTGAAAGTAAAGCCTTCGAAGGTGTCCTCAAAGCTGGAATTCAAAGTCAAAGACCTCTCGCTGGCCGAATGGGGCCGCAAGGAACTGACCCTCGCCGAGCAGGAAATGCCCGGCCTGATGGCGGTTCGTGCGGAATTCGCCAAGAAGCAGCCGCTCAAGGGGCTGAAGATCGTCGGCTCGCTGCATATGACGATCCAGACCGGCGTGCTGATCGAAACGCTGACGGCGCTGGGCGCGGACGTCCGCTGGTGCTCGTGCAACATCTTCAGCACGCAGGACCACGCCGCCGCCGCGATTGCGGTCGGGCCGAAAGGCACCGTCGAGAACCCAGCCGGTGTGCCTGTGTTCGCCTGGAAGGGTGAGACGCTGGACGAATACTGGTGGTGCACCGAGCGCGCCCTCGATTTCGGCAACGGCGTCGGCCCGGACCAGATCGTCGACGACGGCGGCGACGTCACGCTGCTGATCCACAAGGGCACGGAGTTCGAGAAGGCCGGCAAGGTTCCGGCATTCAAGAGCAGCGACCCGGAAGAGTGGGGCGTCATCCTGCAGTTGCTCAGCAAGACCCTGAAAGAAACCCCCGACCGCTGGACCAAGGTCGGCCAGGCCGTCCGTGGCGTTTCGGAAGAAACCACCACCGGCGTGCATCGCCTCTACGAAATGCAGAAGGCCGGTACGCTGCTGTTCCCGGCGATCAACGTCAATGATAGCGTGACCAAGAGCAAGTTCGACAACCTGTACGGCTGCCGTCACTCGCTGATCGACGGGCTTTTCCGCGCGACCGACGTGATGGTCAGCGGCAAGGTCGCGGTCGTCTGCGGCTACGGCGACGTCGGCAAGGGCTGCGCCCAGGCGCTGAAGGGCCAGGGCTGCCGCGTCATCGTCACAGAGGTCGACCCGATCAACGCGCTGCAGGCGGCGATGGAGGGCTATCAGGTCACG
>JANMES010000127.1:0-13321 GCA_031377185.1 Phycisphaerae bacterium
TGTTCTCTGTGCCTCTGTGGCTAAATTCTTAAGAAAGTCAGGCCGCCGAGCGGTGACGGTGGAGAGCGCGTTTGACCAGTCGATCGACCAGCGGCCCGAACGCGATCCCGCTGTGGGCGGCGGCCTCGGGGAAGATACTCTTGCTGGTGAAGCCGGGCAGGGTGTTGATCTCCAGCATGTACGGCTGAAGGGTTTTGGCGTCGATCATCACGTCGATCCGGCCCAGATCCAGCGCCCCGACGGCGGCGTTGCCCTGTTTTGCAATTTGCTTGCACAGGGCGATAGTTTTTTCCGGCAATCCGGTGTCAAAGCGATGCTCGGTGTCGTTGGCGTTGTATTTGGCGGTGAAGTCGTAGAAGCCGCGCTTGGGCACGATAAGCATCGGTTCCAGCGGTTCTTCTTCCAGCAGGCTGCAACTCAGCTCCGGCCCGCTGATGAACTGCTCGACCAGCGCCTTGCCATGCTTATCGATGACTTTGCGGATGGCTTCCGGCGCACCGGCGGGGTCTTGGCAGACGTATACGTCCAGGCTGCTGCCGCTGCTGATCGCCTTCACCACGCACGGGCCGGGGAACGGGATTTTTTTGTCGGTGATGACCGCGTACTTGGGCGTGGGCAGGCCCGCCTTTTCCCAGACTTTTTTCGTTTCGACCTTGTTCATCCCCAGTTTAGACGCCTTGCTGCCGCTGCCAACGAACGGCAGGCGGCGGTGTTCCATGATCTCCTGCAGTTCACCGCTTTCGCCGAAATCGCCATGGAGGACGGGGAAGATTACATCGCAGGGGTGATCGAGGCCTTTGAGATCGGTAGGGGACACGTCCGACGCAAAAACGTCATGGCCCATCGATTTGAGCCCTTCGATAACGGCCTTGCCGCTGATCAAACTGATTTCGCGCTCGGCGGAGGGACCGCCGTAGAGGACTGTAACTTTCATGGTGACCTGCCTTGGGATTAATGCGACACAGAGGCACAGAGTCACAGAGGTAAACACGGAGGAATTAAAGAGATTGCTCTGTGCAAATCTCTGTGGCTCTGTGCCTCTGTGTCGCATGGAATTTCACGACCAGATCTGAACTTCCGATTCCAGATGAATCTGGTTCTTCTCAAACACTTTCTCGCGGATGACCTTCACCATGTTCATGATGTCTTCGGCCCGGCAGCCGGGGTGGGCGATGATGAAGTTGGCGTGTTTGGAACTGACTTCTGCGCCGCCGATCTGAAAGCCCTTGAGTCCGGCCTGGTCGATCAGTGCCCCTGCGCTAAGACCTCGCGGATTTTTGAACATGCAGCCGGCATTCTTGGTGTTCAGCGGCTGGCTGTTGCGCTTGTACATCCAGATTTCTTTGGTCTTTTTCATGATCCGGTCGGGATCTTCTTCTTCCAATTCAAGTGTCGCGCCCAAGATGAACTTGGCTGAGATGTTCGTGCTGCGGTAGTCGAAAACCAGATCGTCCTTCAGGCGTTCGAAGACGGTGCCTTCCTGGTCCATTACGGTGACTTTGGTGACGACCGCGCCGATATCCCCGAACTTCCCGCCGGCGTTCATGCGAATCCCGCCGCCGACGGTGCCCGGGATGCCGGCCAGGCACTCGATGCCCGCCAAGCCCTGTCGCACCGTTCGGAGTACGAGCTTCTGCATATCCGCGCCCGCGCCTACTTCAACGTTCTGTCCCTCGAACTTCACCCGCCGCCAGTGTTCTTCGCTTAGGCGGAATACCGCGCCCTTCACTCCCGCATCGCTGACGAGCAGGTTGGCACCGAGCCCCAGCACGTACATCGGGATGTTGTTCTCAAGACACCGTTGCGCTGCCTCGCGGAGATCGTCTTCGCCCGTCGGCTGAACAAAATACCTCGCCGGCCCGCCGATGCGGTACCACGTGTAGGGGGCGAGGTCGATGTTCTCTTGGACGATCGACTCGAGGCCGGTGAATACGTTGGCGGTGTGCAACTTCATAAAAGTTTTCGACCACAGATGAACACAGATCAACACAGATAAAACAAATTAGAAATGAATTTATTCCTATCTGTGTTGATCTGAGGTCATCTGTGGTTGTATTTTCTAGTTCCCAACCAGATCCCGTCCGATTTCCCACACGTTCCCCGCTCCCATCGTGACCACGAGGTCGCCGGTGCGGGTGGTACGCTTGAGATGTTCGGTGATCTCCGAAAACGTCGCCAAATGCAATGCGTTTTGGCCGTTTTTCTTAATTCGTTCTACCAGGTCTTCGCTGCAGACCAGTTGCCGCTCCGACTCGCTGTCGCGAACGAAGTAAATGTCAGGGACGATGGTTTCGTCGGCGTGCTTGAAGCTGACGGCGAAGTCATCCAGCAAAAACCGCGTGCGGCTGTGCTGGTGCGGCTGGAAGACGCAGATCAGACGCTGCGGCTGATACTTCTCCCGCAGCGCGGCGAGCGTCGCGCGGATTTCGGTAGGGTGATGGCCGTAGTCGTCGACGAACGTCGCGCCGTTGCGCGTGCCCATCTCCGTCATTCGACGATCAACGCCGATAAATTTGCAGAGCGCCGCGGCCGCTTCTTTTGGGTCCGCACCGCAGGCGACGCAAACCGCCAGCGCCGTCGTCGCGTTGTAAAGATTGTGCCGGCCCGCGACGGACAGTTCTAGCGTCGCGACATGCTTACCTTGGTGATACACGTCGCCGGTGGGGCAACCGTTTTTAATGCCGGTCTCGCGAACGGACCAATCGAATCCGTCGCTCATGCCGACCAACTGGCGCTTGACCGCGAGATTGGCCAACGCCTGCTGAACGCGCGCGTCTTGGCCGTTGGCGATGACCAGGCCGTCATCCGGCAACAGGCGGATGAACGTGCGGAAGCTCTCGACGATCTCGTCGATGTTTTTGTAGCAGTCGAGGTGGTCTTCCTCGATGTTTAGCAGCACGGCGATGCGCGGGCGCAGATTGTGAAAGCTGCGATCAAATTCGCACGCCTCAGCGACAAACGCGCTGCCCATGCCCGAATGCGAGCCGCCGCCGCCGAGCTGCGGAACGGTCCCGCCGACGACGAAGCTGGGGTCAAGGTGGCACTCGATTAGCGCGAAGCTGATCATCGCCGTGGTGGTTGATTTCCCGTGCGTACCGGCCACTGCCACGCCGTTGCGCTCGGCCATTACTTGGCCGAGGAGTTCGGCGTATTTGATCGTCGGGATGCCCATCGCGCGGGCGGCCATGAATTCCGGGTTGTTGTCGGGGACGGCAGCGGTTCGTACCACCAGGTCGGTGTTGCGCGAGAGCAGTTCGCCGATCTGATCGCGTGAGATTTTCGCGCCGGATTTGGTGAGTTTCAGACTCGTCGCGTTGGGCCGTGGTTCGGAACCGGTAACGCGTGCGCCGTCGTCGAGCAGCATGCGTGCCAGCCCGCTCATGCCACTACCGCCAATACCAATAAAATGAACTCGCTGCCCTGAGAACCGACTGGGCGAGCGCGAATCCGTTCGCAACTCGTGAAGGTGAGACATGTTGGAGGGCATAGTACAAGCTCGATAGTGGATTGTCGATTGCGGATTGTCGAAAGGAGTCGCCCCGTCGAGCGCCTTCTACAATCGACCATCCACAATCCACAATCGGCTTTACCGGATCATTCCCGCCAAAACATCCGCGACCGCTTTGGCCGCGTCCGGTCGGCCGAGCTTTTGGGCGGCGGCGGCCATGGCGGATTGGCGGGCACCGTCCTGTAACAGCGATTGCAGGATCGGCCGGAGCTTGTCGGCGTTCTTCTGCTTGTCCTTCTCGTCGTCCATGAGGATCGCCGCTCCGCCATCGGCCAGCACCTTGGCGTTGGCTCGCTGGTGGAGGTCTTTGTGGTACGGGTAGGGCATGAGGATCGACGGCACGCCGCAGGCGGTGAGTTCGGCGCAGCTGCTGGCGCCGGATCGGCTGATCGCCAAGTCCGCCACTGCCCACACATCCGCCATCGCGGGAGTGAAATCAATTACTTGGGCGGCGGTTTCTTTCTCACGATAGGCCGTGCGGACCATCGCCGCGTGGTCCTTGCCCGACAGGTGCAGGATCTGCCAACCTGTTAAGGGCAGGGTCGGCAGCAGGGTGATGGCGGCCTCATTGATGGTTTGAGCGCCCAGGGACGCGCCGGTAATCAGCAGGGTTTTGAGGTTCGGATCGAGCCCCAACCGCTTGGCCGACTCTTCGCGGGGCGGGTGCGACGTGATCGACGCGCGGATCGGACAGCCGGTGATTTTCAGCTTTCCACGATGCGCCGGCGAAACGTGCTCAGCCGTTTTGTCGAACTGGCAGCAGACGAAGGTCGAATACTGCATCAGGAACTTATTGGCCTTGCCGGGGACGACGTCAGGGTTCACGATCGCGGTGGGGATCTTCATCAGCGACGCGATTTTCACCCCCACGCCCGCGGCATAGCCACCTAATCCCAGCACGGCAGCGGGTTTACGGTCGCGGATGATCTTGCGGACGAGGTCTTTGGTTTCCCGCCAGGCTTTCCAGAACTTGAGTAGGCCCGAAACCGTGCTGACTGGTGGAACGATCGGCTGAGGGATGAATTCAAAGCCCGTAGGCTCGAGGATCGTTCGGTCGATCTCTCGCTGGGTGCAAAGAAAGACGCATTTCACGTCCGGCCTGCTTTCGCGGAGTACTTCAGCCACCGCGATGCCCGGATACAAGTGCCCGCCGGTGCCGCCGCCGGCAAAGAGGATGGTTTTTGAATCTGGCATTCGTCTTTCCCCCTCGCCCGGTACTCCGGGAGAGGGCGGGGTGAGGGTACTTTTTAATTTTCCGCGCGGGTTTCAAGTTCGCGACAGAACCCTCACCCTAACCCTCTCCCGGCGTACCGGGCGAGGGGCCAGAGTTCACGCCGCCAGTCTGGTGGAAGCCGCCGGCAAGGGCAAGGACTCGGTGTCTTCGATTTCGCTGGCTTCGGTTTCAAACCGGCTGACGCTATAGAGCAATCCGAGCGCGGCGCAGGTAATGATCAACCCGCTCCCGCCGGCGCTGACCAGCGGTAGCGACAGTCCCTTGGTGGGGGCCGACACGGTTGCGACGGCGATGTTGATGATTGCCTGCAGCCCGATCATGCTGCCCACGCCGAACGCCAGCAGCCGGCCGAAACTGTCTCGCTTCTGCATCACCAACTGCCAGCTTACGAAAATGATGCCCAGGTAAAGCCCAACTGTCAGTAAAGCACCGGCTAGGCCCAGTTCCTCGCAGATCACGGAGAAGATGAAGTCGGTGGTGTCTTCGGGCAGATAGCCGAGCTTCTGCACGCCGTTTCCGAGGCCTTTCCCGAAAATTCCGCCGGTGGTGAAGCTCAGCAGCGATTGGATCATGTGATACCCTTCGCCCTGCGGAGCGGCGTACGGGTCCATGAATGCGACGATGCGCTTCCAGCGGTATTCCTTGTGACGCACAAACCAATACGCCGCCGCCAGCACAGGCGGAAGCACCACGCCTAAGTGCCACCAGCGGATTTTGCCGACGAGCAGGATGGTAATCGCGCACACGCCGATCAGGGCGGCGGTTCCAAAGTCCTGAATCACCACAAGTAGGCAGATCAGGCCGATCGGCAGCAGAGTGGGGATGAAACCGGTGAAGAATTTGTTCATATCGACCGGCCGAACCGTCATCCACCAGCAGAGAAACAGCACGGTGGCCCACTTGGCCATCTCCGACGGCTGGACCTGAATCGGCCCCAGTTTGATCCACCGGCGTGCGCCGTTCACTTCCATTCCGATGTGCGGCACAAGCACCAGCACACAGCAGACCGCCGAAAGCAAAAACAGCCAGGTCAGCGGGCTGCGTTTAATCGACTGGGAGGCGGTCAGGAATTTGCGATAATCGATGTGTCCAACGACGAAAAAGACCGCCAGCGACGCGATTGCATACTGTATATGTTTCGTGCCGCGTTCGGTCCAATGCCAGCCGGTGAACTTGCTCGCGGCCACCTCGGCCGACTCGCCGGTCACGCCCGTCCCACTCACCCCGGACGACGCCGATTGCACCATCAGCACGCCGAGCGCGAGCAGCCCGAGTACGCAAAGCGTCAAAATATCGCGATGGCGGAGGCGGTAGATGCTGTCGTCCATGAAATGGTTATCGGACTTCGCTTCGTATAGTCTTGAGGAGGAAATTGAACCGCGAAGATGCGAAGACGCTAAGAAAACAAAGAATTCGCTTTGTTCTTCCTTCGTGTCTTCGTGTCTTCGCGGTTAACTATCTGAGTTTGACTGTCGCCAGCGCCATCGCCGCAAGCATGGCCGTGATCAGCCAGAACCGGACGACGACCTGGTTCTCGCTCCAGCCTTTTCGCTGGAAATGGTGGTGAAGGGGTGCCATCAGGAAGATACGCCGGCCTTCGCCGTACTTGCGGCGGCTGTACTTGAAGTAGCCGACCTGCAGCATCACGCTCACCGCCTCGGCCACGAACACGCCGCCCATGATGAAAAGCATCACTTCCTGACGGATGACGATCGCGATGTAGCCGATCAGTGCGCCCAGCGCCAGTGACCCGGTATCGCCCATGAACACCGCGGCTGGGTTGGCGTTGTGCCAGAGGAAGCCGAGACACGCCCCGGTCATCGCCCCGGCGAGCACGGCCATCTGATCGCTGCCTTGGATGTAGGCGAAAAACAACTTGGGGGCCAGTTCCTTATCGCTGAGCACGATCGCCAGGATCATAAACGCGAAGCTGACGATCGCCATGCACCCGCTGGCCAGACCGTCGAGGCCATCGGTGAGGTTGACAGCATTGCTCGTGCCCGTCAGCACGATCGTGCCGACGACGACGAATGAGACCACGCCGAGGTGGATCGTCAAATCTTTGAAGAAGGGAAAGTAGAACAGATTCCGTTCCGCGATCGCCTCGCCATGGCGGTGGACAAAGTACGAGATAATGACGGCCAAGCCGATCTGAAACAGCAGCTTCTCAATCGACGACAACCCCTGCCGACTGCCCGTCCGCCGGCCGGCGGTGAGTTTCAGCCAGTCATCGACGGCGCCGATGGCCGCCACGATCAGCAGGCAAAGCAGCCCGACGCGGACGAAGAAGTTATGAAGATCCGCCAGCAGCAGAATCGTCGCGATCATCGACGCGACGATGAGGATGCCGCCCATCGTGGGCGTACCCTTTTTGCTGGCCATCATGGCGTTGACCTCGGCCTGATCGAAGTTGGCGGTGTCGCCGATCTTCTGTGCCCGAAGCCAGGCAATCACGCGCGGGCCGAGCAGCAGCACGAGGAAAAAGCTTAGCAGAATCGACGCGGTGGCCTGAAACGTGACGTACGTGAAGACGCGGAAGAAACCGAGGTGGTGCTCGTTCAGCCAGGATTCGAAATGTTTGGCGAAAAGATAGAGCATTCGTTTGTAAGAAGATGTCAGGCGGCGTTCTTGTACCACGGGCCTCTGGCCCGTGCCTGGAAACGGTTGATTTCGAAAACCGCAGTTTAATAACTCTGCACGTCGCTGGCACGGGCCGGAGGCCCGTGGTACGGGTTAACCGGCTGCCTTCCTTTTTGCGGGAGTATTTCTTGATGTTTCGATCGACCGGGCGACTTCCTCCAGATGCATCGATCGCGAGGCCTTCAGCAGGATCAGATCGCCACGGGTCAGCAGTTTCGGCACGACCTTGGCGGCGTTGACGGCCGTCGAATAGCGGCGGACGCGGTCTTTCGGCATGCCCGATTTGATCGCGGCGCTGGCAGCTAATGCGGCGCTTTTGCCGACGCAAATGAGGAGATCAACCTTCTGGTTCGCAACCACCTGGCCGATTTCTTTGTGGTAATGATCGCTGCTGGCGCCCAGTTCGAGCATGTCGCCCAAGATTGCCACGCGCCGACCGGCCGCGGGAAGATCGACGAGCGTTTGCAGGCCGGCCCGCATGGAATTCGGGTTGGCGTTGTAGGCGTCGTTGAGAAGCGTAACTCCGCCGAGCTCGGCCAATTGCAGCCGCATGTCAGCGCCGGTGGCTTCGGCCAGTGATTCGATGATCGCATCTTCACTCACACCGAGCCTTCGCCCGACGGCGATCGCTGCCAGAGCGTTGCTCGCGGTGTGCCGGCCGAGCAGCGGGACGAACACGTCGCGCCGGCCGTTAAGGCGGAAACTCGTGCCTTTGGGAAGGCAGTCGATGTCGGTAGCGTAGAGATCGTTACCGGGGTTGAAGCCGAACGTAATCACCTTGCCCGCGTACCCGCCGACAGCGGTCAGTAGATCGGGATCATCGCCGTTAACGATCAGCGCGCCGGCCGGGTTCAGGCCCGCGATGATCGTCGCGTTCTCTCGCCGCACGCCGGACAGGTCGTCAAGGCCTTCAAGATGCTCGGCACCGGCGTTGGTGATGACGGCGATGTCCGGCTGGGCCATGTTCGTCAGCCCGAAGATCTCGCCGTGGTGGTTCGTGCCCATCTCCAGCACGAGATAATCGTCGGCCGGATTCGCGGCGAAGATGGTGATCGGCACGCCGATGTCGTTGTTGAAACTCTTGGGCGAAATCGAGCCCTGCAGCTTCCCTCGAAGGGCGGCATCAATCAGCTTTTTCGTACTCGTCTTCCCATTGCTGCCGGCGACTGCGATGACCTTCGACCGCATCTGCGACCGAACGTACGTTGCCAGTTGTCCGAACGCTGCCCGAGCGTTGGGGACTTGAATCAGGTGCAGGTTCGGCTGCGGCGTAGCAGGGGGATGTTCCACCAGCGCGGCGATCGCGCCCTTGCCCGCTGCGTCCGGTAAAAACGCATGGCCGTCGTGGCGATCGCCCTTGATCGCCACATATAACGCGCCGGGCTGAATCTCCCGCGTGTTGTTGGAGACCGACGTAATCACCGCTTCACTCGACGGTGAGGCCGACAGCATTTTGCCGCGGACGGCGAGGCGAATTTGTTGCAGCGTCAGGGACTTCATAAGAATTGACGATTGACGATCGGGTCATTGACGATTGAAAATGCGAATCCGCAATCGTCAATGAATCGATCGTCAATGACTCAATGCATTCGAGGCTTCTTCCACATCGTCAAAATGGTGCTTTACAGTCCCGACAATCTGGTAATTTTCATGTCCCTTGCCGGCCAGCAGCACGACATCGTTTGGCTGTGCGTCCGATAGGATTTGCGCGATGGCTGATCGGCGGTCGGGATCGACGCGCACGCGGTCGGTATTCGTGAAACCTTGCATGATGTCGGCGATGATCGCGTCGGGCCGCTCGGTGCGCGGGTTATCGCTGGTGACGTACACCTCGTCGGCCAATTGCTCGCAGGCTTTGGCCATCTTGGGTCGCTTGGTTTTGTCGCGATCGCCGCCGCAACCGAAGAGGACACGGAGCTTGCCTTTGGTCAGCGGGCGGAGCGCGGTGAGGACGTTGATCAGGCCGTCGTCGGTGTGGGCGTAGTCGACGAACACGCCGAACGGCTGGCCGGCGCGGACGACCTGAAGCCGGCCCGGTGCGCCTTGTGCGTCTTTCAATCCGGCTGCAAGTTGGTGAACGCCCATGCCGAACGTTTCGCCCACGAGCGCGGCAGCGCACAGGGCGTTTTCGATATTGTGCCTGCCGATCATCGGCATGTGTACTTCGGCGCTGCCGTCGGGCGTGTGCAGGATGAAATGCGTGCCCTGTGCGGTGATCTTGAAGTCGCGGGCGCGATAGTCGGCGGCTTGGCTGAAACCGAAGCGAATCAGCCGGGCGTGACAGCCTGCGGTCATGCGAGAGTTCCACTTGTCATCGCAGTTGATGACTGCGACGGCATCTTCCGACAGCATCTCGAACAGGCGGGCTTTGCTCGCTGCGTAATTCTCCATCGTGCCGTGGTAGTCGAGATGATCCTGCGTGAGGTTGGTAAACCCCGCGCCGGCGAACATCACGCCGGCCACGCGTTGCTGATCGAGCGCGTGGCTGCTGGTCTCAATCGCGCAGGCATCGCAGCCATTTGATTTCATGGCCGCCAGCAGGTTGGCGACGTCGATCGCGCCGGGCGTGGTCATCTGGGCTTCGGACCGGGTCTGCCCGTCGTCGATTTCGACCGTGCCGATCATGCCACATCGCTTGCCGACTTTCGCGAGCAGATGGCGGATGATGTAAGTCGTCGTCGTCTTGCCGTTGGTACCGGTGACGGCCAGCACTTTCACTGATTTGCTAGGATCGCCCGCGAGTGCGTTGGCCAATACCGAAGCAGCCTTGGCCGGGTCGGCGTAAGCAATCACCGGTAGCGGGGCGTCGGCCGGGGCGGTTTGGGCGACGGCGGCTACGGCGCCTTTGGCGGCAGCGTCGGAAAGGAACCTCAGCCCGTCGATTTTTGTTCCGGATCTGGCGATAAAAAGATCGCCCGGCTGAACAAGACGCGAATCGTCACAAATACGCTTGATTTTGAGGGTTTGATCCGACCAAATCAGCTCAGAATCGAGCTTTTGAAGCAGGGTGGCGAGCAGCATGGGGACATCCCTTTCCCACAACGGTCAACTGCAAAACGTGAATCCGTTCACGTGGGTTTCAAAGTAGCAGATCAACAGGTGCGAATCAACGCAAACAACAATTGATTTGCGGGTTTTTCCTGCCGTTTGCGGCTTCGCGAGTGATGGGATTGTCACTCGCGAAGCCGTGAGCGGCGGAAACTTTCGGTTTCAAAATCCCCGGATCCATGCGATAACCCGAAAACGGCAAATTTGCAGAAGAAATCAGCAAAAATTCGCCTGCTAGAGATTTTTTGGCCCTATCGCTTGACGTATCATTCAGGGGTTGGCATAATGACCCCTCGTTCAGTTGGTTGTGTCCCCGGCTAGTACTCGGCTGCGGTGCTCAAACTGCGGCGGTTAGCGAGTTCAAGCCGTTTGTTGCAAGTCAGCAACACCCTTGAAAACGCGACAGTGCTTCAAGCCTTGCGAAAGTAAGGAATGAGCAGTTGTCACGCCTGTTTTTGTCGACTGATTTACAGTCGGCGGCGGAACTGAACGCGACTTGACAAGCTGTTTTGAAAAGCCTACAAGTCTTTTCAAAACAGAAGGTTAAGAGAAAATGTTGGTGGCGAAAAGGTTCGGTTAAAAATCTTTTCAACACCGGTTGACAACGGTGGAAACGACGATAGTATTCCGCCTCCCCTGACCGGGACATCAGCCGAAAGCTGATGGCAAAGTTAAATCACGACTCGGAAGTGCGAAAGCACTTAGAAGTCGTTTGTTGTAGCTCTTTGACAAGTGAATAGTCGGATAAGCCGCGAGGGTGTGTGTTCAGGAGCTTGTGTGTAACAAGCGGCCTGGACGATCCAAGTCGTCGGCTCATGAAACCCGTTTCACGATGGGAAGTTCGGAGCCTTCGCATTGTTGTATCTCAAGCAACATCTTCGTGGTGCACGCAAGTAAGTGATCTTCCTTGATCATTTTGTTTGAAGTTTGCCAGTTGAAGTTTGTTGTTTGAGCCTTGCATCGATTCGGTACTACGGAACGCCCATCGCAAGATGTGCGGTTCGGTGGATCGAATCGACTGACTCACCACCCTTAGCCGTGTGGTGAGCAGTAACAGCCGATCAGAAAAGTCTTAAATCTGATC
This sequence comes from Phycisphaerae bacterium, assembly GCA_031377185.1. Taxonomy (GTDB): domain Bacteria; phylum Planctomycetota; class Phycisphaerae; order Tepidisphaerales; family Tepidisphaeraceae; genus JANMES01. Next base: position 11,515 of record JANMES010000127.1, read on the forward strand.
GGTATGAAGCAAACTCGTTTCGAGGATAACGCGAATCGTGAAAGTGTCAGTCTCTGCTAGCCGCAAGGTGACGCAGGGCATCAGGAACGGTTCGTGCCAAGAAATTTAATTGAAGAGTTTGATTCTGGCTCAGCCTGAACGCTGGCGGCGTGGCTAAGACATGCAAGTCGCACGGACGTAGCAATACGTTAGTGGCGAACGGGTGAGTAATGAATCGCTAATGTACCCCGGACTCTGGGATAGCCGGTCGAAAGATCGGGTAATACCAGATGATATAACTTTGTCGCATGACAGAGTTCTCAAAGGTCCGCCGGTCTGGGAGCAGGCGATTTTGTATCAGCTAGTTGGTGAGGTAACGGCTCACCAAGGCGACGACGCATAGCCGGACTGAGAGGTTGGCCGGCCACATTGGGACTGAGACACTGCCCAGACTCCTACGGGGGGCTGCAGTAACGAATCTTCCGCAATGTACGAAAGTATGACGGAGCGACGCCGCGTGTAGGACGAAGCCCCTCGGGGTGTAAACTACTGTCAAGGGATAGAAAGTTCTGATCAACCCTAGAGGAAGGCACGGCTAACTCTGTGCCAGCAGCCGCGGTAATACAGAGGTGCCAAGCGTTAGGCGGAATCACTGGGCTTAAAGCGTGTGTAGGCGGATTGGTAAGTACCTTGTGAAATCCCATGGCTCAACCATGGAACTGCTTGGTATACTGCTTGTCTTGAGCTACTTAGGGGCAACCGGAACAAATGGTGGAGCGGTGAAATGCGTAGATATCATTTGGAACGCCAATGGTGAAAACAGGTTGCTGGGAGTATGCTGACGCTGAGACACGAAAGCCAGGGGAGCGAACGGGATTAGATACCCCGGTAGTCCTGGCCGTAAACGATGTCCACTAGATCGTAGGAGCTCTGACGCTCTTACGGTCGAAGCAAAAGTGCTAAGTGGACCGCCTGGGAAGTACGGTCGCAAGGCTAAAACTCAAAGGAATTGACGGGGGCTCACACAAGCGGTGGAGCATGTGGTTTAATTCGAAGCAACGCGCGGAACCTTACCTGGGCTTGACATGCCTGGATTATCCCCATGAAAGTGGGGTACAGCCCGCAAGGGCCGGAACAGGTACAGGTGCTGCATGGCTGTCGTCAGCTCGTGTCGTGAGATGTCGGGTTAAGTCCCATAACGAGCGAAACCCTTACCCTTAGTTGCTACCATTCAGTTGGGCACTCTAGGGGGACTGCCGGTGTTAAACCGGAGGAAGGTGGGGATGACGTCAAGTCCTCATGGCCTTTATGCCCAGGGCTGCACACGTGCTACAATGGCGTGAACAAAGGGATGCTAACTCGCGAGAGTCCGCCAATCCCAAAAAATGTCGCTCAGTTCAGATTGTGGGCTGCAACTCGCCCGCATGAAGCTGGAATCGCTAGTAATCGCGGGTCAGCAACACCGCGGTGACTGTGTTCCTGAGCCTTGTACACACCGCCCGTCAAGCCACGAAAGGAAGGGGCGCCCAAAGCCGCGTCAGCGTCAAAGGCGAAACTTCTGATTGGGACTAAGTCGTAACAAGGTAACCGTAGGGGAACCTGCGGTTGGATCACCTCCTTTCTAAGGATGATTTAATCAAAGCAGATCTCATTCTGCCAGAATGAGAATCTAGCATGTCCCCGCCTTAAATAACTCTGCTACTGACTTGCCAGGATATGTGGCCCCGCCGGAGAAATCCGGCGGGGCTTCTTTTTTGTCCACAACCTCACTTCCCCGTCCGAAGCATGGACGCCGAATTCCTCCCCTACCTTCGCTGTCCACTCGACC
>JANMES010000145.1:0-74730 GCA_031377185.1 Phycisphaerae bacterium
CGAGGCTACGGAAAATCGCGCATTGAGTAGCACGGCCGTCTCCCCCGGGTCGAGCGACTTTGCACACGGGCGAGACGCCCGTGCTACAGAAGACCTTGGCCCGCAGACCACCCAGTCGCCGGTCTTCGAAGTGAAATTCCGCGACAAGGAAGTTTCCGCCAAGGAGCAGAAGGAGTCGGCCGACAAGCTCCGCGCCATCCTTCAGGCGATGTTGAAGAAGCAGCAGGACCTCAACCGCCAAACCGTCGCCCGCAAAGATACCGATAAAGTGGCCGCCAAAGCGATCGAGACCGGCCAAGCCGATCTCCGCCAGCAGTTTACGACGACGGCTGACACGTTCACGTTCGATGACAGCAACCAGATCGTAAAGCGCACGCTGCAGATGATGGCGGTGAACGTCGCCAAGGAAGCCGTTGAATTTGCCGTCCAGTTGCAGACCGAGCCGGCCGCCACAGCGCGGGTGAAGATCGACCGCGACCTGCAAAGCCGCCAGCGCCGGATCATCTCCACGCTCGAAAGTTTGCTGGCGATGCTAAACAACACGCCCGAGCCGACGACCCAGCCGGCCGAGAAGCGGTCGGGCGATATGCCCGCCAAAAAAGAGGCGATGGAGAAGCTCAACGAGGCGCTCAAGAAGTACATGGAAGAGCAGCGGAAGATTCTCGATCAGACCGCCAGCCTTGCCAAGCGACCGGTAGACGACTGGACGGACAAGGAAAAGAAGCTGGCCGATGAGCTGGCGATGAGCCAGGAGAAGCTCGACGCTTTCATGCAGGAGAAAATTGCCGACTTCAGCAAGAACGCCGAGCAGGACATGAGCAACGCTTCGATGGTGAAAGACGCGCTGGCGATCTACAGCGAAGTCACGATGGCCAAGGACGCGCTCAAGAAGCAGGCGATGGAAATCGCTGTGCCCGCCGAGGAAAGCGGGCTGGAAGGCGCTAAGGAGCTATCGACCAACATCGAAAAATGGCTGATGGACGAGCCCGACCGCCAGAAGTGGACACAGGAAGACCTGCAGAGCAAATCCGACACGCCCATGCCTGAGTTGCCCAAGGAGCTGGAAGACATGGTCGGGGAACTGATGGAGCAGCAGGAAGACCTGTTCGACGAGATGGAAGACGCCAACGCGAATATTACCGACAGCCCCGACAAAGGCATCGGCTGGGATGCGGCTGACGGGCCCATCGCCAGCATGGCTGCCAAGGGCGTGACCGGCAATCAACTGCCTAACAATAACGAAATGGGCGGCCGATCCGGCGAAGGACGCAGCGGCAAGAGCCAGGGCGAATTCGTCGGCGACAACGCCGTCGGCAAGGGCGGCCGCAACACACCCACCCGCCTTGATCCCACGCCGTTCGCCCAAGGCCAGATCAACGACACCAGCAAAGACCCCGTCGGCGGCGCGACCGGCGGCGGAAAAATGTCCGGGCAGGGAGGGCAAGGCCTGGAAGGCCCCGTGCCTCCTAAGGTCCAGCAGGAAATGAAACGCCTGGCCGAGAAGCAGGCCGAGCTCCGCAACAAGGCCGAGCGTCTGGATCTGCAGTACAAGCTCGGCAAGTACGACAACTTCAAGCTCATGGAAGCGACGGTCCTGATGCGTAAGGTCGAAAACGACCTCAACGCCAACCGCTACCAGAACGCCATGCGCCGCAAAGACCTGCTGCTCGACAGCCTCGACACCAGCCAGCTATTGCTCGGCGGGGAAGTCCACGTGCAGCAGGACTCGACGCCCACAGTGTCGCAAAAGACCCAGCAAGACATCAACGACGCCATGAAAGGCGACCTCCCGCCGGCGTGGAGCGAGGCGCTCAAGCAGTACTATCAGAAGCTGGGGCAGCAGTAACTCCGGCTCCTTCTCCCGGAGTACCGGGCGAGGGAGGATGTCCCTCTCCGTTCAGACGGTGCCGCATGTGCGGAGGATTTTGCCCGTGCGGATAATCCGCCGGGTATGTGGGCTCGCGAGGCTCAACATCGCCCGCGGTGACGAGAAGGCGTTGGCGGTTGCCTTTGCGAACGAAGCGACCGCCTGACCGATCTGATTCGATCGCCAAGACTCCTTCGCCGCCTGCAGGTGGAGGTTAACCGCCTCCAGACGGAAATACGCCGGTAGGCGTTTAGCCCCGTGTCGCTTGGCGACTTGTCGCACTTCTTCGATTCGCTTCCAGCTTCCTGTTGCGGATTTGTTTTCGCCCAGCCAGCGGTACTGGCTCCAGACCTGCGGGACGTACGCAAACTCCGCGTCGGCGGACAGTTCGAGCCACAAGTCGTAATCCATCGCGTAATGCAGCGATGGATCAAGCCCGCCGACGGCGTTAAACGCGCTGCGGCGGAAAAACGCGCTCGGTTGGACGATGTAGTCGCTGTAATGCACCAGCCGATGACGGTTGAAGGGTTCGGTATTGGCGCACGGGCAGAGGTAGCTGCCATCCGGGCGGATGAATTCGGCGTTGCCGTAGACGAGGGGGATCTGTGGGTGATTGCGCAAAAATGTTGCAGCGGCGAGGATCGCGCCGGGCTTATAGCAGTCGTCGCTGTTGAGCCAGGCGATCAACTCTCCCGTGCAAAGCGCGAAGCCGTTGTTGATCGCGTCTGCCTGTCCTTGGTCCGGGGCGCTGTACCACGTGAATGTCTGACCGTTGCTACCCGCTGAAGCGGGCAGACCGGCGGTCGGAGCGAATTGCTTTAATATGTCGATCGTTCCATCTGTACTCGCGCCGTCCATTACCACGTACTGAAGGTTCGGGTAATCCTGTTCGAGCACACTGCGGATCGTGGCGTCGATGTACCGCGCGTGATTGAACGACGGCGTGACGATGGAGACCGGGGGAAGATCGCTCATAAAAACGGTTCGCAATTTTGATTGCGTGTCGGTGGCGCGGTGCGCATCATACCGCCATGGATGTTAAATGGCTTCGGGGCGCTATCGCCGTCATTGTGGTTTTATCAAGTTCTGTCCTTTACGCGCAAACCGGGCCCGATCTGTTGATCAAGCCCTGGTCTGACACCGCCCGCACGTTTGAAGTCGGCGGCGATGCGTTGGTGCTCGACAAGGGTTACTCAAAAAAGTCCGATCACGATTTCACTCTGTCGCAGTACGAAGTGGAAGGCCGCTTCCGTATCATTCCTGGCGAGGTGATCAGCCCTCGGGTGGGGTTCGACTACAAGCTTTTCGATCTCGGCGGCAGCGTGCCGGAGTTGCCAAAGCAGTTGACCGACGAATCGATCGCGCTGGGTGCGGGCATTTACAAGGAAGGCGGATTGATCCTGGCCGTCAAAGGCGGCATCGGCTACGCCGGGCCTGATCCGTTTACGGACGGCAATGCGTTCTATGGGCTGTTTGATTTCATCATCGGTTACGACATTGACGAAAACAGCCAGATCGGCTTCGTGCTGGACTACAACGGCAACCGATCGAGCTACCGGGATGTTCCGCTACCAGGGTTTGCATACCGTTTCTGGCAGTACAACCACCAGGTGCTGGTAGCGCTGGGTTTTCCGTACACCAGCATCGAATTTCATCCGACCAAGCAGATCAAGCTCGAAGCGACCTACAGCATCCCTGATGACCTGCAACTGTTCGGCTCGTACGAAATTATTCCGCACTGTTCGGTCTACGGCAGCCTTAGCCGGACGATCAATACGTTTTATCTGGATACGACGCAGAACGTGCAGGACCGCCTGTACTTCCAGCAGCGCCGGGCCGAACTGGGCGTGCAGTATTCGCCGCGGCCGGACTTCGATTTTCGATTGGCGGTGGGTTACGCGTGGGATCAGGAATTCAGCATCGGCTTCAGCAGCAGCAACACCGATTTGCTAGCCGACATCTCCGACGAGCCATACGTGCGGGCGGGGATTGTGTGGAAATATTAAGAGAGGGACAAGTATTCAGGGGCAAGGGGCAAGTAGCAGACTCGCTTTCTACTTGCCCCTTGCCCCTAAATACTTGCCCCTTTGTCATTCCTACTTCACAACTTTCTCGATCGCCCCGCCCGCGATGCGCGCTCCGGAGTTGCCTGAGGGATTGGTCTTCAGGTCGTCGGCCTTGGCGTGAATGATTACGCTGCGTCCAACCACCTCATTTTTCGGGCCATCAATGGTCAGGATCGCCGAGGTGCGTTCAACGCGCACCTTGCCATTAGCGTCGGCGACGATGTTGCCCAGATCACCGGCATGGATGCCCATGTGCATGGCGTGGTCCGGGTCGCCGTGGGTTTTGGTGCTGGCTGGATCATAGTGAGGGCCGGCGCTGCTCAGATCGGGCGTGGTCAGGTCGGCTTTTTCGTGGATGTGAATGCCGTGCGCCGACCCGGGCTTGAAGCCGGCCAGCTCGATCACGATCAGGACTTTGTCTTTGGCTTGCGTGAAGGTCACCGTGCCGGTGACGTTGTTGTCCACCGGCTGGGTGGTGGCGTTCTTGCTCGGGCCGATCTTGGCGATCGCCACCGTGGCGGCTTCGGCGACAACCTCCTTCTCCGCAACGGTGGCCTGCTGGGTGGCGGCGGGCTTGCCGCGCAGGGAGTCAATCCATGTGCAACCGCCGAGCAACGCGAGCGATAGTGAAAGACCTGCGATTCGTTTAACGGACATGTGAACCTCCGAGAGTGTGAAAAGTTGATGTAACCGGTCCGACATCATAAGCCGAGCTTGGGGAAACGTCTCGGGGTAAATGTTTCAGGGGAAATACGGAAATATCAACCGCCGCCCCGTACCACGGGCCTCCGGCCCGTGCAGAACATGTTGGAACTTCGGAAATCACGATCACTTCAATCACCGCGTCGTTCGCACAGGCCGGACGCCCGTGGTACGGGGCGGCAAACGCCCGAAGATCGCGCGTCGCGCCGGCCTACTTCACGCTCTGCTCCGCCAATGCCCGGTTGATCGGGTACAGCTTCGTGTACGCCTTCTTCGCCGGCAAATCGGGGCGGTACAGTAGATCCTCTCGCCGATGAGCTATCGCGGCGATGGCGGTACTGATCGCGGGATAGCCGGTGACCTCCGGCCCGGCCGCCAGGCAGCCGAGAATCGCGGCACCCAGCGCTGCCGGCTGATCACTGCCGGACAGCGCGATTTTTTCGCCCAGCACATCGGCGTAAATCTGCATCAGCAGCGGCGACTTGGCCGGCAGTTCGCCGGTCGCGACGAACCGCCGAACCGGCACACCGGCGGCTTGGAAGTTATCGCGGATCGACCTGACGTTGTACGCCGACGCTTCAATCGCCGCACGGTAGATCTGTGCAGGCGTGGTGCTCACTGATAGCCCGACGAACGCCTCGCTTAGCTGCTTGTCAATCAAAGAGGTATGACAGTCGCTCAGCCAAGTCTGTGTCATCACGCCGCCGCTTCCCGGTGGTTGCGAAGCAGCGTCATTGCTCAACTGCTCCTGTGATTGGCCGAGCGATTTTGCCACCCACGCGAGCGCATCGCCGAGGTTGGACCGCCGCGTCTCATAGCCGACATAGCCGGGCAAAATGCCCTCCTCCACCACGCCCGCGATGCCGGGCGGCGTTGCGTTGATCCGGCTGTTCATGAGTTGCAAGCCGGTTGCACCCATCACAAGCACCATCGTGCTAGGCGCAGCCACGCCCACGCCGGGCACGCACGCATGCGTGTCGATGACCGCAGCCGACACGGCGATGCCTTCGGGCAAGCCAAGCCGCTTAGCTGCCGACGACGAAAGCCCGCCCGCGCGTGTCCCGGGCGCGGCCAGTCGGCCGGTAACTTTCATCCCCGATGTGTCTGCGAACCTCGGACTTGAAAATGGATCGCCCCGCTTGCTGCGCGTGACGCCAAATCCCGCCTGACAGGTCGATCTCACGAGCTCCGTCGTCTGGCTGTTGGGAAAAACCCCGCTGCATAACTGCCATACCATCCAGTCACCAGCGACGATCCAGAGTGGGGCTTGCTCGAATGCCATCGGCCGGTCCAGCGGCGTGCCGTCGATTAAACAGGGGAGCATATGACTACCGTTGAACGCTACCCCGATTCCCACCACTTGCTCTGCTGATTCTTGACTCTCCTTGAGCGCACTTCGACAGGAGATTGATAACAAATTGAGCCAATCTTGCGGGCGATGAGAGGACGTTTCATGTGCCCGCCCAGCGATCCGGCCGGTGCGGATATCGACCACCAGCACGCATACCGATTCAATGCCGAAGTGCATGCCGATGGCGTATTGGGTCATGGGTGTAGTTTATCGAGGGTAACGGAAATCAACCCATTGTGGCAGCAAGCTCAGTGAAAGCCCGAATGACGAAACCCGAAATCCGAATGAATGACAAAGCCCGAATGACGAAAACAGGAGTCCGCCGATTCCGGTTTCGTCATTCGGGTTTCGCATCAAACTTCTTCGAGAATGCCGTCGCCCACCTTCGACGAATCCCGCTCGTGGCGCCAATCCAGGAAGCGCTTCAGGATGTCCTCAAACTCTACCGCTGTGTTCATTAGCCGCATTTCCTCGCGCATGCGTTTGCACGGTGTGAGGTTCTTGCTGTACCAACTGACGCGCTTGCGGAACTCGAGCACGGCCGCCCGTTCGCTGCGGAACTTCACCATGCCGTGGAAGTGGTCGCGCATCAGTTGCACGATCTGGTCGATGCTCGGCTTCGGCGGGATCACGCCGGTGGTGAGGTAGCTCCAGGTGTGGTTAAAGATCCAGGGCTTGCTCAGCGCCCCCCGGCCGATCATCACGCCGGCGCATTTCGTGTGCTCGATCATCCGCAACGCATCTTCCGGCGAACAGACATCGCCGTTACCGATCACGGGAATGGTTTTGCAGCTGGCGACGACTTCCGCAATACCGTCCAGCCGGGCGTTGCCGGAGAAACGCATCTCGGTCGTCCGCCCGTGGATGGTGACCGCCGCCACGCCGAGTTCTTCCAATCGCCTCGCCATCGAAGGCGCGACGATGCAGGTGTCGTCCCACCCCAGCCGCAGCTTGCAGGTGAGGGGAGCGCGCTTGAGCGAGGCTTTGACCTTCGCGACCATCTTAAGCGTATTGTCCGGATCGCACAGCAGCTTGCTGCCGCCGTTTTTCTTGGTGACTTTGTCGACGGGGCAGCCCATGTTGATATCGATCACATGCGCCCCGCGATCCTCCGCCCAGATGGCGGCCTCGCAAAGCAGATCAATGTCGGCACCGTAAAGTTGCATCGCCAGCGGCGAATCTTCCGGGCAGGTCATCGCCAGTTCCATCGACCGGCGGTTCTCACGCAACACGCCCTGCGGGCAGAGCAGATCAGTGCAGGCCAAGCCCACTCCGCCGCACGAGCGCGCGACCAGACGAAACGCCAGATCGCAATACCCGGCGATCGGCGCGAGCAGCAGGTTCGTCGCGAGCTGAACCGGGCCGAATTGAAGAGGTCGGATCGACATCAAGGGCAAGAGTTTACCCGAAATCCGTGGACGAAACCCAGAAAACCCCACCGCACCGAACTGGGCCGGAGATCTCGATTGACCGCCGCTCGTAAGCCCCTTACGCTCCGTGCATTCCATGATTCAACCGATCGTCATCGCCCCGACGTACAACAACGGTCGCATGCTGGCCGCCGTGATGGACCACATCTCCGCGCAAGGCCTGCCCGTGCTGGTGGTGAACGACGGCAGCACCGACGACACCGCCGGTATTCTGGATCGGTGGGTTGCGGCATCCGTCGGCGGTCCGCAGCGCCAGGTAGTGACACACCCGACCAATCGCGGCAAGGCCGACGCACTGCGGACGGGTTTCGCCAAAGCGCTGCAGCAGGGGTTTACGCACGCGATCACCATCGACACCGACGGCCAGCTCGATCCGACACAGATCGCCGACCTGCTGACTGCGGCGGAGCAGTCTCCGGATGCGCTGATCGTCGGCGATCGGGATCAGACCGCATTGGATTATCCAAGCAAGAGCCGCGCCGGCCGGCGGATCTCAAACCTGATGGTGCGGATTGAAAGCGGGCTGCATGTGTCCGATAGCCAGTGCGGCTTCCGCGTCTACCCACTGGAGCGGCTGGCCAGCCTGTCGTGCCATGTCGACCGATACGGCTACGAGACCGAAATCCTCACCCGCTTCGCCTGGGCCGGCGGGGAGATGCGGCACGTGCCAGTCCGCTGCATCTACGACGTGCCCGGCGGGCGCATCAGCCATCTCCACCCGCGCAATGACACGCTTCGCGGCATCGCGATGCACGCCTGGCTGCTGGTGCGATCGGTATTGCCGATCGGCGTAAGGCGGTTCGATTCGCCGGTGCCGCGCCAGACAGGCACGATCTGGCATCGCGCGACGCACATCTTACGGCCGACGCGGGGAGCAACAGCAACCGTCACGATCGACGAGCCAATCCCTGAACCGTCCGACGCCCGCGGATAACGCCGCCCGCACCACGGGCCTCCGGCCCGTGCTGTGTGCGCTCGAACATCCAATGTCGCGGATTCTTCAATCCGATCATCGCCCGCACGGGCCGGAGGCCGGTGTTCCGGGCGGCGACACCGTATCGGGAAATACTAAATCGACGCTTCCACCAGATGCCTAAGCACTTTGCCGGTGGCTGAGTGCGGGAGTGTCGCGCGGATTTCGAACACGCGAGGAACTTTGTAGGCGCTTAGCCGTGATTTGGCGAACGTCCGTAGGTCGTCGATTGTCGGCGGGGCGTCGGGATCGCGCGGCGTGACCGCCGCCAGCAGCCGGCTGACGGTTTCGCTCTGGCGGATCGGCACCACCACGCACTCGGCCACGCGGGGGTGCTGGCAGAGGACGGTTTCGACCTCAAACGTGTTTACCTTCATCCCGCCGACGTCGATCAGCAGCTTGATGCGCCCGGTGATGAAGAGCCGGCCGGTTGCGTCGAGCTTGCCAAGATCGCCGGTGGGGAAAAAGCTGTCGAGCAAGTCCGCATGCGCGCCACCCGCTGAAGCGGGCGAACCGGCGGGGGCGTCGTTCGTGGGTAGGTATCCGTCGAACATGGACCGGGCGCGGATCGCGACGTGTCCTTCCTCTCCCGTCGAGAGCGGGGCGTTGGTCGTGGGGTTCAGGATGCGGATTTCCACACCCGCCATCGGCTTGCCGACGCTGGTGGGGTCGAACGGCGATTCTCGCGGATTGTTGAACGTCACCGAACCGATCTCGGTTGCGCCGTACAGTTGTGCGACGCGAACGTTAAACCGTTCGGCGAAGCGATCCGTTACCGATGCCGGAAGCGGCGCGCCCGCCGAGTAGGCGGTGCGCAGCGAGCGGATGGGCGGGGCATCGCTGACGTTCGCCAGCAGTTCGAACATCGCCGGTACGCCGGGGAAGATGGTGATCTGATTGCCGGCCAGCTCGCAAAGAACCGTGGGCACATCAAGCCCGCGCACCAGATGTACCGTGCTGCCGGCCCAGACCGGTGCGAGCAGTCCGTGTTCCAGACCGTACGAATGCGTGAGCGGCACGGCGGCCAGCACATGATCGTCGGCGGTGAAGCCGATCGCCTCCGCCATCGCGGCCGAGACGGCATCGAGCGACCGCCCGCTGCGGCGGACGATCTTGGGCAGGCCCGTCGTCCCCGAAGATTGCAGCAGCAAGGCGGGAGGATCAGGGTTCAGGGTTTGGGGTTCAGGGTTCGGGGCAAAATGCGATGCATTAGTCTTTCCCAAACCCTGAACCCCGAACCCCGAATCCGGTTTCTCCAAAAGCGTATCGATCGCGATGGTCGTCAGTCGGCCGTTTAGCATCGGGCGCGCTAGCTCGTGTCCAACCAGCGCCACTGCACCGGACGACTCCGCCGCCCGCAGCAGTTCGGCTTCGGCGATGTCGGCCGACACCGGAAACACATCGCACTCAGCGGCGAGGATGCCGAGGAAGGCGATCGGGTATTCGATCTGGTTGGGCGCACACAGCAGCACTACGCCGCCTGCGGGGAGCGCCTCGCGTAGTCGTCGCCCGAAGGCGGCAGCGCGATCAGCGAGCGAGCGCCACGTCAGCGTTTGCTGATTTCCCGCATCGCGATACGCCACCCCGTCCGGCCGATCGGCGGCGTGGGCGGCGAGGCGGTCGAGTAGTTGCGGGGCGTTGGGCATTACAACTCAGAGTTTAGAGGTTTTTCCCGCAACGTGTAGAGGCGACGTTGGTGTGGCAAGGTTATGAGAGTATCGTAAATGCCCGAAAGGAAGCCGATGAACTTCACCCTTCGCCCCGCGACACCCGCCGACGGACCGGCCGTTGCGGAGATTTACGCGTACTACGTCACCGAAACCGCCATCACGTTCGATGAAACTCCGCTGACGGAGCAAGAGATGAGCCGGCGGATCGAGCAGACGCTGCCGAAGTTCCCCTTTTTGGTGGCGATTGACGATCAAGACGCCGTCATTGGCTATGCGTACGCAACATCCCATCGCCCACGGGAGTCGTATCGGTGGTCGGTTGATACGGCCATTTATGTCGCGCCGGCGGAACGGCGGCAGGGCATCGGCGCGGCGCTTTACGGTCGGCTGATTCCGATGTTGGCGGCGCAAGGGTTCGCGCGGGCTTATGCGGGCATCACCCTGCCGAACCTAGCGAGCGTGGGATTACATGAGCGGATGGGCTTCAAGCCGATCGCAACGTACACCGCCGTCGGATTCAAGCTGGGGCTTTGGCGCGATGTCGGCTGGTGGGAACTGCCGCTGATCGACGAACTGCCCGTTCGACCGAGCGAGCCGGCGGCGTGGGTGTGGGAGGACGAGTAATCGTCCACGAATAACACGAATCTTCACGAATTAAGAAAACCGATTCGTGAAGATTCGTGTTATTCGTGGACCATCATTCTGACAACCGGCTCACGCAACTGCGGCAGGTTCCATCAATTGCTTGGGGGCGTACACCCACGGCATTTCCGCCGGTGTTTCCAGCGTCAGTGAGCAGACCGGGCGCTTGGGGGCGATGCCCCAATGATCCTGCAGCCACATGCTGAACCAGAAAAACTGCAATCGCCAGCGGAGTTTCCACGCGGGCTTGGGGAACACGTGCCCGGCCAGCACCGCGAAGATCGCGTTATGCACCTGCAGCGGGCCCTGGCCTTCCATGAACAGCTCGCGAAAGCTGCGGCGGTAGTAGTTTTTGATGATCGCCCAGAACGGCGCGGTGCTGTCCTTGATCATCTGGCTGTACACTTTGCGGGATTTTGTAGCGTTCCGCGTGCCATTGAACATGCCGATGGAGTGCTTGGCCGCCTCCATCCCGCCGTACATCGCGAGGGTTACGCCGGTGGAGAAAATCGGATCGAGGAAGCACCCGGCGTCGCCGACCATGAAATATCCCGGGCCGGCGAACGGCTTGCAGGTGTAGCTGAAGTCGGCCAGCACCTGGTTGTCGATCGGGCCGCTCGCGTTTTTCATGCGCAACTGCAACTGCGGGCAGCGTTCCATCGCCCACTTCAGCAGACGGTTCGGCGGGACGTTGATGTCCTTCACGAAGCTCGGGCGGGTAGTGAAGCCGATGCTCATCTTGGTTTCGTTCAGTTGGATCAGCCAGAACCAGCCTTCGTCACACATGAAGATCGTCGGATGACGGTCCGGCGTGCTGGTGGCGACGTTCTCGAAGTGAGCAAAGTACGCCACCTTCTGCAGTTCCGGGTCGTCAAAGTTTTTCCGCTGCTTGAGGTGACGGCCGATCACCGTGCCGTGGCCCGATGCGTCAAGAATGATCCGCCCCTTGATCGTGCGACCCTCGACGGCCACTTCCACGTCGTTTTCTTCAAGCTTGAGGATTTCCTTCACCGGCGTGTTCTCAAACACCTCCGCACCAGCGATGCGGGCCTGCTCGGTCAGCATTTTATCGAAATGGCATCGCTCAATATTGAACACCGGCTGTGTGCGGACCAGCGCCTGCGAGAAGTAAAACCGCATCGCCCGCGGATCGTTGCCGATGCAGAACTCGGCCCCGACCTTCGGCACGTGCGGGAGCTTGCGCATTTCTTCGGTGAGTTTCAGCTCCTCTAGAATCTCCATGAGCTTGGGCAGCAGCGTCTCGCCGATGTGGAACTTGGGGTGTTGTGATTTCTCCAGGACACAGACTTTAAGCCCCGCCCGCGCCGCCACGATAGCGGCCGTCGATCCACCAGGGCCGGCACCGATGACAATGACGTCATATCTTTCATTCATGTCTTCACCTCTTGAAACGGCGGAAAACCCATACATATTAACCACGAAGACACGAAGACACGAAGAAGAAATAAAACTTTGAAAGAACGCATCGATGCCAATGGATGTCTTCGTTACTTCGTCGCTTCGTGGTAAAGACTCTTTTGAATCAGCTCAATCGCGCCACGCCTTCGATCTCTACGAGCAACTCGCTGCGACACAGGTCGGCCAGCATCAGTTGCGGGCGGGGTGCTTTCGGGAACGCCTCGGCAGCGAGTTTGAGGATCATCGCCGCATCGCGCTTGCGGGGGTGATAGATTCGCACTTCGGTAAAAGCCGCCAGTGGATTCCCATTCACGCCCGCCGCCGAGACTAAGCTGGCGAGGTTTGCCAGCGTCTCGCGGAACTGGCCGGTCAGTTCGTTGCGGTGAACCGTGTTTTCGCCGGCGATACTCGCGGTGCCGGCGACCAGGACCGATCGGCCGATCGGCAGCAGGTCGTTCACGACCGTTGCCCGCGCGAAGCACGGAGGCAGCGGGCCGTACCGTTTGCTGTAGCGGAACGCCGGAATCTGCCGCGGGTTCTCGATCGCCTTTCCGGCAACCGGGGCGGCCAGGCAATGAATGACCAGATCGCGCCCCGCATGCCCGACGCCCGACGCGGTCGCCACCCGGCCGCTGAGTTGATCGCTCCCGCCGAACCATTCGCAGAAGGCGTTGAAACGTCCGGCGTTAAAGACCATATATCGGTCGCGGTCGCCGTCCATGGCGTCATGGATGGAGGGGATATAATTCCAAAACCGCACGGGGATATTGGCTGGACAAGTCGATAGTGCCCGGCGGATGAGTTTGTAGGATTGAAACGTCACCCGCTCAAACGCCGCTTCGTCCAGATCAGCAGCACCGACGGCGCGGACGCTCATCAGCGTTGCGCGATGGCTGGCACGGGTGACGAACAAGGTCTGATCGATTGTCTGATGCACCGTCCGCGAGCCGGAAAGCAATTCACTCGCCCAAAGCGGCGGCAGCAGTTCATCGGCGGATTTCCGCGCGGAGGGGGCGATCGATAACGCTTGGGTCATGCTCATGAAAGGCAAACCACCCACACACGTGTGAGTTCCCGAGGGCCCGATTATTACGGCACGCCCCCGCGATCACAAGATGATTGTTTTCCCACGCCGGTAAAGGTTGATTTTGATCTTGCATTTGCCGCTTGCGGCAGAAATCCAAACTAAACCACGACTCCCACGCTTACGCCAACTCGATCGTCACCCCGCTAGCGATTCCCGTCGGGTCACTGCAGATCGCGGCGAATCGGTCGAGCTTCTGCGAACCGTCCGCCGCTGACATGCTGCCCAGGCCGGTCGGGTAGCTGAGCAGCCGCGGCAGTGATCTGGCGGCGAGCACCGCAGCGGTCCCCATGAGCGGGGTGGCGCTGAAGGTCTCGGCGACGTAGCCGGCGATTGAGCTGACCGATTTCACTCCGGCTGACGAGAGCGCGTCAGCTTCCAGCCGGTCGAGCCACACCCCTGCGGCGGAACTGAGGACGGCGGGTGGGGCGTCGATCTGCTTAAGCAGCTCGGCGATGGAAGTCGTCAGGCGATTGCGGTCGCCGCGGACGAAACCGGCGTGAGTAATCCGGCCGATCGGCTTGCCGCCGCGGGCTTGGACGGCGGATTGCGATTCCAGCACGATCGCCGCCGCCCCGCCGGCGCAGAGGAAGCCGTTTTCGCCGGCGAACGCACCGCTCGGTTCAGCTTTGGCGGCCAAGCCGCAGTGCTGGTAGGCCTTGCGGACGATGTCGAATTCTTCTTCGCCGGCACCGACGATCGCGCGGTCCCACTCGCCACTGGCGATCCGGGCGGCGGCCAGCGCCAGTGCATCCAGCCCGGCCGTCCGCGTGCCGATCACCGATTGGCAAGCACCTTTCAGACCGAGCATCAGGCTGATGTGCGCCGCGCCGGCGTTGGGCACGCCTTCGGCGAACAGCATCGGGTTCGCGCCCATCACGCCTTCCCGAACGATCTGCTCATAGTAGTTGTAGCTGTAGTTGGCCGACCCGTGGGCCGAGCCGAGGATGGCGCTGAATTGCGCAGCCAGCTCGCCCAGCTCGCCGATTCCCGCGTCGCGGATCGCCAGCGTGGCGGCGACGAGTTGGAGCTTGACGTAGTCACTCAGCCGGCGAACCCGGCGGGCGTTGAGCAGGCCTTCGAGGGCGGCTTCGCCGATCGGCTGGATCAGCGCCGCTGCCGGCTGGGGGCTTGCCAGCCGGTGCAACAATCCCTCGCGACCGACGAGCCCCGGCGCGATCACGCCGATACCGGTGATGAAGACGTCGCAAGCGAACCCTCGCCCGGTACTCCGGGAGAGGGCAGGGTGAGGGTTCTGTCGCGATCCGGGAGTCGGTTGCGAGTTCGCGGCAGAACCCTCACCCCAACCCTCTCCCGGAGTACCGGGCGAGGGAGCCAGAACAACACACGTATTGGCACCGCCGAAGCCTAGCGACGTGTTGAGTGTTGCGCGGATCTTCGCGGGTTTCGGGCTGCCGACGGAGACGTTCAGGTTGGGGAACTCGATGTCGGCAGCAGTGATGTTGGCGCACGCGGGGACGATCTGGTCGCGCAGTGCGAGCGCCGAAAGAATCAGTTCCACCGCCCCGGCCCCGCCGAGGGTGTGGCCGAGGTGGCTCTTGAAGCCGACGACCGGGATGCGTGGTAGATCGTCGCCGAACGTTCGAGAGAGCGCCGCGAATTCGCCGGCGTCGTTGTCAGGCGTGCCGGTGGCGTGGGCGGCAACCATGTCGATCCCGGCCGGAGTGAGGTTCGCACGTCGCAGTGCGGCGGCCATCGCGCGGGCGGCGCCATCGCCTTCGGGGTGCGGCTGGGTGAGGTGATGCGCGTCGGCCGACTCGCCCCAGCCGAGGATTTGGGCGATCGGCGTATGCCCACGGGCGGCGGCGCCCTGGACGCGCTCGAGGATCACGATGCCGTACCCTTCGGCCAGCTTCATGCCTTTGCGGTCTTTGCTGAATGGGCGAAGCGGTCCTTCGGCCACCAGTCGCAGGGCGCTGAACCCGCCGTAGACGTATTCGCTGATCGTGTCGTACCCGCCGGCGATGACGCAGTCGGCCTGGCCGGTCTGCAGGAGCGTGACGGCCATCGCGATGCTGCCGAGCGAGGAGGAGCAGGCGCTGCAGATGGTCAGCCCCGCGCCGCCGAACGGCAGCCCCTCGGTCGCCAGCTTGATGGTCGCGCCGGCGGGGAAGTTCACGAGCTTGCCGAAATCGCCCGTCCGCAAAAACTCACCGCCGCTGCGGATGCCGTGCAGCGTCGTGCCCAGCAGGATCGTGCAGCGAGACGGGTCGTACGGCACGGAAGACTTCAGCCCCGCATCGGCCATTGCGGCGGCGATCGTCCAGCGGAGGTAACGGGCTTCCCGCGGTAGGTCGGCGGCGTAGTCAGACGGCAGATCGAGCGCCTGCGCCCCGTCCTTCCCCGGCGGCAGCGGCGATTCCATCGCACTCATCGGCCCGAAGTTGCTCTTGGCGGCGAGGACGGATTGCCAAGTGCTTTCGCGGTCGAGGCCGAGGCTGGTCGCCAAAGCCGTGCCGGTGATGACGATGGGTTCTGGGAACCCTCGCCCGGTACTCCGGGAGAGGGCTGGGTGAGGGTTCTGTTGCGAGCTTGCAGCCGACTCGGGCGTGGAAGCAGAACCCTCACCCCCGCCCTCTCCCGGAGTACCGGGCGAGGGAGTATGGTCTGCGGCAGATGAAGGCTTCTGCAAGTTCATGGCGCTCCCGCCGCATCTTCCACAAACGCTCGATCCAGCACCAGCCATTGGTCGGGATGCGCCACCACATACTTCTCGATCACCTTACCGATCTTCAGCAGCGAAGGATGCACGCCGTCGATCGGCTCGGCCTGCGGATCGACGAGGATTGGGTCTTCTACGATCACCCGGCAGCGTCCCGGCGCCGTGGCTAGCGTGAAGATCGGGACGATCGGCGCTTCGCTGGCCATCGCCAGCATCAGCGGGCCGAGGGGGAGTGCGACGTGCCCGCCGGCCACGGGGACGGGCTGGGCTTTCTGCCCAGGCATGGCGCGGTCGCCTTGCAGGATGACGACTTCGTCGGCCCGCAGGGCGTCTCGGAGCTTGATCCAGATCGCCCACCCGTCGTCGATGGGGGCTTCGATCACGCCGAGCTTCTGCCGCAGGTTCTGTCGGATGACTTCAAAGCCATCTTCGGTATCGCGCTTGAAGACGACGTGAACCTTCGGCTCGATCGCGGTTAGTGCGGCTAATCCCAGTTCGAACGAGCCCATGTGCGCGGTCAGGACGATCGCGCCGCGACCGAGCTTGCGGGCAGCGGTGTAATGGTCGTGGCCGTCGACGCCGTCGATACGGGCACGCATCTCGGCGGGGGTTTGGCCTTGCGAGAGGCCGATATCGATGACGAAGTCGATGAACCGGCGGACGACCGATCGTCCGTACTCGCGGCAGTCCACCTCGGAGAGATCAGGGGAGATCAGTCGCCGGCCGTTGGCGATGGCGGCGTCGAGCGCCTTAGGCGAATAGCGGATGGACGTGCGGGCCGCCCAGCGCTTGAGGATGCGTGCCAGCCAGGGTGCCTGTCGCGAAACGGCGAACAGCCGGCGAAGCCACCACTGCGCAACCGGTCCCATCTTCGGCGGCACCGCCGGGGCGGCCGGCGACGTCGCGGGCGAGGGGTGGACGGGCATGGCTTTGAGCGTGGTCATGGACAAACCCAATTTGCCACAGATGGGGCACAGATAAACACGGATGAAGAGAAGAAAAGGAAACAGAGATTTCGCAGATTGCGCAGATTTTATAAACCTGAATCTGCGCAATCTGCGAAATCTTTGTTTCTATTCTGATCGGTGTTCATGTGTGTCCTGACTGCGGCCAAAAATCTCATTCGCGATGCAAGGTGATCGTCCCGCGCGCCACCACCGTTTGCCCGACGGATGCGGTCACTTCGCACAACTGCAGCGGGCCGATCATGCGGGTCAGGGTCGATTTCAGCTCGATCTGTACCGGGGGGGCGACGGGTTGCTCGAAGCGGACATCGACGTGCGCCAGCTTGCCCGCACTGGCGACGCCTTCGGGCGCTGTCAGGCCGGATAGTTGCGCCAGCGCCTCGGCGATCAGCACGCCCGGCACGATCGGCCGACCCGGGAAATGACCGGCGAAGAACGATTCTTTGCCGCTCAGTTGCCACACGCCGATCGCCGATTGGCCCGGGCGGACTTCGGTGACCGCCGACACGAACCGGAATCCCTCGCCGTGCGGCAGGAGGCTCAGCCAGTCGATCTTGGGCGCGGGGGCGGTCGTCGAAGCGGCCGTTCCGGATTGTTGCTGTTGCTGTACATAGCGGGTCAGGCTCGACACGTTCTGGAAGACCTCTTTGCCCACTGCTTCGTTAGGCACCTTAATGCCGAACTGCTTTTCCAGACTGGTGACCAGCAGGAGCATGTCGAGCGAGTCGAGGTCGACATCCCCGCCGAAAAAAGGCATGTCATCGGGGATCACTGAGGCGGGGCCCAATTTAAGGTCGCGCCGGAGGATCGATTTGATGTTCGTGAGGATGTTCTGGTCGATGTCGGTGGCCATGTGACTTACGTTTCCCTCTCCCGGAGGGGATTTTGTGGATTATGGATCGATTAGCAAGTTTGAGCGGGGATGGGAAGGCAGGATTTGAAACCGCTTGCGGCTTCGCGAGTGGAGTATTCTGTCGGACGGGCGATCGTGTCCCCGCGAAGCCGCAAGCGGCGTGGAGTTGGGAGACTTCGCCAAATCGTGATAAAACGGCGGATCGATGAGCCGATTTTACTATTCTCTCGCACGATCGATCGGGCGGTTCATCGGCTTTCAGACGATGCAGATCCGGGTGCTGCACGCCGATCGGGCCGAGCTTAGCGGGGGGTTCGTGCTGGCCAGCTCGCACCTGAGCCATCTCGATCCGTGCGTCCTCAGCGGGCTCATGCGGCGGAAGGTGGACTGGATGGCGCGGATTGAGTTTTACCGCCACCATGTCGTTGCACTGCTGCTCAAGGGGATGGATGCGTTCCCGGTCAACCGCCAAGGCGTGCCGGTGAAGGCGATCCGCTCGGCGATCCACCGGACCAGCCGGGGGCGGGTGATCGGCATTTTCCCGGAAGGCGGAGTGGTCGCCGGTGTGGAGTCGGCCATGCTCGGCGGGCCGATCCGGCTGGGGGCGTGCGTGATCGCCCAACGGGCCGGCATTCCGGTCGTGCCGGCGGTGGTGCTGGGGTCGCATCAGATGATGCGCGTCCTGCCCTGGTTGCCATGGCGGCGAATCAAGCTGCGGGTGGCGTTCGGGCAGCCGATCTATCCGCCGCAGAGTGCTTCGCGACGCAAAGCCAGGCTGGAGATGGGGGAAAAGCTGCGGGAGGCGTATCGGACGCTGTATGCGGAGTTGTGTGGGGAGTTCGGGATTTCCCCCGAAAGCGGGACGATTTGGCCGGACAAAAATAAAAGATGAATGATGAATGATGAATGAAAACCCTGTATTTCATTCATCATTCTGCATTCATCATTCATCCTTATGACACGATGAGCGACGCGTTTTACAACTTCTTGTGGTACACGGGCTATCACGTCTTCTGGGCTTCATCCAAGCCAGTTGTGATCAACGCGGAGGTGACGCGGCGCCCTGGCGCGTATTTGCTCGCGTCGAACCATACCAGCCCGTACGACATTCCATTGCTGATGCGTCACACCGCGCGGAACCTGGATTTTGTGAGCATCGTGGAAGTCTTCAAAAAGCCGATCGTCGGCTGGTTTTATGGGTCGATGAACGCCTTTCCGCTCGATCGCAGCAAGCCCGACAGCCCGACCGTGCGGATCATCCTCGACCGCTTGGCCCGAGGGCGGGTGGTGGCGATGTTCCCCGAAGGCGGTTTCCGCAGCGGCGAGCAGTCGGTGACCCACGGCGGAAAGATCCGGCCGGGCATCGGGCGGGTTGCACGGCTGGCTGGCGTGCCGATCATTCCCGTCGTCGTATTGAAATCGAAGCTCTATTCCCGCCCGGTCAACTGGTTGCCGATCCGGCGCACGCGGTATGGCGTCATTTATGGCCAGCCGCTGGAGTTCCGCCCGGAATTGCCCAAAGCCGAAGCCGCCCAGGACTTGGAAGAGCGCCTGAAACGAGCGTTTGTGGAGTTGTATCAATCCCTGAGTAATTCCATGAGCGATTCCCCGGCGGAGAAACCGGTGGAAACTGACTAAATGTTCCTTACAACTGGACGCAAGCGGGCGAAACAGTTACCTATGAGTCGCGGAAGATTGACTCCAATTCGCGTTACCTGAGACGGTGCAACCCTTGTCGAATCGACTGCCCTATCGATCAGTGCTGGCTCTGCTGACGCTGATGTCGCTGGTCGCGGCGCGCCCGGTGAGCGCCCAGGATTCGTACGCCCTGTCGGCTGTCCTGGCGAGCGGGCCTTATTATCCCACCAACCGCTGGTTGCCCGTGCGCGTGGTGACGATCAACCGGACCGACCGTCCCGTTGCCGGGCATGTGGAGTTTCCGCTGAACGGCGCTGATGAGCGGGTGATGTTCCGCCTGCCCATTACCGTGCCGGCCAAATCCAGCATTACGGCGGTTGCGTACGTTTACATCCCGGTCATGCCCGAAGCGACCGAGCCGGCGCGCGGCAAGAACAAGACTCTCACACTGGTCGAAAAGCCTCCCCTGTGTACGGTGGTTTGGCGCGACAAAGCCGGCGCGATGATATCCCGCTGCCCGGTGCTGGCCCAGCCGGTGGTTGACGACAACGACGGTCCGCTCGACCGCGTGCGGCTCGATCGACCTCTCATCCTGGCGATCAATGCCCAGCGAGACTCGGTCAACCAACAATTGCCCGAAGGCGTGAACGAGCCAACGACGTTCGTCCAACTGTTTCAGTCGACTCAAGGGTTGCGGCTGTTAAGCCAGTTTTGCGACGTGGCCGAATCGCCCCGGGACCGGATCGGGTTTGACGGAGTCGGCGTTGCACTGCTCGATTCAGTCGCCATCGATCGGATGGACGTGGCTCAGCAGGAGGCCTTGATCCAATACATGACCGTCGGCGGAACGGTCGTGATTTGCGTGGGCGCGGAGATGATCGATCCGTCGCAAAGCTGGCTGGCGCCGTACCTTCCCGCCAGGTACGTTGGCTCGCGATTTGCCAGTTCGATCAACGTCTCGGCCGGTGAAAAAACCGAATCATTGCCGCTGGCCATGCCGCTGGATATCGCCGAGTGGGTGGCCGATCCGAACATTCCCGGTGCCCGGGTGGTGGCGGCTGACAAGCATTACGTCCATCTCGCGTATCAAACCGTGGGCCTGGGCCGGCTGATCGTGACCAGTTTCCCGCCGACTTCGCTCGACATCACCAAGCCCGCCGTCCGCCAATTGTGGGCCTCGGCGTTTCCCGACTCGCCGGCGATGAATTGGGACACCAGCAAGCTGTCGCAAATGCAAAGCGGCCTGCTCGAGTCGATGGTGGGCATGAAAGTCCCCCCGTGGATTGTGGCGGCTAGCGTGGTGGGAGCGTACGTCCTTGTCGTGCTTACGATTCAACTGGTGGCGCGGCAGGGGCGTCGGCCGGTCGGATTTGCGATCGCGGTGGGCGTGGCGATCCTCATCGCTGTCGGTCTGGTCATCGCTTCCTCATTGCGCGACCGAACCGTGGTGCCGAGCATGGCCCGCATCGATCTGCTCGATCTTTCGGTCGGCGGAATGCGGACCGAAGCCGTCTCGCTCCTCGGGCCCGATCAAACCGGGTTCCCGATCAGCGTCGGTCCCGGAGTCGGGCTGCGACAAGCATCTGCCAGCGATGCAAAGCAGTTGGACCTTTCCGTCTCACCGCTTCGTATCACCAACGCGGCGGTCTATCCGCAACGGGTAGATCGCGTCTGGCAACTCTCCAGCGCCGTGCCGGCCGAGATGTCGCTGCAGGTGAACGGCAGGTTCGACGAGCGCGGATTGTCGCTGTCGGTGGATAATCAAGTCGGCGTGATTGAGAAACCCGTCATCATCGGCCCGCACGGGCAGATCGCACTGGCCGATATTCCGTCAGGCAAGAGTGAGCTGCGTGCTGACGCGGCGGAAGCTCATTCGTCGGCCGTCAAGCTGGAAGGCGAGCAGCTGCGCGACCGCATCCTCGACGCCGCCATGAGCAAGTTGTCCGCCGCACGCTTAACCGACATCAAGCACCGGGATAGCCCCATCTACCTCGCCGGCTGGATGGCAAATGCTCCCGCACCGTTGATCCAACTGCCTGACGAACAGCAGCCGGCCATCGCGCGGACCAACGCGCTGGCGAGGACCGGCGTGAAAATCATCCCTTCGCCGGTCGGTAGCGCGGTACACGTTTCGTCGGCGTTCACGCAATTCGCGTCAGCCGGCTTGATGGGAATGCCGTATGATCCGCTCCGTCAACAGTGGATGGACGTTTTTACACCGAGCGAATTTCTGGTCGGCTTTTCCGTCCCGCAAAGCATCGGGCATTTCCGCGCCAAACGGGTGGCTATTTCCATGCAGGCCGAAGCGCCGCTGCAAACGATCACGCTGTATCGCGGCCAGGCCATAGGAGGCAAGGTTCGATTGAATTCCGCCGGCCCGGAGATCGCTCAATGGAAGCAGTTGATGGGTTCGCGATCGGTCGCGCTCGATGTGGCTGACGGGGACATCGACGCCAATGGCTGGATGTGGATTCGGGTGAATATCGAGTGCCCGCCGGGGCAATCGCGGTGGAAGATTCAGGATTTTTCCATCGACTACGACGGCGTGATCGACGGCCCGCCGCGCCCGGTGGTACTGCCCGTGCGCGAGTACGATGAAATGCCGGACGCCAAGCAGATTGCGCCAAATCCCGCTCCGGCAAAGAAGCCGGCCAAAAAGCCCGCGACCAAGCCGGCCACGAAACCGACGGGCCCGAAGAAGAAAGCGAGCCAACCTTAACAGGTGCAGTCCTATGCCCATCGACCGATCCGCTCCCATCCTCCGCACCGAGTCGCTGACCAAAAAGTACGGCGACGTCACGGCGCTGGACAATCTCTCGCTCACCGTCCACCGCGGCGAGGTCTTCGGCTACATCGGGCCCAACGGCTCGGGCAAAACCACCACCTTCCGCATCCTGTGCGGTTTGCTCGACCCGACCAGCGGCAAGGCGTATGTGGCGGATAAGGACGTCACCGGCAATAAAGACCTGATCAAGCAACTCGTCGGCTTCCTGCCCGACAACTTCGGCGTCTATCCGACGCTCCGCGTGTGGGAATATCTGGATTTCTTCGCCGCTGCGTACCGCGTTCCCAAAAACCTGCGGGCGGATCGGATCGATCAGTGTCTCACGATCGCCAACGCGATGGAGTTCAAGGACAAGTTCATGGGCGCGCTCTCGCGAGGGATGAAGCAGCGTGTGGGTATCGCTAAAACGCTGGTACACGATCCGCAACTGCTGATCCTCGACGAGCCGGCCGCCACCATCGACCCACGGGCGCGAATCCTGATGCGACAACTGCTGCGCGAACTGGCCGACCTCGGTAAGGCGGTTCTGGTCAGCAGTCATATCCTGCCCGAACTGGCGGATGTGTGCGATACGGTCGGCATCCTGCAGCAGGGCAGGATGGTGGCCAACGGATCAGTGCAGCAGATTCTGCGCGACGTCCGCCAAACCCGGCTGATGGAAGTCCGGGTGATCGGCTCGATCGAGCAGGCTAAGAAGGTGTTGAGCGCCGCCCCGGGTATCTGGACGCCCGTCACCAGCGCCGCCAACACATTGCGCTACGAAGTACAGGCCGACGAAGCCCAACTGGCACAGACCGTGCAGTTGCTGTTCAAGAACAATCTTGCCGTCACCCATTTCGCCGAAGTGCCGGCGGATCTGGAAGACGTGTTTATGAGTTTGACAAAATGAAGCCTTGGTGGATCAGGATTTGACGATATGCGGCAAGAGAGACAATGCGTAAACCTTCGTAGGGATCGAGCGCTAACAGCCGCTTGTCGCCGGTCACCAGGTAGTGCGCGCCGGCACCTAGGGCGGCTCTCAGGATCGGATTGTCCATCTCGTCGCCGGGAACACGATGGCGCGACGAGGGTGTTTTCACGCGCGTCGTTCGCCTTCGAATGCGATCCACTGTCGTCTTCACCAGCGACGTTGATTTGCGAAGCTTCTGCTTCAACGTTGATCGAACCTCGTCCGTCACGTGCGTATTGCAATAGATTCGCCAGGCCGCATTTTGAGTTGCTTCCAAGATTGCGGCAGCGGTTTTGCTGCCGAGCGATTCGGAGATGTAGACGTTGGTATCGAAGAAAATCTTCATTTGCGCCCGTAACGCATTTCGTGTATCCAACCGTTGACCATTTCGTCGATCTGGTCGTCGGCCAGGTTCGGAAATTGCTTACGGGCCTTTTGCGATTCTTGTTTGAACTCGACATCGAGAAGACGCCGATACTGGCGATCAAACGCCGAACGTTTGGTCGGCGGAAGCTTCTTGATGCCTTTGATCAGTTCGGTGATGCTCATATCACCCATTTTATCCCGCCCGAGGAAGACGGCAAATCTTAATTTTTATGAACCCCCTCGTCCGCAAAGAACTTCTCGGCCTGTTCCGCCTCAAGCGGGTGGCGGCGATACAGGTGTTGTTTGTCGCCGTGCTGGGCGGCATTGTGATGGCGACCTGGCCGCAGCAAGGGATGCTCACACTGTCGGCCCGGGG
Source organism: Phycisphaerae bacterium (assembly GCA_031377185.1). Lineage (GTDB taxonomy): Bacteria > Planctomycetota > Phycisphaerae > Tepidisphaerales > Tepidisphaeraceae > JANMES01. The sequence continues at coordinate 23,820 of JANMES010000145.1, forward strand.
GCAGGATTCACTGCTGCTGTCGCTGATTTTCGGGCAGCTCGTGATGCTCCTGCTTCTCGTGCCAGGCATCGCAGCCGTCTCGATCACCGGCGAAAAAGAACAGAACACGATGGAAATGCTCTATGCGTCACGGCTGTCGCCGATGCAGATTGTCATCGCCAAGGTGGTGTCGGCCGTCAGTTATCCGGTGATGCTGCTGCTCAGCGGGTTGCCGTTTGTCGCACTGCTGAGTTGGCGAGGGGAAATGCAGACGGACCTGCTCGTCCGCTCCTACTTCGTGCTGATCGTGTCGGCCGTCTTTGTGGCGATTGTTTCGGTAACGGTCAGCAGCCTTGCGAAGCTCAGTGCGACCTCGCTGGTGCTGACGTATGTGGTGATGCTCGTGCTGGCCGGCGCGTCGCTGGTGCCCGCGGCGATCATGATCGACGGCCAATCGGGCGAACTGGCCATGGCACTGCATTACATCAGGGCGCTCTCGCCTGTCGCGGCGATTCTGTCGCTGTTGCGCCCGGCGATCACGGATTTCTCGGGAGAGATCCACCACAATTACCCCATCTGGCTCGTCTTTCTGCCCCTCGCCGGGTCGGTCATTCTTGTTTGCCTTTTTATCCTGATCGCCAAGCTCAGCAAGCCGCCATTGAGCAACGAGGGATTGAATCCGGAACTGGGTGCTGATGCCCGCCGCAGCATGGGGCGTCGTGTGATGTACCTCATCGACACCAAGAAAAAGCGCAAGCCTTTCGGCCGGTTCAATCCGCTGATCTCGAAGGAAAAGCGAACCAATCTGCTCCGCGGCGGGAAGGTGATGGTCCGTATCTTCTATACCGCGTTGCTACTCTCGATGGGGTTGGCACTGATGAGCCTGTCCGGCGGGGCGGAACACGAGGACCTGCTCAAATACGTCGCCAGCGTGCTGGTGGCGTTTCAGATCGGCATCATTGCTCTGGTCGCACCTTCGCTCACCAGCAGTACCATCAGCGGCGAGATCGAGAACGGCACGTTTGAGACATTGCGTCTCTCGCGCCTCAAAGGCGGGCAGATTTTCTGGGGCAAGTTCCTCCCCGCGTTTCAGCCGGCCGTGTTGCCGATCCTGGCGCTGATCCCGGGGTATGGCGCAATCTGTTATATCAACATGGGTTATCTCACGGTGCTGTACGTGTTGATACCCGTCATTGTGCTATCGGTGGCGTTGTGCTGCGCGATCGGGATCGCGTGTTCGGCGTTTGTGGCCAACACCGCTCGGGCGACAGTGGCGGCGTACTTGATCGTCGCGGTCCTCTTCGTCCTGCCCGCCGCCGGTTGGTGGGCGATGCAGGCAGAGGTGTTTCCTGGCGGGTACAAGATCGCGTTCATCAGCCCGCTGGTGCTGGCGTTGAACTTACTGCCGAATTCTTCGGCGCAAATCCTCAATCTTTGGCCGCAGCACTTGATGGTGATCGGCGGGTTGTTTCTGGTGACGCTAATATCGGCGCGGATTCGGTTGGCCGTCCTGCTTCGACGGGGATGAGACGCTCATGAACTTGCATCCAACATGTTGTCGATGGCTGGCCGCGATATCGGCGGTATTGCTTGCGTCGGCGGTGGTGTCGGCCGAGGAACTGCCCGATGTGTTGCCGTATGGCAGCAAGACCCTCCCGTCCACGCCGACCGAACGGATCGACAAAACCTTGCCGCGGATGATCGATCTGCTCGGCGAGCGCGCTGGCGATCCGTACGCGCCCACACGGGTGCAGATGCAGACGGAATTGGGCTTGACGCGTCAGCCCGCCGCCGCAAAGTACATCAAGATCGGTCTGACCGACCCCGACTCGCAGGTTCGCGCCGCCGCCGCCAAGTCCGCCGGGCTGTTAGGCGATAAGTCGCTCGTTGGGGATCTCAAAAAGCTGATCCAGGACAAGGACGCTCGCGTGCGACGCGAGGTTGTACTCAGCGGCGCGACCCTGGGCGACACTTCGGCGATCACCGCCGGGCTGGACGACAAAGATCCGACCGTGGTAGTGGCGGCGGTTTCGGTAGCGGAAGTTGAGCAAGCACCGAAACTGGCTGCATCGCTGGCGAGCTATCCACCGGCCATGCAGATTATTGCGGTTAATTCGCTGGGTCGCACGGGAGATGCGAAATACGCCGATGCCGTTGCATCGTTGACCGGGTCGGCCGTTCCGCTCCGCTCGGCGGTTGCGGCCGCGCTGGGGCGAATGAAGGCTGCCTCGCGAAGCGCTGACGTGATCAAGTTGCTGGGCGACGAGCATCCGACCGTGCGTCGATCTGCATTGGCGGCGGTGGCGGGGGTCAGCAGCGAAGCCGAGGGGCAAAAGCGGTTCATTGTCGCGTTGGCTGATCAAGATACGCCGGTGCGTGAATCCGCTGCCCGGTTGCTGCAGAAATCGCCGACGCCCGACGCGATCGCAGCGCTGGCAAGCAACCTGTCGGCCGACTCGACTCGCATGCACCAAGCCGCGCTCGACGCATTGGTGGCGATCGGCCAGCCGGTCATCCCGACGGCCGAGAAGATGCTGGCCGACGCCAGTCCGCGTCGCCGCGAGGATGCGTCATTCATTCTCGGCGCGCTCAAGAGCGACGCCGGGTTTGCCGCGCACTTGGCGCTGCTGAAAGACGCTGACTGGAAAGTCGCCCGCCAGGCCGCCGTGTCGCTCGGGCAGATTGGCCGAAAAGACGCATCGCCGGCGATGGCGGAATTGGCGACCAAGGCGACCACGCTTACGTTACCAATGACCTCGCCCGAGTATGTGGATGCGGCTGCGGCGATCGAGCAAGCCATCGTCTCCTGCACGATTTTTGGGGAAGTCTCCATCCTGCCGATGTGCAAAACCCTCGTGCCGGAGAAGACGCGCGCCTCCGGAATCCGCTCCGCTGCGGCCTACGCGATTGGTCGGTTGAGTCCGATGGGAGATAAATCTGTGGTGGGGCTGCTTTCCAAGCCGATCCCCGACCTCATTGAATCGGCCGACGTGCAGTTTGAATGCGTTAAAGCCATGGGGCATTTGAAGCTGCAAGCCGTCCTGGCCTTCATCGGCAAGGACCGCGAGTCGTCCAAATGGCCGACCGATGCGAAAGGCGACTGGATGAGCCACTGGATCCGCTGCCGCCTCGCTGGCAAGGTTGGACCGCTCGTGCCAATCCAGGAACACTGGTGGACCAACACTAGCGTCACCCCGATTGAGTAGAAGAGCTTTTCATAACCATTGGACTGCCCTGTCTAGCCGCCGCACTTGTGCGGCGATCCCGCCCCAAAATCGTTTGATGTGAATTCAATTCGCCCCCAGAAGTGGTTGTCAGGGTCGCGAGCTTTAACCACGACCTTTGCGGCGGGTGCGCAGGTTGCCGTCGGTCAGGATGATCGGGAACGCCGTGCGGAATCCCTTGTCTGCCGCGGTGAGGTCCAGCAGCATCTGCTCGCCAGCCATGGAGCCGTCCGCTTGCCGACGGGCGTAGACGCCGTCAGCCTCATTGCGTGTGTTGTGGCGACCTCGACGGGCGTAGGGCGGTTGGGCGTAGATCTTGGTCGCGTCGGCGTCCCTGAAATACCACTGCGACGTGAACTCACTCGCGGATTTGCCGTCCGCAGCGAACAGTCGCACCTTGAAATGGATGTGCGGCGTTCGCCCGGGGTACCAACCGGGGAAAATCGTTGTAAAGTTGGCGTTGCCGTCGGCGTCGGTGATTTGGTGGCCTCGGAGCCAAGTTTGGTTGGCGGTGTTTTCGGGATTCATCCGGTGGTCCTCCCCGGAGTAAACGCCGGCTGCATCCGCGTGCCAGACATCGACTTGCGCGTCCTTCAGCGGCGTGGGCTTGTCGCCGGTTAACTGATACACCGTAACCGCCAGCGCAAGCGGCAAGCCGTCAATGACGCTGGAGCGGGTGGTTCCTTCCAGCAGGTTCGATCGGTTGAGTTTCTCGTCCACAAAAAACGGTCCTTCGGTCATCGCCGGACTGGCGACGAGCGGCGTTCTCGGCTGGGTCGTCGGTGCGGCCGAAGCCTTGGACGGTACCAGCATCCTGGCGGCGACAAGCCCCAAACCGAGCTTGGCTGCGCTGCCCATCATCTCCCGTCGCGTGAAAACCCGGCCGACGATTGCGTCGTCTTGATCCATGCGGCTTACTCCTTCCTAAACCAAGCTGGCAGCACCGACTTATGTGAGCCGACCCGGACCGTAGTTTAGCGCCCGAAGGGCACGTGGGTCCATCAGTTCAACGCCAACAATGCAGCGAAGCGAGCATTTTGATCGCAGAGCATTGACATTGCCATCAGAATCGTCGATTTTTGCCCGACTGACAGTCTTTTTTCTCAAAGGCATTTCATTATGGATAAAGTTCGCATTGGCGTTATTGGCTTGGGCAACATGGGTAGTTTCCACACCAGCTACATGAACACGCTTCCTAAAGCGTCTCTGGGAGCGGTGTGTGACGTTGACCCCGTCAAGCTGAAGTCATTTACGGAGAAATACAACTGCCCGGGTTTTGCGACGTATCAGGAACTGATCGCCAGCAAGACCTGTGATGCGATCCTGATCGCCACCCCGCATTACGATCACCCGCCGATCGCTGAAGCCGGCCTGGCGGCGGGTTTACATGTCCTGTCGGAAAAGCCGATCGGCGTGACAGTGGGCGCGGCGCGCAAGCTCAACGCCACCGCAGCGAAGTATCCGAACCTGAAGTTCGGGATCGTCTTCCAGAACCGCCAAAACCCCGTCTACCGCAAGATGAAGGAACTGATCTCCAGCGGCGAACTCGGCGAAGTCACCCGCGTGACCTGGCTGATCACCAACTGGTTCCGCACCTGGGCGTACTACGCTTCCGGCGGTTGGCGCGCGACTTGGGCCGGCGAGGGCGGCGGCGTGCTCATCAACCAGTGCCCGCACAACCTAGACCTGATCCAATGGATTACCGGCTTGATGCCCAACCGCGTGACGGCCGTCGCCAGCATCGGCAAGACCCACCCGATCGAGGTGGAAGACGAAGTGTCTGCGATCTTCGAATACCCCAACGGCGCGATCGGCCATTTCGTCACCAGCAGCGGCGAAGCCCCGGGTACCGACCGCCTGGAAATCTGCGGCGATCAGGGCAAACTGATAAGCGAGCACGGCAAACTGACGTTCATCCGCACCCGCCAAAACGTCCGCAAGCTCCGCGAGGAGAGTACCAAAGCGTTCACCAGCACCGAAAACTGGACGATCGAAATTCCCGTCAACCGCAGCGATTTCGGTGACAACCACAAGCAGGTCACTGAAAAATTCGTTGACGCCATCCTCACCGGATCACCCATGGTGGCCGACGGCGTTGAAGGCGTGAAGGGCCTGGAAATTGGCAACGCCATGCTCCTCAGCGGTGTGAAGCGCAAGAGTGTCACTCTGCCGCTGGATGACAACGAGTACGAAGAGTTCATCAAGGAACTGACCAAGACCTACGGCGGGAAAAAGACGCTGAAAACTCAGGCCGCTGAAGCCGACTTAATGGCGTCGACGAAGTAATGGTCCTGCAAGGCTGAAATCAAAGACGCGCGACTGATTTTCAGTCGCGCGTCTTTTGTTGAATGACCAATGAGCGACCTAAGCCCGAATGACGAAACCCGAAATCCGAAAGAATGACGAATGACGAAACCAGAATGACGAAAAGCCCCAATGTTTTGCATCATTCGTCATTCGTCATTCGGGTTTACCACTTGGCTGGTACAATTCCCCGCCATGTCAGCCGCTCCGAGCGATGCATTTCTGCAGTTTGTTCTCTCCCGCGCCCGCGTGGTGACGCAAGTGTGTTCGTTCCAGAATTGTTTCGACGGCTACACGCTCGAACCGCGCACGGTGCCCGACTACAACCTCATCTTCCCGCTGAAGGGGAAAGTGGTTTGGGTCATCGAAGGCGTCGAGTGGCCGCTGAAGGCGGGCGACTTGTTGCTCGTTCCGCCGGGCGTGCATCATCATGCGTATTCGCAGAGCAAGCGGGTGACGCTCGGCTCGATCCATGTGCTGATTTCGCTGCCGGGCGGGCAGGACGTATACGACTTGCTCGTGCCGGCGCGGCTGCGATCGGTGGCGCCCAGGAGCAGGCTGTCGGGTTACCTGCAGATGGCCGCCGGCGAGTGGGGGCGTAACGACACCACCGCCACCATGCTCACCATGCCCGCATGGGGCCGGCTGGTGGCGATGGAGCTGCTCCGTCACGACGCGGCCAACGGGTTGCTCACCCAGCGGGCAACCGATCCGCTGCTGGCGGAGCTACTGGATGAACTGTCTCGCCGGATTGCGATCCCGACCACCTTGGACGATCTGGCGCAGTTGGCCGGTTACACGCCTCAGCATCTGAACCGCACGTTTCGCCGGGAATTGGGCGTCACACCCCTGCAGCATTTGGCCAAGCTCAGGATGGAGCACGCGGCCGGCCTGCTGGCCGAGGGGCGGTTAACCGTAAAAGCCATCGCCACCGCAGTGGCGTGTGAGGATCCGTACTACTTCAGCCGGCAGTTTAGGCAATATTTCGGGTGTAGTCCGATCCAATATCGTGTGGCGACAGGTTCAAATTCTCTATCATGACGTTCACCGATTCCATGTTGCGAAAGAGTCGCGATCTCTAAGCTTTTGTCATGGATTCGCCGACAACGATTCCCGTACCACGAGCCACCGGCCCGTGTGAGCGACAAAAAACCTGCGGGCGATGTGACGGTTCTGGATGTCGCGCCGCCCGCATGATCTACGGTATCCAATCCAGCAAAGGAGCAAACGATGGGACAACTGATCTCCGACCGCGACTGGCAGTTCTACGAGGATGAGGGTTACTTGCGCCTCGGCAAGGTGCTGAGCGATGCCGATCTGGCTGCTTTGCAGCGGCGTATCGACGACATCATGCTCGGCAAGGCCGACTTGGATTACAAGCGACTGCTGATGCAACTCGACAGCGATAGCGGCAAGTACGAGGACGCCGGAGTGCAGTCGCGTGGGCACAAGGGTAAAACGCTGGACTACCGCAAGATTCAGGATTTGGAATTCGACCCGCTGTTCCTGGAATTTATGCAGCGGCCGATCTTTAAGGAAATTTGCGCCCGCGTTTACGGGCCACAAACGCCGATCACGTCGTTTCGTGCGATGTTTATGAACAAACCCAGCCACAAGGGCACGTTTTTGCCGTGGCACCAGGATCGATGGAGCTACCTCGATCGCGATCCGCTGGTGACGCTATGGACAGCGCTTGACCCGGCCACCGTCGCCAACGGCTGCGTGCAGTACGTTCCCCGTAGCCACAAGCTCGGGCTGGTCAACCCGGCGCACGGCTCGGGCTTCCTCACCAAGGAGCAGGCCGCCGAGCATTGCTCGCCCGACAAGGTGAAATACCTGGAAGTGCCGGCCGGCGAAGCAGTCCTCATGCACAACTGGCTGCTGCACGGTTCGGACGTGAACCGAACCGACATTCCTCGCCGGGCGTTCAGCGTCTGCTACATGGACGGCAAAACCACCGCCAAGAACGGCGAAAAGTTCACGCAGGTTTTTGGCGAAGGATCGCTCAAAGTGGCCGACCTGCAACCGGTTAATGCGACCTGATGGTCGACGAGTCATTAGTCATTTGTCATTGGTCATTAGAGAGGAGATGCGATCTTCGCTAATGACTAATGACCAATGACAAATACATTCGACAATCCGCCATCGGCAATCCACAATCTCGTCGATGCGATCTCTGCGTAGCACGCTGATCTACCAGATCACCGCCGTCATCGTTTGCCTCCTCGCGGTCAGCGGGGTGGCGATCTGGGGCATTCACGGCTTGAATCAGGATCTGTCGCTGGCCACCCGCGGTTACGAGCGGCTGCGCGATGTGTATGAGATCGGCTCGCACGTCTTGACGGCTCGCACGCTGGTGTCGCTCAATCAGCCGGAACTGGCCCGGGCGCTGGTAGAGTTGGATGCTGCCGAAACCAAGCTGAAGATTGAACGGGATGAGTCGGCCGAGTTGGGTGGCGGCGCAACGCCGGACTTGATGGCGATTTTTGATCGCGTCCACAGTGCCCAGGCCATGGTCCGGCAGGCGATCGAGCGCGGGAATCAACAGGTGGACACCACGGCGTTCCAGCAGGTCATGGGGGCGACCGCGTTCAGTGCGTCGCAAATCCGCAGTTCGATTCAGGCGGCCCAGCTTCGCGCCGATGCCAAGCGCCGATTCACCGTCGTGGCGGTGTCGTCGGTCAGCGGGCTACTGATCGCAGGCGCAATCGTGATCGGCGTGTGGCAATACCGATCCGTCATGCGGCCGATGACAGAGCTCAATCAGGGCGTTCGCCATCTGTCGTCCGGTGAATTCTCACGCAAGTTGCCCGTACACGGACACCTCGAATTTGCCGATTTGGCCCGCGATTTCAACCAGATGGCCACCCAGTTGGATGAACTCTATGGAAGCCTGGAAAGGCAGGTCGAAGAAAAAAGCCGCGAACTGGTTCGCAGTCAACATCTGGCAAGCGTGGGCTTTCTGGCGGCAGGTGTGGCGCATGAGATTAACAACCCACTGGGCGTGATTACCGGTTTCGCCGAGTTCACACAGCAGCAGTTGCAGCAGCAGCCCAACTCCGCGGCGACAGAGCAAATCGATAAAGCACTGCAGGCGATCATCGATGAGGCGTTTCGCTGCAAGCAGATCACCGAAAAGCTTCTCTCGATGGCTCGAAGCACCGAGGCCCCGCGTTCGCCGGTAAATCTTGCGGCGGTGGCGGAGGAAGTCATCCCGCTTTTGCGGGCGCTGCGTGAGTACGAACATCGGCCGATCCGTTTTGCGAGTGAAGGTGACACGACGATTCTCGCCAACGAGTCTGAAATGAAGCAAGTGATGCTGAATCTGCTGACCAACGCGTTGGAAGCGGTTGACGATCACACCGGCCGGGTGGACGTAAGCGTGCGACGCATCGACAAGTCGGTCATGTTGGTCGTCAAAGACAACGGCCGCGGGATGACGCAGCAAACTCTGGCGCGCGTATTCGAGCCATTCTTCACCCTTCCGCGCGAAGAGCGTCGCGGTACGGGTCTGGGTTTGTCCATCGCGCACGCCATCGTCGATGTCCACGGCGGGTCGATCCGCGCCAGCAGCGCGGGGCTGGGCCAAGGCAGCGAATTCATCGTCACGTTGCCAGTTACGGCCTCCCTCTCCCTGGAGGGGAGAGGGCGGGGGTGAGGGGAGAAACGTGCCGTGGCGATCGAGACGAGTTGTCCTAACAATATTCGAGAGCGGATCGGCACCTCTCGCAACTCATCGAGGAACGCTCCGCCCTCATCCTAACCTTCTCCCGGAGGGAGAAGGGACCAGAAGCTACATCCCCAGCTTCACCGCCAGCCGCAGGACTTCTGCGACGCTCCATGCCTGGGCGCAGCAACCGACGGGTCGCTGCGGCGCTTCGGCTTCGTAGATTTCGCTGATGGAACCGATACACGCGGTATCATTCATTCCCTTCACCAGCGGTGTGAGCCAATCGGCAGCCTGCTGGGCGGAATCGGCAGAGTGATCGTTGACGGCGAGATACGCGTCCAAAAACGCCCCGATCAGCCACGGCCAGACGATGCCGTTGTGATACGTCGCGTCGCGTTGCATCTGCGGGCCGGCGTAGCGGGCACGGTAGTTGGGGTCGGCGCGGTTGAGCGTCCGCAGGCCTGCGGGCGTGAGCAGTTCTCGCCGCACGACTTCCACCACGGCCGACTGCTGCTCGCGCGAGAGCGGCGAGTTCGGCAGGCTGACGGCGAAAATCTGGTTCGGGCGGATCGAAGTATCTTTTCGCTCGCCATCCACCACGTCGGCCAACCCACGGAAGGGGCTGATCCAGAACCGATCGACAAAACTCCGCTGCACGCGGTCGGCCAACTGATGGTCGCCGAGCAGTCGCAGCGCGTGATACCACAACGCGTTGATCTCGACCGCCTTCCCCTGGCGCGGCGTGAACGCGATGCCGTTGCACTTGGCGTCCATCCACGTGAGCTGGGTGGAGAGATCGCCTTGCGTGATCAGCCCGTCGGCCGGGTCCATCTTGATGTGGAACCGCGTGCCGTTGCGGTAGCCGTCGATGATCGCCCGGCAGGCGGGCAGCAGCACGCTGTCGAACGTCGCCTGATCGCCGGAGGCTTTGAGGTATTCGTACGACGCGTGGATGAACCACAGGCTGGCGTCGACGGTGTTGTAGTGCGGCTCGTTGCTGTAATCGTCGAAGCGGTTGGGGATCATCCCATCGCTGACATAGCGGGCGAACACGCCAAGCACCTGCCGGGCTTCGTCAAACCGCTTGGGTACCAGCAGCAGGCCAGGCAAGGAGATCATCGTGTCGCGGCCCCAGTCGGCGAACCACGGGTAGCCGGCCAGGATCGTCTGGCCCGGCTGACCGTCCGGCTGCTTGCGGGTGACGATAAAATCCTTCGACGCCCGTAGCAGCTTCTGCACCGCCGGCGTGGCGGACGGATCGACGGCGAACACCTTGGCTCGCTTCTCCAGCTCAGCCGACCAATCGAACGCCTCGTTCGGGTCGAGCGAGGTGACGAGCGTGATCGACCCCCCCTCTTCTAGGTTCACACTAAACCGGCCGGGGGTGTAGAGGTCCTCGGCAAAATCCTGGCCGCGGTCCTGCTCGATCGCGTAGGTGTGGCCGTACCACCAGTCGGGGTTGAAGATGAACTCGCCGACATCAGACTTCATGTGGACGGCGTTGACATTGTCCGACACGCTGATCGACCGCGGCTCGCTCTTGGCGTAAAACATCGCGCCGGCCCGCTGCAGCGAGTGGAAATCGCGTAGGCTGACGAACGGCAGCACGTTCAACTGTACCTTCGGGCCCTTCCACTGGTAGCGGATGGCGACGGTGTTCTTCTTCCAGCAGAGCAGCAGCTCCTTGGTGAGTACGCCGTCGCGCACGGCGTGCTGCCAGCGGGCGACGTCGCCGAGTTCAAACTTCTGCAGGTAGCGATCGCCGCGTGGATGCAGATGCTGGCCGAACTGGTTGATCGACAGTTCGTGGGGTTGTTCGTTGTCGCCGTCAAAGATCAGGACCTCCGCGACGCGGTTGACCGTCATCAGCCGGCCGACGGGCGGATTGGTCGCGGCGCACAGAATGCCATGATACCGCCGCGTGTTGCAACTGAGGATCGTCGAGCTGGCGAACGAGCCGAGCCCGTTGGTGAGAAGCCATTCCTGGCTGAGATGCGGATCAAGCCATCCGTTGGTGTCGATGGTGTACATGGGGAAAGTGTAAGGCAGAAAGGCAGAATGATGAATGCAGAATTCGATCCATCATCCTGCTTCGTTCATTTTGTCCTATTGTGATTCAGCTCATCCAGCACCGCTCTTACCGCCTCGATCTTCGCGCCGATCGTCGGGTACGCGCCGATGTGGCGGATGCAGGGGTGTCCGCCCCAGAGGCGGCTGAGGAGCATGCCGGACTCGATGGCGGCGGCGTCGTCTTCGAAGCGGCAGGCGTTGCTGGCGTCGCCGTCGTAGTGGCCGAGGGCGGCGCCGGTCTGCAGCCAGACGACGGCGTCGTAGCGCTTGAGCTGCGCTTCGAGCGTGGTGCCGAGGTCGGGGAAGTAGCCTTCGGGCCCGTCCGGCCAGTACGCGGCGCCGTCGATCGTGCCGCGGTCGAGGAGGATCAGTTGATCCGGATGGGCGGCGGCCAGCGCGTCCTCCTGCGCCACCTGGTGGTGGTAGATCTGCCGCTGCACGTCGCGCCGGCCGGGGACGTCGAGTCGGTCCCACCGGGTTTGCAGCACGTCGTATACGTGGGTGGCGGCCTCGGGCACGCGGGCGAAGCGGTGCGGATCACCGGCCGCAATGGCGGTGGTGATCACGGTCTTTCCGGCCCCGGGGCCTCCGGTCAGGACGATGCGCTTCATGGTTCGGATTGTCGATGGTTTGAGGACGATTGTCGACTGCATTGCCCCCGCGCCCGGTACGCCGGGAGAGGGTTCTCGGATTCGACAATCGCCAATCGGCAATCGACAATACACGACCCATGGCCGAACTCGTCGACTACTCCGAAGTGTTTGACACCCTCACCGTGGCCGGGCTGCAATGCCTGTATCACAACAGCGGGGCGTTTGGGTTTAAGGACGACGCCGCGACGCAATCGGTCGGCTGGATTCTGCGTGAGGATTCGACGATCAAACCGGCCGCCCGGGCGCTGGCGGAACTGGTGGAAGGCAACGAAGCAACTCTCGCCACTCGGGCGGTGCAGGTGTGGAAGACGGTCGCGCCCGATTCGCCGGCGTGGGTGCTTCCCAAGAGTCACTGGGCGTATGAGCTGACGTTCGGATCCTATGCGTGGCTGCCCGCGGCGCTGGCGGCGATCGGGTTGGACGCCAACGAGCTGTGCGGGCGAAACGATGGATCGGGGATTGAGTTCGCCCCCGCCGACTCAGCCGCGTGCCAGGGATTCATCGAAACGCTGCTCCGCAATCTCGCCGGCTCTGATTTCATGCTCGTCCTCGGCGGCGGGAAGCTGATTTGCACGATCCATCACCACAAGCAGCTATGGTGGACGGCGTCTGATATTTCAGCGTTACCCAAGAGAGATTAAACACGAAGCAACGAATACACGAAGAAGAGTATTTTTACCATTCTCCTTCGTGTCTTCGTTGCTTCGTGTCTAATCTGTTTTCTTATCTGCCGATCAGTTCCTTCACGTTCACCGTTCGCGATTCCTTGGTGCTCAGCACGCCGGCGATGACCGCGCCGAACGAGCCGAGATTGTCCTGCCCGTTGGTTTCAGCTGGTTTACCGGTGCGGATGGCGTTGGCGAAGTTCGCCAGCAGGGCCGCTTGTCCGCCACGCTCGACCGGCGGGGCTTCCACGTTTTCAACCGTGGGATTCTTACTCCATCTATCGCTACGGGCGATCGTAATTTTGTCGCCATCCAGGTGGATCGATCCGTCGGCGCATTGCAAACGCCAATCGCCGTTCCAGCTGGTGCTCTTGCCTTTGGCGCTCCAGTCGCCGCTGTAGCTGAAACTCAAACCGCCCTCCAGCTCCAGAATCATCATCAGGCCCGGATCGTGTTGATACCAACTCCAGACGGGCTTGAAGGTGTGGGCGGTGACTTTCTCAATGTTGCGTCCGGTCACGCAGCGGATAAGGTCCATGTGGTGGATGGCCATATCCACCAGCAGCGGGTATTCCATCGTCTCGCGGAACGTGCCTGTGAAATCACCCGGGATATAAAAACTGATGTGCCCGTGCCCGAATTCGCCGGCCACCTTGTCGGCGATGAGTTGTTTGAGTTTCTGGATCAACGCGTTATAGCGGTAATTCTGCCCGACGACCAACTGTCGTTTGGTTTGCGCGGCGACGCGGGTCATCATCAGCGCGTTTTCCATGTTGTCGGCGATCGGTTTTTCGGTCAGAACGTGCAGGCCGTGCTCCATTGCATACTTGGCGTGCGGGGCATGAACGGCCGGCGGGGTGACGGTAAGGATCGCGTCGGCCGGGACTTTGGCGATGGCTTCTTCCAGCGACTTGAACCGCCGCTCGGCCGGGATATTCAAGGCATCGCCGGCATCGTCGAGGGCTTTTTGCACGACATCGACGATCGCCACCAGATCAAAGTCCGGCGAGGTGCTGGTGACAGATTTCCACCAGGCTTTGCCCATTCCGCCCATGCCGCACTGAATTAAACGTAGCTTGCTCAATGGATTCTCCAAAAGAGCAGTCTTTGTATCGGACAAGAGGGAAAAGGAAAAGCCCCAGCCATCATGGCCGGGGCTTTTCTAATAGGCAGACCATCGATTCGTTACGCCATCTTGCGGCGGGCTTTGCGGTAGCCGGTGATGATCGCTCCACCTGCCAGGGTTGCCAGGCCACTCCACGCCGCAGCGGGCAGAGGTACTGCTACAGGCGATCCGCAGTGGGTATCAACCTGCAAGGCCAGGTCGTTGAAGTCAAAGTCGCCGTGACCCTTCTTGCCGTCTTCCCAGAACATCACGTACGTCTGCCCGTGGGACTTTTTCAGGCCCGTCAACAGATACGTGATCAGGTGATCAGCACCGTCACTGTTCTGGGTTGCGTCACTCGACCAGTTGCCGCCCTTGCCTGTGCGGACCAGCGAGAAGGACTTGGGCATATCAAGAGGCCCGGTTTCGCCGACCGCGTCGTATCCCTTACCGGTGACGTTAAAGAGCTGTGTCGGACTGTTCACGTCGCCGAACGCCAGGCCCTGCGACCAACCGGAGAAGGTCGAAATCGTCTTGATCGACTTGATATCAAAGTGAAACGACTTGTTGGTCGAGTCGTCCTGACGGACGGCCGTCACCGAGCCGTTGGAAAAGTTCAATCCGTTCTCCTGGAAATCCCCGCCGTAAGCGTGCGACAGGATCTGCGAGAGCGAATCCTCGCCTTTCCACGGAGCATTGATTGGCGTGTACCCCGCCTGCGCCTTGCCGGCGCCCAGGATACCCAACGTTACCGCAGCGGCAGCGACCAACATCTTTTTGCACCCACTAAACTGTTTCATATCGATCCTCCTAAAAAAGTTAAACCTTGGCTATTCAGCAAGTGCCGCGATCTTCCCATCACAGCACAAGCAGGCCGAAGATAAGTTAGATGTACGATTCAAATGGGCGGAGAGGCAAATCGAAGAGTGCGGATTTTTTCTAACGCGTTATCGGGCCAATAACCGGGGGTGGCGACGTGAAGCTGTGAGGTTTATTCCGGCCGGGAGGAATGAATAAAAAAGCGGGACGGATCGAAGATCCGTCCCGCGGGAAAAGTTGTGGTTCAGACGGTCAGTTCATTAAGCCAACTGACGACGTTTGCGATATCCGGCGGCCAGAGCGCCACCAGCGAGGGTTGCCAGGCCCGACCAGGCAGCAGCCGGCAGCGGAACGACCGTTGCGCAGTTGCCTTTGATCTCGACCGCGAGGTCGTTGAAGTCAAAGTCGCTGTGCTTGTTCTTGGCCAGGTCTTCCCAGAAGGCGACGTAGGTCAGAGCGCACTTGTCGTTATTGTCATCAATAGCCACCTTCTGGATGCGCTTTTTGTTGTTGACCAGAAGATAGGTGACCATATGGTCCTTGCCGTCGCTGTTGTTCGCATCGACCGACGAGAACTCTTCGCTCTTCTTGCCGTTGCGGATCAGTTCGTAGGCCTTGGGCGTATCGACTTCGCCGGTACCACCGACGACGTTGAAGCCTTTGCCGGTGACATTGAACAACTGTTCAAATCCGCCGCCTTTGATGCCCAGGCCCTGTTTCAGCGAGGCGAAAGTCGCCAAAGCCTTGGTCGACAGGATGTGGAGGTTCCACACCTGGTCATTGTCATCGTCGATGCGGATGGCCGTCTTGGCACCGTTGGTGAAGTTCAGGCCGTCAGCCACGAACGTTCCACCGTAGGTGTTGGAAAGGATTTCCGCCTGCGACGCCTCGCCGCCTTTGCCGTAATTCGGGGCGTTGATCGCGGTGTAACCGGCTTGGGCCTGACCTGCCGTCAGAACACCCAGTCCGATCGCAGCGACCAGACCCAGAAACTTCTTGTACCCACTCAGCTTGCTCATGTGTGACACTCCAAAAAAGAAGAATAGTAAATCGGTACTAGCATCGTCCTGGGGCTTCCCACCCAGTTCGTGCCGCCGTAATGCCCGAAAACTACCCCACGAAAAGAAGTCAGGTCGGCGATGCAAGCAAAAATGAGGATTGCATGAGTGGTGGCGGCGTCAACTTGCGGGGTTCGTGCGGCGCATGTGGTGAAACCGCTTTATCGGGCTTGAATGCTGGTCTGATAACTCAAAAGGCAAGTCTGATAACCATGGCGGCATGAAGACACGGAGGTAAACTCGACTTCCGGCGGGATTTTGCTTGGCTGACTTCTATATATAGATCAAGTGCGACTACTAAAGACTTGCCCCAATACGATTGAGAACAAAAAAGGACGGGACGGATCAAAATCCGTCCCGTCCCGGGTTGTGATTAACTGAAGGTCAGCGGCGATTAAGCCATCTGACGGCGGGCCTTGCGGTAGCCGGCCACGATCGCGCCACCCGCGAGGGTGACCAGACCGGACCAAGCCGCTGCAGGCAGCGGAACCACGACAGCGTTGACGCCTTTGACTTCGACCGCGAGGTCGTTGAAGTCAAAGTCGGAGCGCTGACGGGCGAGCTTGTCTTCCCAGAAAAGCACATACGTCTTTTCCGTGATGCCAGCGCCGGTCAACTCGTAGGTGACCATGTGGTCAACCTTGTCCTTGTTGTCGGCATCCAGCGACGACACATTGTAGCCATTGCTGCCAGCCGGCGCAACGCGGTCGAAGCTGTACTTGGCGGGCAGATCAACCGCGCCGGTGGAACCGGACACAGCGAACTTATTGCCAGTCACCGTGAACAGGGTCGTCGGCGAGGCCGACGGGCCGAAGCCAAATGCCTGCTGGTACTGGGCAAATCGCGACAGCGCCTTGGACGACGTGAGGTCGCCCGAGAACACCTGGTCGGCTTTGTCATTCACGCGGGTCGCGGTGAGCGTCCCGTTGGTGAAATCCAGGCCACTGGCCGAGAACGTCCCACCGTACGAAGCCGACAGGATTTCGGCCTGCGAGACTTCGCCCGGCTTACCATAGTTCGGAGCACCGATGCTCGTGAACCCTGCCTGAGCGGTACCCGCCAGGACACTCAGTCCCAACGCGGCCACGCCAAGCAACAATTTGCACCCACTACGCTTGCTCATGATGAGCCTCCAAAAAACGAACAACTGAACCATTTGGTATAAGACATAAGGCCGGCTCTTCCCTTCCGATCCCATGTCACCATTTTTTCGATACACGACATTCAACCACGCTCCGATGCACCCGGTTAGAGGCGCAGCGCAAGGCGATCGAACAGGACCGGAAGATAGCCGTTTTTTCTTGTTCTGTAAAGTGAATTTGTGCGACCCAACCGATCCATTAGACGTCCCGATAACGCGTCCGATAACTCAATCTGGGTTTTCAGTGCTGAAAACACGATAGTATGGGAAATATTTCACAATCATAAGGGATAGTCTGATTTTCCTGGCAGCTTGGGTAATACCGCTATCGACATAGAAACACCGCCATCCCGAGTGTGCAAGAATTGCTATAGCACTTTCACTCCGAGCGTCGCGCCTAGTTTAGCCGCCGCACTTGTGCGGCGAGTCCGCCCCGCAAGCGGGGCGGCTATCCAAGGCAGTTCAGATGCTCCAAGGTCGGGGGCAATCTATTTTCCTCTTGCGACCTTGAGTGCCTCACGCAGATCGACTTTCCCCTCATATAAACTGCGGCCGATGATCGCGCCCCAGACGCCGATCGTCCTCAGCTTGCGGACATGATCGATCGATCCAACCCCGCCGCTGGCGATGACCGGCACGTTGCCCGCGCGAGCAAGCGCCGCGGTTTCGTCGAAGTTCGGCCCGGTAAGCATCCCATCCTTCGCGACATCGGTATAGAGCAATGCGCCGATCGGCCAATCGCTGACTTCCCTCGCGACATCGACCGCCTTCTTCCCCGTGGTGTGCGTCCACCCGCGCGTGGCGATAAGCCCGGCCTTGGCGTCGAGCGCCAGAACCAGCTTGTGCGCCATCGCCGGCTGATGCACAAGATCCTTGAACCAGTCCCACGCCTCCATCGCCCGCGTGCCAATGACGACGCGGTCGATCCCACGATCGAGCAACTGCTGGACATCCTCGGTCGATCGAATCCCTCCGCCGACCTCCACCTTCAGGCCAGACGCCTTGGCGATGCGGGCGATCAGCTCCGTCTGCATCGGCCGACTTTCCTTGGCGCCGTCGAGATCGACCACATGCATCCACGTCGCGCCCGCCTCTGCGAACGAGCGCGCGACATCGAGCGGATCGACGTCGTAATTAATCTGCTGGCCGTAATCGCCTTGCTTGAGACGAACGACGATGCCGGAGCGGAGATCGATGGAGGGGAGGATGGTGAGCATATGGATTGCCGATTGCCGATTGCTTTTCATTCGGCAATCGGCAATTCCTTAATACGCCAGCGCGAACAGTGCCTGCGTTTTGGTGTCCGCGCCGCTGATGATGCACTTGCCCGGCGTGCCGGGTTGATCAAACGGGATGCAGCGGACGGTGGCCTTGGTTTCGGTTTTGATTTTCGCCTCGGCCGCTTCGTTCGGCTCGAAGTAGACTTTGACGAACCCGCCGTCCTTTTCGAGGATTTGCTTCATTTCCTCGTAAGTGGCAGCGGTGCGGGTGTTGTCGTCGCGGAATTTCTTGGCGCGATCGAACAGCGCCGCCTGCATCGCGGTGAGCTTCTCGCTCAGCCACGCCGCCGACACGCTGGCCAGCGAGGTGATTTCTTTTTCGCGATCGAGCCGGCGTTTCAGTACGAACACGCCGCCGGCCACGTCGCGCGGGCCGACTTCCATGCGGAAGGGCACGCCGCGCTGTTCCCAGTGGTACTGCTTGTCGCCGGGGCGGGCGTCTCGCCAGTCGACGACGATCTTCTGGTGCGTGTACTTGTTGAAGAAGTAGCTCACGATTCCGTCGGACTGTTTCATGCCCGCTGAAGCGGACACGCCGAGCTTCGCTAGAAGTTGGTCGATGAAATCCTTGACCTGAGCCTTTTCTTCGTCGGATTTAAAGATCGGCACGATCGCCGTCACCACCGGTGCCACGTTCGGCGGGATGATGAGCCCTTCGTCGTCGCTGTGCGCCATGATCATCGCGCCGATCAGCCGCGTGCTCACGCCCCAACTGGTCGTGTACGCGTACTGCTGCTTCTGATCGCGCCCGAGGAACTTGATGTCGAACGCCTTGGCGAAGTTTTGGCCGAGGTTGTGACTCGTGCCGCACTGTAGCGCCTTGCCGTCCTGCATTAACCCTTCGATGCAGTACGTCGTGTCGGCCCCGGGGAACTTTTCGCTCTCGGTCTTGGTGCCCTGGACGACCGGGATCGCCAGCATCTGCTCGGCGAAGTCGGCGTAAACGCCGAGCATCTTCATCGTCTCTTCCTGCGCCTCTTCCGCCGTCTCGTGCGCGGTGTGGCCTTCCTGCCAGAGGAATTCGCTGGTCCGCAGGAACAGCCGCGTGCGCATTTCCCAGCGCATCACGTTGGCCCATTGGTTGATGAGCACGGGCAGGTCGCGATAGCTCTGGATCCACTGGCTGTACATCGACCCGATGATCGTTTCGCTGGTCGGCCGGATGATCAGCGGCTCTTCCAGCGGCGAAGCGGGACGCAGCGCGCCGGCCTTGTTCGGATCCTTCTCCAGTCGGCTGTGGGTGACGATCGCGCATTCCATCGCGAAGCCTTCCACGTGCTGGGCTTCCTTGGTCAAAAACGACTGCGGAATCAGCAGCGGAAAGTACGCGTTGACGTGCCCGGTCTCCTTGAAGCGGCGATCCAGGTCCTGCTGGATCGCTTCCCAGATCGCATACCCTTCCGGCCGGATGACCATGCACCCGCGCACGGGGGAGTTCTCCGCCAACTGGGCGGCTTTGATCACGTCGAGATACCACTGCGCATAGTCGTCCTTGCGCGTTTTGATGTTCTTGGCCATAGGACGGGGGATCATACAGACAACTGCCCGATGCGCCGAATGGTGTGTACAATCCCATGATCCTTTCAGGAGAGAAGATGATTTCGCAGAAAAACGTCTGGATGTGGCTGCTCGTCGTCGTCAGTCTTGTGGCGGCCCGTACTTTGGCGGAAGTGGCCGAGCCGGAGAAGCGCGTCTTGGAGCATCTCCGATCGATCGGGCAAGCCTGCATGATGTACGCCAACGATAACCGTGGCTTCCTCCCCAAAACGTTCGGGCAGTTGGCCCCGAGCTACATTGCCAAGCCCGCGATTTTTCTCGACCCTCGGCTGAAATCCTCCCCGCCGGCGGATTGGGACACGATGACACCCGCCCAGCAGCAGGACTGGATCGAAAAAAACTGTGAATTCGACTTCACTGAGCTTGCGGGCAGAAAAATCCAGAAGGTGGAGAGCGTTTCCACTTCGCCGTTGGTTCAATCGCGCGACAAGGAAGGTGTAAAAAAAGCCATCCTCTACGTTGACGGCCACGCCGAATTCGAAGTCAAGAAGCCCAGCATCGCACCGACTAGCCAACCGTAATCCAGCAAAGTCCCGCGTTTAGCCGCCTCGTGTGCGGCGAGCGGAGTCGTTGGTTGAACTCTCTGCCGTACGTCGTATGCGAGGCGACTAGTCGGTTTCCTTATCATCGCGGCTCAACCTACAATCCCCGGACGAATCGCCCGCAATCGCACATGGACGACCGCCTGCAAAAACTCGCCGACAAGGCTAAAGCCCTGCCCAAATCGCCGGGCGTGTACCTCATGAAAGATGAGGCCGGCCGGGTGGTGTACGTGGGCAAGAGCTCGTCGCTGCGCGATCGCGTGGGCAGCTATTTCCAACCCAGCACCAAGCTCGAGATCAAAAAAGCCCCGCTGCGCGAGGTCGTTGTTGATTTCGATGTCATCGAGACTGACACCGAAGTCGAAGCGTTGCTGGCTGAGAACCGGCTGATCAAAGACATCCAGCCGCGCTTCAACGCCCGGCTATTAGATGACAAGACGTTTCCCTACCTCATGGTCACCACCGACGAGGAATACCCCGGCGTGTACGTCACGCGCGAGCCGCGGAAGGGAGCCAAGCTCTACGGGCCGTTCACCAGCGTTTATCAGCTCAAAGAAGCCGTCACGCATCTGCAGAAGGCGTTCAAGTTCCGCACGTGTCATCTGGACATTCGCGAGGACGACACCAAGAAGCGGTTCTTCCGCCCGTGCCTCCTCTACGCGATCAAGCAATGCACCGCGCCGTGCGCTGATAAAATCACCCGCCCCGCGTACGACGACGACATCCGCCGGCTGATGAAGTTCCTCGATGGCGACCGCAAGTCTGTCCTGAAGGATCTCGAAAAAGAAATGTCCGCCTCTGCGATGAATCAGCAGTACGAGCGGGCCGCCAAGCTGCGCGACGAGATCAAAGCCCTGCAATCCCTCAGCCATCGCGCCGGCAAAGGCGAGCAGGAATTCTGGCAGCCGGAGGCGTTCGTCCTCAACCCGACCGAAGGCGTCACCGCGCTGCAGGAAGTGCTCAAGCTCCCCGAGCCGCCGCGGATTTTGGAAGCGATCGACATCGCCCACCTGCAAGGCGGCGAAATGGTCGGCAGCAAAGTCTGCTTCATTGACGGCGTGCCGTTTAAGGACTGTTACCGCCGCTACAAAATCAAGCACGGCCAAGGGAATAACGACTTCCTCAGCATCCAGGAAGTCGTCAGCCGGCGGTATCGCGAGGCGGGGCAGTACAACGAGCTGTACCCCGACGTGATCCTCATCGACGGCGGCCTCGGCCAACTGCACGCGGCGATGGACGTCTTCAAACAGATGGACCTCAAGCCGCCGATGGTGATCAGCCTCGCGAAAAAAGAAGAACTCGTCTACGTGCAGGGCGTGCCCGATCCGATCCGCCTCGCCCGCAACCACGCCGCGCTGCGAATGCTGCAGTACATCCGCGACGAGGCGCACCGTTTCGCGCAGCACTACCACCATTTGCTGCGGAGCAAAGCGCAGCTGGAGCAAGACGTCAAATCAGGACGGCGTCCCCCCCGCGCCAAAAAACTCCGCAAGCCGACGGCTCCGCCGTCGGAAGACCGCCTTACCGCGCCGACCGACATGCCGCTCTCCACGCATCAAGCGCTGCCGATCCTCAAACCCGTAGCCGACCAAACCGCGTCCGAGTCCGATTCGCCGATCGACCCGTCGGACGCCGGCTCGTAGTGGTCGCCGGGCTATCGTTGGTGTCCGTCTCTTCCTTTCCAGGCTGTCCCGTCGGAAAATTCGCGAAGATTACTCCCTTGGAATCACATCTCCATGATGGGCTTATGCTTACGTCAAAAACTCAGGGCGTGAAAAGGTACGCAAAGGTACTCCAAGGTACGCAAGAGGAAGAAAACTGACGCAAAAAAGTACGAATCGGATGGGACCGGGCAGGAAGATTGAATTGTCAAAGAGCGTCACGTGCACCGTCGCCATGCACGATCCTTCACAAAACGGCGTGGTGCTTCGCCGTTGGCGCGACAGGCGCGCACCACTCGCCTAAAAAGCGTATTTTCGCCTCAAATTCGCCGGTATTGGAAAACAATTTTCAAAAAATCCCGTCGCGCCCGCGATTTGTCTGATGCTCACCGAAAGCTGGCTTTGCCTATGAGGTGAAGTGGATAACATTCTTATTTGCATCGATTGTCCGCACGAACCAATCAGTTGTGATCCCGTCGCATTTCCTACTCTCCTTGTGTCGGATATACAGTTGAAGGATGGCTGCAACACCATCCGGAAAGCCGTCCCCATCGAAGCTGCGCGAGGCGTTCAAAGTCGACCTACGGGAGTTGTGGCAATTCGTGAAAAAGTGCCACGCCGAGAAGATGCCTTACGCGCTCGTGCTCTATGGCGTCGAAAGCTACCCGCAGTTGTTCGCGCAGGTTCTGACCGAGCAGTCGTTGACACAAGTGGCCAAGAAGTATCTCGAACAAGGAATCTACGACACTCTCGAGGAAGCCCGGGAAGGATTGCGTTGGTCAGTCGCAGACTCGCCCCTGTTCGGCGAGTTTGAAGACAAGCTGCCTACCGTTCAATCGCTGTTTGAACCGTTTGCCGAATCGTTGGGCGAGATCGGCGGATACGACGTGCTCACCAAGGCTGCTACCAATGCGCTGGCGGCGCTGCTGCAGGAAGGATTGTTCGGATCCGAAGCTGAGCGCGAAAAGCTGACGATCATGATCTGCGTTGAAGACGTCCAAAAAGACTACACCCTCCCATCGGCGAAGAAACTGAATAGCAACGCGGTCTACGAGGCATACAAAAAGGCCATCACACCCGAGGGCCCATTCCGTTTGGCCCGTACAGTGTCGCGCTCGCCCGACGGGCGTTCGCTATACATCACCGGCAGCAGAAGGAACCCGGGCTGAGACGGAGGCGACCGGGACGAGTTCCTGGAGCAGCTAATCCGATACGACCTATTGGGCGTGCGGGTGCGGCCGCTATGGGTCCACGAGTTTTCCGGTTGGGGAGATTCATTCTGCAACGCGGTGGCTGATCCTGATGGGCAGAGTGTGGTTGCACTGCGTTGTCGCCTTGACGAGCCCGGCGGGCCGGCGGTGCTGATGCGTTTCGCTGTCGCCGACGGGCAGGTTCTTGCCAGATCGGCCGTGTCAGGCGAGCCAGCCGGATTCGCCCTATCGCCCGATGGAAAGCGGATCGCGGTTGCCACGCACGAGGCTGAGTTGACGATGCTCGATGCTGGCCTTGGACGATTGTGGCACCGGGAACTGAATGAAACGGTGCCGGGTCTGCTGTTCCTCCGCTCGGGTGAATTGCTGGCAGGTGGTCCAACCAAGATCCTGCGGCTAGATCCCGTCACCGGCGAAATCGTCGGGACCATCGACCGGCCTGGCTTCGGAATCAGTATCGATGCCGACCAGACGCAACTGGCGACCTCGCGCTGGTTCGTGATTGGCCCTTCCGAAGAGCCGCGCGACACACCATTCGGCGTGGCGACCGTATCGCTCGCAACCGGCCAGAAGCTCCGCACATTCGAATTGCCTGACCAACAACTGGTCGAACCGTCCCT
Organism: Phycisphaerae bacterium; assembly: GCA_031377185.1. Classification (GTDB taxonomy): domain Bacteria; phylum Planctomycetota; class Phycisphaerae; order Tepidisphaerales; family Tepidisphaeraceae; genus JANMES01. The sequence goes on from JANMES010000145.1 coordinate 47,379, forward strand.
TTCGCCTGACGGAAGGCTGCTCGCTGTACGGGCACAGTCAACACACGATTGCCGTCATGCAGTGATCGTCTTTGACACCACCAGCGGCGAGTTGGTCGCCCGGCGAAAGACAAGCGGTTCAACGCCGTACTTCGTCACCAATCGACAACTCGCCCTGCCCTTCTACGGACATACGAACGGTGAGCCTGTCGAGCTCTGGACCCTGCCAGGCTAACCCGATTTGTCGTCAACAAACGCGTAGTGCTTGACTGTTTTGCCATTGGTGCTATTATAGCATCATGCTTCCCGCCCAGCCCAACCAATCGCTAATCGACGGCCTGTCCGTCCTGCAGGCGCTGGCGTCGGCGGGCAAACCTGTTGGCTCACGGGAGATGGGGCGGCAACTGTCGCTCGAAGCCACCCGCGTGAATCGGCTGCTGAAGACGCTGGCGCATCTGGGCATTGCGCAGCAGACGCCGGAGCGGCAGTACGTGCCCGGGCCGGCGATGCATGTGCTGGCGGCGCAGGCGACGTTCGGGTCGGGGCTGATCCGCCGGGCGACCGGGCCGCTGGAATCGCTGCGGCATTTCACGATGGCCGTCGCGATGGGCGTGCTGTGGCGCGATCAGGTCGTCTACCTCTACCACGCCAGCCCCGGCGGCGGCGGGGCGGACGCGATCGGACGCACGGGGCTCTTTCCCGCAACGCGCTCGGCCATCGGCATGGCGCTGCTGGCGAGGCAATCTGACGCTGAGGTGCGAGCGCTATTCGCCGATCACGAGATCCCCGGCTTTGCCGGCGGGATCAAGCCGCTGCTGGCGGAGCTGGCGGTGGTCCGCAAGAAGGGCGTCGCGATCACCAAGCCGTTTGACGACAAAGACATCACCAGCCTCGCGATCCCCATCGAACACGAGCCGGCCGCCATCGCGGTGTCGGGCAAGATCGACCGCTGGCAGGCGGCGATTTTCAAATCGGCGCTGCAGGATGTCGCTGAACAGATTTCTAAACGGGATTGAAGAGAGGTTAAACACGAAGGCACGAAGACACGAAGTGAAGACAATAAAGAAGATGAACACAGAGACACAGAGACGCGAAGGAATGCAATTCTCTCTCTGGGCCTCTGCGTCTCTGTGTTCATTCTTGCATTGCTTCGTGTCTTCGTTACTTCGTGTTTAATTTCTTCCCGGATTTACCTTTTTCGGAGAAGGACCATGTCGACTATCACTCAGAGTGCCCCCGCCTGTTTCGGCGGCGTTGTGCCGTCGCTGGCGCAGGTGTCGGATCTCGGGCCGCCGCGTAGCGAGTGCGGCGTCGGGTGCCTGATGCCCTGGGCGGGCAAGCTGTATGTGCTCAATTACAACTCGCACAAGGAGCGCTCCGGCCGGGGCGTGTCGCTGCGGCGGATTCATGCGGACATGACGATGGAAATCGTCCCCGAAACCCTCGGCATCGACGGCACGTACACCAACCGCTTCGTTCACTTCAAGAGCAACCAGATCGTCATCGGCCCGCACGTGATCGATGCGAATCACAAGATCCGCACGGTGAAAGAACTCCAGCCGCTGCGCGTGTGCGGGACGACGTGGCATCGGACCGATCCGGACAACCTCGTTTACGTGCTGGCGATGGAAGGGGAGCTGTTTGAGCTCAACGTCCACACGCTGGAGTGCAAGCAGGTGTTCGACCTGCAGAAGGAGCTTAGCACCGAGGCCGAGGGTATGGTGCACTTCAAGGACTGCTACTGCCACTTCGGCAAGCTGGTCGTCTGCAGCAACGAGTACAACGAGAACGACTGGAAAGGCACCCGCAGCCAGGGCCGGCTGGCGGAGTACGACGGCAAGCAGTGGACGATCATCGAGCGCAAGCCGTTCATCGGCTTCGGCGGGCGCGGAAAGTTTGCTGAAACCATCTTCGCCAACGGCTGGGATGCGGCGTCAGCGATCCTGAAAGTATGGACCAAGCCCGACAACAAGTGGACGACCTACCGCCTGCCCAAGGCCAGCCACTGCTTCGATCACAAGTGGCAGACGGAGTGGCCGCGCATCCGCGAGACCGAGCACGAGCGGTTCCTGATGGACCATCACGGCATGTTTTACGAACTATCCCCCTGGGCGTACGGCGGGCGGATCTGGGGCATCCGGCCGATCAGCACGCACCTGTGGGTGCACGGCGATTTCTGTAGCTGGCGGGGCATGCTGGTGCTGGGGGCCGACAATGCCTCGCCGAGCAACGGGGAAAACCCCACGACCGCCGAGCCGCAGAGCGGCCTGTGGTTCGGCAAGACCGATGACCTCTGGAACTTCGGCAAACCCAAAGGCTGGGGCGGCCCGTGGTGGGAGACGAAAGTCGCCGCGAATGAGCCGAGCGATCCGTACCTGATGACCGGGTTCGATCAGAAGTGCATCCATATCAACCATGATGCGGGCAAAGATGTGAACATCACGATCGAAGTCGACTTCATGGGCCACGGCGTGTTCAAACCGTACGGCGTGATCAAGATCGGCCCGGCCGGTTACGCGCATCACAGCTTCCCGCCGGGATTCAGTGCCCACTGGGTGCGAGTGATCAGCGACACCGCCTGCACGGCCACGGCGCAGCTGCACTACACGTAGGGCGGGTCCGAACGTGGATTGTCGATCGTTCCTTTTTGGAAGAAGCGGATTCATTTAATTGTGTGTATATAGAGTAAATGAGCATCCCCAAAATTGATTTCACCCACGGCAAGGCGCGCGCGTGGACAGAAGGCGACAAGCTCTTTGTAACGACCGGCCAGGTCCGCCGCATGTGGCAGTGGACGGGCGGCGGATTCGCGACAAGCGAGGTCGCGGTTGAAGGCTCGCCGCTTGTGTGGGCGGCGTCCGTCGTTGAATGTGATTGGCAACTTCCCGACGCGAGCGACGCCACGGATGCCCTGTTGCAAAGCCTCGTCGCGGGTGAATCGGACGACGACGGGTTTACCAGCCAGCACGTGCGGGTGGTGGCGACGATCGCCTACCCGAAGAAGGGGCTGACGCTCAAGTGTTCGGTGTGGGCGTATCCCGGCGGGCCGGGGATTCGCACGCACTTGCAGGCGATGCGGGTGGGCGACCAAGTCGTCGCGCCGCCGGCTGGTTTGCAGGGCGGGCCCGGCGATGCCCGGGTCGATCGCGTGCCGGCGGGTGACGCGGCGAATCGCCGTCGCTATTTTGGCTATTACAACGAAACGCAGCAACGAAACGACACGCATCAGGATCTCCTGAAAGAAGAAGTAGTGGCCGGGCCGCTGAAGCATCGCGAGTGGTGCTCGTGGGCGAGCGTCGCCTGCGTCGAGAGCAAAGCGGGCGGAATCGCGCTGGTGAAAGAATCGCACAAATGCGTCAACCAGCGCGGCGTGGCCGGCGGGGAGTTTGTCGTCGACCCGGCGACCGGGCTGACGTGTACCGGGTGGGGCCTGACGGCTGCTGACGTTAGCGCCGATCACTTCACGCCCGGCTGGGCGACGTGGACCATCGCCTGGGCCGGCGGCGATATCGAACGCGAGACCGCGTTCAAGCAGTTCGATCGCCTGCGCTACCCGATCGACCCGGCCCGCGACATCTACATCCAAGCCAACACCTGGGGCAGTACCGCCAACGGCAGCGATGCCCGCCGCGCCGCCGCCGAGCCCAGCGTGATCAAGGAGATCGAAACCTGCGCCGAAATGGGCATCGATGTGCTGCAGATCGATGACGGCTGGCAGGTGTCGCCGGGCAATAGCGGCTGGCAGCCGGGCGATCAGGGTTGGAAGCCGCACAAGGAGTGCTACCCCGACGGATGGAAAACCGTCCGCGACCTCGCGGCGAAGCGGAACGTCAAGCTAGGCCTCTGGGCCGCCGCCGAGCCGATCAGCTTGGATGAACTCAAGGCCAGCTTTACTGAAGGGAATTTTTTCCAGTACAAGCTCGACTTCGCCGTCCTCAAAACCCGCGCCGCGATTGATGCGCTGATGACCAAGGTCCGCACGTTCATCCAATGGACCGGCCATCGCGTCCGCGTGAACTGGGACGTTACCGAAAATCCCCCGCGCTACGGCTACTTCTTCGCCCGCGAGTACGGGCCGATCTATCTGGAAAACCGCAAGCCGGAGCGCCCGCGGTCGGTGGTGTATCGTCCGCACACGGTTTTGCGCGATTTGTGGCAGGCGTCGAAGTATCTGAATCTGCACCGCATCCAGGGCTCGATCCAGAACGTCGACCGGGTCGATCCCGAATTCAGCGACGCCCGGCTGCACTCACACACCTACGCCACGATGATCCCGCTGATGAGCATCCCGCTGTTCTTCTGCGAAACCAAGTACTACACGCCGGCGGCGAAGGAGGAGATCCGCAAGCTGCTGGCCGTCTACAAAGAGCACCGGGCCGAAATTTACGGCGGAATCGTTTACCCGATCGGCGACAAGCCCGACAACCAGAGCTGGACCGGCTTCCAAAGCCATCTGGAAGACAAAAACGCCGGCCACCTGACGATCTTCCGCGAACTGGGCAACCCAAGCGCGCAGCACGCGATTCGACTTGCACGCGTTCCGGGCAAATCCATCCGACTGAACGACCTTCTGTCCGGCAAATCCTGGGACCAACCGGTGGCCGATGATGGGACGATCCAATTGCGGATCGATCATGCGCCGGGGTGCTTGTTTTTGCGGTATTGACTGACCCATTTGATACACATGGGGCATGATTCACGCGCCTGATGGAGGGCGGGTGTCCTCACCCGCCGCGTTATTTCCAGCCATCCGGCGGCTGGGGACAGCCGCCCACCAGCGGGCGCACGAATCAAGTTTAATTCGTATGATTTCCTGATAAAGGCTGCGTTGATGGAATCGGACCTGATCCAATTGCTTTGTTCGGCGCGATGACGCCCGACGTCAACGTCGAGACCGGCGAATCGGTCGACGTCCTACAGTGGGGCCTGAACTACCAGAACGACGACGAATACAACCGCCACCTGGCGAACGTCGCCAAAATGATCGTCACCAAAGGCCGCACCAAGGTCGCACGCTGGGGCCCGCGCACCACCGGCGCCCGGCACGACTATCACGACTGCGAGGCCTACCAGATCGCCCTGGCGATCGGCATGAACCTCTGCGCCTCGCTGCCGTCGCTGGTGCAGCTCCGGCAGATGAACGTCCCGCCGCCACCGTCGAAGGTGATCAAGGCCGGCGTGAAAAGCCCGCACGGGGGAAGCTTCTTTGCGAATAAGCGATAGCCGAACGTTATGTGTTTGTGATGACCCGTCTCGTTGTTACGCTTGAAGTGTTAATCCGCCGATTAGGCTTTTCTACAGGGCAAGTAGTGACTTGCCCTGTATAAAACCGCCGTAGTTGCGACGCCTGTGTCGCCATCGTCAATTCAAAACAGCGACGCAGGCGTCGCATCTACAGTTCAATGGGACGATTTCTACAGGGCAAGTAGTGACTCCTTTTCTGGGTCCTTTTTCCGGTCCCGACTCGGATCAGACCGTCACGCTGACGACGTTGCTGGGATTCGACAGGGTCGACGGGGAGATGAACGCGATCACGCGGAAGTACCGCTTGCCCGCGGCGAAGCTGCCGGTGGTGTAGGAGACGGTCGAGCCGCTGCCGGCAGTAGCAGTGAGGGTGGCGTAGGTGGTCCAGTTGACGCCATCGGTGGAGGTCTGGACGTAATAGCCCGATTCGTTGATCGCGTTATCCGTCCAGGTGAGCTTGACCTTGCGGCTCTTGAGGGCGGTGACGGTGAGATTCGTCGGAGCCGCGGGGAGGGTGAGGATCGTGGTGACCGCGGCGGAGCCCGTGACGCCGCCGCTGGTGGCGGTGACGGTCGAGTTGCTCGATGTGGTCGGCGCGGTGAACAGGCCGGCCTGGGTGATGGTTCCGGCCCCGACGACAGCCCAGGTGAAGGAGGGCTGGGCGCTCATCGCGGCGGCGAACTGGTCACGCGCGGTGGCGGAGAACTGCTGCATCGTGCTGGCGTTGAGCGTGACTGTGGCGGGTGTGAGGACGATGGATGTGAGCGTCTGGTTGACGGTGACGTTGACGGTGCTGGTCGTCGTGAGGCTGCCGGCGTCGGTGATGGTGACGGTGAAGCCGTAGGTTCCGGCTTTGGTGAACGTCGCGGTGGTATTCTTCGAGGCATTGGTTCCGTTGACGCTGTAAGTCGGAGCGGCGGCTCCGGCGGGGAGCGTGGTCGCGGCCCACGAGTAAGTCAGGTTGGCTTCACCGGCGTCATCGGCACCGAGGACGGAGAGGGCCGTCGTTGTGCCGGTGACAGGGCTGGGTGATGCGGCGGCGGGGGTGGCGACGGTCGGTGCGAGGTTGGTGACGGTGACGCCGGTGCTGCCGGAGATCGCGCCGCTGGTGGCGGTGACGGTGGCCGATCCGCTGGTGTTGGCGGCGGTGTAGAGGCCGGTAGCCGAGAGCGTGCCTGCACCGGTCATGGACCATGTGACGCTGGCGGCCAGGGCATCGCCGAACTGATCGGTGCCGGTGGCCGAGAACTGCTGCGTGCCGCCGGCGTTGAGCGAGACGGAGCCGGGCGTGACGGTGATCGACGTCAGCGTCTGGTTGACGGTGACGTTGACGGTGCTGGTGGTCGTCAGGTTGCCGGTGTCGGTGATCGTGACGGTGAAGCCGTACACGCCGGCCTTGGAGAAGGTCGCGATGGTGTTCTTGGCCCCGTTGGTTCCGTTGACGCTGTAGGTCGGTGCGGCGGCTCCGGCGGGCAGAGTTGTCGCGGCCCACGAGTAAGTCAGGTTGGCTTCACCCGCATCGTCGGAGCCGAGGACGGAGAGATTGGTCGTGGTGCCGGTGACGGGGCTGGGCGAGGCGACGGCGGGGGTCGCGACGGTCGGTGCGAGGTTGGTGACGGTGACTCCGGTGGACAGGGTCAGGTCGTCGAAGTTGGCTGCGTCAGCGGTGGTCGGCTTGTAGACGTAAAGCGTCGCCTGCGTCGAGCTAGCGCCCGTGGTAAAGGTGACGGTCAGATAGGTGTACGCAAGGTTGCTGGTGATCGCGTAGGTTTCCGTCCCACCATAGTTTTTCACGCCGATGCGAGCCTGCGTCGCCGTCGTAGTTGTTTTAGCCCAGCCGGCCAACACATACGTGGTGTTGGGCAACAGGCCGGTGACAATTTGCTCTCCTCCGCCAACGCCATTGTCAATACGAGCAGTCTTAGTGCCGCTGCGCTGGTCGGTGGTGGCGATTTTGGCGCTGCCGTAAAGGCTCCACCCATTTCCTGCAGGGCTTTCTTCGAAATCGCCGTTATGGAAGGATGCGCCGTTGGTCGTGGAAAGTACAAAGGTATCACTTCCGCTGACCGCCCCGCAGGTGGCGGTCACAGTGATCGTCGTCGAACCGAGCTTGGCTAGGGGAGTGATCGTCAGCGTGCGATTCGCGCCATCACCGCCGACGACAATATTGGCGTTTGGGACAATGCTGGTATCGGACGAAGTTGCCGTGAAAGTGGTGGTCACGCCGTCACGCTGCGTGGCGGTGAATGGTATGGAAATGGGCGTGTTCACCGAAGTCGAAGCGTTGGCGATGTCCGAAATCGGTTTCTGATAAACGTGGACGTAGTCGATGGTCATCTTGGTGGTGCTGGTGGCCAGGCTGCCGTACCCGCCGGTTGGGATCGTGCCTGCCCAACTGTTGTTTTGCACTTCGGAACTGAGAAATATGTATTCGCTGCGCTTTGAAAGGCCCTGAGTGGTTTGCCACACCTGCGTACCGTCAATGTAGAACTTGTACCCAGTCGGGTCCCACTGGACAGCGTACAGATGAAAGTTTCCTTCGAGCGGAGCGGCAGTCGGATTATTGATATTTCCGCTGCCCGCGGATTTTTCCACGCCGGCCTGATAGCCGTCCCAATGCAAGTTGACCTGCATTTTATTGCTGATGTCGGTATTGGTGCTATCGACATGGCGATGCTCGACAATGTCGATTTCAGTGCCAGCCGTGGCGGGGTCGCCCAGCGGAGTGCCCATGGTCGGCGACTGCATCCAGAATGCAGACCACATGCCCGGCGAGTCCTGGAAATTAACCCGTGCTTCCCAATAGCCGTAGGTCGCGGTGAAAAGATTCTTGCTGCTGATGAAGCCGGTGTAGTGGGTTCCGTTCTCGGTGTGGGTAGTAAGCGTGAGGTTGCCACTACCAACATTAACCGAGTCCGTTGAGTTGACCGCGTTGCGCCGCGCACCGGTGATGATGCTCCAGCTATTCGAATCGAGACTCGTGCCGCTAAATTCGTCGGCGAACTGAAGTTGCCAGCCCGTGCCGGCGGGACTGAAGTTCAATCGCGTTTCGAGTGTCTCCATCGATGCGATGGCCCGTGACAACGTTTGCGATGCTTTGGGCCGCTTGAAAAGCCATGTGAACATAGAATGCGTCCTTTCCTCAAAACACGTCATTAATTCGATTGAATTTGAAACTGATCGAACGACCTAGTCGCCAGGGAAGCTTAAATCGAAGTGCCTGGCGGAAACGGGATGGATGGCTGTCAGTGTAACCAGCCTGTAGTCGGAATCGCCGCTGTTTGTATGGCTTGCCTCCGGCCGCAAAAGGGTTCGAGGAAACCGACTAGGGATCTAAGAATACACGCGATTTATGGGTTGTCAATCGTTTGCCTAAAATGCAACGAAGTTGCGCCGTCTCGATCAAAAAACCTTCCCTCATGATCGACTCCACCGCCAGCATGACCGCCATTCGCAATGAGTACGCCGACACGGCCGAGCCGTGGCAGAGCGTCGAGCAATGCCAAATGCCAGCGGTTTATTCGGGCGTGCGCAATCCTGATCATGCGGCTGTCGGCGGAGTTGGACTTGCAATATCAACTCGCTGACGCAGCAGGCCATGGTAAAATTTGGCGGGCCGGGGAACGAGGATCGCACCATGCAAACCAAGTGGGAATGCCGCTACTCCTCCAGCGAGATGATGTACCTCGAAATCGACGGGAAGCACGTCAAAACGTATCTCGATCATTCCCCTGCCAACGCCGAGCTGACCAGCTTTGACGATGTGCTGGCCGGCAAGATGGATGCGGAGGTGCGGAATCTCTTTGGCGAGCAGGCGCTGGCGGAGTTGAAAGAAACCGTCGGGCTGATCAAGAGCGGCAAAGCCCCCAAGCCCGAAACTAAGGAAGAGGCGATGCTGCGCCGGCGGCGCGAGGGGTGAGCGGGGGTGACGTCAAAAAGAATGAAAACCGCGAAAAATACCCATTCCACCCCTGAAAACGCCATCAAAAACCCGCATTGGCGGGGAACGGCTGTCGGGGATATTATTCGATCAAACCATGCATTCGACCCACGAAAAAACTGCCGTCGTCGCTCCGTCTTCCTCTGATAGTCTGGGCGTTCTTAATCCGTCTGATACGTTCGTTCACCGCCATATCGGGCCCAACGCCGATGAAATCCGCCAGATGCTCGATACGATCGGCTGTGATTCGCTGGAAGAGATGGTCGAAAAGACCGTCCCGGCCGCTATCCGGCTGACCAAGCCGCTGGAGATCGGCCAGCCGCGCGGCGAGCACGAACTGCTCACCGAGCTCAAGCAGATCGCCGGCAAGAACAAGGTGTATCGCTCGCTGATCGGCCAGGGGTATTACGGCACGATCGTCCCGCCGGTGATTCAGCGGAATATTCTGGAAAACCCCGGCTGGTACACGCAGTACACGCCTTATCAGCCGGAAATCAGCCAGGGGCGTCTCGAATCGCTGCTGAATTTCCAGACGATGGTGTCGGATCTGACGGGATTGCCGCTAGCCAACGCCAGCCTGCTTGATGAAGGCACGGCGGCGGCGGAAGCCATGACGATGTGCTTTGCGCTGGGCGATCATAAAAAGCCGAAATTCTTCATCTCGCGCAACTGCCATCCGCAGACGATCGCAGTGGTGCTCGGTCGCGCCAAACCATTGGGCATCGAGTGTGTGATCGGTGATCCCCAAGCCATCGGCTCGGTCGCGGGCTTTTGCGGGATCCTCCTGCAATATCCAACCACCGACGGACGCATCATCGACTACTCTGCAACCATCGCAAAAGCCAAGCAAGACGGCTCGCTCGTCGTCATGGCGACCGACTTGCTCGCGCTGACGCTGATCACGCCCCCCGGCGAGCTGGGGGCGGATATCGCCGTCGGCAGTGCCCAGCGGTTCGGCGTGCCGATGGGTTTCGGCGGGCCGCACGCGGCGTTTATGTCGACCAGGACCGAATTCGCCCGCAAAATGCCCGGCCGAATCATCGGCGTGAGCAAAGACTCAGCCGGCAACCCGGCGTACCGGCTGACGCTGCAGACCCGCGAGCAGCACATCCGCCGCGACAAGGCCACCAGCAATATCTGCACCGCACAGGCGTTGCTGGCCAACATGGCCGCGATGTACGCCTGCTATCACGGCCCGCACGGGCTGAAACGCATCGCCCAGCGCGTGCATGCCTATGCGTGCGCCTTCGCGGCGGGCGTCAACCGGCTGGGCCATGAAATCAGTAGTGACCCCTTTTTTGATACCGTCCGCGTGAAGCTCAATGGTTTGCCCGCCGCCAGCGTCATCCGTGCCGCGGCGCTGAAAAACATCAACCTCCGCGATTTCGGCGACGACACCGTCGGCGTCAGCTTCGACGAACAGACCGACCGGGCCGAGGTCGAATCCGTCCTCGCCAGCTTCGCCGGCGGGAGCACGTTCCGACTGAATGTGGACGAGCTAGCCCAAGCTTCTCAATTGCAAATCGCAGATCGCAAATCGCAAATCCTTCAGCATCCGGTTTTTAATCGCTATCACAGCGAGACCGAAATGCTGCGGTACCTGTTCCGCCTGCAAAGCCGCGATCTGTCGCTGGCCCAGAGCATGATCCCGCTCGGCAGTTGCACGATGAAGCTGAACGGAACCAGCGAGATGCTGCCGGTCACCTGGCCGGAGTTTTCGGACCTGCACCCGTTTGCGCCTTCGGATCAGACCCAAGGGTACGCGGAGATGTTTTCGCAACTGGAGGCCTGGCTGGCGGACATCACCGGCTTCGCGGCCGTCTCGCTTCAACCCAACGCCGGCAGCCAGGGTGAGTACGCCGGTTTGCTGGTCATCCGTGCCTACCATGAATCCCGCGGCGAGATGCACCGCGACGTCTGCCTGATCCCGACCAGCGCGCACGGAACGAATCCCGCCAGCGCCGTCATCGCCGGCTTTAAGGTGGTGCCGGTGGCGTGCGATGCACAGGGCAATGTCGATCTCACCGACCTCAAAGCCAAAGCCGAGCAGCACAAGGCCGCGCTGGGGGCACTGATGGTCACCTACCCCAGCACGCACGGCGTGTTCGAGGAAACCATCAAGGACATCTGCGCCATCGTCCACGCCAACGGCGGACAAGTGTACATGGACGGTGCGAACATGAATGCCCAGGTCGGGCTGACGTCGCCCGGTTTCATCGGCGCCGACGTCTGCCACCTCAACCTGCATAAAACATTCTGCATCCCCCACGGCGGCGGCGGGCCGGGGATGGGACCGATCGGCGTGGCGAAACACCTCGCGCCGTTCCTCCCCACCCTCAAAGCCCACGGCTTAGCCGTGGGATCGAAAGACGCCTCCCACATCCTCCCGATCAGCGCCGCCCCCTACGGCAGCGCCAGCATCCTGACGATCAGTTGGGTCTACATCGCGCTCATGGGCGGCGTCGGTCTGAAACGGGCGACCGAAGTCGCCATCCTCAACGCCAACTACATGGCCAAGCGGCTGGAGTCGCACTACCCGGTGCTCTATCGCGGGAAGAACGGGTTCTGTGCCCATGAGTTCATCATCGACGTCAGCGGTTTCGAGAAATCCGCCGGCGTGAAGGTGGACGACATCGCCAAGCGGCTGATGGACTACGGCTTCCACGCCCCGACGATGAGCTGGCCGGTGGTGGGCACGCTGATGATCGAGCCGACCGAAAGCGAATCTAAGGCCGAGCTGGATCGCCTGTGCGAGGCACTGATCGGCATCCGCAACGAAATCCGCGACATCGAAGAAGGAAAAGCCGACCGTGCAGATAATGCACTCAAGCACGCCCCGCACACGGCAATGGTGCTGACTGCCGACGCCTGGCCGCACAAATATTCGCGCCAGCAGGCCGCGTTCCCCGCCAAGTGGCTGCACGATTTCAAATTCTGGCCCGTCGTCGGAAGGGTCGATAACCCGTACGGCGACCGCAACCTCGTCTGCACCTGCCCGCCGATGGAATCGTTTTAGATTTCAAGGCAATGAAATAGCCACAGATGAACACAGATAATGCGTGGCAATGGCCTTTCTTATCTGTGTTGATCTGTGTTCATCTGTGGCAAAAATGGGTTTAATTCAGCGCAAAAAAAGAGAGCGGAAGGTGTCGCAGAGGGGGGGAGCTGCGACGGGGATACTTCCGCTCTCAGGTTCATCACAGGAAACGCCGAGAGCAGCGAGTCCTGAGTCAATTAATTGTCTGGTATCGAAACGACCCCAATGGGCTTTCCAGCAGTACGACGAAGCTTACCGCAGTGTTCACGCCTTGGCTATGAGGACAAATACCTAGGCCAGTCCGGCCAATATCACAGAACGGAATTTCGCCTACCACATGGCCACAAGCGTACTCAAGCCATTGTACATCAAATAGCCACCCAAAAGAAAGGTAATAGTGAAAACCACGTTGGAGAAGATCCGATCGGTCATCCGCTTATTCAGCCAAAACCCCGCCACCGCACCGGCCAGAACCAGAGGCAGCAGGCGAATCGACAGCCAGAACAGCTCCAGATTCAGTTGACCGGCGAAGAAGTAGCCCGGCAGCTTTGCGTTGTTGAGGATGGCGAAATAGATCGCACAGGTTCCGACGAACAACTGCCGATCCAGCCGCTGGGGAAGCAGGTAGAGGGCGATAATCGGCCCGGCCGCGTGCGCCATCGTGCTGCTGACCGCCGCCGTCCCGCCGACCATGTGGTTGTGCCAGGATTTGGGGACGTAAAGCTCGCGTTGACCGCGATAAACCCTAAAAAAATGCAAACCGACCAACGCCACCGATTCCAGCCCGATCTCGGTTTTGATCAGCGCCTCAGCCACGCTCCGCTGATGCTGACCGAACCACCAGAGCATGCCCGACCCGATCACCACGCCCAGCGCCGTCGCCGGGAGCAGTTTTTTCACGATCTTCATGCTGAACAGGTGGCGATACTGCCAAACCGCCACCAAATCCCCCACGATCAGCAGTGGCAGGAGCAGCCCGAGCGCCCCCTCTGCTTTGTAGGGCGTATGACTCATCGCCAGCACCGTAATCGGCACGATCACCAACCCCACGCCGCTGCCGAACCCGCTTTTGGTAATGCCGATGAAGAAAACCGCGAAGAAAATCAATGCCCACCAGCCCATGAGGAGATTGTGGAGTGGGAAGAGTCATTTGTCATTAGTCATTGGTGAAGAGTTCACAGTCGCGAATTGTCTTCACTAATGACCAAAGACCAATGACTAATGACCAATGACTAATGACAAATGACCCAGAACAACCCACAATCCCCTAATGCGTTGGTTTTGGATCCTGCCCGCCGCATGTCTGATGCTGGTCTTCATCGGCGATCCGCCGGTGCAGCGGACGCAGGAGGCGCGCGTGCTGGAAACCGCCCGGCAAATGCTCGGCCGCGGCTGGCAGGACTGGATGATCCCGCACCTCAACGGCAGCGTCCGCCTGCAAAAACCCCCGCTGGCGTACTGGATGGCGGCGGCGGGCTTCAGCGTCGGCGGGGTGAACGACACCGCCGGCCGGGTACCGTTCGCGCTCTGCGGGGTGGCGACGCTGGTCGTCACCGCGTGGATTGCGCGGAAGCTGTTCGATACGTCAGCCGCGTTTTATGGCGTGGCGATGATGCTGGGGAGCTATCTCTTCTTCCGCTACATGCGGCTGGCCGAGACCGACGCGCCGGCGGCGCTGTTCGTCACCCTGTCGATCGCCGCGATCATCGCCGGCGCGACGAGCCCCAAGCCGTTGAAATCGATCGCCTTCCAGCACCTGGCTGCAGTCGGGATGGCGCTGGCGTCGCTGGCGAAGGGGCCGCCGATCTTTTTCCCAGTCATCTTCCTCCTCTTCGCGTCGCTGGCGCTGCGATCCAACCTGATCTGGCGGTTCGTCCGCAGCGGCGCACCGCTCACGCTGCTGATCCTCGTCCTCCCGTGGTACGCCTACGTCATCCAGACGCACGGCATGGCGACGTTCCTCAAGGAACTCCGCAACAACCAGGGCGGCGGCGACCACGGCGGGAGCGTCTTCATGTACGTCCCGTGGCTGGCGATGGGCGTGCTGCCGTGGATCGTGTTTTGCCTGCTCACCTTGGTCGGCCTCATCCAGATCTTGCGCCGGCAGACCGCATCGCACGAACTCAAGTTGCTGATCGCCTGGCTTCTGGCAATCGCTCTGCCGTTGTGCATGACCGGCAACAAGCAGGTGCATTACCTGCTGCCGCTGATGCCGCCGCTAATGATCCTCGCGGGGTGGTGGGTAGCGCTGGCGGTCGACAACGGCAAGGGACCGCTCGGCCAAGTCGGGCGCATTGCATTGTGCGTGACCGCCGGGCTGATCGTGCTCGCGGGCATCGTGGCGGCGGTGCTCTTGCAGCGCCATCCGGAAGGCGATGGGATCACCCGCATCGTGTTGCCCGCGATCGTGACCATCGGCGCGGCTGCGTCGCTCGTCTTACAGCGACAGAGCTTCTATCGTGGCATGTTGTTACTAATCGTCACCTTCTGCCTCGTGATGCCCCTCGCCGTCGGCTACGCAGCACCGCATCTGATGGCGCAGGATCCGCGGAGGGTCGCCCGGACGATCCGCGAGCGGTTCGGCCATTCGCCGCTGGTGTTTTACGGGCCCAACCTGTCGCTGCCGCTGTGTTACAATCTCCGTCAGACGATTGAGTCCGCCGCCTCGCCGGACGAATTGCTGGCGATGCAAGCGAAAGACAAGAACCTGGTCGTGATCGCCCAGGAAAAGTCCGGCCGAACTCCGCCCGTGCCGCCGGCACCGTTCGAACGGGCGGGCGAGCCGATCACGAGCGACGATCAGGTATTTACCTTCTACCGTGTTCCGTAAATCGCGTGGCATTCTCTGGATCTTCTTGGCCGTGCTCGCAATGACGCTGCCGACGCTGGGGGTGCGCGACATCCTCACCAGCCATGAAGGTCGCGTCGCCCAGACCGCGCGACAGATGGCCGAGGCCGGTTGGCCTTGGAATGCCGCGTCCGTCACGATCCCATCGGTCGGCTGGCGAACGGAAATCGACGGTACCAAACGCCTGTTATCCGATCCATCTCTCCCGCCGCTGACAGTAAACCCGTGGATCGTCCCGGTCATCAACGGCCAGGCTCGTTTGCAAAAACCCCCGCTGCCGTACTGGGTGACGGCCGTCTGCTTCAAACTCTTCGGCGTGAATGAATGGGCCGCCCGGCTAGTGCCTGCTTTGCTCGGCGCGCTGTTGACGCTGATCGTTGCCGATTTAGCCCGAATGCTGATTAGCCGCCGCATGGCAATCTGGGCCGCCGCGGTGTGGGGCAGCAGCTATTTCATCTTCGACGAATTCCGCAAATGCATGGTCGATCCGTACGTGGCATTTTTGTCGATCGCGGCGGTGTGGGCGGGGATCCGGGGAATGCAGAATGATGAATGCAGAATGACGAATAACGAGAAGTCGGTTTCGTCTTCATTCTGCATTTATCGTTCATCCTTCATCATTTACTTTTACCTGTTTCTCGGAATGGGTTTCCTTGCCAAAGGTCCCGTGGTCTTTGTCCCCGCCATCGCTGGGCTCATTCCGGCCTGGATGCTTCAGCGACGAGGGGGACGTCGAATGTCTTACCGTCCGCATCTGTTGGGAGTACTGATCTTCCTTCTCATCGCGCTCCCCTGGTACGCCATCGTCCTCCATCGCGTGCCCAACGCCTGGGATCTGTGGCGGTACGAATCGCTAGGCGGGTTCGGCGAGAAGAACGAAAAGCCGCAGCCGCTCTGGTTCTACCTGCCGCAACTGCTGCTGATCGCGCTGCCGTGGACGCCGGTTTGGGTGGCGGGCATCGTTGCGTCGGCCCGCGGCTTCCGCCGGCGCGGCGGGGCGCTGCTGTGGCAGGCGATTATCGTGCTGGTCTTTTCGCTGATCACTCAGAAAAAGAACGCCTATCTTCTGCCCGCGACGGCGGCGCAAACCTTGCTGGTCATTCAGGGATTACGCCTCTGGTTCGCAGCCGCCAGACGGACCGGACGAACGAACCCGCCAGGCAGGCTGATTGCGACGGCTGCGATCGTGTTCTCGGTGGCGATTGCGGTTGGATTTCCGCCGTTTGCCCACTTCAGCGAAAACCGGCGATCCTTTAGCGCGGTGGGGCAAGAGATGAGATTCAGGGACCTGATCGCCAGCCGATACGTGCCGATCCATACCGAATCACTCCCGTCGGACGCGGCGTTCTATCTACCGCTGAAGCCGCCGGCTGATCCAACTTTCACCGAGTGGCAGGTGGTCATCGACGACCGCCGGAACGCGGTGAACGATTCATCGCGCGTGTTCGCGTCACTCTTCGCGGGGCGGACGGTGATTGCGGTACATCGCGTGGAACTGAAGTCTTCGCCGGTGGATTTCAGATGGAAGGTGTTTGAAGTGAGGCTGGCTCCCACTCCGTCTCCCTCCTGGAGAGGGCCGGGGTGAGGGGCAGACGGCGCTTGTACGCGACCAACGCCAGTCCCTGGCTTATATGCTTAAAGAGAATTGAACCACGAAGCGACGGAGAAACGAAGGCGTTTTCGGTGCACCATCACTATTCGGCTGCTCAGCCCTGCATCAGAGAGGGGTCGAATAGCCGCATGGCTGTGTCCGTCAAATACTTCTTCGTTCCTTCGTCGCTTCGTAGTTAAAAATGAATGGATGCGGGGTTCGAGACTGGCGTTTGTTCTTGCGGGTAACGCCGATTGCCCCTCACCCTAGCCCTCTCTCGGAGGGCGAAGGGGCCAAGTCATTACCAATCCAGCGTGCCGCGCCAGGCCTTGGTTAACTCGTCGATCGATACGTCCGTCACCCGCGTCGAGGCTGTCGTGAGCGTCAGCTTCTGCAGATGCTGCGTCAGGCCGAACTCGATCACGTCGGCGGCCGAGCCGAGTTGGGCTTGCAGTTCGGCGGCGTGGTTCCAGTCGGCCAGTTCCAGCAGGTATTGACCGGGCTGTTCGTCCCAGGCGTTGGCGCTATCAGCCAGATCGTTGTTGACGATCAAGCCGACCCCGGAAGCGATCGCCATCTCCGCTGCCGCGACGAGCGCGCCTCCGTCGGAGACGTCGTGGGCTGCCAGCACATGCCCGCCGGCGATCGAAGCCGCCACTGTGCGGTGCAGCTTGATGAGCGACGCCAGATCGCGCGGGTCCTTGGCCCGCACCCACGCCACCCGGCTGCCGCGTTGCTTGAAGTCCATGCTGATGCACTTGCGGGCGTCGTCGATCACGCCGATGGCGCTGATCAGCAGCGTCCGCGGGATGCGGAGCACTTCCTTGGTTTCCTGGTTGGTGAACTGGTTGTGCAGTGAGTCCTTCCCGCTGATGAACGGGATGCCGTACGCCAGCGCCCCGTCGCGGCAGGCTTCGCAGGCGCGAACCAGCGTGCCCATCGTGATTTCGTCGTCCACGCTCGGCCAGCAGAAGTTGTCGAGGATCGCCATCCGGTCCGGGTCCCCGCCGGTACAGACGGCGTTGCGGACGGCTTCGTCGATGCTGGCCAGCGCCATCTCGTACGGGTCTTCGATCGACGGGGCGAAGCCGCAAGCAACGACGACTGCTTTTTGGCTGTTGAGTTTCGGCCGGAAGACGCTCGCATCGGATGGGCCGACCTGTCGCGGGCCGATCAGCGGTTTGATCACGCTGCCGCCTTGCACTTCGTGGTCGTACTGGCGGATGATCCAGTGCTTGCTGGCGATATTCGGATGCGCGAGAAATAAGAGAAGACGCTGCCCTGTACCACGGGCCTCTGGCCCGTGCGAGGTGCTAGGCACGGGCCGGAGGCCCGTGGTACGGGTAGGCACCACTGCTCTTCGCGTCGGCATCGGGATGCCGTCGTGCATAAAGTGCATGCTGATTTGCCCGACCTTTGTGCCGCGGTAGTTGAGGATCAACTGCCGGTCCGGCGTGCCGAATGTGCCGATGACGGTGGCTTCGACGTCCTCGCCTTGTGAAAGTTGGAGCAGGTCGTTCACGTGCTCCTGCGGCACGGACAGCACCATGCGTTCCTGGGCTTCGCTGATCCAGATTTCGTCGTACTTCAGGCCGTCGTATTTCAGAGGGACGCGGTCAAGGTGGACTTCAGCGCCGAGCTTCTCGCCCATCTCCCCGACGGCCGACGACAGGCCGCCCGCGCCGCAGTCGGTCACGCCGCTGAACAGGCCGCGGTCGCGGGCCTGCAGGATGACGTCGGCCATCTTCTTCTGCGTGATGGCGTTGCCGATCTGCACGGCGTGCGAAAACTCGTCCGCGTGCGTGTCGGTCAGCTCGGCCGACGAGAACGTCGCGCCGTGGATCCCGTCGCGTCCGGTGCGGCCGCCCATGACGACGATCGCATCCCCCGGGCGGGCGGCTTTGCTGATCTTGTCGCGCGGAATCAGCCCCACGCAACCGCAAAACACCAGCGGGTTGCCGAGATAACGGTCGTCGAAATAGACCGCGCCGTTGATCGTCGGGATGCCCATGCGGTTGCCGTAATCGCGCACGCCCGCGACGACTTGCTGAAGCACGCGCTTCGGATGAATCACGCCCTTGGGCAACGTGGCTTTCTCAGGGTAGGCCACGCAAAACACATCCGTATTCGCCACCGGTTTCGCAGCCAATCCCGTCCCCAGCACATCGCGGATGCAGCCGCCGGCGCCTGTTGACGCGCCGCCGTACGGTTCGATCGCGCTGGGGTGGTTGTGGGTTTCGACCTTGAAGCACACCGCGTCGGTCTCGTCGAACGCGATCACGCCGGCGTTGTCCTTGAAGACGCTCAGGCAGAAGTTGCTGGTGTCCTTCGCCATCAGCGTCATGGTGCTGTCGAAGATGGTTTCCTTGATCAGGTTTTTGTACGTGCGGACGGTTTGGCCGGTCTCGTCGACGACGTCGACGCGGCTCTTGAGCGTCTTGTGTACGCAGTGCTCGCTCCAGGTCTGGGCGATCGTCTCCAGCTCGATGTCGGTCGGCTCGCGGCTCTGGTCCTGGAAGTACTTCTGCACCGCCTTCATCTCGGCCAGGGAGAGGAAGAGATGGCCTTCGCGGCTGAGCTTCTGCAGCTCGGCGTCGTTCAGCTTGATCAGCGGTACGTTCCGCAGCTTCAGCGGCTGCTCGTGACCGCGCTCGAAGGTTTTGGGAATGAACGCGCTGAGGTGGACCGATTCGATCACGCCGTTGGACAGCACCCGGCCGGCGATGGTCTTGAGCTGATCCGGCGAGACCTTGGCATTTAGTACAAAGCTGCGCCCGGTGCGGATTTCGCGCACGCCCAAGCCCATGTCACGGATCGCCATCTCGGTCGACGTCGCCACCGGGTCCATCACGCCGGGCTTGAGGTGAATTTCGATCCGGCTGCCGTTAGCCCCGCCGCTCGCGGCGGGTGCCCCCGTCACGAGCTCCGCCGTCTCCACAACCGGGTCGGCCAGCAGCTCGTCAGCGATCTGCCGGAGCTGGTCCGGGTTGGCGTCGGTGTCGATCAGGAAAATGCGGGAAGTCGTTACCTCGCCAAGGTTTGGGAGAAACTCAGCGATCTGCTGCTGAACCGAATGGGCGGCGGGGTCTTCGCCCAACGTGCGGATATCGATGCGGTGTACCATGCGCCGATTATAAGGAAAATACCGCGATGGGGAATGGCGGGTTCCGTCTCTCGTTCATGCGCCACAGAGGCACAGAGACACAGAGTTAAACACAGAGGAAAACATAAGAATTGCTCTGTGCAAATCTCTGTGTCTCTGTGCCTCTGTGGCGCATGGAATTCTTCTAGCCCAGTTCCATCCCGTGCTTCCTAAACATCGCGATCAGCTTCGGCATATCCGGCGGGCCGAGCGTCGGAGGTTTGGTGGGGTCGGTGCATTCGGTGCCGCACTCTTGGAAGAACTCCTCGAACCCGCCGGGCGTGTGGAAGTCGGCCAGCTTGGCGGTCGTCGTGCCCTTGTTGCCGAAGCCGTGCATCACGCCTTTGGGGACGTGGATGAACGTGCCGGCGGAGGCCTTTACCGGCATGCCGTCGATGAGGAACTCGAACTCACCTTCGAGGACGTAGAAGAATTCGTCCATCACCAGATGCTTGTGCGGCGGGACGGCCTGGCCAGGGCGGGTGATGACTTCCACCACGCTGAAGTTCCCGCCGGTCTCCTTGCTGCCGAGTTTGATCGACACTTGCTGGCCGAGCACCCAGCGGTCGCGCTTTTTCGGGGCGTACGTCTTCTCGCCGATCGGGCGATGCTCCGGCAGGATGCTCACGCCGTACCTGGCGCAATTGGCCATCAGTTTGCCGATGGCGGCGTCGTCCACCTGCTTGTCGCACGGGATCTGCGTGATCCGCTCGCCGCACTCGGCCGTGAAGGCTTCAAACCCGCTCGGCAGCGCGGTCAGGATGCACTTGGCGGGTGTGTTACCGATGTTCTTGAACGTGTGCGGGATGTTCTTTGGCAGATATACCACGGACCCCGGCCCGGCGGTGAAGGTGTGCGTGTTGTCCATGAACATCATCGTGCCCTCGAGGACGTAAAACATCTCGTCCTCCCGCCCGTGAATGTGCGGCGGCGGCCCGGCCTGCGGGGGGATGTACGTCGTCGCGACGGTGTACTTCCCGCCGGTCTCCTTCGGGCCGATCTTGAACGTGAGGTGATCGCCGACGATCCAGAACTTGTCGCCTTCACCGGGGGCGAGGATGGTGGCTTTTGACATTTCCGGTTCCTCCAAAGAGGCAGTCAGTTTAGCCACAGATGGGGCACGGATGAACACGGATAAAACGAAGAATCAAAACAAAGATTCCCCAGATTACGCAGATTTCCAAACTTTGAATCTGCGCAATCTGCGAAATCTTTGTTTCAATTCTGATCTGTGTTCATCTGTGCCCCATCTGTGGCAAAGATTCTTACACCGACGCCGCAGGGGCGCGCTTCAGCAGGTCGATCGACTGCTCGTACACCATCGCCGGGGTGATGCGGGTCATGCAGCGGTGGTCGAGCGGGCAGACTTTTTTCTGGCAGGGGCCGCAGAAGACTTTGACCTGTACTTTGCGCTCTTTTTCGAAGTAGATTTCCGTCCACTCGGGGTGGGTAGGTCCGAAGATCGTGACGACGGGCACCTCAAACGCGGCGGCGATATGGCGCGGGCCGGTGTCGTTGGTGACCATCAGATCGCACCGGCGGACGACGTCCTTGAGCGCTCCCAGCGTTAAACCCTTGTTGGATAAGTCGATCGGCGCGTGGCGCATGTACCGCTTGATGTTCTCGACGATCGTGCGTTCCTTGGGGCTGGCGCTGATCAGCACTTGCGCGCCCAGGTCGTCCATAAACTTGTCGGCCAGCTCCGCGAAATACTCCGCCCGCCAGCACTTGGCAGCACCGTACTGTGCGCCGGGGTTCAGCACGATCAAAGGCGGCTTGCCAAGGGCTCCGGGGCGGTCGATGTCGGCCTCCAGGCCGCAGCGGACCAGCAGTTCCTGCGCCTCTCGCTTTTCCGGCTCGGTTACAAACAGCTGCATCTTCAAATCTTTGTTCGCCGGTGCTCCCAGGTAATGCGCCAACCCCAGGTAGTATTTCACAATCGGCGAGGGGATGAACTTGCCCTTGTCGCGGATGGGCAGAAGTTTATCGGTGAGCAAAAACCCCCGGCCGTCCCGCTCGTAGCCGACCACGCGGGGGATGCCCGCCATCTTGCACAGCAAAGCGGTCTTGAACGAGTTGGGCAGCAGGATGGCGGTATCGAACTTCCCCGTCCGCAGCCGGGCGGCCAGGTCGAACATCCCCTTGCCCTGCTTGGATTTGGTCTTGCCCGTGCGATAGGTGATCAGCCGATCCGCCCACGGCATGCCGGTGTACATCTGCTTCACGTACCGCTTCATGAGGTAGGAGATATGGGCGGTCGGGTAAAGCTGGCGGATGGCCCGGAGGGTTGGAGTGGCCATGACGGCATCGCCAACCCAGGACGGCTGCACAATCAGTATTTTTTGCGGGGTGGACATCAGGCGAGCAGTATAGCTTGAGTTGCCTATCGGAAAAACAGATAACCCGCGACGATTAGCGCGACGACAACAATCCCCGCCAGCCAGACAGACGCCCCGCGCCGGCCGAGACCGGTGCGCTTCCGCATCTGCCGGTAAGTCTGAGCATCCGGCCGACGGGCCCGGCGGGTGGACATGGTGTTGACGTTACGGGCACGCATAGTTGGGTCAGACGAGCTTTCAAAGTTTCACAACAAAAACCCAGACGATGGTTGCAAGGATCGCGATCGTGTTAAGCGTGAGTCCGAAAAAGATGGATAGATTAATCTGGGCACTCCGGTTAATTCCCATTAAGGCGACGATCATTCCGACGAAAAACCACATTGGAAACATCGAACCAAGGTTCCTGCCCCCAACCTGTGATTCAATCATTTTCGGGAGCATGTCGGCGACCCACGGTAAAATGCTTCCGATTACAAAACATATCAGTGAGACAAGTCCCATGACTCTCGGTGGCCTGAGAGGCGTGGAGGGTTCGGCATACTTCAATTGGCGGTTGGTCAACCGATTTTCTCCTTCAAACGTTCCGCCACAATCTTCGGGTTCAGCCCCTTGCCCGACTTCATGATCGCGCCGACCAACCCGCCGAAGGCGGCTTGTTTGCCGGACTTGTAGTCTTGCAACGTCTTGGGGTTGCTGGCGATTAGGGCGTCGATGGCGGCGTCGATGGGGGCGGTGTCGTTGGATTGGATCAGGCCTAAATCCTTGGCGAGGGATTCCATGCCGGCTGAAGCCGGCGCGCCGTCGGTGAGGGCTTTTTCGAATAACGGGAGCGCGCTGCTGGCGCTGATTTGGTTTTGGTCGATCAGGTTGGCGACTTCCGTTACCGCTTGCGGGGTGATGCCTAGCTGGTGCACGGGCTTGGCGGATTTGTTCGCCAGCGTGGCCAGTACGTTGATGATCAGGTTGCTGACGCGCTTGGGATCCTTCGCGCCCTTGAGCGCGACTTCGTAGAAA
Organism: Phycisphaerae bacterium; assembly: GCA_031377185.1. GTDB lineage: Bacteria > Planctomycetota > Phycisphaerae > Tepidisphaerales > Tepidisphaeraceae > JANMES01. Next base: position 70,513 of record JANMES010000145.1, read on the forward strand.
TTCCCCGTCTCGCGATCGCCCGCCAGCGTGGTGGCGTCGGCGGGGTTCAGGCCCAGGGCTTTGACGTACCGCTCCTTGCGGGCCATCGGCAATTCGCCGTTCTGGGATTTCAGTTCCATCAGCCAGCTTTCGCTGACTTCGACCGGCACCAGGTCGGGGTCGGGGAAGTAGCGGTAGTCGTTGGCGTCTTCCTTGTCGCGCTGGTGGAAGGTGGATTCGGTCGGCTCGTCCCAGCCGTAGGTGGATTTTTTGCCCAGGCTGCCGGTGTCGATCCATTCGTTGATCTGGCGTTGGATCTCGTAGGCCGTCGCGCGTTCCAGCACGCTGAAGCTGTTGAGATTTTTGATCTCGGTGATCGCGGTTTTGTACACCTTGCCGTCGCCGGCGGTGATGTGCACGTTGATGTTGGGCTCGAACCGCATGTGGCCCATCTGCATTTGGCCTTCGCTGACGCCCAGGAACTGCACGATCTTCTGCAACTCAGCCGCGAACTGAGCGACTTGCTTCGGCGTGTGGAAATCCGGCTCGGTGACGATTTCCAGCAGCGGCGTGCCGGCGCGGTTGAGGTCGACGATGCTGTAGTCGATCGCGTACCCGCCGGGGGCATCGTGCAGCAGCTTGCCGGCGTCTTCTTCCAGGTGCGCCCGGCGGATGCGGATGGTCTGCGGACCGTCCTCGGTCTGCATCGTGTACTCGCCTTCGTAGCACAGCGGCAGATCGTACTGGCTGATCTGGTAGTTCTTGGGCAGGTCGGGGTAGTAGTAGCTCTTGCGGTCCCACTTGGTGTGCTTGGCGATCTTGCACCCGAGGGCGAGGCCGGCCTTGATCGAATACTCAACGGCCTTCTTATTGATCACCGGCAGCGATCCGGGCAATCCCAGGATGACCGGATCGACCGCGCTGTTCGGCTCGGCTGGTGTGTCCCCGGGCTTGGCGGCGCCGCTGGCGTTGGCGACGGAGGTGAACATCTTGGTCTTTGTTGCCAACTGGACGTGGATTTCCAGTCCGACCAGCACTTTGTACGATTGAACCACACGATCGGCCACTAGCCACGCTCCTTTGTCTTGAACGAGGGGAGTATAAACAATCTGTCGGCACAGGACAGAGCGTTTGACCGGACGGGTGCAGATCCCACAATACTTGCAAAGTCGATTCCCGAGGAAACCCAATGGATCAACCGCCGATCACCCCGATCGAACCGACATTCGAGCAACTCCCCGGGATGGAGATGGCGGGCATCGCCACGTTCGGCGGGCCGCCGAGCGGGCTGTTTCCTGCGCTATGGTCGAACTTCCCCGCCAACGTCGACAACCAGCCGGGATTGAGCACCCAACCGTACTGCTACGGAGTGGAGCTGTATCCGCCGGGCTTTCCGAAGAAGTTCGAGTTTACCTACGTCGCGGCTGGTCAGGTGGTGGACGCGTCGAAACTGCCGTTCCACCTCTTGCGGTTTTCCGTCCCGGCCGGACAGTACGCAGTCTTCCGCGTGCCGGGGAATATCGCCGAGGCGGTAAAGATCATCGGCCAAGCGTTTCGCTATGCGTATGATCAATGGTTGCCCAATTCGGGATATAAAATGCCTGTGTCGCTCGATCTGGAGCGCTATAATTCGCAAAAGGGCACGGTGGAAATCCTGTTGCCCGTGATCCAGAAATAAAATCAAGGAGATATTTTCGTGCCTACTCTCATCCAATCCCCCAAGCGAATCCCCTGCGTCGGTAACAAGCCCAAGATCATCGACGAATTCGTCGGCGGGGCGAACACCGGCGAGAAGCGATTGTCGGTCGCAAAAATGATCAGCCCCGGCGGGTGGACCGAGCCGGGGCAGACGCCGGAGTTTGATGAGTTCACCGTCGTGCTGTCCGGCGTGTTGCGCGTCGAACACAAGGGCGGGTTCATCGACGTCAAGCAGGGGCAGGCGATCGTCTGTCACGCCGGAGAGTGGATCAAGTATTCCACGCCGGAGATGGGCGGGGCCGAGTACGTTGCGATCTGCCTGCCGGCGTTTTCGCCGGACACGGTGCATCGGGACTCATAACGCTTATCGGATGAGTCCGGTCAGCAGGTAATCCGCGAACACCTGGTTGTACAGCGCCCCGGGTCGACGGGCCTTGATCCGCTCAACGGCGGCCGGGGCGGACATCCCTCCGTACATCAGGATCAGCCCTGCCACCAACGCCGATCGGTTCAGCCCCAAACCGCAGTGAGACAGCACGCGGTCGCCTCGCTTGACGAGTTCAGCCCCGAGCTTGGCCACCGCATGAAGCCGGTCCAGGTCAGGCATTTCGGCGTCTTGGATCGGAAGATAAACGTAAAGGAATCGATTCGCGTCGGTCGGCACGCCGTGGTCGATCCCGCCGTCGAGATCGATCACCGTGTCAATGCCGTGTTCCAGAATCGGCTTCCAGTCGTCGATTGCGCCGGAAAGGAATAATTTCCCGTCGTCGTCGAGTTGTACGATTTCATTCCACGGGTCCATGCGTAGAATTGTGATCGCAGCCGTGGAAAATGTCGAATCGAGACCCGATGACGGTTCAACCCAACCAGCCCGTGCGTGATGAACCGATCAACAGGCGCCTGCGCATCCTGCTGGCCGAGGATCATGCGGACACTTCCAAGGTTCTGAAGCTGTTGATCAAGAGTTGGGGCCACGACGTTGAAACCGCCGGCTCGGTGGCGCAAGCGGTGGGACTGGCAAAACTGGACCGGTTCGACGTCCTGCTCAGCGACATCGGCCTGCCCGACGGCACGGGGCTGGATTTGATCCGCCAGGTCCGAGAGTTCAGCCAAATCCCCGCGATCGCGCTGACCGGCTACGGCACGGACGAAGACATCGCAGCCACTCTCGCCGCCGGGTTTAACGCGCATTTGACCAAGCCGACGGATTTGCAGCAGTTAAAAGATTCCATCCACCAACTCGCCGTACTTAGCGATTAGAGCATTTTCAGTTGAGTAATATTGTTTTGGTTAGCCGCCGCACTTGTTCGGCGAGCCCGCCCCGCAAGCGGGGCGGCTAACTTGCCACCACACACCAAATAAAAATGCTCTAGAACCGTCCCTTGCGGGCCGTCATCGTCTTTTCCAGCAGCTTGTCCAGCGTGTCGCACACCGTGTCCACCTGCTTTACCGTCATCTGGCCGAAGAACGGAAGCGCCAGCGTGCGGGCGCTGATGTATTCGGTCACGGGGAAATCGCCGGGCTTGAAGCCGAACTGTTCGACCATGTACGGCTGGAGGTGGATCGGCGGGAAGTAGTTGTTGCAGCCGATGTTTTCCTTGCGCATCGCCAGCATGATCTCGTCGCGGTCGCCAGGCTCGAAGAGGTCGTTCAGCTTCACGACGAAGACGAACCAGCTCATGTGGTCGTCATCGCTCAGGGTCGGCAGGACGAGGAAGCGGTTGGTCATCAGCCGGTCCATGTAAAGCGACGCGACGCGTCGGCGGTTTTCCAGGATCTCTTCCAGCCGCTGCACCTGCACCACGCCGAGGGCGGCATTCAGCTCACTTAAGCGATAGTTGTAGCCCAGCCGCTGATGCGCCAGCCAGCTCATGCCTTCGCGGCCTTGGTTGCGGAGGGCTTGGCAGGTGCTAGCAAAGCGATCGTCGTCGGTGACGATCATTCCGCCTTCGCCGGTGGTGATTTGCTTGTTGGGATAGAAACCGAACACGCCCGCGCGGCCGAACGAGCCGATCGGGCGAGGCCCGTCGTGCCCGCCGAAGCCTTCGCAGCAGTCTTCGATCAGGATCAGGTCGTGCTTCTGGGCGATCTGCTCGATCTCGATCATCCCGCCGGGATGGCCAAACACTTCGACGGCGACGATCGCCTTGGTCTTGGGCGTGATGGCGGCCTCGACCTTGGAGACGTCGAGGTTCATCGTCTTGGGGTCGATATCAACAAACACCGGCGTAGCGCCGACGAACAGGATGCAGTTCGCGCTGGCGACAAACGAAAACGGCGTGGTGATGACCTGGTCCCCAGGCCCGATGTTGGCCGCGATCATCGCCGCGTGCAGGCCGCTCGTGCCGCTGCTGACCGCAATCCCGTGCCGCCGCCCGGCGACCTTGGCGCACAGTTGCTCAAACTCCACCACCTTCGGCCCGATCGACAGCGTCGGCGTGTGCAGCACATCGACCACGGCGTCGATCTCTTTTTGCGTGATGTCGGGCATGGAAAGGGGGATGGGCATGGTGATCAGGGTTCGGGGTTCAGGGTTCGGGG
>JANMES010000151.1:0-30040 GCA_031377185.1 Phycisphaerae bacterium
GCATACCAGCGACTCTTCCAGTCTTCGGTAATGCCAGTGCGGAAACCCGTTGGATTAACTTTTTGACCCATAGTTCAACTCAGTTGTTAGTTGCTAGTTGTTAGTTGTTAGTGCTTTTTTGCCTCAAATGGCAACTAGCAACCAACAACTGCCAACTTATTCCCGCTCGTCGATCGTCACCACCAGATGGCTGGTACGCTTCTTGATCGAATACGCCTTACCGCGATCCTTCGGCTGAAAGCGTTTGATAATCGGACCCGGATCCACCCACGCAGCGGCAACGTACAATGCGTTGCGTCGCGAGGCGACTTCCTGCTCGTTGGCGTTGGCCACAGCAGAGCGGATGACTTTTTCCACCATGCCGCTGGCTCGCTGCTTGGCGAACTTGAGCAAGGTGATGGCGTCGTCGACGTCGCGACCACGGACCAGGTTCATCAGAAGACGAGCCTTCCGCGGAGCAATGCGGGCGAAGCGATGTTTGGCTGTAAATGGCATCTCAATACCTCAGTGCTTTTTAAGTTCTGAGTGCTGAGTTCTGAGTGCGGAGTGAAGAGGTCTTAACTCAGCACTCAGAACTCAGCACTCGGCACTTCCTCATGCCGGTGCGCCCGGGACAGCGGCTTTCTTGCCGCTGTGACCCTTGAACTGCCGAGTCGGCGAAAATTCGCCGAGCTTATGGCCGACCATGTCTTCCTGAACGAACACTTTCAGGAACTTGTTGCCGTTGTGTACTTCAAAAGTGTGACCCACGAATTCCGGCGTGATCGTGCAAGCACGGGCCCATGTTTTGATCGGGCTCTTGGCGCGGTTTTCGTTGAGCTTGGACACTTTCATGTACAGCTTCTCGTCAACGAACGGACCTTTTTTCGAACTTCTGCTCATATTGTTCTCGATTGTGGATTGTGGAGGGTTGACTGCGGAAATGCTTCAACATTCCACAGTCCACTTTCCACAATCGCCTTTATGCACTCACCGTTTGCGGCCGCTGCTGGAACTTACCGAACTTACGACGGCGGAGAATCAACTTCTCCGAATGCTTGTTGCGGTCACGCGTAATGCCACCCTTGGCTGGCACACCGGTCTTACTGACCGGATGACGTCCGCCGTTAGAGCGACCTTCACCACCACCCAGTGGGTGGTCGATCGGGTTCATCGCCTTGGCACGGGTGTGCGGGCGAACGCCCTTATGGCGGTTACGGCCAGCCTTGCCGATGCTGACGTTGATCCAGTCGAGGTTGCCAAGCTGACCGATGGTCGCCCGGCAGGCCGACTTCACGCGACGCATTTCGTTGCTCGGCAGAATGATCACAGACCATTCGCCTTCTTTTGCACCAAGGCGACCGACGCCGCCAGCAGAGCGAACCAGCTTGCCGCCTTGGCCAGGGTTCATTTCAATGTTGTGGATTTCCAGGCCCGACGGAATGTTCGCCAGCGGCAGAGCGTTGCCGATTTCCGGCGGTGCGTCCGGACCGCTGACGATCGTCTGCCCGACCTTGATGCCGTTCGGGGCCAAGATGTAAGCCTTCACGCCGTCGGTGTATTCGATGAGGGCGATATGAACCGAGCGGTTCGGATCGTACTCGATCGTCTTGACGGTGGCGGGCATGCCATCCTTCTGGCGCTTGAAATCGATGATGCGGTAGAGGCGCTTGTTGCCGCCGCCGCGATGCTTGGCCGTGATCACGCCGTGGTGGTTACGACCACTGGCGCGACGCTTGCCCTTGGTGAGCGACTTCTGCGGTTCGAAGGCGGTAAGAACGGCCTTGTAGTCAAGCACGCTCCCGGCGCGACGGCCGGCGGAGGTCGGGTTGTAGAATTTAATCGGCATGGGCCAAATCCTTAGAACAATTCAATCTTCGAATCTTCAACCAGCTCCACGATCGCACGCTTGAACTTGCTGGTGTGCAGGACCTTGAACTTCGTCCGACGCGGCTTGCCCTTGCGGACGGCCGTGCGAACGTCAGCCACCTTCACGTTGTACAGCGACTCGACCGCGTTCTTGATCTGATGCTTGTTGGCATCCAGACGCACTTCAAAAGCATACGTGTTGCGTACGTTCTGCTGATGCGTGCTCTTTTCAGTGATCAGCGGTTTGATGATGACGGTTGATTTTTCCATGTGTTCTGGTGACTGGTGATTGGTGCGTGACTTTCTTTGTCACGGACCACGCACCACGCACCACCTTATGCCAAAAGCTGTTGTAAGCCGTCCTTCGTCATTAACAATGTCCGGTTCCGCATGATGTCCCATGCATTCAACTGAGACACGGTCGTCAGCGTTGTACGGTTGATGTTGCGGGCCGACTTCTCGACGTTTTCATTCCGGCCGCTGAGTGCGACCAAAACGCTGCGGTCAATTCCAAGCACCTTGAACATGGTCACAACCGTCTTGGTCTTGACCGCGTCCAATGCCAGTTGGTCCAGCACCTTCACATCGCCGCTCTGCAACTTGGCGAGGATGGCCGAGTGCGTGGCGAGTCGGCGGGCCTTCTTGGGCAACGCCTGTCGCCATTCCTTCGGGGTCTTCTGCTTCGCATGACCGCCGCCGACCTTGATCGGGTTGCGGATCCCGCCGGTACGGGCGTTGCCAGTGCCTTTTTGGCGGAACAGCTTGCGAGTCGAACCCGCCACTTCGCCGCGGCCCTGGGTTTTAACCGTGCCTTGGCGTTGATTGGCGTGATAGTGAACCAACGCCTGCTTGAGCAGCGCCTTCTTCACTTCACCGCCGAGCTTGGCTTCATCGACTTGGAACTTTTCCAGTTCTTTGCCGGCCTGGTTGTATACGGGTACTTCGATCATGTGATTAAGCCTCCACCTTCGCTACTTTGGCCGTGATCGACTTGCGGATGTACAGCAGCGAACCATTGGCACCCGGGAGAGCACCCTTGATCAACAGCAGGTTGTTTTCGGAGTCGATTTTGACGAGGGGATGATTGCGAGTAGTGACCTGATCGTCACCCATGTGGCCGCCCATGCGGAGGCCCTTCTTCGGCTTACCGCAGTTACCGCGGTTGGTGGCGTGGGAAGCGATCGAACCCGGCGAGCGGTGCTTACGTTCGGTACCATGCGAAGCCGGCTGGCCACCAAAGTGGTGTCGCTTCATGACGCCCGCAAAACCCTTACCCTTGCTCACGCCGATGACATCCACGAACTTTACTTCGTTGAAGATATCGACTTTCACTTCAGCGCCGAGCGTCAGGTCGGTCGCGGCTTTGAGTTTGATTTCTTTGAAGAACTTCCGGGGAGTCAGACCCGCCTTGGCGGCATGGCCGATCAGGGCGTAGTTGCTGAACTTCGGCTTGATTTCGCGGTAACCAAGTTGCACGCCGTTGTACCCGTCGGTTTCAACGGTCTTCACCTGAGTGACGTTGTTCGGTTCACACTGAACGACGGTCACGGGAACCATGGTTCCCTTTTCGTCGTAAATGCGGGTCATCCCGACTTTCTTACCCAATAGAGCTGGTGTCATAACTTTCGGATCAGAGGACTACAGATCAGACATCGATCAGCAGTCTATAAATCCGTCCTAAATGGACTTTTCCAAACCAGACGACAAAACTCCGACAAACGCGTGACCCTTTCGGGCTGACGGGTTCTTGGATGAACCCCACGGTCGGACAATTAAAATGCCCCTTCAAGCAGGGGCATGTAGTTGGCGAAGTAATTACGCCTTGATCTTAACGAATACGCCAGCCGGTACGACAAGGCGGTTGAGGGCTTCAACCGTGCGCGCGGTCGGCTCGAAAATGTCGATCACGCGTTTGTGCGTGCGCATTTCAAACTGCTCGCGGCTTTTCTTGTCAATGTGCGGGCTACGCAGAACGGTGTACCGTTCCACGCGGGTCGGAACCGGAATGGGGCCGCACACACGTGCATTGGTCCGCTTGGCGTGATCGACGATTTCCTTCGCCGACGCATCAAGGGCCCGGTGGTCGTAGGCTTCCATTCGAATTCTGATTCGGTCACCCGTCATCGTACTTACCTGCTGACTGCTAAAACTCGTTCCAATTCACACCCCAAAAGGGCATGGTCACTCCCAGAGGAGTGAGGGGGAAAAGATAGCGACTGTTTACGTTCTGTCAAGTGTGATACACGCAGAATTCGCGGACGGAGTACCCGCCATTCCCTGTTTTTCAACAGAAAACCCAGTTGTAGGCCGCATCACGGTTCACCGGCCGGTTTTCGGGCGTTTTCGCAGTTTATCAGGGTCATTATCGCAAACGCCGTCCCGTAAGGCTTGTGATAATCCCACATGGCGTAATCCCACCAGGACCCGTCCGGCTCTTGATGAGGAAGGATGTACCCCTCCAATTGCACGGCGAACCGCCCTTTCACGTCTTCCGGTAAATACTTCAGCAATCGACTGGCATAGTAGTGACCAAAGTAATAGTAGTACGCCGCGGTGAAATACCAGCTCTCGTGCGGCCAAACCCGTTTGCGACCCATCTCGATGTAGTTGTGCTCTTTGAAAAATACTTCCAAATCGATCTGAATCTTCGCAACCGAGATTTTCTTGGATCCCCACTCCATCAGTGCGTCGTTGCCCGCCTGCGTTCGTCCGATGCTCCCTCGCGGAGTGTTGGCAGGATGTCGCGGGCTGTATTGCAGGCTTTGGCTATATAAATACGCCCCGTCCGGCAGACGCATTTCTTCCAAGCGACGCACGGTGCGCTCGACAAAACCCGGTTCGGCGTCGATGGAAGAACGCTTGGCCTCCCACAGCGCCACCAGCCCCGCCGCCGTGGCGAAACTGGTAGGGCCCATGGAAGGCTGCTGAGTCTGGTACTCAAAATCGTAATAGTTCCAGCCGCCCATATAGGTTTGATATCGCTTGAGCCGATTGAGTTGTCCCAGGGCAGCTTTCCTGAGTCGTGGGTCAGGATTATCGCGCATTTCAAGGGAGAAGCATTGCAGCGAATAGAGATGCGCCCACACATTGTAAATCAATGCACCATTAGCGCGCCGGACGTCACCGTGATCGATCAGGTACTCCAATCCTCTGTCGTGCGCGGTCTTCTCTCCTGCCTGCTTGAGCGCCATGACCGCCAGCGCCGTTGTCGCGATGCGGAAACCATCGTGCGATCCGGGAACCGATGCGGTCACTTCCGTCCCGCGCGACACGATTCCCGTACCCCACGAGCCGTCGGCATTCTGCGATGTCTGCAGGTACGCCACTCCTGCAGCGATCGCTTCATTCACCGGGCGAGCAGTTACTTGCTTTTCTCGAGGGTAAATCGGCTGTGTGGCAGAGCCGGCGTTTGGCTGGTTGGCAGCGTTTCTGCATCCCATGAAAATCGCACAGGCTGATAGCATCAGCCCTATCGCTCTTGCCGTGCGAAGATACTTCCACACGCGATGGCTCATTTCTGCGCCTGCTCGAGGATTTCATCGCCCTCATTCACCCCGTCAATGATTTCGATCCTGTCTTGCCCGGTTCTGCCGGTGATGACGTGCTTCGGCGTCGTCTCATCGCCCGACTTCACCCAGACCTTGGAATCCTCGACAGCACTGGCGGGAACGAGCAGAATCCCTTCGGCCTTGCGGGCGTCGATCGACACGGCGGCCTTCATGCCCGGCGTGAGGATCGGATCAACCGGGCCGAGGTCGATCAGCAATTCCAATCCGCCGGCCTTGGTGATTGCAGACGGCGCGTCGGTTTTCCCGACCAGCTTTCTGCCGATGGCCGCCGGTATCACCACCGCTTCCATGCCTGATTTGATTGCAAGGAACTTACTTTCCGGCAAGTCCATGGCCACCCGCATCTTACCGGGCTTGATCAACATCAAAACGGCGCTGCCGGAAGTCATTTTCTCGCCCACGGCGAACGACTTGGCGTCGTTCCCGGTCCATGATCGACCGGAAAATTGCCCGTAATAGACCACGCCATCAGCGGTCGCGACCTGCTTGAACAGCGCGGCGTCCTTCTTCAGATCGGCCACCTTCTGCTCCGCGTCGGTCAGGGTTTGTTTCGCCGCCGCCAGAGCAACTTTCCGCTGGACGGTGGACTGCGCGTGTGTGGCGTTGAGCTGCTTCAGGCTGTTCGTCTGTTGATCCAAAGCAAACGTCAGCCGACGACGCGATTCCGGGTGATTAACGGCTTTGATTTTCCGGGCATCATCCTCGGCGCGCTGGACCTGAATTTTGGTCAGCTCCACCTGACGAAGGCTTCGCTTGATGACGATGTCGGCCGTCGCGCTGGTGAGATCTTCGGTCTTGTACATCTTTCTTAGCTGATCGAGTTCGTCGTTCTGGTCTTCAAGAGCGAATCTGGCTTGCTTCACCATGAGATCCGCCTGCTGCAGAATCTGCGGGCCGTCGACTTCGTCAAACCACTTAATCGCTTCGGCGGCATTCTTCAGTTCGTCCTGCGCCATCTTGGTGGCTAGATCGTCGGACTGTTTCTGAAGATCGCTGTCTGATTGCGCCTTGGTGTACGCAGCCCGAGAGGTTTCCAAATCGTTCTCCGCCGTCGCGATGTCTTTCAGGATCGGCTTGTCTTCGATCTCAAGGAGCAACTCGCCAGACTTCACCGATGCGCCATTGGCAACGACCGACTTGATGGCGAGTTCGCCGTTGAAGGCTTTGGGTTTCAGTCGGATTTCGACGGCATCGACGGGTTCAAGCACGCCTTCGCCTTCGACCTGAATCGGCATGGAACCGCGTTCAACCTTGACCGTCTTGGTGTCGGCCACTCCCTTGCCGGGATCTGTCGCCGGCTTGGTGGATGGCGCTGCCATCGCTATCGCCGAGGAAAAACACACCACGCATCCGGCCAGCAACAACATTTTTCGATTCATGCGAAGAAACTCCTTATCCGGATCATATCGGCAAGGTGGAAAAGTTACATAGAATCAAGGGCAAGTTTCAAGGGGCAAGCAACAAAGCGAAAAGCGACGAGCGACGGGCGGGAATGACCCGTCACTCATCGCTCATCGCTTTTCACTTTCGCCTGATTTCGCCTGCCCTTTTTGCTTCTACTTGCCGTTCTCTTCCAGGATCGCCTTCTTCACGTTGGCGGGAACTTCGGCGTACTTCAGCGGCTCCATGGCGCTGGCGGCTCGGCCGGTGCTCATGGAACGCAGGTCGGTCGTGTAACCGAACATTTCAGACAGCGGCACTTCCGCTTCAATCACGGAGGTGTTGCCGCGTTCTTCGCTGTTGACGATCAATCCGCGTCGCTTGTTGATATCACCGGTGACGTTACCGACGAAATCCTTCGGCGTGGTGACAACGACCTTCATGATCGGTTCCATCAGCGTCAGACCGGCCTTGGCGGCGGCTTCCTTCAGCGCGATGCTGCCGGCCAGTTCAAACGCCACCTGTGACGAGTCGACCTGGTGATAGCTGCCATCCGTCAGCGTTGCCTTCAGGTTCAGCAGCGGGAAATTTGCCAGAACGCCCGTCTTGCACGCCATGCGAATGCCGTACTCGATCGACGGAATGAATTCTTTGGGCACGGAACCGCCGAAGATCTTGTTTTCAAACGCCACGCCGTCTTCCCATCCAAGCTTTTTGAGCACGACCGGATCCAGCGGCAGGCCCGTCGCAGTATCGTTGCCGTCGAACGGCTCGATGGTGATCGAGCAGTCGCCAAACTGACCGCGACCACCCGACTGCTTCACGTGCTTACCGCGGGCGTCGGCCTTGCGGGTGATGGCTTCCTTGTACGCGACCTTCGGCTTGCCGACGATCACGTCGACCTTGTAGTCGCGGGTCAAACGCATCTTCAGGATTTCAAGGTGCAACTCGCCCATGCCGGCGATGACGGTTTCGCCCGTCTCTTCGTCGTACTTGGTGCGGAACGTCGGGTCCTGACGACGGAGTTTGGTGAGTGCGTCACCCAGCTTCTGCTTGTCAGCACCGCTCTTGGGTTCGATCGACATCGAGATGACCGGCTCGGGGAAGCTCGGACGCTCGAGGATGATCGGATGGTCCGGGTCACAGAGCGTGTCGCCGGTGTTCGCTTCGTCGATACCGATGACGGCGATGATGTCGCCGGCCTCGGCCGAGTCGCGGGCTTCGCGGTCGTCAGCCGACATCTGGAACATACGGCTGATGTTTTCCTTGCTGTCCTTGTTCGCGTTCAGGATACGCGTGCCCTTCAGCAGCGTGCCGCTGTAAACGCGAACGTAGGTCAGCGTGCCGAACTTGTCGTCGACGATCTTAAACGCCAGGCCGCAGAACGGCTCGGTGGGCTGACGCTCGCGGACTTCGACCTTTTCCTTGTTGCGCGGATTGGTACCTTTGACGGCCGGCATGTCGATCGGACTTGGCAGGTACGAAATAACGCCGTCCAGCACCAACTGCACGCCAACGTACTTGTACGCCGATCCGCAGTAGAGCGGGTGAGCCTTAAATGCGATAGTGCCCTTGCGGAGCGCGGCGCGGAGTTCAGCCGGCTGCAGCGACTCGGGGTCGGTCAGGTACTTGTCCATAAGAGCATCATCGAGCTCGGAAATCTTCTCAAGCATGATCGCGCGGTAGTGGGCGACCTTTTCCTTCATGTGCTCGGGAATCGGCTTCATGACGACGGTGTTACCCTTATCCTTGTCGTCGTCCATGTTCGAGTAGTAGCCGACCTGATCGATCAGATCGATCACGCCACAGAACGTGTCGGCTTGGCCGTCGGGGATGACGACCGGGATGGCCGGCGCGCCCAGGCGATCGAGGATGCTCTGGTAGCAGTAGTCGTAATCCGCGCCGACCTTGTCCATCTTGTTGATGAAGCAGATTCGCGGCACGTTGTATTTGGTGGCCTGGCGCCAAACGGTTTCGGACTGTGCTTCCACGCCTTCCTTGCCGTCGAACACAGCAACCGCGCCGTCGAGCACGCGCAGCGAGCGTTCCACTTCGACGGTGAAGTCGACGTGTCCCGGCGTGTCGATCAGGTTGATGTCGTACATCGCGGCGTCGGAACTCTTGTTGATCCAGCCGCCCGGCTTCCACTTGCAGTACGTGGCGGCCGAGTTGATCGTGATGCCGCGCTTCTGTTCTTCGGGATCAAAGTCCATGACAGCGGTGCCTTCATGCACTTCGCCGACTTTGTGAATGCGGCCGGTGTAATAGAGGATGCGCTCGGACGTCGTGGTCTTACCTGCGTCGATGTGAGCGGCAATGCCGATGTTACGAATCTTGGTCAAATCGCGGGCCATGGACAGAATCCTTTCGAGTCGGGAATCGGAATCAATTGTTCGTTGCGTTTTTATTGCTGCGGGAGGGATGAACGATGAAGCCGGGATCGGGAGAGGCTGTATAGACGCTCTCCAAGCAGGGTCATCGCTCATACTGACCCCGCTGCAAAACGGTCAGCTTGAGCACTAATTGAGCTCAATCTTCACGGTCACTCCTTGTCAGAGTCGCCGCTCCAAAAACCGTTATTGCGTTAACTTAATAACGCCAACGACGCCCGGAGCGAGGGGTAGTAATGTACCGGCGTTAAATGGGGAATCAAGCAAACGCCCGGTTTGGGGATGTGTTAGTTTCCATTTTTCGCCGCTTGCGGCTTCGCGAGAGCGAGATCTATCGCAATCGCGAAGCTGCCAGCGGCGGAATCCGAAACATTGCAGTGCTCCAAGCCAAAATGCGTCGAGAAAGGTCCGGATATAACGACGGGCGTAAATGCGCGATTTACCTACCGGAAGAAAAATCGCCGCTCACCGGTCTCAATCGCAGGTTAGCAAATCCAGTGTTATGCAGGAGTTAGAGCAATCGATTGCTTTCCAATCTTGCTTTTTTTTGTTTTTTTAGCGAGCTCTACATCGTGAAATCCAGCACAAGCTATTGTGAAATAATAGCTTAGGTCATTTGACAGCCGCCAAACTTGGGCTAAGCATTTAAGTGTACGGGACCGATATTAAATCAACTGCCTTGGAACGGGCATCGTATGGATGTAGTAGTGTAATGAATCGTGTGGCGTACATTCTCGCGGCACTGGGTCTGGTGGCTTTGTTGGTCCGGCCGTTGCTCTCCAGTGCGACGCAATCGCCGGATAAGAGCCGCAACACTCGCGCGGTGCTGCTCCCTTCCAACTCCACCGGCAACCTGAACATCAAAAACGCCCCAAAATCGATCCAATTCCAGAAAATCCGTGGTAAGGAAGGATTTTGGCGATTGGCACAGGATAGTAACGGCGTGTGGTGGCTGCTCGACCCGAAGAATGCCCCTGAGTTCGTCAATGCAGTCACTACAGTCCAGCCGTTCCAAAAGGGCCGCGATGCCGAAGGACCGTCCTACACCAGCCGCGACTATATCGGCTCGGATAACCCCGCCGATCTGGACGCCTGGGCCAAAGCCACCCTCACCCGAATCCGTGACACCGGCTTCAAGGGGCTGGGGGCTTGGTGCAATCCGGTATTCCACAATTTTGACGTGCCGATGACCCGCGACTTGAACGTGTGGACTTGGCAATCGGGCAATTCCAAGCGGTTTTATACGCCTGAATGGATCACGGTAGCCGAGCAGGCGATCAAATCGCAGGTCGAGCTGCTCAAGAACAACAAGAACCTCGTCGGTTACTTCATTGATAACGAGCTCGACTGGGGTGACGGCTTCTCCGGCCCGAGCGTTTACTTCGACTTCCGCCCCGCCAGCGATCCGAACCGGTATCAGGTGATTCAGGTCATCAAAACACTTTGGTCATCGACCGACGCGTTCAACGCCGAATGGGGCACGAAACTCGCCAACTTCGACGATCTCTACAATTGGGAGCGCCTGCCCCACGAGCCCCAAGAAGCGTACACCAAGCTCTTCAACGCCTGGGTAGAGCATCTGGCGACCGACTACTTTAAGACCACCACCACGCTGATCCGCCAGTACGATCCGAATCACCTGGTGCTCGGCGTTCGCTTCCGCGGCTACGCACCGCCGGAAGTCGTGCGGGCCAGCAAGGATTACACCGACGCCCAATCGCTCAACTACTACGTCGGCGACGCCCGGCTGGACCTGGACATGTTCAAGATGATGTATGAAGCGTCCGGCCAGCAGCCGATCATCATCAGCGAGTACAGCTTCCACGCCCTCGATGGTCGCAGCGGCAATCGTAACACGGTTGGTTTCGCGGCGCAGGTGCTGGATCAGCAGGCGCGGGCGGAGGGCTATCGCCTGTTCACCAGCCGACTCGCACGCGTGCCTTACATCGTGTCAGCCGACTGGTTCCAGTGGATGGACGAACCGCCTTCCGGCCGAACACTGGACGGCGAGGACGTGAACTTCGGCATCGTCGATATCGACGACCGCCCGTACGAATCGCTCGCCGACGCGGTCCGCGATACCGCCGCCGATCTGAATTCGCTGCACCTGAACAGCTACAAGGATGACCAGAAAGACGTCTGGCGCGAAAGCTTCGCCGCCAAGCCGGTGATGCACGTGCCCTACCTGAACAAGCCGATCAGCCTGAATGGCGAACTATCCGACTGGGCGCCGCAGTGCAAAGTCCAGGGCATCCGCCACGGCCAAACCATCGGCCTGGAACGCAGCAAAATCCCACTGCCCAACGTGTACATGGGCTGGACGGAGAAGGGCTTATTCGTCGGCATGGAAGTGTTCGACGAGGATATCCTCTCCGCTCCAGCTAAAGGTTGGTGGTGGACGCGCGACTGTGCCGAGCTGTGGATTAACACCCGCCCGCCGGCGCCAGACCAGATCACCTACAGCAAAAACAGCCACAGCTTCTTCTTCGTCCCCAACCCCTTCCCCGACAACGACGGCAGCACCGGCGTGGTCGGCCAGTGGCACCGCTCCGGCGACGCACTGATGGACGCGCTGATCCCGCATCCCCTGATCAAAGACGCCGTCCGCATCCGGCCGGATCGCTACGTGGTGGAAATGTTCATCCCGAAAGAAGCGCTTTACGAGTGGGACCCCTCCCAGCCGATGGCGATGAACCTGCACGTGAAGAACTTCCAGCACGCCACCGAGTACTACTGGTCGGCCCCGAAGGAAGCGATGACGCAGCTGCGCCCGAACACGTGGGGCACACTGGTGCTTGATCCAGCGAATAAGTCGGTGGCGATCTCGACGAAGCGGTAACAGGAAGGCGCCCCGCAGTTCTACAAATCTAGGCGGTCTCGCTTCTCCAGGTTATGGTTCAGACAAAGCAACTGAATATTGGTCGCAATCAATGATGACCCACCCTTTGAAAATGGCAATATGTGATCAAAGTGTAGATTTTTCGTCGCTCCGCACTTTACGCAGCGACCCTTGTCTCTTTTCCATACCTCTAACTTGACTGCAGGCGGAATAATCCTGTCGTGTGGCAAGTCGATGTTTAAGGCATTTTCGGTGACCTGGCTTTCACTAGAATCTTGCAGTTCGAGTCGAAACTTGTTCACTGCCCGCCCGCTTCCATTATCTACCCATGCGTCGACCAGCTTAAATGTACCGTTGAATACCCAGATTCCATCTTTGATCTTTTCATAGACTTCTACGAGTTCAGCTTGGTGAGAACCTTCTTTAAACTGATTCGCTGCCCTCGCAAATAGACCGTTTTGAGTTAGCGAGCCATTTGGAGTGAATAGAGGCTGGTCAACAGTCTTTGGCACGGGAACGACCGGCGAACGAGGCGCGTCATGCCCCTCTTAAATTAGCACTCTTCCATCTTCCAATATCTGATCTTGGTATGGTGCATTCTTTCGAATGCTCATTAATAACACGCTGCGTGCACCGCGAAGGCGGAAATTCATTCCGCGTTGTAGCTGAGTGCCAACGTGCTGACACATCTCTAAGTATCCGATGATGTCGCCTGAACGCATAGTGCTTTTCGTTAAACACGTTTCGCTATCGAGGCAGTTGTTGCAGAAACAAATTCCTCGATCGCCACCGCGCCCTTGTCCCCTTCCGTGCGGTGCCGCACGGCCACCTTGTTCTCGGTGACTTCCTTCTCGCCAACTACAAGCATGTAGGGCACCTTGTTTACGGTCGCCTCGCGGATCTTTGCGCCGATCTTGTCGCCGGTCAGGTTGGCTTCGACGCGCAGGCCGGCGGCTTTCAGTTGGTTGACGACCTTGGTCGCGTAGTCGTTGTACTTGTCGCTGATGCTCAGCACGGCCACCTGCACGGGGCTCAGCCACAGGGGGAATGCACCGGCGAAGTGTTCGGTCAGCACGCCGATGAAACGCTCCATGCTGCCGAACGGGGCGCGGTGGATCATCACCGGGCGGTGCGGCTTGTTGTCGGCGCCGGTGTAGCACAGGTCGAACCGCTGCGGGAGCTGATAGTCCACCTGCACGGTACCTAGCTGCCACTCGCGGCCGATGACGTCTCTCACTACGAAGTCGATCTTTGGGCCGTAGAAAGCAGCTTCACCTGCTTCTTTGGTGAACGGCACGCCCAAGGACGCGGCGGCGTCGAGACACGCTTTCTCCGCCCGATCCCACTGCTCGGCAGCGCCGACGTACTTGGCGCTATCCGGATCGCGCAAGCCCACGCGCACGCGGTAGTCGTTCATGCCCAGCGTGCCGAGCACGATCTTCACCAGTTCGAGGCATCCCAGCACTTCCAGTGCGACCTGTTCTTCAGTGCAGAATAGGTGCGCATCGTCCTGCGTAAAGCCGCGCACGCGGGTCATGCCGCCCAGTTCGCCGGACTTTTCCCAGCGGTAGACCGTGCCGAACTCCGCCAAGCGGATCGGCAGGTCGCGGTAGCTGTGCTGCTCGCTGGCGTAGATGCGGATATGCATCGGGCAGTTCATGGGCTTGAGCAGATAGCCGTCGATATCGCCGGCGGCCATGCGGTTGCTTAGGTCGCCGCAGGTGCAGCCTTCCTTGGCGAGCAGGTCGATCATTTCCGGATCGACCAGCGGCGGGAACTGGCTCTCGCGGTAGTAGGGATAATGCCCGCTGGTCTTGTACAACCCCAGCCGCCCGATATGAGGCGTGAACACCTGGCTGTAGCCCTGGCGCTTCAGATGTTCGCTGATGAAGTTCTGCAGTTCCTGGCGGACGATCGCACCCTTGGGCTTCCACAGCACCAGGCCTTGGCCGACAGCGTCGTCGATGGTGTAGAGACCGAGCGCGGGGCCGATCACTCGGTGGTCGCGCTTCTTGGCTTCGTCGATCTGCTTGATGTATTCGTCGAGCTGCTTCTTATCGAAGAACACCGTGCCGTAGACGCGTTGGAATTTGTCCGACGCGGCATCGCCGTGCCAGTAGGATTGGCTGACGCTCATGATCTTGAACGCCCCGATCCTCCCGGTGGCCGGCACGTGCGGGCCCATGCAGAGGTCTTCCCAGTTCTTGTCCTTCTCGCCGGTGACGTACCAGCTCAAGCTGCCGGCTCCGCCGTCGATGGCGCGCTGGGCGTTGTCGACCTTGTACTTGTTCCCTTCCTTACCCAGCCGTTCCATGCCCTCGGCCGGCACCAGGTCGTAGCGTTTGAATGAACGGTTCTCGCCGACGATTTTCTTCATCTCCGCTTCGATCTTCTCAAAGTCAGCGGTAGAGATGGGCTTCTCCAGTGCGATGTCGTAATAAAACCCGTTCTCCAGCGCCGGCCCGTAGGCGAGCTTCGCCTCCGGCCAAAGGTTCTGGATCGCCTCGGCCATCACGTGGGCGGCCGAGTGGCGCAGCGTCTGCAGTGCGATCGGGTCTTTATCGGTGATGATCGAGACCTTGTGCTCGCCGGTCAGCGGGAAGGCCAGATCGACGACTTTGTCATCCACCTTGCCCACCACCGCCGCCTTGGCGAGCCCGCGGCCAATGGACTCAGCCAACTGATACACCGTGCTGCCGTCCGCCAGTTCGCGCTTGGAGCCATCGGGGAGAATTGCGATTGCCATGTTGATTAGTGCTGAGTGCTGAGTGCTGAGTGCTGAGTAAATTCTTCGTCACGTCGATTTTACTCAGCACTCAGCACTCAGGACTCAGCACTCTCCTTTTCCGCCAATAGAATCGCCCGGCTCAGTTGAACCGGGCGGTGATCGTCGATCTTGAAGTTAAGACGACGCCTTCACTACCTGTGGGTAGTCGTGGTCGTCGTAATGATCAGCGAGCCGTTTCGCATTGCGACGCAAAATATACGCCGCCGGGCGGGGTCGGTCAATCAGAACGGCATGGCGATTGTGCCTTGGGCAATGGAAGGAGATCGGGACACAAAGACCAAATCACACGCATCAATCATGACTGCCGTGGGCCAGCGCCACTCCCGTTAGCATCAACACCACCGCAAACATGCAGCACATGATGGCCGGCAACGGGCTGAAGGAATTGTTGTCAGAAAATTGAGAGGATCGCACCACCACAAATGCAGCGATTCCGAGACAGGCAAGCAACTTGGAAACTCGAGCGACGATACTGAGGGTTTTCGACATCGACATCGTTACATCCTTGTAGCCGGTTCAACGGGGTATCCGTCTGATCGGCCAAAACCAAATGAGCCGGCTGCGTACAAAAGCAGCACGTGCAAAGCTTGTCGCCACGGTTTCTCATCAGTCGGGGTGGCCGCTGGTGGCGAATTCGCTTCGTACGCATGTATAACGAACGGCGTGCCAATTTGTTGTGGGGAGTTTGTTTTGATTTGTAGAGAGTTTGACCAAGGCAAAATGCGCAAAATTCGCCGGAAAATCATGCAAACGATGTCGGCCCACCGTTCAAACGTTTGGAGCCCGTCATCAGGCGGATGATCAGCGCCGTCCATCCCGTTTGGTGCGATGCGCCCAGCCCTCGGCCGGTGTCGCCGTCGAAATATTCGTTAAACAGCGTCAGGTCTTTCCAGTTTGGATCGGTGGCGTAGCACTGCTGATCTCCGGCGAAGGGGCGATGGCCTTTCTCGTCCGGGGCGAACAGTTTTGCCAGCCTATCCGAGAGAAACAGCGCCACCTGCTCCAGATTCATCATCCGGCCTGATCCGGTGGGACATTCGACCTTCAACGTAGCACCGTAGAAATGATGATACCGCTCGAGCGCCTCAATGATCAGGTAATTCAGCGGCAGCCAGACCGGCCCGCGCCAATTGCTGTTCCCGCCGAACAGCGACGTGGTCGATTCGGCGGGCATGTACTTCACGCTGTAATCTTTACCATCAGCCTTAAACAGGAACGGATGATCCAGGTGATAGCGAGACAGCGATCTGATGCCGTGCGGCGAAAGAAATTCATTCTCGTCGAGCATGTATTTGAGCATGCGTTCTAGCCGATCGCGCTGCGGGACGGCCAGCAGATGCTGACCGCTTGCCTGCCCGGGGCGCTCGGTCTTGTACGCCACCAGCGATGCCAGATCGCTGCGATGCTCAAGAAACCAGTCCATCTGCTTGGTAAATCCAGGGAGTTTTTCCAGAT
The DNA here is from genome assembly GCA_031377185.1 of Phycisphaerae bacterium. Lineage (GTDB taxonomy): Bacteria > Planctomycetota > Phycisphaerae > Tepidisphaerales > Tepidisphaeraceae > JANMES01. Next base: position 16,270 of record JANMES010000151.1, read on the forward strand.
GGCGATCGTCCAGAATCGCCACCGCCAGCATCGGGATAAGCCCAACCAGCGATCGCACCTGCAACGGCGTGGCCTTCCCGTTGAGTTGGATCTGGTCGTAGTAAAAACCGTCCGCCTCATTCCAAAGCCCGCCTCGGCCGACGTTGTTGATGGCATCGGTGATGGCGACGAAATGCTCAAAAAACTTGCTGGCCACGTCCTCGTAAGCCGGGTCTTCGCTGGCCAGTTCCAGTGCCATCGAAAGCATGGTGAGGCAATAAAACGCCATCCACGCCGTCCCGTCGGCCTGATCGAGTGTGCCGCCGGTCGGCAGCGGTTGGCTGCGGTCGAACACGCCGATGTTATCGAGCCCCAGGAACCCGCCGGCGAAAATGTTTTTGCCGTTCACGTCCTTGCGGTTCACCCACCAGGTGAAGTTGATCAGCAGTTTGTGAAACGCCCGAGCAAGGAACTGGCGATCGCGCTGCGCGCGCGGAGCCGTCATCTTGTAAACGCGCCAGCACGCCCACGCATGGACCGGCGGATTGGAATCCGAGAACGAAAACTCATACGCCGGGATCTGACCGTTCGGGTGCATGTACCATTCGCGCAGCAACAGCAGCAACTGCTGCTTGGCGAAATCCGGATCAATCGCGGCGAAGGGAATCATATGAAACGCCAGATCCCAAGCGGCGTACCACGGATATTCCCACTTATCGGGCATGGAGATGACGTCGCGATTGAACAAGAATCGCCAATCGCTGTTCCGCCCGGTTTTTCTCTGTTTTGGCGGCGGAGGGAAATTTGGATCGCCCTTCAGCCAATCATGCACGACGTAGTGATAAAACTGCTTGCTCCACAACAGTCCGGCGTAGGCCTGACGCATCGTTCGCTGCGCCGTTAAATCCAGCGTCGCGGGAATGCGCGAATGGTAAAACGCATCGGCCTCACTGATTCGATCGGCGAAAACCTGCTCAAAGCCACTTCCAAACCCCGCACCGGCCGGCGGTGGAGTGGCGTCAAAACGAAGCCGCAACTGAACCTGAGACCCGGCCGGCACTTTCACCTTGTACACCCACGCCGCCTTCGTGCCGAACTCGCGATGGACAGCCTGGTCCTTATCGTGGACGACAAAGTCGTGGAACGCATCTTTCACATGGGGCGATTGATTCTCCGCACCGAACAGCTTCTGGTTGTTGGTGACATTGTCAGTGAAAACGAGCGGCGGGACATCGCGGGTATTGGTCGCATCGGTCTGACAGATGATCCGACCGAGCGTGACGTGATCGGCTTTCAGCGTGTAGTCGCTGGTACGCTGGATACGGGGTTTAGGCTCGCACCCTTCGTGCGTGCAGCCCCAAAGCCATGAGTTGCGGAACCAGAACGTCGGCAACACGGTCAGGTCGGCCGCCTCGGGCCCGCGGTTGGCGAGGGCGATCTTGATCAGCAGGCTGTCCGGCGACGCCTTGGCATACTCGGCCGTCACGTCGAAGTAGCGGTCGCCGTCAAACACGCCGGTGTCTTCGATCTCGTACTCCCGCTCTTCGCGCGATCGGCGAGCGTTTTCGGTCACCAGCTTTTCGTACGGGTACTCGGCCTGCGGATACTTGTAGAGCGCCTTGAGGTACGAATGCGTCGGTGTGGAATCGAGGTAGAAGTACGACTCTTTAACGTCTTCCCCGTGATTGCCTTCGGTGTTGGTCAGGCCAAACAAACGCTCTTTCAGGATCGGATCCTTGCCGTTCCAAAGCGCCAGCCCGAAGCAAAGCCGGCACTCACGGTCGCAAATTCCCAGCAAGCCATCCTCACCCCACCGATACGCCCGGCTGCGCGCGTGCTCGTGTGGAAAGTAGTTCCAGCAATCCCCGTCGGCGGAGTAGTCTTCGCGAACGGTGGCCCATTGCCGCTCGGCCAGGTACGGGCCCCATCGCTTCCAGTTGGCTTTACGATCGCGATCGTCAGCCAATCGTTGCGATTCGGGATCGAGCGGAGCTTGCATCACGGCATTCTAGCCCCAGCAAAGCTGCAACCTCAACCAATGTCGATCCGCAAAAATAAACAAGGCCGGTCGAATTCCTTCGACCGGCCTTTCCTAACTTGAATTAACGGTTTGGTCTAATTGGCCGTTTCATCACCATCGAAAGGGAAGGCCGACCCGCAACAGCCCGATCGGCCGATCTCTCTCTGAAGAAAGTCATCCCAAATTACACCGTTGCGCGGCGGCGACGCGTAAGCATGCCGGCAGCAGCCAGACCGAGGACAGTCATCGAGGCCGGTTCTGGCACTGCTGACGGGGCGAAATCGACCCCGCGGAAAGCCGTATTGGTTCCCGCAGTGGCAAGCGTGGTAAAGGTGTTCAAACCAAGCGTCGTTGCGCTCAGCGAATCGGTGATTGTTACCAGTTTGTTTGCGGATGCGTCCGCCGTGACTGCGTAGAGGCCGACATTATCACCCGACAATGTAAGAGCAAGTGCACGGTCACCCGCCGTACTGCCGCCGGTGATCGTGTAGAGCAACGTCCATACGCCGCTTATGTTCTTCCATTTTTGGATGCCGCCAGTGTTTAATGTAGTAGTGGTTCGGTCATCCGCCAGATAGACTACATCCGGCGCTGCGAATGCAAAGTCGTATGTGCTGGCAGAGCCACCGGCATTGAACAAGTTAGTCGCGGTATTCGTTCCACTAGTCGGCTGACCGGTGATTTTAAAGATTCCGCGCGTCGTCCCGGAACTCTGTGAGTAATATAGGTCCCCGTTGTAGATGTTGATGACGCGAGAGTTAGTAGTTGTCGTGGAGATGGTGGTTGCAGTAGTCGAGCCGATTGCTCCGTACAACTGCCCGGTAGTAGCGCCGGCTGCCCAAATGTCCGTACCGTTAGACGTGACAGTACTTCGTAAGTTGTTCCCAGAAAAGCCATTTGTCCAAGCAGTGCTCGTGTTGGCCACGCCATTTGATCCGATGACCGCCACTACGCGGGGATTCGCTAACGAAGTTGTAGCCGCGATCCCGAGTGTTCCCACAGAGGCGTTATATCCGCCGTAGGTTAGGAAGTTACCATTAGCAGACAGAGTCAACATACCTTCTGACGTTGCGGTGCCGCTGTTAGTGATCGAACGGTTCGCACCAGAAGTGGTTGTTGGGAGATTGATTGTTTGTACCGCGGCACCGCCCGTCGTAAATTCTTTAAGGCTAACGGCAGTAGCCGCGTTAGTGAGTGCGGTGGTCGACCCATCCAAACCCACTTGCGATACAACCAGATTGCCAAGTGTAAAGTCGGCAGCGAAGACAGCACTTGAAGCAGCCGAAATCAAGCCCAAAGCGGCTAGGCTGCAAAAGTATATATTCTTTTTCATGTTTCTTTTTCTCCCGCCCCATTGCGGGGCAATTCCTTAGGATGTCGTTCACCCACGACATGACGCACGCCGTTTAACAACACATCCCTGTTCAACGGGCGGGAAGATAGAGGTCAAATGAACAGACGGCGCAAGGTAATTCTTCAAAATCAAAGAAGATTGCGCTAAGATCCGAAATGGAAAACTTGGGAATTGATCGAAAGTCACAGTAATTTGCATTTTGCACAATGGAGAGGCCGAATAAGCACTTTCCCTTACCATCCGATCTGGATCGACCCAAATTACCAGCCGCGTCACATTCACTCTCGCCGATGCATCGACTTCGGAAATGTCCGAAAATTGGTATAGACTGACCTCTCAAGGACAACCCAATGCCCATTCGATGGAATCCCCGTGAACACGTCGCGATGGCCGCGTATGTCGGCAAGTGGCTATTGATCGCCATTCCTGTCGGCGCGGTCGTCGGGTCGGCCGTGGCGCTGTTCTTGTGGGCGCTGGATCTGGCCACCCGCGCCCGCTGGGCGACCGAGGTCGGATCGCACCACATTCCGTGGCTGCTTTATCTGCTGCCGATCGCGGGCATGGCGATCGGGTTGATGTACCACCACTTCGGCAAAAGCGTCGAAGCGGGAAATAACCTCATCATCGACCAGATCCACGAGCCCGGCGGCGGCGTGCCGGCTCGCATGGCTCCGCTCGTGCTCATCGGCACGGTCGTGACGCATCTGTTCGGCGGGTCGGCCGGGCGCGAAGGAACGGCGGTTCAGATGGGCGGCAGCATCGCCAGCACCGTCGCTCACTACCTCCGGCTGGATCGCCAAAGCACACGAACGCTGCTGATGGCAGGCATCGCTGCGGGATTCGGCGCGGTGTTCGGTACGCCGCTAGCGGGCGCGATTTTCGCGATCGAGGTGCTGGCCATCGGGTCGATGAGTTTCGCATCCATTGTCCCCTGCCTGATCGCCTCAATCGCCGGCGATTGGACCGTTTCCGCATGGCGCATCAAGCATACGCACTATTCGATCCATTCGCTGACCACCGCATCGGCCGGTTTGGACTGGCTGCTGCTGGGGAAAGTGGTCATCGCGTCGATCGCATTCGGCTTGGCAAGCGTGCTGTTCGCAGAACTGACGCACGGCCTCCACGCGGTCTTCAAATCGCTGGCGAAGTCGATCGACCAGTCGAAAGGCGTTACAGATCCATCCGCCGATGCAACCGCCACAAGATCAATCGCCCGCCGCTGGTTGAACGCCATCCCCGGTGCCGCCTGGTGCCCGGCGATAGGCGGTGTGATCGTCATCGTGCTGGCGCTGCTGATCAGCCCGGATTACCTCGGATTAGGCGTCACCGCGCCGGCCGGGCGAAGCGGGATCGTCACTATTGTTTCCTGCTTCACGCCGGAGGGAGCGACGTATTGGAGCTGGTGGTGGAAAATCCTCTTCACCGCCGTCACGCTGGCGGCCGGGTTTAAGGGAGGCGAGGTGACGCCGCTATTTTTCATCGGTGCCGCGCTGGGCCACACGATGGCGCGGCTCTTGGGCGTGCCGCAAGTCGATCTGTTCGCCGGGCTGGGTTTCGTCGCCGTCTTCGCCGGCGCGACGAACACGCCGCTGGCCTGCACGATCATGGGCATCGAACTTTTCACCGCCGGGCAAGCCGACATGATCCACTCAGGCTTGGTCGTCTACCTGGCGACGGCGTGTTTTCTGTCTTATCTGTTCAGCGGACACTCAGGGGTCTATCTCTCGCAGCGGATTACGACTCCCAAGCTCTTCGGCACGAAACTGAAACCCGGGGCCTCGCTTCGATCGATCCGCCGATAGGCGCAAAGTGGAAAGCGACGAGCGATGAGCGATGAGTGCCGACGGTTACTCATCGCTTTCCACTTTCCACTTTCCACTTCCAACCCTCCCGGCTAAGATGCCCGCGATCCCGCGCCAGCCAGCCTCGCCAACAAAAGAGGACGGCGTTTCCCCCGGAGGAGTGGCAGAGTGGTCGAATGCACCGGTTTTGAAAACCGGCAGGCGCGCAAGCGTCTCCTGGGTTCGAATCCCAGCTCCTCCGTTTTGCCGTCGATTGCCGCAGTAATTGCCACGGGTTAGCGGGGTACCGCCCCAAGATTCCGGTCCCGACAGAGGTCGCCTGCCGGATTCAGAGCATCGACCGCCTTCAAATCGTCGGCCGACAACTTGACGCCTAAAGCGCCCATGTTGTCCTTCAGTTGATCGACCGTCCGCGGGCCGATGATCGGGCAGGTAACGCCGGGCACTTGCAGCGCCCAGGCGATCGAGAACTGGCTGCTGCTGCAGCCGCGGCTGTCGGCGAGTTTGTCGACCGCTTCCATGAGCGGCCATTGGCTCGACGGGAAATCGGTCTTGTTCTGAGCCTTGTACCACGTGCCGTCGGGAATCTTGCGCCCGCCGCGCGTGTACGTGCCCGCCAGCCGACCGCGCGCCAGTGGCGCCCAGCAGATCGTGGCCACCTCATACTTGCGGCAAAACGGCAGCACTTCGGTCTCAATCCGGCGATCGATGATGTTCAACTGCGGCTGCTCAACATCGAACCGCGCCGTGCCCAGTTCCTTCGCGATATAATGCGCCTCGGCCAACTGCCACGAGGCAAACACGCTGCTGGCCAGATAAAGTACCTTGCCCTGGCGGACAAGATCATCCAGCGCCCGCAGCGTCTGGTCGATCGGCGTATCGTTGTCCGGGCGATGGATGTGGTAAACGTCGATCCGCTCGGTCTTCAGCCGCTTCAACGATTTTTCCACCTCGCGCACGATGTGCCAGCGATGATTCCCCGCGTCGTTAATCTGCGGACTGCGCCGGCCGTGGACTTTGGTCGACAACACGATCGAATCGCGCTTGCCGGTTTTCTGCATCCAATCGCCGATGATTTCTTCGCTCTTGCCGTCGTTGTACACGTTGGCGGTATCGATGAAGTTCCCGCCGAGTTCGAGGTAGGCGTCCATGATCCGGTGCGACTCCGCCGCATCCGACCGGCCGCCGAAGTTCATCGTGCCAAGACAAAGAGGAGTGACTTTAACGCCGGTTCGGCCGAGTTTTCGGTATTCCATGGTCGGTTTCCTAAATTATTGGGTTGGAGCATCGTAATTGCCTACTCAATCAGGTCCAACAATACCAAGCATAACCATTGCATACATCAGCCCGACGACAAGAAACGGGATTGCGAATATCATGAGTAACACCAGCCACCAACGGGTCCGAGGTGGAATTGCGTGACTCCGTGATTGATAATCAAGTCGCGGCTTTGTCACGAAATCTCACGGGCTCACTGCGAGCGGTTGAAGTTCTTTACGCTAATCGATTTGCGATCGGAAAAAACACGTTTCTCAAGGTGTAATTTGAACCGAAATTGATCGAACCTTCTAGCTATCAGCAGCTTACACATCACACCGCGGCTCTTTGCTAAGGTACGCAAAGGTACTCCAAGGTACTCCAAGGGATGCCGGCCGCAGCCATTCGATCGGCTACTTGAACGACCTGTCAAAGAGCGCTGTCGGCGAGGGTCCGCATCGCCGCCTTCACTAGTTACAGACGGTGGCTCACGTTTGGCGTGACGGGCGCGCACCGTCGCGTCAGTTGGGTTCGAAAAGTCCGGATAATCTCGTAGAGCCGTTAAGATTTCAGGGAATTCTTTGGCGCGCTGAAGGCAAGCTATTCGCGCGACACCGATTCGACTTCGCTTTGCATTTGCCAGCAACCTCTTGATGGTCTACAGTCCGCCGCCTATGGAAAAGACAAACAAAACACTCGGCGGAGGCGGGTTCCATCACGTGGCGCTCCGCGTGCGTGATTTCGATAAATCGGTTGAGTTCTATACGGCCGTGCTCGGCTGTGCGCCCAAGGTCACCTGGGGCGACGCTCCCAAGCGCGGCTGCCTACTTGATACCGGCGACGGCAATTACATGGAACTGTTCGAGCGTCCGAATCAATCGCCGGTGACGGAGGAAGGCACGATCCTGCACATCGCATTCCGCACCAGCGACACCACCGCCGCCACCGAGCGCGTCCGCCAGGCGGGATATCCAATCACGATCGAGCCGAAGGAACACCTGATCCCCAGCCGACCGTTCCCGATCAACGTGAAGCTGTCGTTCTTCACGGGGCCGGATGGGGAAGTGATTGAGTTTTTTGAGAATTCCGTAAGTTGAGGAGTGGTGATTGGTACGTGGTGCCTGACAAGATTCATCACGCACCAATCACCAATCACCAGACTGATGATCCGCATCCGCCACATTTCTGATCCCGAGCTAAAGGCCAAGGTCATTGCCAAGCTGTTGGAGTGGCGCGGCATCACCGTGCCGGAGTGGTTTGAGATGGACGATCACGACTACGTCGATATTCTGCAGGCGATCAAGGAAGACGAAGAGCCCGGCGATCAGAAGCACCGCGATTCGCGAGAATAGATTTCCCTGGCGGTGGACGGCTTGCCTTTTGGGTCTTGCAGAACAGTTCAATAGAGGGCGGCTGTCCCCAGCCGCAGCGTCTGCCGCCAAGTCACGGCGGGTGAGGACACCCGCCCTCCAATCACCCCGCCGCGGCTAATTCAAGTCCGATGTCTTTTTTCACCCACTGACGGAACGCCTCGTGCATCCGTCGGGTGACGGGACCGGCCGAATCGGCGATTTGCTGCTGGCCCCAGTGGCTGGCCCACATGAGTTCCTTCGTGCTGCTGGTCATGAAGATTTCGCTGGCCGTCGCCACCTCGGCCGCTGAAATCGGGCGCTCGATTATCGCTTGGCCGATCGACGGCGCAACGTCGAGCAGCACCTGCCGGGTGATGCCGGGCAGAATTTTCGGGCCCTTCGGCGGGGTCGCCAGAACACCGTCGATCACCGCGAAGAAGTTCGTCGATGAGCCTTCCATCACCTTACCTTCGTCGATGAACACCGCTTCATCAAACCCCGTCGCGACGGCTTCGTTCTTGGCCAGGATGTTCGCCAGCAGCGCGATCGATTTGATGTAGCACTTGCGCCAGCGTTCATCGACCACCGGCAGCAGCCGCAGGCCGCGTCCGCTGCCGATCGGGCCGAGGGGGTCGAGCGGAGTGCCGTAGAACAGCATCACCGGCTGGATGTCGGGCGCGTAGATGTGGTTGCGCTCGGCCACCCCACGGGAGACCTGCAGGTAGACCATCCCTTCGTGCAGGCGTTCGCGGTCGATGAACTTTCGGATTTCGATCGCCAGGCTCGACGGCGACATCGGCAGCGTGATGCCGATCGCGTCGGCCGAGTTCTTCAGGCGGTTTAGGTGCTCCGCCAGCGTAAACGCCCTGCCGCTGTAAATGCGGACGACCTCGTACACGCCGTCGGCGAACTGGTAGCCGCGGTCCTGCACGTCGATGCGTGCTTCGGACATGGGGAGAATGTTGCCGTTGATCCAGATTTGTCGGTTCATGTGTCACATCCGTGTGTTGTATTCGGTAGGACAGACATTCTTGTCTGTCACGGGCGGATGTACTCATCCGTCCGTACCAAACGCACCGGCCAACGGGATGAGTCGAGGAGTACCTCGCCTCACGACAGACAGGAGTGTCTGTACCACCGTCCAACCGGCTTTTCGCGGAATTTGAAAGCCCCGCGAATCGCGTCTACGTTATCATCGTGAACAACGCCATGGTTTCAACTGATCCAAAGACCGCCTGGGACGAAAAACTGCTCGAAAACCCGCATTCGGTGGCGGATAAGCGGTCCCGCGTACAAAAAATGTTCGCGGCCATCGCCCCGTCGTACGACCTGAACAACCGCCTGCACAGCTTTTGGCGCGATCAGGCGTGGCGGCGGAAGGCGGTGAAGATCGCGGAGTTGAAGCCTTTGGATGAAGTGGTAGATGTTGCCTGTGGAACGGGCGATCTGACATTGGCATTTGCTCGCGGTTTGGAAAAAATTGAAGAACTGCAACGGCCCAGAGAAGAGTTTCAGGGCAAAGTCGTAGGCATCGACTTCACCTACGAAATGCTCCCGATCGCAAATCGAAAATCTGACCACTCGCGATGCCGTTTCATCAACGGCGACGCCCAATCTCTCCCCCTCCCCGACGCCTCCGCCGACGTCGTGTCGATCGCGTTCGGCATTCGCAACGTGCAGGACATCCCGACGGCCCTCCGCGAATTCCGGCGGATTCTTCGGCCGGGTGGACGATTGGTGATCCTCGAGTTCTCTAAGCCGACGAACCCCGTCATCCGCTTCTTCAACGATTTCTACTGCGGCAAGATCATGCCCATCACCGCCACGCTCATCAGCGGCGACAAGAGCGGCGCGTACAAGTACCTGCCCAAGAGCGTCGATACGTTCATCAACCGCGAAAAAATGGTGCAGATGATGGCCGACGCGGGGTTTGGCCAAATCGAGCAGCACCCCATGACGTTCGGCGTTTGCGTTTGCTATCGGGGGATGGTTACCAGCTAAACCCGTGGGAAAGGCCGCAATTGCTCGCCCTACGGAACTTTCAAGTGTTTTCAAAAATCCTGACAGCCCTGCTCGGTTCAGCTGGCACGCTATACTGTGGGCATGGACATCGTCACCGCCATTACCGGCGCTAGCGGCGCGCTTTATGCCCAGCGGTTTATCCAAGGCCTCGTGCAGGCCGGGGTGAACGTGCATCTGATCGTCTCGCCGCTTGGCCGGCGGTTGCTGCATGACGAGTTGGGGATGGAAGCGATCGACCTGCCGATGCTGGCCGGGACGAAAGATCACACGATCACGCTCTACAACTACAACGACGTGGGCGCCAAAACCGCCAGCGGAAGTTTCATCCACGACGGCATGGTAATCGTGCCTTGCAGCAGCAACACGCTTTGCAGCGTGGCGCATGGGCTGGGCGACAACCTGATCGCCCGCAGCGCCGCCGTCGCGATGAAGGAGCGCCGCCGGCTGGTGATCGCGCATCGCGAAATGCCGCTTTCGCCGATGGACGTGACGGCGTATAAGATCCTCACCGACAGCGGCGCGATCATCGCCCCGTGCAACCCCGGCTGGTACCTCAACCCCTCCACCATCGGCGAAGTCGTCGATTTCGTCAGCGGCAAGCTGCTCGATCTGATCGGCGTAAAGCATTCGTTCGACACGCGATGGGATCCGAACAACCTCCGCCCGCCGGCGAAGCTGGCGTGATCGGGCGGTTGGCGGTAGTTTCGTCTCGTCATGACGACGTGCGTCGTTCAAGTCGATCAGCCGGTGCAGATCGGGCAGAGCCTGCGGGTGACGGTGACCGACATCGACCCGGCCGGTGTGCGGCTGTTGGTTGACGGACGTATCATTGGCGGGCCGAACGACGGCGAACCGGTTCACGCGGCGTACGAACTGGGCGTCGGCAAGTCAATCAACGTCAGCCCCAACATCGCGATTGCACTGGCTGAGATCGACAACGCCGACGCGGTGCTCAAAGTGTTTGCGCCATCAGCCATCGGGGTGTCTCGAATTGGGAATGATTGATCAAGCATGGGCTGGTAGCCCATGCGACATGAAACATGACCGCTCTTCCCTCGCATTCTCTCGCCCAGCGTCTGTCGGTCTTCGCGGCGGATATCAAGATCAGCCATACGCTCTTTGCGATGCCCTGGGCGTTGCTCGCAACCTTCGTGGCGGCCGGGGGTTGGCCTAAGGTCGGGCAGATCGGGCTTATCATCGCCTGTATGGTAACGGCCCGGACGGTCGCGATGGCGGCCAACCGCGTGTTCGATGCTCGGCTGGACGCACTCAACCCGAGAACCGCCCGGCGGGCGATCCCGAGCGGGCAACTCTCCGTGCGATTTATGACCGGCGCGCTGATCGTGTGTGGGGTAACGTTTGTCGTAGCAACCGCCGGATTTGTTGTGTACGGAAACCCTTGGCCGCTCTGGTGTTCTGTTCCGGTGCTGTTTTACCTGTGCGGGTATCCGCTGATGAAGCGGCTCACTCGCTTTTGCCATTACTATCTCGGGTTGGCGCTCGGGCTGGCGCCCCTGTGCGCCTGGCTGGCCATCCGCGGATCGATCGAACTGCCCGCCGTCGTGATGACCGGCGTGGTGCTGCTTTGGACGGCCGGGTTCGACATCATCTACGCCTGCCAGGATTACGCTTCCGACGTCGCGACCGGGGTTTTCTCCGTGCCGGCAAAAGTGGGCATCGCCAACGCACTCTGGATCGCTCGACTGACGCATTTCATGTGCATCGGGTTGCTGATCGCCCTATCACAATCCACGCCGCTTTTCGGTCCGGTGTTTTACGCAGCCGTCGGAATTGCCGTCTTGCTGCTGGTGGTCGAACACAGCATCGTCAAACCGAATGATTTATCGAAGGTCGGCCTGGCGTTTTTCACGATCAACGGGGTGATCAGCGTGGTGATCGGGTTGCTGGGGATTGCCGACGTTCTTTTCTAACCGCATCCAGTTCGCTAAGCGACCTTTTGGAGCGGGCTTTCCTGCTCGCGGAGCAGTTTGGCAACCAGTTCATCGACTTGGCCTTGGTTGACATCCGGATCAACGATCACGGGGGCTGGCTGCTTGGCAGATGCAAGGCTGACTTCGATGCGCATCGCTCCGGCAAGGGAAATTAGTGGCACGACCAGAACGTGGCGGTCGTATTTCCAATCGCCAACCTGGGAGGAAACAACCTTGGGAATTGAGAACCGGGTTGCCTCGCCAGGAAAGTCCTGCTTGGCTTTACCAACGATCATGTTTGCCACTTCGCGGAGGGCGTCGTAAGTGCTGGCGCTGACTTTTGTGTCGGTCGTCATCAACAACGCGTTGGCCAGTGCGAGCGCGACACTCTCGGCAAACAACAGCTTAACCTGACCTTCGACGGACCCGGTCAGGCTGACATCGATCACGATCCCATTCTCAAGCGGTGGATCCGACCGTTTTTTGAGGTGTGGCTTATCGACCTTCACGTTCATGCCAAGATGGCCATTGAACAGCAGGTGACACGAGCGAATGAAAGGATTGATAAACCTTACGTTCATGGATGATTCAGATCCTTACCTAGCGATACAAAAACAAGAACAGCATTTTTATATCGACAGGTCGCCGAAACAAATCCATGCGGATAAACACAGGGATAATACTCAGTTCCGTGCTTTATCGGACGAATTCAGGTCTTTCAAAACACATAAAACAATGTGCCTCCCTTCGATTCCGGTGCTTCATTCCCTATACTCGTGCATTAATGGCCGATCTCACCTACAACACACTGGCCCCCGAATTGCTGCCAATTTTTGCAAAATTGCAGACTGGCGAGGTTCTGTCCCAGTCCGACGGCCAAACCCTGTACGCCAGCCGCGATCTGCACGGGATTGGGCGGTTGGCCAACTACGTCCGAACGAACCTGCACGGCCACCAGACCTTTTACAACCGTAATCGCCACATCAACTACACCAATGTGTGTGCCCTTTCGTGCAAATTCTGCAGTTTCTATCGCAAACGAGGCGAGGACGGCGCGTATGAAATGCCCGTCGAGCAGGTGATCGCCACCGCCCAGAAGGCCGCCGATGCGGGAGCCACGGAAGTGCATATTGTCGGTGGGCTGCACCCGTGGTTGAAGTTCGGCTACTACACCGACATGCTCAACGGCATCCGCAAGCAGTGCCCGGAACTGCACATCAAGGCGTTTACCGCGATCGAGATCATCCATTTCAGCCGGATTTCGCGGCTGAGCATCGCCGAGGTGCTGACGGCCCTTCGCGAAGCCGGCCTCGGCAGCATGCCGGGCGGCGGCGCAGAAATCTTCGACGACCGCGTGCACGACGAGGTCTTCAAGGGCAAAGTGCGGGCCGACCGGTGGTTCGAGGTTCATCGCATCGCTCACAGCCTGGGAATTTACACCAACGCGACGATGCTCTACGGCCACGTCGAGCGCCCTGAGGAGCGAATCGGGCACTTGATTAAATTACGTGAACTACAAGCTGAAAGTCTGGCGGCAGCGGGTTCCGGGTTCCGGGTTCCGGGTTCCGGTGAAGATGCAACCCGGACCCCGGAACCCGGACCCCCGAAACCGGCCTATTTCAATTGCATGATCCCCCTGAGCTTCATCCCTGACCAAAGCGAACTCGGCAACCTCCCCGGCCCGACCGGTTTGACCGATCTGAAAACTTTGGCGATCTCCCGGCTGATGCTGCATAACATCAAACACATCAAGGCCTTCTGGATCATGCAGGGCATCGGCCTAAGCCAGCTTGCCCTCGACTGGGGCTGCGACGATCTGGATGGCACTGTGGTCTGGTACGACATCACCAAGAAGCAGGGAGATGGCGTTCACCAGGAATTCCACGTGAACGACATCCGCCGATTGATCAGAGAAGCAGGGAAAACGCCAGTGGAGCGGGATACGCTGTATCGTCCGATTCGACGTGATCTGGCGAACGATAAAGTGCTTCACAACGGGGAGTTAGCCACTGTCTAATGGATTGACTCATTGACGATCGGGTCATTGACGATTG
>JANMES010000065.1:0-15246 GCA_031377185.1 Phycisphaerae bacterium
AGGTCCGCGACGACCACACCTTCGTCTGAGCGGTCGTAGTCCGCCCAAGCGTTGAGCAGTTGCCCCAGCACGTCAGCGGTCGTGTCCGAGCGTTCCGTGAGCTTGGCGCGGGTCAGACACGGATCGGGCTGGCCCGCCCAGCCGCCCCATCGAGTGGGTGGTATTGAACTGCTGGGTGACGGATACGAACGACACATGGTGCTTCTCGAATACCTGCATCATGCGGGAGAAATCCATCAGCGATCGGCTGAGGCGATCTACCTTGTACACCACCACGCAATCGACCTTGCCGGCCTCGATGTCCTTCATCAGCCGCGTCACGGCCGGTCGGTCTAGGTTGCCACCGGTAAAGCCGCCGTCGTCGTACCGGTCGGGTAGGCAGACCCATCCCTCATGCTTTTGGGCGGCGATGAAGGCTTCGGCGCTTTCGCGCTGGGCATCAAGCGTATTGAATTCCTGCTGGAGCCCTTCCTCGGTGCTCTTGCGGGTGTAGATCGCGCAGCGGACGGTCTTCTTGGGTTCAGGCATTTTCATTTGTCGCCTTTCAGGCCGAAGAAGCCATACCCGTTCCAGTGAGAACCGGTGACGGCCTTGGCGACGGCACTGAGTGAACGGTAGATCTGGCCGTCGTAGTCAAAACCGTTGGGCAGGACCGTGACTTGGATGGTCTGGCCGCGGTATTGGCGGGTGAGGATGGCGCCGGGCATCGGCAGGCGGTTGTCGCCGGCGATGGCCGGGAGCGGCGCGGTCGCGGTGTGGCCGGTCCCGCTCACCTTTGGCCTTGGCATGGTGGTGCGGATGTCGGCGTCGCAGGCCAATTCTGCGGCACGGCGTTTTGCCCGCTCCGATAGCCCGCCTTCGGCCAAGGACTGGATCCGCCAAGCGATCCGCTTGAACAAGTAATCCTTGTTGCCGGCTCGGCTGGCTTCGCCGAAGACCTCCAGATGCTTCTCCCGTAGCTGGGCCGGGGTCATCTTCCGCAGGGCTGCGATCTGCTGTTCGATCGTCATTGGTAACTCCTTTAATCGTCTCTTGTTGCGTTAACCACGGTGTCCATGAAGCCTTGTCTCGCCGCCGTCAGCAAGTCTGTTTAGGACAGAATCTGAGGGGAATTCTGGCGCGGGTAATGCGGCCCGCTGGTGCATTCGGAAGATCCCGGCGGCGAGGATCTGGGCGATCTCGGCCAGCCGTTGCTCGGGCGTCATTGAATCGGGGTCTGTGGGATCGAAGGTCTCGGCCATCGAAGTCTCCGGCTGGAGTCGATGCCCGCAATGACCTTCGCTTGTTGCGACGGGTGGATTGCCTGGCGGCTATTGCGTTAACTGCACGATGCAGTTCCGATACTACTTATATACGGGGTGCGAAGGGAAAGTGGTTGAACCCATCTGCGGTTATTCTATCTTGGGCCGAGACTGACTACAGGAAGGAGATCGCGGTTAACGTCAACGCGTTGCATCCGAACTGATAATTCGGACGATTATCAATCATCATTCCTCGGATATGCTATGGGGGTTACGACAATGTCAGGCTTTCCAGATCAACTACATATCGATCGCATACGAACTGCACTTTGGAGTCGTACGCACTACGGTAGAGCGACCGTAATGGTCGGAGCAGGTTTCAGTCTAAACGCTCAACCGATTTCGCCGTCAGTTCCACGTTTTCCTACTTGGGCAGACACCACAGAACGACTTGTTGCCGAATTATATCCAACACCTGAAGACCGAACTAGACCACTGGCCACATCGTCATCAACTAGCGGTGCGTTGCGCCTGGCGGAGGAATACGAGGCAGCTTTTGGCCGAGAAGCATTAGAAGGGTTTTTACTCAACCTCATTCCCGACACCCTACATGAACCGAGCAAACTGCATTCCTTGTTAGTCAGTCTTCCATGGGCTGAGATTCTGACTACCAATTACGACACCCTGCTCGAGCGAGCGGCATCGCGTGGAATCTCGAGACAATATGACGTCGTTAGGACGGCCGCTGACATTCCTGGCACCGTAAAGCCTAGAATCGTCAAGTTGCATGGAAGTTTCCCTTCGACGCGCCCATTCATTTTCACTGAAGAAGATTTTCGAACTTACCCCAGACGATTTGCACCATTCCTGAACCTCGCCCAGCAAGCCGCGATGGAGACCGTTCTTTGCTTGGTCGGATTCTCAGGAGACGATCCCAATTTTCTCAACTGGACAGGTTGGGTGCGGGATAATCTAGGTTCGTTCTCGCCACAGATCTATTTGTGTGGTCTACTCAACCTGAACACCGCTATTCGGAATATGTTACATGACAGGCATGTCGTACCGGTGGATCTTTCACCATTGTTCCCGTCGAGTGATTGGACGGATGCCGCCGAGCGGCATTCAAAAGCCATGGAGTGGCTACTTCTGTCTCTCGAAGCGGGGCGTCCAGTCACGAGCGTGCGTTGGCCCATGCCGTCACACCTGCCTCTAACAGCCCCATCTTTAAGGCTACCGCTAATTCATTTCCCGCTGACGCCAAAGGTTGCCCCCGAGAATCGGAGCCAAATCGAAGGGCAGCCGACGATCAAGGAAATGGAATCCTTGGTTGCAGACTGGCAAACGAATAGGAAACTCTATCCAGGTTGGCTTGTCGCTCCTCCAAGCGCGCGTAAAACGATAAAGGATACAACGTTTTTCGGCCTTCAGCGTTTTACCCCTATACTTCCCACTGCATCTCTGGCCCTACGTTTTCAGTTTCTTGTCGAACTGGCTTGGAGGCTGGACAAAGCTGCACACCCCCTTCTGACTCACTTGACTCCCATAATAGACGAAACCTTGATTGCCACCGAACCGTTCAATCTTCCAAATCCGGGTGATCCTAGAGATCCCATCGCATCGAAAGAATTGGCGACCATTTCCAGCAATTACATAAAATGGGGATGGCTACTCCTTTCTGAAGCCCGCCTTCGCCTCGCAAGAGAAGACCGAGACTTTGCCGCGTATTCCCGGTGGAAGGAACAGCTCCAATCGCTTTCCGATCGAAATCCTAATATATCACCGTCACTTTCGTATCAAGACTGCTTATTGGCACTTGGGAATCTTGATTTTCAAGCGGTGTATGCTGCATTGAGTCAGTGGACTTCAGCAAATGACGACCCAATATGGTCGCTACGGCGAGCAAGCATTCTGGCGGAGATTGGTCGACTGCCCGAGGCGCATCGAACCGCTTTGCAGGCGCTAGAAGATATCAGACTTCGAATTCAGCCGGGCACTGACGACATACCGATGTATTCGCGTGAAGGCTGGGCGCTACACCTTGTTTTTCAACTCCAGTTTGCGATCAATTTCTCCCGGTATGAAGAGATTGATGCTAGGGAGGAGAAGCTCAGCCGACTAAGATGCGATCCAACAGAACATCTCGACGATCTGTCCGCGAACCTTGATAGAGCGATACCCCTTCCGGCCCCAAATATTGTTCAAGAACTCACTCTTACCGGAAATATAAAGCAAAGCAAAAACTACAACTTCGGATCAAAAGAAGATCGTGGAAATCTCGCAGCGTATGAAGCATTCCGGCTAATCGAAGACGCTGGATATCCTAGCCGCGCCGGACACGTGACAATCGGCGGGGCTCTCATTTTGAGGGCGTGTGATCACCTTAGCGAAAGCGAGCCACACCTTTGCGTAAGTAATTTGTTGCGTTCACTCGATGTTAAAGCTGTTAAGAAGTATTTTTCGGTGTCTCGAATCGCCCTAATGAGTCATGACCAGATACAAGAGCTCTTCACAATTTCAAAGCGTGCGGTTCGACATGGGCTTTCGATACTTGGAACAACCTTTTACCCAGAAACTGGTATTCCTCCAGCCCTAGAAGAGTTGCAAGTCGGCTACGCCATCTTGAATGTTCTAGCGTTGCGACTTTCCACTACGCAAGTGGCAGACGAAGTTAAAGAATCGCTGAAGGCCTACGGCGAACCCAATGTGCGATCTCACCACATCATTGTCGATGCCCTGACGCCTTACTTAAAGCAACTTCTTGAAGCATGTGACTCGGCGGCGATTGACGGACTTTGCTATCACCTTTTGTCGCTACCTGTTCCGGGCTACGAAGACGAGCAACCTGTTGACCTAGGCCTTTTGGGAGAACCGCTAACGTCGCTCAATCGTCGGTTTGGTGAGACAGTACGTGATTACCTTGACCCACGATGGGATGCCTTAGTTCATAGGCTTTACGGGGCAGCTATCGCACCTGAGGAAAGCGTGAGAGTTCGCGCGCTTTACCGGCTGAATTGCATGTACCGAAGCAAGCTGCTTTCGGAGTCCGAAATGTCCTTATTTGCAACCGCACTATGGAATCGTCTGTCTACTACAACTAGACTGCCTTTCGCTACTGGGATGAGAGACTTCTCGTTGCTCACGTTACCCGAGCCAGAGCCAGGCATCGCCCTCGAAGCATTTCGCAGATTCTATGTCAGCGCTAGCACTCCAGCTTTAACGCAAAAGATTGTTACTGCCGACGGAAGGGTAACCAGGCAATATCGTGGCAGTAATCTTTCAACTTTTCCTTGCGGCGAAATCAAGGGTGCAACGAAGTCGTGGAGCAAAGATGATATTTATGGGGTTATTGACTGGACGCCTGCTGAAGCTAGAGGATTCTTTGAGTCCATCGAAAGCTGATGGACTTCCGAGGGTCGGGAATTAGCTAATGACGAAAAGGCTCAAAAGCACCCCTTCTTCGACAGCGGGTTCGACGAGAGGATCGAACAATGTGTCAAGTTCGTCGCAAGCGTGGTGCTTCCCCGAATTGGACCGGATGAAATACTCAAGCAAAGGATTTCGACGTGGCTGGATGATGTCGGGAATATCCAAGGTGGACGTTTTTTGAACGCCCCCCTACTACTCACAGTTTTCCCTGGCCTATATGAAGGGATGGTCACGCGCCTTCGCAAGGGATTAGTGGCAACTGACACGGTTGAAGTTCAAACCGCGCTACATGCCACTTACTCGTGGGTCACCGCGAAGGACGGCCCTCCTCCGCCACAGGACCTATTACAGGAACTTGGGAACATCATAAGTTCGCGCCGGCAACCGGGAATGACCACAGCGCTCCTGCACGCTAAGTCATTGGCAGAAAATTATCCAACGAAGATTGACGACCAGCTCTTTCGTTCGCTGACAACTGGATTAAGGCATTTACTAGTTGAAACGGCATATCGCACTGGGCCAGTTTTTGGTTCAACACTAGATTCTGAAGCAATCCCCGGCTTACGCGCTGCATCAGCTCGTCTCGCGAAAGCGCTGAAGGGACATTCTGACCGTTCAGATCCGATCCTAGATGCATGGATTGGCGAGGCGTCGATCGACCCAATTGTTCACGTGCGAAGCGCCGTCCGAGCGATGTGACGACTGCGATGACCTGAAATAGGGGGCAATTGCTCCGCAGGTGGGTGGGTTTCAATCGCCCCTTCGATCGCAACTAGGTTGTTAACTGTCGGGCGCTCTCCAGGCAGAGAATCAGAGAGTTTTGGCTCCACAGGCGATCTTATGGGAACCGGGGTTGGCTCCCAGCAAAAATGGTGTGCTCTCTCGCTGTTTTCGGTTGACCCGCCCTATCTCGTAACCCCTTGCCGTTCTTGCGATAAACGAAAGAACCCCGCGGCCTCTCGGCGACGGGGTTCTGCGTTAACTGGGTTGTCGCTGGATTCCGCGACTCAACTCAAAGCTCGACAGGTAGGACTCGAACCTACAACATTCCCGTTAACAGCGGGATGCTCTACCATTGAGCTACTGTCGAAACGAGACGGGGTTTTCCGCCGCGAGTTGAGCAATTTAGCTGTTGTCGGGGGCAAGTCAAGGTGTGGAACCACCTACGGGCAAGCTCAGGCTTTGGAGGGCCTCGCGGGCGGCGGGGTGGTTGGGATTTGCGGCTAATACCGCCTGGAATTGCTCCATCGCCTCCTCCCGACGATTCAATTGCAGCAGGACGTACCCCAGGTTCATCCGGGCCCGGGTGTCGGTGGGCGATAATGCTACGGCGGCTTGCAGATTTGAAGCCGCTGGAACGTAGTCGCCCTGCTGGGCCTGCAACGTACCCAAGTTAAGGCGGGCCTGGGCGTTATCGGGGTCGGCGGCGATGGCCCGCTGAAGGAGCACCAGCGCGTCGTTGAACTGGCGTTGCTGGGCGAGGATCCCACCGAGATTGGTCAAGGCTCCGGCATGGTTGGGGGCGACATCCACGGCGCGACGGAACTCGGCGGTGGCGGCGGACAGGTCGCCGCGACCGGCGAGCACGGAGCCACGGATCAGGTACGGTTGCGGCTCGGCGGGGTTAAGCTCGATCGCGCGGGTGGCCCGCTCCAACGCTTTCTCAGCCCGACCTCCCTGAAGATCGAGAACCGCCAAACTGTTCTCGGCGGCCCAGCTGTTGGGGTTGATCTGCAATGCGTGCTCAAGCAACGTGGTCGAGTTCCGCCAGAAGTAAGTCTGCGCAAAACTGCAGATCGACATCGACACCCCGGCGATCAGCACAACGCCAACGGCTGCGCGCCTGGGCAGAAGCGAAACGCCCCACCCGGCGATCAGGCCGATGCCTAGCATGGCCACGTAGAGATAATGATCGGCCACGGTGCTGATGCGTTGAAAATCGAACGCGACGAATCCGAGCGTATGCAGCGGCGCGATCACAAAGATCGCCAGCCCGACAGCGGGAACGCGCGATCGCTTCCACAACGCAGCGGCGATGACGATCGCGATGGCCGGAACGATCCACGCCCAGTAGACCCACGAACCGGCCAGCACGGCCGACGGGTTTTGGCCGTAGTCGATCGACAGGTTGGCCGGCCAGACAATCTTGCCCAGATAAAACGCGATCGACTGGCTCGCGATCAACGGGCGCTGCAATAACGCGACGCTTGGAAGATTCGTCGCCGGCGGTTGCAGATGGCGCGCGATCAATGCGAACGCGGCGCCGAGGATCAACCACGGCAGCGCCAGGATGAATGCCTGGCCGGGCTTTTTACGCAGCACGGCTGCATCGATCACCAGAACGATCAATCCGGTGAGCATGGCGCTGGGCTTGGCGAGCATCGCCAGCAAAAACAGCGCGGTGGCGATCGCGTATCGCAGAGCCGGAAACGCCGGTTCGATGGGCACGAGTTCGTCGCCGTCCATCGACCGGTTTCGCCAATGCCACGGCGAGTTCGGATCGGGACTGGTGGGGATCAGCCCGGCGAGGACGAATCGTGGCGCGCCGTTGGCGTTGCGAACCACGTCGATGTACACCGCGATCGCCGCGAACGTCAGCCCGCCGGCCAGAACGTCTTTCAATCCTGAAACCCAGCCGACCGATTCCACCTGCACGGGATGCAGCCCGACGACCATCGCCGCGGCGAACGCCGGCCAGGTCGATCGAAGCAACCGCCTCGCAACCGCGAACGCAGCGAGTGTGCTGGCGAGATGAACCAGCACGTTGGCGGTATGAAACCAAAACGGGTTCAGGCCGATCGCCGGATCGGTCGAGACCGTTTGGCTGGCCCAACTCAAAAACATCCACACGCTGGTCGTCAGCGGGATGTAGATCGTGTAGTAGCTGTTGAACCAGTAGTGCAGCGCGTTATCGAAACCCGGGTGCGCCAGCCGCGGGTTTTCCACGATGAACGTTTGATCGTCCCACGAAGTAAACCCGAAACCGCAAAGTGGGAAAAACGTCGCCGCGACGATGACGATCAGCAGACAGACCGGCAGCCGGGCCGATCGATCGTTTTTCGAATCTTCGAGTGGAAGCAAATCTTGAGTCACTCAGTCCTCAGTCCTGAGTCCTCAGTCCTGGGATTAGATCGCGCGATCAACCCGCGCCTCGCGGCGGAGATCGATGCCCGGGCGGTAGTCGACTTTCAGGCTCGTCGTCGCCGCCGAGCGGACCCAGTCGAGGTAGCCGAACCGCCACAAATACGCGAAGCCAACCACCAGCACGCCGAAGAAGAACAGCATGTCGACCAGTGCAACCTGGCGGATTTGCGTCCCCGTCATGCCGATCGTTGCACCCAACTCATGGGCTTTCCCGTACACCACGGCCCACGGGTAGAACAGTGCGACTTCGACGTCGAAAATCAGATACACCAGCGCGACGATGTAGAACCGCAGATCAAACTGCACCCACGACGACCCGATGCTCGGCTCGCCACACTCGTAAATCGCGGATTTTTCAGGGTTCGGGGCTTTAGGCCGAACCAACATGCCTACCGACAGGTTCAGCAGCACGAAGACCGCGCCGAACAAAACGAAAATCGTGACAGAGAGAAGCAGTTCCATGAGGATGCCAAGGTTAAATCGGGAATCAGACCGCGTCAAATGTGTCAGATTGCTATTTTGTCGTAATTCCGACCGGTCGCAACTGATGATCCCTACGCCGCTTGCGGCTTTGCGAGTGATCAAACCGCACTGCCCGCGAAGCCGCAAGCGGCGTGTTATTCCGTTCCACGATACCCCAGTTTTCAAATCCGTTGAATACCTGACGTAATTCGCAAATTCTGGCTTTCTAGCTCTCCGTTGCCTATCGTTTACGGCATCCCCTAAAACCGGAAGGTGAGAACATGCCACAGCCAACATGCCCGCCGTCGATCGTGCAGAACGCCGCCAAACTGGGTGAGGCGTTGTCGCACCGGCAATATCTGCGCCCGCATCGATCGCTCGTGGCAGTGCTGGCCGACTTGGAGATCTGTCCAGCCGCGGTGGAGCAGGCGATGCGATGGCTGAAACTGGATGACTCGCGCCCGATCGGCCGGCTTCGCGCGACCGAACTCCAAAGCCTGTCGCGGTGCATCCACCGCCTGATCGAAAGCACCCAACCGCAGCCTGCCGAGCCACAGTTGGTTTGAGCTGGGCGTTAGTTGATTTCACCGTTTCGGAGCAGAGCTCGCGAAGGCACCAAGTTCACGAAGATATCGCGAAGACTTTTTCTGAGATTCCCTTCGCGCTTTCTTCGCGATCTTCGCGCCTTCGCGAGCTCTTCGGTTTCACATCGGGCGAAGGGGAAAAGATGCTGTCGATCGAGCTTTCCCCCTTCGCGAAGCCGCGAGCGGCAAATTATCAACCCTTTCTGACATCGCTCTCCTGATCGCGCAGGTTTTGCCGTTTACAACCGCGCCTTTTTCTTGGAAACCGTCATAACCGGGTACATACAATTCTGCGGATCAGCCGATAGGAAAGCAGGGACTTTTAGCGTTCCCGGAGGCCGACGATGAACCTCAATTTGCCGCTCTGCTGCACGCCCCGGGCGTACGATCTGCTGCTCAAGCAGTTGTCGTCGCTGACGTCGCTCGATTCGCTGGTGCGCGCCTCGGTCGCCGTCTCCATGCACCAGATGGACGAGGTTGACCCGGCCCACGTCGAATCCACCCTGCAACACTACGCCGACACCGTCCGCTCGCGCGTCCGCGGCCGCCAGCCGCAGGCGATTCTCGCTCACCTGCACGAGTTCCTCTTCGAGGAACAAGCCTTCGTCGGCAACGCCAGCGACTACTACAACACCACCAACAGCTATCTTCCCTCGGTGCTTGAAACCAAGCGCGGCTTGCCGATCACGCTGAGCCTGCTCTACACCGCCGTCGCGCAGAAGCTCGGGCTGAAGGCGTACGGCGTTGCCCTGCCCGGGCACTTCATGGTCGGGCTTGAAATCGAAGGCCAGCGCATGCTCGTCGATCCCTTCGCCGGCGGGAAGCTCGTCAACGAAGACGAAGCCCACGCCCGCCTGAAGGAACTATTCGGCCCGGAGGTCGAGTGGTCCGACGAACTGCTGGAGCCTGCCAGCCACGTGCATTGGCTGACGCGGATGCTGCAGAACCTCCTGAACGTCTTCAGCAGCACCGGCCACTACGCCGACGTCGCCGCCATGCTTGAGATGGAAATGACGCTCTGGCCCCAACAAGCCCAACTCAAGCGCGATCTGGCGCTCGTCCTGGCCCGCTGCGGCCTCAGCCAACCCGCCAGCGTCTGGCTCGACCACTATCTGAAAACCAACCCCAACGACCCGCAGCGGAGTCAACTCCAGCAATTGCTCGACGTGCTGAGCAACTGATGTCAGAACGGCTCTTTCTCGACCCGTTTTCTGTGCGCTGATGGCCATCGGATCGGCTACCCGTACCACGGGCCTCCGGCCCGTGCCAAGCAACGAACAGACTCCAAGAATCGCGCGTCATCGGCTCATCTGGATCGTTCGACACGGGCCGGAGGCCCGTGGTACGGGTGACGTTCACGGCTCTGAGACAGAACCCTTCAGAACTCATTAGCCACAGATGAACACAGATGAGAGATCAAGTGATGTAGGGTCCGCCTAGGAGGACCACCTCGTGCGTCGGTCCGCCAAGTCGGACCCCACATCACTCGTTTCAACCACGCCGATCACGATTCATTCGAACCCGGCCAGCGATGGCGTGATATTTTCTACTCCAAAATTCACATCTCATTATCAGGACTGTACTTAAGTTCCGATACTAGGTACGCAAAGGTCTGCAAACAGACTTCAAATGGACGAATTGGCCTAAATCCCCAAAGGGCGACGAAATTGTCAAAGAACAACACCAAAAAACCACACTAATACCAAACATTATACGAACAAAAAATCAGTTGTCCAGCCTGATCCCTCGAATCCACCCATTATTCTACTTTTGTGGAATTGTACCTGACCCGTTTAATTTTCTGTCCCGCTTAATTTTTCCGATTCCCTCGAAGGGAACAAGGGCTGTGCCCGTCCTGCGGCTATGATTTACGAGCGACGCCATCAAGCTGCCCGGAATGCGGGAAAGTTATACAAGTCGGCGACGCAGCGTTCATAAACGGTGATCCGTGATATCGAGAATTCGCACCCATCTCTTCCACGCCGCGACGATGTTTTCCACGTTCGTGGCGTGCGTTTGCATTGCGATCGGAATTTGGGGTCGCGGCAACCCGTTATTGCGAGCCCGCCACGGCATTCCCTTGGGATGGCAAGGCCCAGCGTTTTACGAACTGACCGCTTGGTGGGACGGGTTTGATTTGCGGCTGGTCTATCACGCGTCGATGTACGTCATCAGCGGCTATATCCCATACATGCCTGATCGGTCCATCAGCCTTTGGCCGGTATTCGTGGTATCGTTGTTGCTTCCAATCATCTGGCTGCAACGACGCCGGCGAGTGGTGGGCAGAGGGTTCGCGGTGTTGCCGGTCGATCGATCGGCGTAATCGCGGGCTGGTATCGGGTGGCCAGGTGTGGCCGGGGGTGGAATGATCGGAGAACGTACAGCCCTGCCGGCGCAGAGTCAGCCATCGAATGGGGGTTCGTTATGTCGCGACGCCTTCGATTCAATCTGCATCGGTTTCTGAATCTGTCGGCCGTGCTGTCGACCGTCGGCCGGCTGATGGGCGGCGGGTTGGTCGCGATGAGCCTGCTGGCGGGCGTGGTCTGGTGGCGAAGCCGATCCGCGCCGGATTTTGAGGGCGATTGGATTCGACACGTTACTTTGGACAAAGCAGAACCCGTCGCCCATTCCTTATGCGTCGAGGCGGAGCACGGCGTTCTGATCGTGGAACGAGTGGACGTTGAAATCCTTTCAAGTGCTTACATCGACAACAAAACCGACAACATCGCCTCGAATCAGCAAGCTTGCCGCATTGAGTTTGAATCTTTTGAAGGTTGGAATTACGGAACGGGCCATGACAACTTCGGCTTTGGCTTCCGAGAGAAGAGCACGACGTTTTTTGGCCGGCTGGGATTTCAACGCTCGGGAAATTCTTCTGGCACCAGTGAACACTGTGTTGACTACGGCGTGGCAATGTCCCTGACCTCGTTTCCGCTATGGGTATTGGTTTTGCCCGGAATATTGGTTCTGATCGTACCGGCCGTCCCCGTCGTCAAGCGTTCCCGCCGTCGAAACAGCGGCCTTTGCTTGACCTGCGGCTACGATCTGCGTGCCACGCCAGACCGCTGCCCGGAATGCGGCCGCGTCGTCAGCCCTGCGGCGGCGTGCGATAAGGTGCGCGGTGAAATTGCAGGCAATACAACGAGATGAGGAAATAAAACGCGACGGGTTCGGCTGTGTCTCAGAGCCGTGAATGTCACCCGTACCACGGGCCTCCGGCCCGTGCGGAACGATTCGGATGAGCCGATGACGCGCGATTTTTGGAGTCTGCTCGCTGCTCGGCACGGGCCGGAGGCCCGTGGTACGGGTGGCTGAATTCTGCGCTCGTTAGATTTGATACGCTGGCTCGTGTCGGTTGTCCTACGTAATCGGCAGGTCTACGCCTGCCGTGCGTGCCGTCGCACGCGATCCCCGCTAGAATCTCGGCGATGGCAACCCAAAATTCAACCGTTACCGATGCACAATCCCGCATGGCCTGGTGGCACGCGGCCAGGCTGGGGATGTTTGTACACTGGGGGTGCTACAGCGTGCTGGGGCGCGGCGAGCAGGTGATCCTGCGCGATCAGATGCCGCTGGACGAGTATCTGCCGATCGCCAACGAGTTTAAGCCCGCGGCCGACTGGGCGGAGCGGATTGCGGATCAGGCCGAGCGACTGGGGGCGAAATACGTCGTGCTCACCACGCGTCATCATGATGGGTATTGCCTGTTTGATACCAAGACGCACGACTTCAACGCCGTCCGCACCGGGCCGGGGCGGGATTTGATTCGCGAGTATGTGGACGCCATCCGCCGGCGCGGGCTGAAGGTGGGGTTGTATTACTCGGTGGTCAACTGGCGGTGGCGCGGGTTTTGGGATCGCAAGCGGTACGCGGACGATCTGCCGAAGATTGTGCAGGAGATTCACGATCAAGTCGGTGAGTTGATGAATAACTACGGCAAGATCGACATTCTCTGGTACGACGTGCCGGCCGTGCCGGGGAGCAACTCGCCGGGGGCGTTTGGCTATCAGGTTGATCCGATAGGTCAGAAAGCGGGTGAGTTTTTCCGGGCGGCGGAACTCAACGCTAGGGTTCGATCGCTTCAGCCGCACATTTTGATCAATAATCGCAGCGGGATTCGGGAGGATTTCAGCACGCCCGAGCAGCACATCACCGCCGACGCCGAAGGCCATCCGTGGGAGGCGTGCATGACGCGGAACTTTGCGCCCAACTGGGCGAACGTGAATCGGTCGGTCGCGGATAAAACGAGCGGGCAGATCTTGCACTATCTGATGGACGCGATGCGCAAGGGCGGGAACTTCCTGTTCAACATCGGCCCGGACGCGCGGGGGTACGTGACCGAGCGGGATCGGGCTTCGCTCGACGAGATCGGCGCCTGGCTCGGCCACAACGGGGAGGCGGTTTTCGGCACCAGCATGGACACGATCTCCCGCGGCGGGAACCAGGGTGCGTGTTACCACTACGGCATGTTCACCAGCCGGGGAACGACGTCGTATCTCACGCTGTTCTTTTACCCGCGCGATTACATGATCATGTCCAAGGTCGGCGGCGGGCTGAAGTCGGCGACGATCCTATCGACCGGGCAGCGGCTGAAAATCGAGCCGCTGCGCAATCACCGGTACCGAATCTCAGGATTGCCAATGCAAATGCCCGATCCGCTGGCGACCGTGCTGAAGTTGGAGTTTGAATCGGTGCCGTACACGCTTGCATGGTCCGGTGCGGATTGGCTGGATGGGAAGCTGGAGCCGATCGCCGATCGCCCGTAGTTTCAACGGGTGTGCGGCGATCGACTACAACAGGGCATAGGCCGAGTCTTTGCTGTGAAGGAATCAATCGATGAGCCAAAGAGCACTTTTTGCGGTGGTTATTCTCCTGTCGATGTCGGTTTTTGCCGGGGCGGCGAGCGCCAAGCCGGTGAAGGTCTTTCTTCTATCGGGCCAATCGAACATGACCGGCCGCGGAAACCTGGGTGACCTGAACAAACCCGCCGCCGATCAGAAGGCGACGTTGGTTCGGTACATCATGGAGCCGGCGAATCTGGAGAAATGCAAAATCCTCTACAAGGAAGTGGATAAGAAAGGCCGCACCTGGGCGTTGCGGGATGACGTTTTCATCACGATGGGTGATTGGCCTCACGAAGGGAAGGACGGCCAGGGGAAGCATGGCGGGCTCGGGCCTTTCTACGGCGGGTTTCGCAACAAGGGGTTTGGGCCGGAGCTGGGGATCGGCCACGCGCTGGGCGAGTTTTTTGATGAACCGGTGGTGCTGGTGAAGGTCGCCTTCGGGGCTAACAGCCTGAGTCAGAATTTTCGCCCGCCGAGCTCAGGCGGAACGCTTGGGGACAAGTATCCGCTGGTGGTAAAGGCCATTAACGACGCGATCGAGCATCTGCCGGAGATCGTGCCGGGTTACCAGAAGGAGACGGGGTACGAGATCGCCGGGTTCTTCTGGAATCAGGGAGAGCACGACGGGACTCCCGAGGCGTCGGCGGAGTACGAGAAGAATCTGGCGAACCTCATCTCCGATCTGCGTAAGGATTTGAAGTCGCCGGAGATGAAAGCAGTGATCGCCGTCACCGGTTACGGCGGCCGGGGCGGGGAAGCGGAGGGACAGAAGAAGGTCATCGAAGCCCAACTGGCCGTCCCCAAACGCCCGGAATTCAAAGGAACGGTTGCCACCGTGGAAACCCGCGATTTCTGGCGGCCACAGGTTGAGTTCGGGGGGAACAATCAGGGCATTCACTGGAACGCCAACGGCGAATCCTACTGGCTGGTAGGCGACGCCATGGGCCGGGCGATGATCGAACTTAACAAGGACAAGAAGTGAATTTCCTGTGTACTGGATCGGCTTGGATTCGGTGCTCGATCGGTGGCCAGACCAAGCTTGAATCAGGGTTTCAGCTTGCGAGCCGTTGGTCATCTCGGGTCAGCGACATGTCGCAATAACGCCACAATATTTGCTACAATCAGCCTTTCGGGACGTTACAATAAGCGAATGCACGGAGGACGTCATTTCGTCGATCTGAATTGAATCTGCGGAGAGATGATGAGCAAAGGCAAGCCGCTTGGTCGCGCTTTTACACTGGTCGAATTGCTTGTCGTGATCGGGATTATTGCGATCCTGATCGCGATTCTGTTGCCGGTGCTAAGCAAGGTACAATATCAGGCAAAAAACACCGCCTGCATGAGCAACCTCAGGCAGATCGCGGTGGGCGTGCTGACCTACGCACAGGACAATCACAACTACTACCCTTCTGACAATTCCTTCGATAACGAACGAGAAATTGAGCCCGCATCGCTGGCTAATGTCGATCCGGGCAACGCGACGACGAAATACCCCGGGCCGGACAATCGCAATACTTACGACTGGCGTCCGGCGTTCAGGCGATA
>JANMES010000067.1:0-14449 GCA_031377185.1 Phycisphaerae bacterium
AGGTCCGCGACGACCACACCTTCGTCTGAGCGGTCGTAGTCCGCCCAAGCGTTGAGCAGTTGCCCCAGCACGTCAGCGGTCGTGTCCGAGCGTTCCGTGAGCTTGGCGCGGGTCAGACACGGATCGGGCTGGCCCGCCCAGACGATGGCTTCACGAACGAGTCGCGACCAACCTTCAAAGCTGCCGTACGGCGTCAGGTTCTGCGGTGGCATTCCGGCATTGCAGTAGGCACGTAGAATCGTCAGCGCAGCCGCCAGCAATGGTCCGCGGTTGGCTTTGATGTGAGCGATCAGCTCGGGGTATTTAAACCCCTTACGCTCTTCCGGCCGTTCGTCGAGCACGTCCAGTCGGATGTGAATGATCCGGCGGGTGGTGTCGGCGGCGACCGAGACGTTGTTGCCCGTGCCGTACCAGACCGGGATTAACGGCAGATCCACCTCCTGGCTCTTGCCCAGGATGCGGTCCTTCCATCGCGTGGCGGTCAATGCCCGGTCGAGTGTGTCGTTGCCGAAGCTGCCCTCGAGGTTGTCCACGTGAACGACACGATCGCCCGCTAACGCGATGGCAGTGATCTTCTTCCGCATCTCCTCGGTGTCGTGCGCGTAGCTGCTGACGGGCATCTCCCGGCCCAAGACAACCTGTCCGATCGTCTGAGCGAGCAGGCCCTTGCCGGCGCCACGGATATTGGCGTCGATGAGGAACAGCGGTGCAGGACCGTCGAAGGCGAATCGCGCTAGCGGCGTGAGCAGACCTGCCAGCCATGCCGAACGATGCTCATCGCCCTCAAAGTCAAAGTCGCACACCACGTCGTACAGCCGTTCGATGGCGGCGTCGGCATCATCGAGTCCGACGTCGTCCGGGACATGCGGAAACACCCCCGCGGGCTCGTAGAGCACCCCGGTGCGTTTGTCGTATCCAGCGGTTTGCCAGAGCGTCCCGTCGGCCCGCAGGACCGGGACGTCGGAGATGCCGTTGAGTCGGCGAATCGAAGGCCACTCGCCCCGGGCGTCGACGCCCGCCACCAGCCAGAGCGGCGGATGGACGGGCACTTCTTCAGTAATGTCTTTGCGGAGGACGTACTGTGTGAATTCAATGTGCTTGGTCAGCCGCTCCCGTAGAGAAGCCAGGGGCAGAAACTGGATCGTCGCCGATCCGTCCGCACGACGAACCCGATCCTCGGACTGCGCCTCGCGCAATACCCGCACGAGGGCGCCGCCGCGCTGGAAGATGGATTGATCCGCCGCCATCGCCAGCACCGCTTGGGTGGTGACCTCGTATTCATCGGTCGTGATCAGGACCTTGGCCTTCCCCGGCGTTGGTGTGCGCTCGACACGGCCGCGCTCGACTTTTTCCTCCGCGTCACGGATACGCTTCAGGATCTCCTCGTCAGACCAGTCCTTGAGGAACGGGCGCTTCCGCGCGTACTCGCGGATCGCGCTAACGCCGGCGTCGTCGTTCAGGTCGTGCTCGACCACACGGCAGGCGGCGGCGAAGAGGCGGCCCGACCCGTCGTTGTGATCGGCCATCTTCATCCGCAACATCGCCGCCACACACAAGCACAATCGCTCGGTCATGCGCACGGCCTGACGATCGGGCTTCGGCGGCGATTGCTCCTTCGTGGACTTTGGCGGCTTGGGTGCGGGCTTCTCGCCCAGTTCCACCTTGACCGTGTTAGCCAGCGCCTCGACCGCCCTGAGCAAGTCGTCGGGATCGACCTCGGCGGGCTCGGCCCCCTCGGTCTCCCAAGCGATCGGCTCCCCCGACTCGTGGGTGCTGGGCGGGAACACGGTCTGCATCCCGGTGGAGCGGAGTTCGACGAGCATTCCCGCCGACTTGCTCTTGTGCTTTCTCGTAACAACCGGTCGGCCGACACGGTAAATGCGGTGGGATCTTGGCTTGCCCACTCGGCCGAACACCGCCGGCGTCGGGGGCAGGAACTGGTCGGCCAGTTCCACGCAGCGGGCGTGGTCCAGATCGACGTCGACAAACCAGCCGGAGGGCTCGCCCAGCAGAACGCCAATGTTCTGCGGTTTGCCGTTGAAGTGATGGGGAAGGTCATCGCTCTTGAAGCGGCTTTGCTCCCAGCCGGCATAACCGGGATTCTTGCTGCGGTGCGGGATCGGGATGACCGACCATCCTCGAAGCGTGTACGCCTTGGCGGCCTGGAGTGGGGTTAACATCGTCCCTCCCGACGCATCAGCCGGATGACATTTACGCCAAACTCCTTCGTGACGTAGCCCAGGAACACCAGTGCCAGCGCCTGCCCCGGCTGTTGCGTCATATCCACGACCACCCGACGCTGTTGAGGTAGGAATTGATAGCTCGTCTGCAGCTGCACCCGCAGCGCCCCGAACAGCGACTCGACCGCAATGCATGACAGCTGCAGGGTCGAGGCGATCTCGGACATATCGATTGTCGAGATGAACTCAAACGTCATGGTGCACATGGCAGTCTCCTACATCTTATTTACGGCGTGCCAACACAAAGTGGTTGCTCGGGCTGAGGTTTTTCTGCGAGGCCCCGCGCGACGAGGTGCTCTGAGATTCGAACGCGGGCTGAGCGCAACTGCTGGCGTGTAAGGCCGAGATAACGGGCCGCTTTGGCCTGATCTACTTCGCTCAGCGCGTGAGCAACACGCTGGTCGAGGGCGGGCAGCCGCGCGATCACCTGGGGCAGGTCCAGCCGCAGGTCGATCTGCTCGGGCGTGGGGTTCCGAGATGGCAAGAGGTCCAGATCGAGTCCGTCGTGCACACGGCGGCGGTCACGACGCTGAGCGCGGGCGGATTCGACCAACGTAGCAGCAGCGTTATGGACTACACGGTGGGCAAAGGTGTGGACGGCCCCTCTTCGCGGATTGTGCCGAGGCATCGCCTGGGCCAATCGCAGGTGCAGTTCTTGAACAATGTCTTCACGATCGAACCGACTAAACGCGTGTCCAGTTGCCAGTCGCTTTGCTTTGTAGCGGATGAGGTTTTGCACGTAAGGGTCCAGTGCAATAGATGGTTCTTCGTCCATGGCTTACTCCCGCGGCCGTGGAAGGCGTCGTGAGTAAGCCAAAGCGGAGATCGTGCGAGCGCCGTTCAGGCCACCCACGACGACCTCCGCTTTGCGGCCGATCATTCGTCTGATGAAATAGGTTTGAAAATTAGGCCGCGACCGCGGCCTTCACCGTCATCGAAAACGGCAACCCGTGTTTGACGGTCAGCGTCTCGATGACGCCGTCACCGATGGCTTGGCATTGCTGCAAAAACTCGACGACCGGTGCCTTGATGACGAAGTCTGTGCAGTCGAGTTCACGCCGGGGGCCATTCTCAGCACCGAACTTGAACTCGACCGTGGCGATAGGACGAGGGTCGAACACTGGCTCGCCATTCTGGATGTGTAGTTGTTCGATTTGGCCAAAATGCAATGTCTGCATCAGGCGGACCAGACGTTGACGGTTGGGAGAGAGGTTCTGACGATACACTTGTGTTGCGTTGCCCATGGGAATCTCCAGTTGGAGTGATATGCATGGCGCCGCACGTCGCGACGCCGACACTAACCATGGGTTTGGCACGAAATGCGATATCGACGAGTTGGCCGCGAACCTAAGTCATGTCTAGATCAGCAGCTAGCAGCGATAAAAATTTGATTTGCAGTTGCAGCAAAACCGAGAAGTGCAAAACCGTTCTAATCTTCATCTGAAAACCCGACGTCATTCTGATCAACCTCGGAACGCGGCACGTTGGGATCAGCGCCTGAAACTCTCAGCCAGAGTAAACGCAATAAATCAGCCGAGGAGT
This sequence comes from Phycisphaerae bacterium, assembly GCA_031377185.1. Classification (GTDB taxonomy): domain Bacteria; phylum Planctomycetota; class Phycisphaerae; order Tepidisphaerales; family Tepidisphaeraceae; genus JANMES01. Next base: position 3,783 of record JANMES010000067.1, read on the forward strand.
CATTTAGGCATCGGCTGACGACCGAGTCTGAAAGACCGGACATTTCAGCCAGCTGGCGCTGGGTGATGGGCGCTAACGACTGAAGCACCTGGCCGCGCATCAGTGCAGCGCGATCTGCCTCCTGTGAGGACTGTACATAGAGCTTGATACAATTGGTCAGCTTTTCAATATTCGCTGCTCTGTTTGCACGTTTCTGTTGAAATGGCTTCTTAGCCATGGTGTGTGCCGACTCTGGCTGCGTGACGGCGGTTCTGACTATGTCGACGTTTCCTGCAATCGCCTTACCCTGCGCAAGCAACTCCTCCATCTTCTCAATCAACTGGTCTTTGCGAACGGCGCCCGGCGATTCGTTCCATTGATTCAAAAGACGGACACTTACTCTCGGCGCAGTGGCAGACGCATTAAGCTCATGAATGAATAGCTCTGCTAAATGTGGAAAAGTGGCGATCCGATCTCTCGCATCACGACCGATTGAGGTTAGCCGCGATCGATAAAGATCGTCGAGTTGCACGGCAACCATCTTGCCCTTCCATGAAGGCACAGCGTTACGTACTTTGTCAGGCAATACGGAATGATCGTGGCTGGGCCTCCAGTTTCCGCATATTCTTGCCCGAAAGGAGATTGAGTTTTCAGTGGTCCACGCTCTTCCAGTCATCTCATTCTCAACATATTGCGCCCGGCAAAGCAGCCATGCCGAAATCTCCTCATGCTTTTTCAGTGCCGCCATCGAGTAAGTCTGCCAGTCCATTCCCACTCCGAGAAAGAACTCCCGAATACCGTGGATGGTGAGCTCGACATGCTTCATGAACAGCGTCTCCGACACACAGCCAAAACCTAACATATACCAAACTGTAATCTTCTACGCAATTTCTATAGGAACAAATTCGAGGCGTCGAACGACGTTTCCGTTCAGCGGCAAATTGACGGGGCAACCCCCGGGAAATGCTCTCTTAGGATACTTGAAGGCCGATATGGTGTGCAAAACGGTGGAAGGGGACGAGTTTTCCCGATTTAACATGCAACTCACTCGAACGTTAATTGTTTGCGAACTACGTTGTTGGCCGCTAAAACAATCAAGCTCATGCTACTCCGTTCCATTTTTCAAGCTCGATTCAAGCCGGAATTGGGATACTTCTCAAAAGTAATACCATTGGCTGAGAGTTTTGAAGCAGATTATCCAGAGTGGGCAAAAACCGAGAATGACGATGTTCAAATGGTCAATTATGACCGTTTTGAGCAGCTAATCCTAAGTCATCGGTCTCTATCACTTTCGCGGGAAGGCATTGATGCAGCTCCAACCGAAACCAGCATTTCTGAAGTCCTAGAACGGGCGATTTCTGGCCTAGGCATACCTCGTTTTACGCGCCTAGGATTTCGACAGTTGATCGCCACGCCCGTCGAGATGAATTTTGAATCTCTGACAAAGGTCATGCGTACGAAGCTCTATGTGGAATCACCAGTTTTGAACGCAGCAATGCCGAAAACAACGAGTGATCTCCTTTATCGAATTGATGCATACGAGGGCAACGAAAAATTTCACATCACAATCGCTCCGATTGCTAAAAACGAGATTCCCGGCAAGTTGGTTAACGTTCGAAAATCCGTGCATGTTGATCCCAAGCGTCGGCGTGAAATCATCGAAGAAGCAGAAAAAGGCTATCCGGAAGTTGCGATACTTTTTGACATTGATGTCTATTGGGAGAACGAGGAAATTCGCATAGAGCGGGCTACAGAATTTGTAAGTACGTCAGTGAAATCAATTCGTCGCATTTCCACGGGTGTTATTGATTATCTTCTCAAAACGAGCGTAAAGCCATGAGTTCTTCTGCCACCGAGACTTTTTCAACTGACCTTAACGTTGACTCATACGAACCGCGCAATTGGAAATGGATAGGAGTTGACTACCACGTTACCGGAGCAACCGAGATCGAGCGGGAGGAACCACGCCGCGCGTACGCTCGTCCCAACCTTTCAAAAGCACCCGAAGAATCTGAAGTGAAGCAATCAGGGCTGACTTCGGCTCGTGAAGCCACTGAGCCCGTTGTTGCTGAGGAACTGAAGCCAAATCCCGTGCGAAGTTCGACGCTGAGCCCACATGCAGCAAAGATCCTACGTCATCATTATGTCCAGAAGATCGTAGACGTATTGGCACTCCTTGCAGCGAAGGCCCGTACACCTGGGGCTTCTCGCTATGCCTGCGATCTCATTGAAGTTTTGGACTTGTACATTGAGGCGGCAGGCGGCGACCCCTTCGTAGAGGTAGCACTAACGTTCTATCCGTGGCTAACTTCGCAGAATCACTGGGCCACTTGGTCAGCTGACGAGTTTATGGCGATCCGAAAAGTCTTTGCGGATTTTGGCAATAGAACCGTTAATCCGAATATGGTTGAAAAGGCTATTCTTCAACTTGAAGACGCGGCCGGTGAGAGCGCTTTAGGTTTTGAGATTTCGCCCAAGGAAGATGCGACATACTAGGTTTCCTTAAGGCCGTTCAAATACTTCAGTTCGCCATCGTGTACCCGGTAGTCTTGTTTAACCGCTCCGCACCAGAGATGGAAAGAGCGATCAGTTGTCTCAAGTTGCATGGCACGGGGCGCGCTAACACTAATCATTGCATCACCCGTCCCCGTGCAAGTGGCACAGGATCTCTCGGCGGCATCTGACAATACCAACTGCAACTTATCACTCATTTTGCGAGCCGAATCGTTAGCTTTCGCGTCTGAAAGCGCGGCAGCTGCCTTGATGCATCGACCAATCTCCTTCGAATGAGACGCAACGAACGAATCAATTTTGCATGATTGACGACATTTCTTTACGTCCTCAATCTCATCAAGGATACGGTTTAGATCGTCCCGAGCCTGCCGTGGCTCGACTGAAACCGCCTGCAAAGACTGCTGGCCGCGAGCGCACATCGTGCGATCCTCTCCAGGGTCTTTGAACTTGAGTCTAAGTTCGCGATTGAGCGCCTTAATCGTCGTTGCAAGCGCCGATAATCCTCGCTGCTTCTTCGCTGGATCTACACGACTGATTTTTTGAGCGTCAAAGATCGATGCACTAAGTGCCAGCAAAAGCTTCACTTCGCCCATGCTGAAGCTATGGCTCCACGCCTTTTCTGCCTCTTCAACCGTCTTCATGTGTGACATAGAAAGCGTGTTGAAGAAATTGATCAGCGGAACAATTACGCTGCGGGCAAACTCCATTCGTACAAATCTGCCGACGTAGCGGTTTGGCCCAATGTTTTCGGCCAAATGAGATTTATAGACCTTTGTTCCGAAAACCAGCCCTCTCAGGATAGTCGAGTCAAGAAAGGGTAGTTTTGTCACTTTTGCGGTTTGAGCCAAGATCCGATCCTCTCCGAATGATCATATTTGCAATCGCATCGAAATGGGAGTTTTCTGACAATACCGACGGCTTCCCTCTATTGGGGCCGAGTGCGATTTCCACCCCTCGCTTTGCCAAAGGTTGATTTGGTTTCAAAATCTGGTCCTAACTTCAGACTACGGGTTTCAGTATCTGCCGTCAATCTAGCTTAGCCGCCTGTCTCTAGCCTCTCGCGCCGTCTGGGGTTTCCGCCCCGCCGTTGCCCACGCAGTAGGCAACTCTCACCGATTCGACCGATCGCAGACGACCGGAGCGTTACGCAGCCGGATACGCCAAAATCGCCCCCAATGAGATCACCGTTTGTCGATCCCCCTCGCCGCGAACTCCGGCCGCAGGTGCGCCGCCAGCCCGCTCTTCGTGAACGGGTCGATGCCGGGACGGTATGGCGCGAAGTACACCAGCGCCTCGCGCACGCTTGCCAGGTACTCGTCGACGCTTTGGATCAGGTGTTCATTCTCTTTCACCAGCAGGTGCGACGGCGCGTATCACAGCGGCACCGATCAACCAGAAGTACGTGAAAACCATCGATGCGCCCATCAGGTCGTCTTTGGTATGCCAAACCCGTACCGCGACTACCGCGAAGGCCTGCGGACGATTAACACGTGTTTCACTATCTGGCGGAACTCCCCTGCTAGACACTATGATTCTCCCCGTCCAGTTCACATTGGGGAGTTCCATGACCGCACCGCCATCGTCGCCCAGTCCCGAAGAATTCATCGCCCGCTGGGCCGACTCCGGTGCCAGTGAGCGCGCCAACTATCAGGGTTTTCTGATCGAATTGTGCGATCTCCTCGGCGTCGAGCGCCCCGCCCCCAGCGCCGCTGACGATCGCAAGAACACTTACGTCTTTGAAAAAGCCGTCACGTTCCAAAACCCCGACGGCACCACCTCCACCGGCCGGATCGATCTGTACCGCCGCGGGCACTTCGTCTGCGAGACCAAGCAAGGCTCGGAGAAAGACCGCCAGGACGCCGAAGACGCCCTTCTCGGCAACCGCCCCTCCGCCCGCCGCGGGCACGGGCAGCGCGAAAGCAAAGCCTGGGACGCCACCATGCTCGCCGCCCGCGGACAGGCCGAGCGGTACGTCCGCGCCATTCCCGACGACAATCCCCCCTTCGTCCTCGTCGTCGACGTCGGCTACTCCATCGAGCTCTATTCCGACTTCTCCCGCCTCGGCAAGATCTACACCCCCTTCCCCGACGCCCGCAGCCACCGCATCTACCTGAAGGATCTCAGTAGCGCTGACTTGCGCGACCGCCTGAAGCTCATCTGGACCGACCCGCTCGCTCTCGACCCCTCCCGCCGCAGCGCCAAGGTCACCCGCGAGATCGCCGACAAGCTCGCCCGCCTCGCCAAAAGCCTGGAGAGCGCCCATCACGACCCCGAAGCCGTCGCCAGCTTCCTGATGCGCTGCCTGTTCACGCTCTTCGCCGAAGACGTCAAGCTGATCCCCGATCACGCGTTCACCAAGCTGCTCGACGACGTCAAAGACCACCCCGACTCGTTCCTGCCCATGGTCCACGACGTCTGGAAGAACATGGACGCTGGTGCGTTCTCCCCCGCCCTCCGCACCAAGCTGATGCGCTTCAACGGCGGGCTCTTCGCCGACCAGACCGTCATCCCGCTGAACAAAACGCAGATCGGCATCCTGCACGAAGCCGCCAAGAGCGATTGGAAACACGTCGAGCCCGCCATCTTCGGCACGCTGCTGGAGCGGGCGCTGAACCCCACCGAACGCCACAAGCTCGGCGCCCACTACACGCCGCGGGCATACGTCGAACGGCTGGTGCTGCCCACGATCATCGAACCCCTGCGCGAGGAATGGGACGCGGCCAAAACCGCCGCCGTCACCCTTGCCAGCGCCGGCAAAACCAAGGACGCCATCGCCGAGGTCCGCAAGTTCCTGCGGCATCTGTGTGATACCGTGGTGCTCGACCCCGCCTGCGGCAGTGGCAACTTCCTGTACGTCACGCTCGAACACATGAAACGCCTCGAAGGCGAAGTCCGCGACCAACTGCAGCAGTTCGGCGAAGGCCAGGCCGACTTCGAATCCATGGGCCTCACCGTCGATCCGCACCAGTTCAAGGGGATCGAGATCAACCCCCGCGCCGCCCACATCGCCGACCTGGTGCTGTGGATCGGCTACCTGCAGTGGCACTTCCGTGTCTACGGCAACACGCCCCCGCGCGAGCCGGTGCTGAAGGCATTCCACAACATCGAAAACCGCGACGCCGTGCTGGCCTACGACAGCAAGGAACTGGTGACCGACGACACCGGCAAACCCATCACCCGCTGGGACGGCCGGACGATGAAGACACACCCCGTCACCGGCGAAGACGTGCCCGACGACGCCGCCCGCGTGCCGGTCTACCGCTACGTGAACCCGCGCAAGGCGGAATGGCCGAAGGCGGATTTCGTGGTGGGGAATCCCCCGTTTATAGGTGCGGCTCCAATGCGGTCGTCACTAGGCGAGGGATATGTTGATGCCCTGCGCGGCACGTACTCCGATCTGCCAGAGAGCATTGACTTCGTAATGTATTGGTGGGACCACGCTGCCAATCTGACGCGGGATGGCAAAGTTCGGCGATTCGGACTTATCACTACAAATGGAATTCGCCAAACATTCTCGCGCCGTATCCTTCAATACCACTTGAGCGCGGCGTCGCCAATATCGATCGTCTCCGCCATTCCTGACCACCCGTGGGTTGACGCGGCGGAAGGTGCTGCCGTTCGAATTGCGATGACAGTTGCTGCACCCGGCGCCAGTAACGGCACGCTACAAAAGCTAGTGAGCGAGGTCGAAACCGGTGAGGACGCAGTTTCTATTCAGCTCGACGCGAGAGACGGGAAGATTCAGGCAGACCTCACCGTTGGTGCAGCGGTCGCTGACGCCGTGGAGCTTGAGGCCAGTACGCAATTGAGTTCGAGAGGTGTTTCATTGCACGGGGCAGGCTTCCTCGTCACACCTGAAGAGGCGGAGGCGCTGGGATTGGGCAGCAAGAAGGGAGCGGAGAAACACATCCGGCCGTATCTGAACGGTCGCGACTTCATGCAGAAGTCTCGCGGGCTTATGGTAATCGATCTCCTCGGCTTAACTGCCGAAGCTGTGCGGAAGGACTATCCCGAGATCTATCAACGAATTTTCGAGCGTGTGAAGCCCGAACGCGACGCAAACAATCGCGCGGTCTATCGCGACAATTGGTGGATCTTCGGTGAACCCCGGAAGGATCTGAGGCCCGCGCTCTATGGCCTTAACCGCTATTTAGCGACTGTTGAGACATCACGGCATCGCGTTTTCCAGTTTCTCGATGCGTCAGTACTGCCCGACAATAAGCTCGTTGCTGTGGCGTTAAACGACGCCTACTTTGCCGGCGTTCTTGGAAGTCGGGCTCATAGGGTGTGGGCCTTGGCGGCCGGCGGCTGGCTTGGTGCCGGAAATGACCCTGTCTACGTTAAGTCGCGTTGCTTCGATGCGTTCCCCTTCCCCGCCGCCACCGACGCCCAGAAATCGCGGATTCGCGAGCTCGGGGAGCAGCTCGACGCGCATCGCAAGAAGCAGCAGGCCGCGCATCCCGGGCTGACGATCACGGATATGTACAACGTGCTGGAGAAGCTGCGTCAGCTCGATCCGCGACCGGTCTCGAATACGCCGGCGCATCAGGCGCCAACGGCCGCTGAAGTCGATGCGGTATGGGCTAAGGCGCCGCCTCCGTCGAGCATTCTCAAGGACCCGCCGGATAATCTGACTCTGTCGGCCAAGGAAAAGAAGATCCACGAGCAGGGGCTGGTGTCGGTGCTGAAGCAGATCCACGACGACCTCGACGCCGCCGTCTTCGACGCCTACGGCTGGCCGCCGGACCTGACCGACGAGCAGATCCTGGAAAAACTCGTCGCCCTCAACGCCGAGCGGGCGGCCGAGGAAAAACGCGGCCTGATCCGCTGGCTGCGCCCGGAGTTCCAGAACAAGGCCGGCCGCGCCAATACCCAGGGCGAGCTCGATCTCGGTGACGAAGGCGTTTCGCCAAAGAAGAAAAAGACCGCCAAAGCCAAGCCCGCCAAAATCGCCAAGCAGCCGTGGCCGTCATCGATGGCCGACCAGGCCAAAGCCCTTCGGTCTGCCCTGCTGACCCAACCCACCCCGCGATCAGCCGAGGAACTGGCCAAGCTGTTCCTCCGCGCCAAGGTCGACCGCATCACCGAACTGCTCGACACCTTCGTCTCCCTCGGCCAGGCCAGAAAAGTGGACGGCGAGAAGTTCATTCCGTAGCGCGGGGCTCGTCGGGCGATCTGGAGTGATCTGAAATAAGATCGAAAAACCGGTTAGTGATGAGATACAGGAGCACCATGGCGAGACGGCGACGCCGAAACAGTGACGACAACGAGCAAGGTCTGGTCTGGGAACTGGTCGACCTCGCGCTGGTGTCGCCCAAGGCCGGCTTTATCTGCGCGGGCGTGGTCCTCGTACTGGGCATCATCCTAATGGGGGCATTCCCCAAGAACATGCAATCCGTCGGCGTGATACTCGGTTTGTTCGTCTGGGTCATTGCGGGGATCGTGGCGATGGCGTCACTCATCGGCCTGCTCCGCCGCCGAAGCCCGGCAAAAACGTCCGTGCCGCCGCCGTTGCAGGTACTGCCGTATCGGAAGATGAAATCGCTCCTGAGCCCGGGGGAGTACGCGTTCTACCACCCGCTGCTCGACGCGGTCGACGGACGATGCGCCGTGTTCGCCAAAACCCGCCTGGTCGACCTGGTTCGCATCCCGAAGGAGACGCCCAACTGGCGGGCATGGTTTCAGCGGGTCTCACAGAAGCATGTGGATTTTGTGCTGTGCGATCTGGCGACCACCGCCCCACTGCTGGTGATCGAGCTGGACGACCTGTCGCACAAGGTGGAAGCCAGAAAGGAACGAGACGAGTTCGTCGACCAGGTGCTGCATACCGCCGGCCTGCCGATCCTTCACTTCAAATGCCAGCAGGCATACGACGTGGAACTGCTCCGCGCCAAGGTGACGCCGTTCATGCCAGCAATCATTTGAGTCGACCGCAGTTAAGACGATTGATCGAGCGACTGGTCAATAGGATTCAGGGACGATGGCAAGAAATTCGCGAAGTTGCACATTCCAAGGGACGATCGCCGCAATGGGTCGGAGATGATATTCTTTCACTTTGTCCGCCCCGTGGTCTGTTCGGGAAAGGAACAACAGCCGTTCTTGGATTTCTGGCGCGAGATTGAGCAAGTTCATGATCTGCGTGACGCGCGCCCGCGTCACATGCCCCAGCCGGGCCAGTTCGGCGTAATCCTTTACTTCGCCCTTCCGAAGTAGGTCATCGAACCAAATCGCCAACGCCATGAGCCGACTGATCCGAGGCACCCGCCCCACCGGCTCCACCGCCCTCTCGCCCTTGGTCATCTGCTTCCGACCGTGCGCCACTGGCTTAAAATGCACTTTGCACTCAACTGTCAATCCTTCGCTCATGCTGCCTCCTCACGTGTTTGCTCTTGGGACAAGGCCTGAATGCCGCTCGGCCGGAACGTCAGCGAGACCGTCCCGGCCTTGCCGTCGTAGTCGACCCGTTCGATCAGCAGCCGTACGACCCTCGCCTGCTCCCGCGGGCTGAGCGTTTCCCAGACCGGGCCGAATGCGAACAGCGCGGCAACGACGTCCCGTCCTTCAACCACCATCGCGCTGGCCTCTACGATCTGCTCGCGGATCAGGGTTAACTGCTGCTCGGCGGAGCGAATGCGGTCCTGCAGGTCCGCCATGTCCCCTGCTCGATGTACGTCGCCGGTCAACTTCTGAAGTTTGGCGTGGTGCCGGGCAAGCTCTTTTGCTGCAGCGCGCTCCTGATCTTTTAGTTCGGAAATGGATTCCTTCGCCGCGGCCTGTGCTTCCTTCAACGTCGCGGCTACCACAGTGGGATCTTTTCCGACCGCTTTGATCTGCTCCACGACGAACTTCTCGATCTCCCCTGCCGGGATCGATTTGCTCGGGCAGGTATGCCACCCCCGCTTCTGGGCGTTCAGGCAGACGTAATACCGGTATCGCTTGCTGCCTTGGCTGCTATAGGTATGGCCCATCGAGCAGTTGCAGGGCGTGCATCTGAGGATGCCCTTGAGGAGGGCGCCGTACTTGTTCCGTACCAACGCCCCACCGGTACGACCGTTCCGCTGCAGAACCGATTGCACCTTCTGCCAGATCTCCGGGGTGACGATGGCCTGGTGTTCGCCGGGGTGGATTTCCTGCCGGTAACGCACCTTTCCGAGGTACACCACGTTCGTCAGGAGCTTGAACAGGTCCGTCTTGCCCCAGATTCGCCCGCCGACCGTTTTGCCGGCCCGGGTCGTCCACGTCTTGGTTCTCCAGCCGCGTTGATTCAGGTCGGTGACCGTCGGGACGAGGGCTTCGTACTTCAGGTACAGCTTGAAGATGGCCCGGACCTGTTCGGCCTCGTCTTCATTCACAAGCAACTTCGATCCGACCGGGCTGCTCAGCAGGTTAAAGCCCAAGACCGGCTTGCCGCCGGCGAACTTACCCTTCCGCCGCGCCGCGGCGATCTTGTCCCGCGTACGTTCTGAGATGATCTCCCGCTCGAACTGGGCGAAGGACAGCAGGATGTTTAATGTCAGCCGGCCCATGGAGTGGGTGGTATTGAACTGCTGGGTGACCGAAACGAAGGAGACATGGTGTTTCTCGAACACCTGCATCATGCGTGAGAAGTCCATCAGCGACCGGCTGAGGCGGTCCACCTTGTACACCACCACGCAGTCGACCTTGCCGGCTTCGATGTCCTTCATCATTCGCGTTACCGCGGGTCGGTCTAGGTTGCCGCCCGTGAATCCGCCGTCGTCATACCGGTCGGGCAGGCAGACCCAGCCCTCGTGCTTTTGGGCGGCGATGAAGGCTTCGGAGCTTTCGCGCTGGGCGTCGAGGGTGTTGAACTCCTGCTGGAGCCCTTCCTCGGTGCTCTTTCGGGTGTAGATCGCGCAGCGGACGGTCTTTTTCGGTTCGGTCGTTTTCATCGGTCGCCTTTCAGGCCGAAGAAGCCGTAGCCGTTCCAATGGGAACCGGTGACGGCCTTGGCCACAGCACTCAGTGAGCGGTAGATCTGACCGTCGTAGTCAAAGCCGTTGGGCAGGACGGTCACTTGGATGGTCTGGCCGCGGTATTGGCGGGTGAGGATCGCGCCGGGCATCGGCAGGCGGTTGTCGCCGGCGCTAGCCGGGAGTGGCGCCGTCGCAATATGACCGGTCCCGCTGACCTTCGGCCTTGGCATGGTTGTGCGG
>JANMES010000060.1:0-4449 GCA_031377185.1 Phycisphaerae bacterium
TAGGGTGGGCTCCGCCCACCGCGTCTGGAAACTACTGGTGGGCGGAGCCCACCCTACGCCATGCTCAAACTTCTCATCAGCCTCGTCGCTTTCGTCCTGATCGCCGCTGCGATGCTGCAACTGCGGGGACAAAAGAGAGAATTAGGGTACCAAATCAGCAAGTACCACAGCCAGATCGAATCCCGCCAGGCTAAATTGTGGAATCAGCAGTTGCAGATCGCCATCTGCACCGCGCCCAATGCAATCACCCAGACAGTTACGACGCAGGATCTGAAACTCGCCCCTCCCAAGGTTCAGCGAGCCAAAGGTGGTGTGTGGGTCGAACCCGCCAAGCCCGAGAATGCCCCCGAGCAGTGATTCCGCCTGTTAGCCTCCCGCTTGCGGGGCGCAACCGCCTCACAAGATAAGCGGCTAACGGTTGCCGCTACTTTTTTCTATCCACTTTTCCAGTTTTTCACTGATTCTGACCGATATTTATCGGACGTAATTCGCTCTGGAGTGATCGCATGGCTCACTTTTCGCCCGTTCGTGCTGGTGGCATCCTGATGATACTGGTGGTGATGCTTTGCACGCTCGTTGGACGCGTCGCGTACCTGCAGACGTACGGGCGCCAAGCCTCCATCCGATCGGCCGAGCGACAGCACCACCAATCGATGACGCTCCGCGCTCGCCCGGGCAGCATTTTCGACGCCAATGGCATCATGATGGCCGGCAGCGTGCAGACGCAGACGCTGTACTGCGATCCGAAGTTCATGCAGGAGTGCTACCAAACCGATGGTCGAACGCTGGCAGACATGGATGACGACGTTACCAAGCTATCCCGAATTCTTGATCTGAATCCGATTGGGATCAGCACGACACTGGGCGATCGCGCCACCAGCCGGTTCGTCAAGCTCGCCGAGAATCTGGATGAGCCGACCGTTCAGCGGGTCAACGCTCTCAAAATGCCAGGACTGGGCTTCGTGCCCACCAACGTTCGCTATTACCCGATGGGCAGCATTGCGGCTCACATCCTGGGTGCCCGTGGGAAAGACGGCGTCGGCCTGGATGGGCTGGAACTCAAGTATGACTCGACCCTGACCGGAAAGCCGGGTTATGCCCGCATGCTCAAAGATGCGATGCGCCGCTCGATCGGCATCTCCGCCGACGACTATCTTCCGCCGGAGCACGGCAAGCACCTGATGCTGACCGTCGACGCGAACATCCAGATGATCGCCGAACAGGAATTGGCAGCATCGTGCCAGAAAGTCAAAGCCAAGCGCGGCGAAGTCGTCGTCATGGACCCCAACACCGGCGAGGTTCTAGCGCTGGCAAATTGGCCGACCTACAACCCGCAGAACATGGAAGACTCGACGCCCGAACTGCGTCGTAACAACACGCTCGTTGCGCCCTACGAACCCGGATCGACACTCAAACCGTTCATCATGAGCCCGGCACTGATGTGGCGCTACACCCGGTTGGACGAAGTCTGGCCGATCAACGGCCCGCACTGGACGACCAGCTACGGTCGCAAAGTCACCGACGTTCACGGGTATCCGAAACTCGCCAGTTGGGACGTGTTGGTAAAGTCGTCCAATATCGGCATGAGTATGCTGGGCAACCGGATGGGGAACACCAATCTGTATCGCGCCTTGTCGGGTTTCCAATTCGGCAAGACGACAGGAATCGAACTGCCCGGCGAAGACCCCGGCCGAGTCTCCCCTCTGCGCAAGTGGACCAAGTACAGCACCGAATCGATCAGCCAAGGTTATGAGTTGATGGTCACGCCGCTTCAGTTGGCACGGGGCATGTGCGCGATCGCCAACGGCGGCCGGCTGGTGTCGCCGCGTATCGTCAAGGGCACGCTGGATTCCAAGGGTGATCTCGTGCCTGCTGCCCGATCAAACGCTGCCGATCCGATGGTGCTGGACGCGGCGACGTCAGCCCAAATCAGGCGGGTGCTGTGCGACGTACCCATCCGCGGCACGGCTCGCGGGACGCGCGACGACACCTGGAACCTGTTCGGCAAAACCGGCACCGCCCACATCTCCGGCGGGCGGGCGGGTTACAACGACCAGCGGTACACCTCCAGCTACATCGGCGGCGCACCGGCAGAAGCGCCCAAGCTGGTGATCGCGTTCATCATCCACGAACCCGACCGCAGCATCGCCCACTACGGCGGCGCGGTGTCGGCCCCCGGTGCGAGCAAAGTATTGACCCGTTCACTGGCATACCTGCAAACCCCCGCGTCGCCCGACCTGCCTCTTCCGCCGGCTAACGTTGCGAACGTGTTGTGGGGTTACAACGCCAAGGAATACGACCGCAAGGTGACGACGGCGCGGGCGGAATGATCTATCTGTCGCATGGGCTACCAGCCCATGCCCAAGTGCGTAGACTTTTTCAGTTAGCTTTGTTAACGAAACCTGTCGAGGGACGTATTTCAAGCTTGGGCTGGTAGCCCATGCGACTTGCCATCACTCCACGAACATCGCATCCCCGTAGCTGAAGAAGCGATACTTCTCCGCGATCGCTTCCGCGTAAATCCGTCGTTGTTCGTCCAACCCCACCATCGCCGCGACCAGCGCGATCAGTGTGCTTTTGGGCAGATGGAAGTTCGTCACCATCGCATTGATGTGCTTCCACGCATAAGGCGGATAGATAAAGATCCCCGTCTCACCCGAATTGGCCGCGATCGCCCCCGCCGGTTGGCTTTCCATGACGCGCGTCGATGTTGTTCCCACCGCAATGACGCGCCGACCCTGCCGCTTGGCGAGGTTGATCGCGTCGGCCGCCGCCTGCGGGATGGAATATGATTCCACGTGCATGGCGTGGTCTTCCAGTTTCTCCGTCGCGATCGGCTTGAACGTCCCCAGCCCGACGTGAAGCGTCAAAAATGCCCGCTCGACGCCCATTTCCCCCAGCCGGGCCAGCAACTCCGGTGTGAAATGCAGCCCGGCCGTCGGCGCGGCGATCGAACCAGCCGCCTTGGCGAAAACCGTCTGATAACGCTGCCGATCGAACTCATCCCGCTCGTCGTGGTTCTTCTGTCGCCTGATGTACGGCGGAAGCGGCATACGTCCGACCCGGCCGAGCACCAGCAAAGCGGGCTCGGCGGTTGAAACGTCGATCTCGTATTCGTCGTCCGCCTTCGTCGCGTTCGACACGATGACGCCCGGATCGTTTTCAAAACACAGTTCACCTTTGAACGTCCCCAAGCTCCTGAGCATCACCCGCCAGCGGCCGGCTGAGATTTCTCGGACGAAAAGCCCCTCGATCCGCCCGCCGGTGCTTTTTCGCAACGTGAAGCGGGCGGGTACGACTTGCGCGTCGTTAAACACCAGCAATTCGCCCGGTCGCAGTAGCGAGGGCAAGTCCGAAAACGTTTTGTGTTCAATAACGTGCGTCGCCCGAGTGTAGTGAAGCAGCCGCGACGCTGCCCGATCAGGCGTCGGCACTTGGGCGATCAGTTCCGGCGGGAGATGGAAATCGAGTTCATTGGCGTTCACCCCTGCGACTCTCGCGTCGCTCGCTCGCGACGTCAAGCGTGTTGCGAGCTTCATTCACCACATCAAATGATGCTCCCGTGCATCATCCGGCATAAACGGACTTCTTTAACCCTTACGGAAATTTAGCGTTCAAAATCAATTTAACCCGTAAATATCAGGCGATTTTTGCGCTCCGCTATTTCTTTCAGAAGCCCTGGCTGCGTTTTTTGCTCTGTGGCACCTCGTGGGTGTTGACAGTTCCATTTCCCTGTTGCTGGCGGCCGTCGACTTGGCTGTGGTCAAGTCGATTACCGGCGCGATGCGCGCCGCCGACGCTGCCAGCGGGAAGCAATTCTCGATCACCAAGATCGGCCCGGCCCCCAACCCGCTGATCGGCTGCGGCATCCGCGAGGACCGTTACGAGCGCCGAAAGCACCTTCTTTCGACGCCGGTCTATGAGATGCGCCGGCACATCCACCCGACGCCGCGGTACGAACCGCGTCCGGTGATCCGCCCAACCCCCCGCTTGGAAGGCGAATTCCCGCCCCCGTCCCCGCAGCCGGCCCCAATGAAACTCGGCGGGCCCGAAGCGCCTTGGAAATCCGTTCCGTGGAAAAATCCGACGTCGGCCCCGGAGAAGATTAAGGTCATCCAACGAGTACACGATAAAGTTCAAAGAGGACAAATCATCGATTTGTTTATCTAAGGGAAAACATTAGGTCAACATAATCGTAGTAGTAGATAGAATATCGTTTGAGGACCATATGCCGCCCACCGCCACCATCGATGAAGTGCTCACCACAGTCGCCACGTGGGACCGGCAGACCTTGATTCAGCAGTTTCAATCACAACAAACCCGCTTCCCGATCGACTTCACACCGGATTTCTACCAAAACCAGTCTGTTGAGCGCCTGCGTCACATCTATGTGGCGATGTTCGTGCAAAATCAAAAGCAGAATTGATTCATTGACGATCGGGTCATTGA
>JANMES010000078.1:0-3420 GCA_031377185.1 Phycisphaerae bacterium
GAATTGGATTCGTGAAGAGTCGTGTTATTCGTGGATGATTCCTCATGGCGGCAGAACCCTCACCCCAACCCTCTCCCGGCGTACCGGGCGAGGGAGTGAGATTCCCTCGCCCGGTAGCTGCGCGACTACAGCTGAATCAGCCCGTGGGCGGATTCGTTGCGGAACTCCAGCGTGTACTCGCCGATGATCTGGCCGGACGCTTTGTCGCCCGTCACCGCCAGTGGCTTGTAGTGGAAGCTGCGCCCGGCGAGAGGCATGACTTCGACGCGGCTGCTGTCGAGCAGCAGCACCTGGCCGGCGGGCATGTGGCGGCTGAGGACGATCCGGCAGACGCCAAAATCACTCTCGTACGTGCTCACCAGGTCGCGGAAACTGTCGGTCTGGCTGGTGAAGCGACGGTTGCTGGCGACGAACTGGTTGATCGCCCGCTTCTCGGCCCCGCCGACCACGATCAGGTCGATGCTGCCGCTGCTGATCGCCCAGATTCGGCGCAGCGCTTCGTTCAGCTGCGTTTCGCTGAGCGTCGAGCCGGTCGGGAAACTGTCTGCGCCGGCGGTGAAGCGGTTGGTGAGGACCGAAGCAAGGATTCCGCGCATCGTGCGCCGGACGGTGCTGCTGCCCTGCGGGTTGCTCGCCGCGGCGCGGCCGTTGAGGACCGAGTTCTCCAGGTCGCGCATCAGCTCGCGGGTGCGCTGCTGCTTCTGGTAGTCCAGCTCGTCGGCCACGCCCAACTGCCGAACCGCCAACTCGCTGCCGCTGACTTCGACGGTAGCGGCGAAAATCTGCGTGTAGTTGGCGATGCGGGATCGCGAAGTGAACCGGGCGGCCGACGCATCGGCGCCTTCGAGCGAGGCGTTACCGAGAATCATAACACCCTGATCGCTGGCCAGATCTGCAGGCGTGGTTGCGCCATAGCCTCGAACGACCGTCAACGTGTTGCCACTGATCGCGGTGACGTGCATCACCTCAGTTGATCCGTCGGGGCGAACCTGGTCGCCGACGCGGAACACGGTGGGATCGGCGACGATGACGGCGGTGTCGGCCGACGGATCGGTGAAGCTGTTCGTGCCGAGCGAGGCGGTGTTGGACAGCAGCGTGTCCTCGAGCCACTCGTGGACGGTGGCCCGCGCCGGGCGGGCCGGGTCGCCCAGCGCATCGAGCAGCGGGGTTTCGTGCGGCGAATTGATCGCGACCAGATCGCTGACGTCTTCGGCGATCTCAGGAAGCGTCGAGCCGGCGGTGTAGGTGGCTTTTCCAGAAAATGGCATGGGAAACTCCTTGAATAGTGAAAAGTGGAAAGCGATGAGCGATGAGTGAAGCGAGGGATCGAAGATCCCTGTTTTGCGAGCGCTAGCGCAGCGAGCGTCGCACGCGCAGATACTCAACCAGCAACCGCCGGTTGTGCGAGCGACGCAATTCGCTGGCAAGCTCCAGCAACCGCGTTCGCGCTGCGTCGCCGGGCGACTGCACGGGCATCGGCGACGGCGGCGGGGCGTCGAAAGTCTCGTCGCTGATCGTGGTCGCAGCGGATTCGATGGTTTCGGACATGGGAACCTCCTTTCTTGGTGAAGTGCTAAGTGCTTAGTGCTGGGTGCTGAGTAAATGCAATGGGTAACTCAGCACTCAGCACTCAGAACCCAGCACTGAATTAGTAGCCCAGTTCGCGCAGAACGATCTCCCTCGGCACGCCGAGGTCGAGCTTGGCTTTGGCTTCGTCGAGTTCGTCCCGATTGCTCAGCGGCAGCGGGTTGGCCCAGTGGAGTTCGATGCTTCGTTCGTCGGGCGTGGTATGGAACACGCCGGCTGCGTCGAGCCAGGCGAGGGATAGTTCGCAGAGTCGAGCGATCGCGAGATTGAACGTGATGCGCTTCTTTTCGGTCTTACTCAGCAGCGATTGCATCGTGACGCGAAGGGCCGCGGCGCTGGTGAGATGGCCGAGCTTGTTCTTCACCCCGCCGCTGGCGACGGGGCTCACGCCACTGGTTTTGTCCAGGGCTTCGCGGATTTCGCCGATGTGTGATTCCTCGGACGGGTTGGACGAATCGCCGCCGAACTCGATGATGTCGGCCTCGGTGTTGTCGGTCGACCACATGCGTCCGGGAGTGACGGGCATGTCAGTGAAATTCTCGATCCCTTTGCCCAGGTACATCTTGAAGCATTGAAGCGTGATGCGGTGGGCCCGGTCGCTGAGCCGCGTGTTCAGCTCGTCCTGCAGCGGGATGAGCGGCTCGACATCACTCGCACCGGCGTACTCGAACGGGAGCGCAATGTTCTGGATGTGTACCAGTGGGATCTGGCCTAGCGAGTTCTTGCCGGAGGCGATGAGTTTTCCGTCTTCATAACGTTGCCAGGCGTCGGTGGTGAGCAACTCGACGACCTGGACCTTGCGCAAACTGTTAGAGCTGTTGAACGAGATCAGTGGAGGACGCAGCGCGTTCTTCGCAGCGCTGTAGATGCGATCGATCCAAGCCCGCCGCTGCGCGTTGGGATCGGGTTGCTGCGCACAGATCATCATCTCAAACACCTGCCCGAAGGCTTCGACGACGCGGAAATTGTCCTGCGCCAGAAGGGGCAGCGCCCGTGCCGGTTCGATCGTCTCGAAACGAATCAGCCTCGCCAGCGCCGCCAAATCGTGGGCTGCTGTTGAACGGACTGAAGGATTGGAGACGGGATCGGTTGCGTCCGGCACGGGCGGCTGCGTTTGGGGAGGCGACGTTTGAGGGCCCGACGCCTCGGCGGGATCGTTGGCGGAATCAGCGGGTGCTCTTCCAAGCGACTGCGTATCGCCGCACGGCGTTGGTTGATCGCTTGCGCCTTCGCGGGCCGTCGCGTGCAGCTTGCAGAGATCGAGCTTCACCAGAACATCCACAAAACCGTACACACTGGCCAGAAGTGATAGTTGCTGGAGGAGGATCATCCCGCCGTTGACGGCGATGATCTGACGGAGCAGGGTGGTAATGATTTCCCGACGGGACGCATCCGGCGCTGCTGAGGCGATCACCAGCGGCTTGCCGAATAAATATTCCACCATCGTCTCGACCCGCCAGGCGATGTCGTTCTCGATCACCACTTCCTTGCGGGCGATGTCTTCGACGCGGAGGGAGTTGCCGACATCTTCGCCGCTGCGGAAGCCGGTGATGCGGGCGGGCAAGCCCCATTCCTGCGATTGGCGGTAGGGTTTGTCGTCGGACAGGTTGTCGAACGTGCGCATCGGGTTGGCGTAATACGCCCACAGCCGGCTGAAGCGCGGGCGGTCACACTGCAGTTGGTTGATCGCGGCGTTAAGACGCTCGGGGGAGATCGAAAGAGCCTGAAGTTGGAAAGCCATCGCACGCTCCGGCTGAGGACCACGGGCGGGTCGTCCGATGCGACCCGTTCATGGTTGCAGGCGGTGCTGCGCGCCTGGCGAGCCGGGCGCGC
>JANMES010000143.1:0-16735 GCA_031377185.1 Phycisphaerae bacterium
AGCCGAGTGGGCGGGGAAAGACATCGCCTTGCTCACAGACACGATCTAAAATCCATGACGGGACGGTAAACAGTTACACCTTTTGACGGATTGAGAAATCGCAAGATAGGAAAAGGTGGATAGGGAAAGATGCCATCCATCTTTTTGCATCAAAACCAGAAGGCCACGATTGCTCGTGGCCTTCTGGGGATAAAAGATTGAGTTGAAACCGGTTGGTTTAGTAGCGGTTGCCGCCGCCACCCGATCGGCCGCCGGAGCGACCGCCGCCGCCGCCACCGCCGTAGCCGCCGCCACCACCGCTGGACCGACCACCACCGCCGCCGCCGTAACCACCACCACCGCCACCGCCGCCGGAGCGGGGTTCTTTGGGTTTGGCTTCGTTGACGGTGAGGGCTCGGCCGCCGCTGTCCTGGCCGTTGAGGGCGGCGATGGCCGCGTCGGCCTCGGCGTCGGTGCTCAACTGCACGAAACCGAAGCCTTTGCTTCGGCCGGTCTCCCGATCGCTGATGATGTCCGCGCTTTGCACGGTGCCGTGCGCAGAGAACATCTCGTTCAATTGCGTGCTATCTACGTCGTAG
Source organism: Phycisphaerae bacterium (assembly GCA_031377185.1). Lineage (GTDB taxonomy): Bacteria > Planctomycetota > Phycisphaerae > Tepidisphaerales > Tepidisphaeraceae > JANMES01. The sequence goes on from JANMES010000143.1 coordinate 579, forward strand.
CTCAGATTTCCAACATATAACTTCTTGGCCATGGGATAACTCCTGTGTATTGGCCGGAACCCAGTTTTTACTTTCGGGTTGAAGAAAGAGGCCAACATTCAGGCCCGGGAGAGAGGAGGGGCGACTCTAGCCGGGAGGTGGAGGGGAAAAAACCCAAGACCGCTGCGAAAGTGCGTCGAACCTAACGAGGAAATCATATCATACCCCGCCGCAATAGCGAGGACACCGCCGGACCATCAACCGGACGGGTCCAATTGATTTGAGCACTTGAGCTAGGAAATCCTTGCTCCACGCGACACAACAACTGTAAGCTCTGTAAAATACCGAAGTCGTTCTTACGCGGACATTTACGTTGGAAATCACGAATGAGGATTCAGATGCGGAGTTCGAGGCTTTGCGGCTGGGTATTGGCGATTCTGATCGGCGCTTTCCTCACGCTGCCGGCATGCACGCGCGTAGGCGCTCGTGTGGGCGGGCCGTGCGAGTACGAGACGATCAAGGGCGTCGGGAAGGTGACGGCCGTCACCGTGATCGATAACGGCGGACAGCCGGTCACGCTCGTTGATTTCGACTGGACCACCGACGCCAAAGACGCCAAACCTGAACCGATGCGTCTGGCGATCGAGGAACTCAAAGCCGGAGACAAAGAAGCCGCCCGTCGCGGGATGACGGTCGGGTCGCGTCACCAACTGATTCTTGAGAAAATCGTGAAGGGAACCTGCACGCCGCGCATCTGGACGTACGTCGGCCCCGCCAAGTAGTTCGCTCACTCGAACGCCAACCGCGGATTAACATTTCAATCGCAACCGCGGACTCCGGTACAAGCGCGGTGCGCCGTTGCTTTTTTACCGGCACAGCAGTCAATCTGAAAAATTGGCAACCGCCGTCCGCGAATTCATTGCGAAATCACGTATTTGTGGTTGGGTGTTGCGCGCCAGGTGCGTCGGGCGCGAAGCACCATGCGTCTATAAGTATGGACGGCGTTGTTCCTCGCCGACTGAACCGGGCGGTTATTTGGGTCTTGGCGATCCGTAGAAATTGCAGCGGGCCGGGTCGGCGGCGACGGGGGTGATGGTTAAGTTGGGCGGTTGCTCGGTGGTGTACAGGATGGCTTCCTGGCCTTTGGTCAGTTGCAGTTCGTATACGCCGGGCTCGACTTGTTTTTGGGGCACGGTCGATTTGATCTCGCCTTGCAGGTTTGGGCGGATTCGGCAGGGTTCGCCGGCGAGGCTTTTGATTCGGACCCATTGTGTTTGGCCTTGCTTGCGCGATGCGCTGACCAGAAACGCGCCCTGCGTTCGTAGATTGTGGAATGCGACATCCTTCCATGCACCGGGCACGGCGGGGAAGACGCGAATCTTGTCGCCCCAACTGCTCAGCAGCATGTCATTCAGCGAGGCGGCGGCGGACAAAGGGGTTTCGATGCACGGGCCGGCTTCTACGTACAGCGTGTTCGGCGGGATTTTTGAGTCGAGCAGCTTGTTCAAATAGCGAGCTGACTCATTCCCCTCGCCAAGCATCGCGGAGATCGACGCAGCACCGGTGTAAGAGTAACCCGCCAGCAGCTTGGGCATGCCCATCCAGTGCTTGAGCGATTTTTCGACCAGTGCTTTGTTCTCCGGCTGCTCCACGGTCATCGTGTACAGCGGATAAATCATCAGCAGGTGCGAGTAATGCCGATGCGACTGTGCAAAAGGCGTGGACGCGGAAACGCGCAAACCGTTTTCATCCTGCGGGTAGGGCGTGAGGCGCTGCAGCGTGTCCTTCCATTGGGCCGCGAGCGGATCGTTGAGCTTGAGTTTGTCCGAAATATCCAGAAGCGTTTGGCAGCCCCAGCGCAGGAGGGCCAGATCGATGTTGCAATCGGGATTAGGCTTGGGCTGATCCGGGTACTCGGGGCTTAGTCCGGTGGTGAGATGCAGTTTGCCGTCCTTGCCCTCTTCCAGATGGTGGATGTAGTAGTTGATGCTCCGCTTGAGGATCGGAAACAGCTTCCGCAGTTTGGTTTCGTCCATCGAATATCGATACTGGAGCCAGTAGTTATGCATCGCCCAGGGAAGATTGCATAACTCAGTGGAAACGCCTCCGCGGCAATCGTAGGTGGAGGTGCGCCCGATGGCGGCGGAGTCGGCTTTGAACTGGCCGGCGTTTTCCGCGAGCGCGTCTTGTCCGGCGTCGATCAACTCGCAGAGCGACTCGCCCAGTTCCAGCCGATTGCCGGTCAATTGAGGCCAATACGTGAGCTGGATGTTCAGGTTCCACCAGATCATCGCCCAGGGCGTGTTGCGGAACCACGGGCCCATCAGGTCGATCGCAGGCCTGCCAGGGCGGGTGGCGCTGGCCATCTTGTACATCTGAATGTAGTAGAAGCTTTCCAGCCGGGTATCGGGGATGGAGACAAACCCCTCCGGCCAAAAACCGTGCCACCACGCGCGGTGAGTTTGTTCCAACTCGGCCGCGACGCTGGCTGCAGCGAGATTGACGGTTGCGACGGCTTCTTTCTTGGCGTTGTCGGCGTTTTCCTTCGAGAATCCGACACTGGCGTAAACAGTCGAGCGCCCTCCGCCAGCATCGACAATCTTCCACGCCGTTGCGTGACCGCCGGCGGGCTTGAGGGGCTGGAAGCTGACCGAAACGTCGCCCTCAGTTGAAGCGACCGGCGGGATGTTCTGATCCGCGTTCCCGATCGCTTCCTTTCGGTACAGCTTCCGCGGATTGGTCGCCAGACCCGGTGCGAATGACCAGCTAGCCTGCTCATCGCCGGTGCAGACCACTTCGCAGATATTGATCATCTGATCGGTGTGAGTGTAAATGCGAAGCGAAATGTTGCCTTTGTCGGTCACGATGCTGCCGCGAACTTCGGCGTTCCAGAGGTCCAGGCGCATTTCGCTGCTTGCGATCGTACCGCGAGGTTTAAGCAGGAGGTCGCCGACGGGAATTCGATAGCGATTGAAGCTGACGTCGGTTCGTCCCATCTGCCAGCGGAGGGCTTTGCCCTTTTCTGCAGTAAAAACCATCGTGCCGAGCTTGCCGTTGCCGGTATACGCAGCGCTTTCGAACCGATCGGGTAACTGGTTCCACACCATGTCGTGTCGGCTGAGGAATGTTTTCCAGTCAACTTGGTCAATCACCTGTGCGTTGGCAACGGAGATAAACATACTGAAACCCGCGATGAGAAAGGTCGTGATTTTCATGGGTACTCGATGGAACAATTCCTCCCAATCCGTAGAGCATTTTGCGATCAGCAGATCTTTTCCTTCGTCTGCATGTAGTCTGGATTCCAAGGCGACATTCGAAGGTCTTTGGCACGCCAGTAGTATTTGAGCTTTTCGTTCGTCCAGCCCTGATACAGCTCCTCCCACGTTGCGACGCCTACGTGAGGAGCGAGCGAGCGTTCTTCGATTTCGTCGTGGGCGCTCTGGTATCGCAGGTCGCAGGAGAGGCGGATGCGATTGCGCAAGTGGTTGGGCGTGCCTTTATGCACCATATGGCTGGGGAAGGTGATGATATCGCCGCACTGGTAGTTGTCTTGAATCCATTGGTAGTCTTTGTCGCAAAGGATGGACTCAAACCCGCCCGCGCCGCGGGCTTTGGCGACGTCGAGCACTTTTTCACGGTGCGAGCCGCGCATCACGCTCAGCCCGCCGAGTTCAAGCGGGCAGTCGCCTAGAGGGAACCAGCAGGTCCAGAACTGATGGGTTCCCTGAATGTAAATGTAATCCTGGTGCGGCGGGGTAGGGGCAAAGCTTGGCGAGGGCAGCAGCACCCGTGCAATATGGCGGGGATGCGGCAGAACGTCGGCTTGGAAGAGCGTTTGGTACAGGGAGATCAGATTCGGATGGTGCGGAATCGTGTGGAACAGCTCCAGTGCCTGGATTTCACGATAGGCATCGCGAGTCACGCCGATCGCGTAGAGGGATTTATCGCGAGCTTCGGACTGGGCGATGGCATCGAGGTCGGCGATGGCGTCCATGAGGTTGGTGCCCTTGGCCAGCCAGCCGTGGCGATCGACGATCTGGAGGATTTGTCGCCGGAGTTCCAGCAGCGGCTCGGTCGGCAGAAAGCGACGGAAATAGAGGAAGCCGTCCTGCTCGGCACGGGCGCGAAGGGCATCGGGGTTCGCCAGCAGCGGAGTGGAATCGACAAACCCGGTGATCGGCGGACGCATCGTTTGCATGGAGGGCATTGTCTGGATCAAATGGACGAATTGCAAAAGTAAAATGAGGCTTCTACGAGGATAAAGATGGTCTACATCCCTTCCGGTCCGGGTGTCTTTGGTCCGTACGACCCTTCCACGGCGCGACCGAACGCGTCGGGCACGATTGCGATCGTCAGTTTTGCTCTCGGCGGATTGTCGTTGCTGGTCGCGTGGATTCCGTATATCGGCATGTTGGCGATAGCGGTATCAGCGCTCGGGGCGGTGTTGGGGTTTGTGGGAATCATCGTCGGCCGGATGGCGGGGCAGCGGCGGGTGTTTTTGCCATTTTTTGCGATGCTGTTGTGCGGCGTGTCGATCGCGGTGAGTTTCGGATCGACTTACGCGTGGCAACACCGCGACGGCGCGCCAGGACAAACCAAATCCGTGCCCCAACCTCCGCCGGTCGACATGACCGGCGTGAGCGGGCCGTTCAAGCCACCGACGGTGACGCAGCCGACGTTTGTGATGCCTCGCTTCAACCGCCCAACCACCGAACCCGCCACGCCAACGGAGGTCGAGCGGTAGCGGTGCCTTACGCGATCATCCGCGCGCCGAGTATGGTTTGTGTGTTTTCTGGAGGGCGGGTGTCCTGCCCGCCGGTTGCTGGAGGCGCCTTGGCAACCCCGGCGGCTGAGGACAGCCGCCCTCCAGAAGAGGTACAAATCAAACTGCATCCTACGGGCCGATTACTTGTCTTTCGCCGGAATGGGGTTGCCGATGAGCTTCAGTGTTTGTTCTGCGTATCGTTGTCCCAGTGTGATGACCGACGCGGAATCAAAGTGCGTTCCCGGGTCGGACGTTTTGAGATCTTTGGCGCTCACCAGCGCGGTGTGTGGCAGCGACTTGGGGAGAGCGCGGAGCGCTTCCAGAACACGGCCACGCTTGCCGTTGTCGTACACTTCACCGACGACGATGGGCAGTTCGGGCAGGGCCAGATCTTTGCGTAGGTGACCAGCGAACTGAATGAAGAGTTTTTCGTATTCCTCTGCAGGCAGGCCAACGTCGGATTCGCCCTGGTGCCACAGGAATGCGTGAATGGTGTAGGTGTCCCCGTGATCTTTGAGGGTTTTCAGCGTTTGATCGATGAGCGAAATCATGCGACCGTACAGTGACTGTTTTTCGTCAGGGTTCCAGTCCTTTTTAAGGCTCGTGCCGCCCTTGGATGATTTAATGAGCAGGATTCTTTTGTTCGGAAATGCCGGAGCGATCGCATGGGCGAAACCGATTTCCGGGCCGAACTTCTTGATTGAGGGCTTTTTGTCGACGTCGCCCATCGCGTCTTTCTTGCCCGGCGGCACGGACAGGCCAGGGGCCAGCGGCTGCGGCGAGTCGGTCAATACACGCGGGCCGTTGCCATAGACGATGGTGACGCCATCGAGCGGTTTGGCGTATTTTTCAAGTTCGCCAGTGAGATCGCCGGCGCTTCCGCGGCCGTCCATGTTGGATTGGCCGGCGAGGATGAACACATCGTAGTGCTCGGCGATGGCGATTCGAGGTGCAACGAGTGAAGCTGCGATCAAAACGGTGAGCAGGGCGGATTTCATGGAGGAATTCTATCGCGCCGATGGGTTCCCAGGAACTGCGGTGTATAGCTCGGGTAAATTTCGCGATCGGATTGGCGATTTCGGGCAAAGTCGGCTACTGTCTTCCGCCTAACACTTTTATGGAAAGACTAATGATCAAAACATGCTTGGTGAGTGCGATGTTGTGTGTGGCCGGTCTTGCGATGGCCGAAGCGCCGGCGACTCAGCCGACGACAGCGCCGACGACGCAGGCGGCAGGTTCCACCGACGACGCCAGCTACGGAATCGGATACCAGTTCGGCAAGCAGATCGGCGAAGCCGGCGTGAAGCTGAACCTCGACGTCATCTCGCAGGGTTTGAAAGACGGCGTAGGTGGCGAAAAGTCCAAGATCACCCCCGAAGCGTTTGAACAGGCCATGATCAGACTCCAGCAGGAAGCCATGACAGCAGCCAAAGAGAAGGCCGCAAAAAACGTCAAACTGGGAGTGGACTATCGCGAAACCAACGGCAAGAAGAAAGGCGTTACCACGACCGCGAGCGGGCTACAGATCGAAACGCTCACCGAAGGCACTGGCAACAGCCCCAAAGCCACCGATACGGTGAAAGTCCACTACACGGGGACACTGATCGACGGAACCAAGTTTGACAGCTCGGTCGATCGCGGCAAACCGGCGACGTTCGAGGTCGGTGGGGTGATTCCTGGTTGGACTGAAGGCTTGCAATTGATGAAAGTCGGCGGCAAGTCGCGGATGGTAATACCCCCGGCCATTGCCTACGGCCCGGACGGCCAAGGTCCGATTCCGCCGAACGCGACGTTGGTGTTTGAAGTCGAACTTCTTTCGATCGAGAAGCCGTAGCCCAAAAATTATTGCGGGTCCTAGGGGCACAACCGGCACTTTTTTGGAGAATTCCGATGGTTCGTTCTGTCGTGTTAGCAGCCGCTTTGTCTTTCGTGATGTTCTCTGGCGTTGGTTGCGCCACGGATACCGCCGGGGTGGCCAAGGCTAAGGCGGAGTTTTTTGGATCGTGGACGAAGGCTTCAAAACAGGTCTACACCACCGATAAACTCAAGACCGTGGTGGCGAACTCCCGGGATTTCCTGTCTTTCGACGGCATGTCTCAGGGCAAGACCGTTATTGAAGGGTGGCAGGCATATGCAGACATCTGGGGGCCGGGGATCAACGGTTTCCAGACGGCATCACTGACCGAACAAAAGGCCGTCCGCACCTGGATCAGTGGCGATTTGGCGATTACCGCGTCGATCGCTCACATTCAAGCCACGCTGCCTGACGGGAAAAAGCTGGATATGCCCGGGCATCTCACACTGGGTTGGCAGAAGATCGACGGACAGTGGAAGCTCGTCCACGAGCACATGTCGCTGGGCGTTAAAGAGTAGCAAATAGCCAACGGCCTGGGGATCGAGGTGATCTCCAGGCAGTGGTCATTTGGACAGAACTTACGGCAGAGATCAGTACGGCGACACACTGACGTACCAGTTGTTGCCGATCTGCCGCATGCCGACGACGACGTCGCCGGCCTTCATGTACTTGTCGGTGGATTTGGGTTTGCCGGGAGCGACGATCGGCGTGGGAGCAGGAGAAAACGTCGGCTTGTCAGGGATGCTGTTTTTGAATCCGGCCGATTCGTTGGACTTCATGCGGTACAGCTTTTCGTGCGTCACTTCTGCCCAGGCGTCGGCCTGATCGGGAAGGTAATACTTCTTGGCTGCGTCGGTGTCTTCCGATTTCAGCTTTGCCAGAAACGCCGTCGCCACGGAGTTGGGATCGGACCAGTCGACTCGTCCGGAAATGATCTTGTACACACCGAACACCATCAGCAAAGATACGGCGATGATTGCAACAAGCTTCTGCATGCGACCTGCTTTCTTAGAGAAGTGCGAGGATCGACGGTAGCACATCGACGCACGAATAGCGCGTATAATCGGCGTGGAATCAGGTCACTGGCGATTGCAGGCTGATAATGCGGGTTGCACCGGTAGTGGCGTATCGTTCTGGATCTGAATGGCACAGCATCCTGTTGCGCGAATCCAAGCAGGAGCGGCCTTTGGCGGAACAATCCTTGATCCGAAACTACTCCGTTACGGCTCATCTGTGATATGATTCTGATTCATTTGGCAAACAGAAAGGGAAATACGATGCGGACCATTTGGAGACTTTCAGCCGTTGTATTGGTGCTTGCATGCACCTTGGTATTGGCCGACGGGGGTGGGGAAGATCTTGAGCGCGCGATGAAGCAGATCAACAAGCCTTACGAGGCGTTGTTGAAACAGATCAAGGACAAATCCAAGAACGCGGAGTCGCTCAAGCTGGTTTCCGAAATGCAGGCCGCCACACTCAAGGCCAAAGACGGAAAACCCGAACACCTGCCAAAGGAGAAGCGTGCCGATAAGCTGGCGGATTACCGGTCGATGATGTCAGCTTGCCTGATCAGCGAATGCGAGATCGAGCAGGCGTTGCTCGATAACGACAACGAGACTGCGGCAAAAAAGCTGGATGAACTGACGGCGCGAATGAAAGACGGGCACAAGGAGTTTCGTCCGAAAGAAGAACACCACAAGCACGACTAGAGGGCGGCCGCCTGCAGGGGTCGATCGGGTTTGATCCTTTCAATTCGGTGCAGAGGGCGATCTTTACTCAGTACTAACAATGCGGTCGTACGCTATCTGACTCAACATCACTTAACGAAGTCAGGAGCTCTCATGTCAGTCCTTTCGGTCAATATCACGACACAAGCCGACGGTTCTGTAATCGTAACGCTCGTAGGCGCCGCCGACATTCCGGGCGCGGCAGTGCTGGAAAGGCAGCTGTTGGGTGTCACGGTGCAACACCCGAAGCAGGTCGTCTTAGATCTTAGCGGCCTGACGTTTCTATCCAGTTTGAGCATGGGAACGATCATGAGTTTCCGCCGCGGTTGTGTTGGGTGGGGTGGGAAGCTCACCCTTGCGGGAGCAAATTCCATGATTCAAGGTTCGCTCCGCCACGCGGGTCTAGATCGGCTGCTGCCGATGTGCGAATCGGTGGAGGCGGCATTGGCAATGAGTTAATGCTTGTGAGCCGGACCCGGATCGGGTTTGATGGGGGCGGGGAACCCATGGCTCCGAAGCAGATACGAACAATCGCCATCCTTGGTGGCGGGCCGGCCGGCGCGACGGTTGGTGCGCTTTTGGCGAGGGACGGCTATCGCATTGCGATCTTTCATACAGACAAACGCCCGCCGCTGATTGTTGGCGAATCGTTACTGCCTGCCGTCGTCCCGATGCTTCGGAAGCTGGGGATTGAAGACAAGGTCAAGTCATTCAGTCTCTACAAGCCCGGCGCGACTGTATGCCTATCGCCCGATGAGGTGATCTCATTCAAATTTTCCTGGGCCGATCAGAACGTGCCGCATTACGCATACAACACGCCGCGCGATCTGTTCGATCGTGCTGTGCTCGATTCTGCAGAGCAGGCCGGGGCAAAAGTCTTTCACTTCCCCGCGAGGATCGAGAAGAGCGACGAGCCTGGTGTTGTCCGCCTCACGTCCGACACGCTGGAACAGACCGACGGCTACTTCAACGGCCCGCCCGACTTGATCATCGACGCCACCGGCCGCTCCCGCGTGCTGTCGCGCTTGCTGGACGGACCGGTTGTTCATGGCGGGCGAGGTGATATTGCACTGTTCGCGCACCTCAGCACTGCGAAAATATCCGATGAAGGACACATCCACACGGATTATCTCACCAAGGGCTGGTCGTGGCGTATCCCCTTGCCAGGCCGAATGTCGCTGGGCGTGGTGATCGATCCGAAACACCTTGAGGCATTCGGCGACTCGATCGAATCACAGTACGACGGATACCTGGCGAGTGAGCGGTCGCTCAAGAAGTACACCGATGGCGCCAACCGCATCACGCCGGTCGTGAAGTACCACAACTATCAGCTTATTTCGCAATCCATGTTCGGCACGGGCTGGGCGATGGTGGGCGATGCGGCTGGGTTTATCGACCCGATCTTTTCCACCGGACTCTATCTCAGCATGAAAGGAGCGTTCGCACTGTTTGACGCGATTCGTTCGTCCACGCCAACCGCAATGCAGCAGTACGAAGCCAGCCGACATCAGGAGTTTGCGCTTTGGCGAAGAGTGATCGACTCGTGGTACAACGGGCGGCTGTTCAACCTCCACCGGGCCGGATTGGCGTATCAGGATCGGTGGTATGGAGCAGCCATTGCAAAGCGAATGCAGAAGCGGACCGTCCGCGTCTTCACCGGCCAGGCGGTTGATAAGATGGGGTTCAGTTGGCACATCATCAACGCCATGCTGCAATTAGGAACCTTGTTGCGTGATCCTGACGATCTGCGGATTCACTAGGGTTTTTTCAAAAAACACCGGCAGGATAGGACGCTAACCGTCAAGATGGAACAACATTTTGCCGGATGGGAATTCCTAACTTCGTCGCGATACGCTAACCTATCGCGAGAATACTCGGCTTATGAAGGGCTGGTGGTAGCGGTATGATGAGCAAGCTGACGATCAATCTCGAATCTAGATCAAACGGCGTATCCGTGGTTTCATTCTTTGGGCCGGCAGATGTGCTGAATTTGCCGACGTTGGAAACCCAACTCAAATCACTACTGGAACGCAAACCGGCGCGCGTGGTGTTTGACCTGTCCGGGCTGACTTTCATCGGCAGCCTTGCGATCGGCGCACTGATTCACTTCCGGACGACCGCAATCACTTGGAAGGGCGTAGTGCAGTTGTGCGGCTCGAACGAGTTGATCAGCAATACGATCAAGCGCGTTCGCATAGACGTGCTATTGCCGATCCACCCGAGCGTCGAAGCGGCGCTGGTGGCCGACTAGAGAAGAAATTACAAACCTTATGAAATCCGGGCCGTTCACACGAAGTGATCGGCCCGGTTTTTTTCTGTTGACACAACGGCTCAATCGTTTTTCTCCTTGATCCGCCGTCCCTGCTCGATCTGCGATTCGCCCAGTGCGACCAGGTTCTTGCCATCGGCAAGCAGGCGATCACCCTCAACGTCCTTGTTCTGGCTCTTGAGTTCTTCGCCCCGAGCGATCAATGCTTTGCCGTCGACAACGTTGGTCTCGCCGCGACGGATCAAGTCAGCGGCATTTCCCATGCCGTCGGCTTTTCTCTGAGTTCGTTCGCTCTCGCTTAGGCTGCTGCAGCCGACAAAGATTCCGCCGCCGACGACGGCTGCGATCAGCGACGCGGCTATTTGTGTGTTCCATCGATTCATGTGGCACCTCCAATAGTTATTTGCCACTTGTATTGTCGGGATGGAAAGGTTGGCCGGTATCGAGCCATCCACCGGTTGAAGTATCGGTGATCGCCCGATCAAAACCGGGTTGAGGGTGGAGGTGATGAATGCATCTTAGTGCCCGCCTCCCGCGCCAGGCGAGAAGCGGGCAGTGACTTAGGGTCAGCCAATCATCGTCCGCCGAACTCGATCCGCACCCGGCTTTGCGACGAATACGGGTCGCAAACTGCAACACGCTCCTGGCGATATTCCCAATGGCCTTGCGAAACCATTTCTTGTCGCTGCACTTCCTGCCAGTAGCCAGGAGCTACGACCACCTGACGTTGCCGTAGTTCGTAATGGGCCGGTTCCGCCAACACGCGAACGTACTCCACGCGCCGGCACCAGCCTTCGTATCGAACGATCTGCCGCTCTTCAAAACGATCGGGCGCCCAGATGCGTTCACAAACAGTCTGGTAGGTTGCTTCAACCCACTGGCGATCGCAGACGGTTCGATAGATCGGCTCGACCCAGACGCGAGTGGTCCGAGTTTCGTACGAGGATGAATGCCAGCCGTTACGCAGGTCTATCCCAACCCGCCAATCGGCTGACGCGGTCTGGGGAGCCGCGGCGACCGCAGCCAGCCCAGCAAGTGCGGCTAATCCAAGGGCGGCTTTGCGCTTTACGAGATTCAGCATCAAGCGTGTCATGATCGAACTCCTGTTACCGATTAAGACAGCCCCGGCCGTGGACGGTTAGCCGGTTAGAGACGCATGACCTTTCTATAACCGGCAATTGCGGAAATGGAGTTGGAATCAACAGTTACGATGGATTTTGGGACTAAACCTTGGCAAGTTGATTCACTGCGGAGCGAAAATCTTTAGGAAGGGGTGCTTCAATCGAGATCGCTGTTCCATCCATGATCTTGAATGTCAGGCGATGCGCGTGCAGGGTCAGCCGATCGATGAGGGGGCGTTCCTCATGCGAACCAGGCCGATAATCGCGTTTGAGCTTACTCAGGAAAATGGCACCTTTGGAGCCGTAGATCGGATCGATCCACAACGGCAACCCGACGTGCGCCAGATGCACCCGGATTTGATGCGTCTTGCCGGTCCTGGGAAACACGCGCAGCAACGTGCCGACGCGAAACTGTTGCTCGATGACCCAATCCGTCACCGCCGACCGGCCGTGCTTGGTGACGCACATGCGGGTCTTGATCGTCGGATGCACCGCGAGCGGCTCGTCGATATGTCCGCTATCCTGGCTGGGTCTTCCGTGAACAAGGGCCAGATATTCCTTCTGCGTCTGGTTGTTCTGAAACTGCACGGACGCACTGCGCTGTGCGTCCTTGTGCCTGGCCATCAGCAGCACGCCGCTGGTGTCTTTGTCGAGGCGATGGACGATCCGCAATCGCGGGTCGGCCGGCCCGGTGCAGGGTAGTTGTATCTGCCGACTGAGTCGCTCGAGTACGCTATCGACTTCCGCCCGCCCGGGAATGGTCGCCAGTCCAGCGGGCTTTAAGACTGCGACGTAATCAGGGGAATCGTAAAGAAGCTGGAGTTGATCGGATTGCTTTTTCAATTGTTGCGGGACCATTTCTCAATTTGAGCTGCAACGGCCGGCTGATCCAGCCGCAACGAGAGGCTGGTCTTCCACGCGGCGACGGCGCGTTGGCGCAGTGATTCGTTCAATTGCATCCCGCGATCATAAGCGGCGATCAGCGTCTCCCCCAGTGCGTTGTAGGCGTTGATGTATGAAGCATCGAGCTTGGTCGCCTTTTCGTATCGGCCGCTGGCGGCATCCCACCAGCCTTTTTTCGCCAGGGCGTCGCCCATGAGCTTCTGGATCAGGGCCGAATCTTTCATGCTGGCTGCCTGCTGCAGCAGTTTGATGGCTTCGTCGGTGCGGTTTTGATGGATCAGGTTGCTGCCGTAATTGATGAACACGTTGTAGCGATTTCCGTCCAATTCCAGCGCCTTGCGATAGGCCTTTTCCGCGTTGGCAGGCTCGCCGTGATCGTCGAGTGCAACACCGAGATTGGTCCACGCGTCGATCGACGTCGGATTGAGTTCCGCCGCCTGTTGCAGGTGTTCGATCGATTTGGATTGGTCTCCGATCGCCAGATAGACCAGGCCCAGGTTCATGTGGGCGTCGGCGTTCTTTGGCTCCAGTTTAATCGCCTTCAGATACGCCTCCGACGCCCGCTGCAGGCGTCCGAGCAGATGTTCCATCAAGGCCAGGTTGTAGGAATGACTGGCGACCTTGGGCTGCAGTTGGGAAAGGGTTTCATATTCCTGCCCGGCTTTGTCGAAATCGCCGGTGTCCTTGTAGAGATTGCCGAGCATTTCGTGCGCGGGCACGAGCTTGGGGTTTGCTTTGGTGGCCTGTTTCAAGGCGAGAATCGCCTGCTGCGTGTTACCGTTATCCTTGGCGAAAATCGCCTTCTGGAGCTGGTCGTTGGCGACGCGCCTTTGCCGAATGGTTGAACACCCGCCGATTGCGGCGCACAGGACAAAGACCATGAATAAACGGTTCGCTCGACCAAAGTTCACGCGTTGCTCCCCTCTGGGGTGTTGCGTGCCATGATACCGCTGCGCCAGCCGGGCGAATAGTCGTTAAGATGAGGCTCTTGGTTGACTGGCTGCCAAGTCCGGGTCTACGATCAAGGGCGGTCGATACAGGCTGCAAGCTTTGTCCGGAGTGATGTTTGAAGATTCTAATCGCCGTTCCCGTGTACAACGAGCGCAAGTATGTGGGGAGCGTTCTAACCAAGATCCGCCGCTACGCCGGCGACAATCTACTGGTTATCGACGACGGCAGCACCGATGGCACGGGCGATTACCTGGCGGGCCGGGATGACATTTATCTGCTCCGGCATCCGGAAAACCGCGGATACGGGCAAAGCCTGATCGACGCATTCAAGTTCGCGGATGAGCGCGGGTACGACTGGATCATCACCATGGACTGCGACGAACAGCATGAGCCGGAGATGATCCCCAAGTTCATCGACGAAATTCGCAAGGACGACGCCGACATCATCAGCGGCAGCCGTTACTTGCAGTCGCGAAGCGACGACGATTTGCCCCCCGGCGACCGGCGGGCGATCAACATGAAGCTGACGAACATCATCAACGACTTATTCGCCTGGAACCTGACCGATACATTTTGCGGCTTCAAAGCCCACCGCGTCAGCGCGATGCGGAAGCTGAAACTGGATATTCCCGGCTATGCGTTCCCGATGCAGTTGTGGCCGCAAGTGTTTAAGGCCGGCTTGCGGGTTCGTGAGATTCCGGTTCGGCTGATCTACAACGATCCGACTCGCCACTTCGGTGGACAGCTCGATGATGCTGATAATCGCCTCAAGCATTACCTTTCAGTGTTGCGAACGGAGATGGAATCGCCCGTTGCGATCAAATCCGATGCGTGCGATGAAGTTTCCTGCTGCAGCCGGTGAACCAAGTTCATGATCGACTCGTCGCCCGCCACTTACGCCGATTGGAAAGCCCCCACCGAAGACGGGCAGACTCTGATCTGGCCGAAGCCGGCGGATTTGTTAGCGCAATCCCACGCCAATCACGCGGCGCTATCGGCCGCCCATGGGGTGTTGATTCAAAACGCGCCGCTGGCGGCTTTGCGACGCCAACAGCGCCGTTGGATCGGTCACACCGATGACGACGCGCTGTTGTTCGCTACTGGTCATCAAACCGAACTTATCCATCCCGGCGTGTGGATCAAGGATGCTCTAATCCACACCGCCGCCGAAGCTACCGGCGGCGCGGCGTATCACTTTGCGGTGGACACCGATTCGCCCAAGCACCTGCAATTCAAGTGGCCAGGCTCTTCATCTCCGCTGACCGACGATACAACGATGAACACGGCCGAGTGGAGCGGGCTGCTCGGTTCTCCGTCACCGCAGCATCTGACCCAACTCGCCGCGAATTTCTCGGCCGCTTCAGAGCCTTGGCCGTTTACGCCGCTCGCGGGCGAATTTCTGGCTTCGATGCGCCGGCTAAGCCTTGAATCCCAATCGCTCGATGTCGCGATGGTAAACGCGATGCACGAATTGGATTGGAAGCTGGGCCTGCGCCACCATGCGATGGTCGTCAGCCCGATCTTCCAGAGTGAGCCGTACCTGACGCTCGTGTACCATGTGCTGGCGAGGTCCAGGCTATTTGCCGCCGACTACAACTCATCGCTGTGGGAATACCGCAAGGCCGAAGGGATCACCAACCCCGGCCGACCGATGCCGGATTTGCGGATTTCGGCCGAGTCCTGCGAAGTGCCGTTTTGGCTTGACGACCTGTCGACGGGCCATCGCACCCGAGCTGAAGTCGGCTGCGAGCCGGATGGTTGCACGATGCGCACCCCGACCGGCGAACGTTTCGTCTTCGATTCCCGTGAGCCTGCCGACAAAGCCGCTGCCGAGTTGCTGCGATGGCTCCGCAAGCACAATCTGCGTCTGGCGCCGCGGGCGCTGATGCTGACGACGTTTCTCCGCCTGATGATCGCCGATCAGTTCGTCCACGGCATCGGCGGTGGGCGATACGATCAGGTGACCGATCGGCTGATTCAACGACACTTCAAGCTGGCGGCTCCGAAGTTTTCCGTTACGACTGCGACGTTATTCTTCCCGACCGCGATCCATGAGTCGCGCGTATGCCTGCCGTGCCTTTTGCAGGACGGGCATCGGCTGAAGCACGGGATCCTTGGCAGCAAGAAACTGGAAATGGTCGAAGCCATCGCGGCCGCGCCGCGCGGCTCGCTGGAACGCTCGCAGCAGTTCCAGGCGATGCAACGCGAGCTTAACGCAATGTCGGGAAGCCCGGCCATCCAGGCATGGCAGGAGCAATTCCGACAGGCTGAAAAGCAGAAGCTACTCCAGCACCAGTTGTTCGATCGAGAACTGTTCTACGCCATCCAACCGGCCGATCGATTGGCGAAGTTGCTGGATCATTGTACGACTGAAATCAAATCTGTTTGAACACAACGCAACCACGGAGCGAAGCGGACTTGAACAAAGATTTCGCAGATTTACTTAATCGAGTCTTCCGATTAACCCTCTTACCGATCACCGCTATTCAAAAAACCATTTCTTCGACTTCCATGCGGCGGTTGACGACTTTAAGAAGGGTTTTTTCTGCCGCCTTTACGCCGTTTGATGCGTTCCGCGCCGATTCAT
>JANMES010000001.1:0-15426 GCA_031377185.1 Phycisphaerae bacterium
CCAGTTGCCAGTGAAGAGCATCTCTTCCTGGCAACTGGCAACTGACAACTGGTAACTAATTGAATCATGCAATTTTTCGTCCTCCGAGTCGCAAGCAACAAAGAAGACCGCGTTCGCGAGTCGCTCGCACGCAAGGTCAAGATCGAAGGCCTAGAGCCGCAGGTCGGCCGCATTCTCGTGCCGATCGAGCGCGTGCGATCGATGAAGCAGGGCGTTCGCAAGGAATCCGATCGCAAGAAATACCCCGGCTACGTCTTCATCGAGCTCGAACTCGACAAGAACGGCACCATCCCCGAAAAAGTCTGGTTTACGATCAAGGAAACCGACGGCGTTGGCGATTTCATCGGCAGCAACGGCAAGCCCAGCGCGATGAGTCCCAGCGACCAGGCCAAGATGCTGGAAGAAGCCGAACGGCCGGATGATTCGCCGAGCCTCAACACCGGCTACAAGAAGGGCGACAAGATCAAGGTCACCGACGGTGCGTTCATCAACTTCGAAGGCGACGTCGACGAGATCATCCCCGACAAGGGCATGGTCCGGATCATCACCACGATCTTCGGCCGACCGACTCCGTTGGAACTGGAATACTGGCAGATCGAGAAAATGTAAGGGACACCTCCGATGCGCTCTTCCTACGTTGCGGTGTTGGTTGCGGTGTTGGCAATGGTCGGCTGCGATACCCTCAAGAGTTTCATGCCCGGCCCGACGGCGAATAAGGCGATCAACGTCCCGGCCAATGCGGTTCGGGTGGCGCTGGATACCGCCGATGGGATCAGTTTCGCTCCCAACAAGCCCGGCGAATACTATTTCGTCGAGAACGACACCCGTAACGTGGTGCTGTTCTACACCGTGCAGATGGGCGAAAACTCCCGCGACGCCTTCACGCCACGGCGGCTAGGTCAACTCGATACGAAGCGCAAGTACGAAGTGTTTTACGTGCCTGATCCCGCGACGACGCAGCCGGCAGTTAAGACCGCGACGGCCTCTCCTGCGACGCCGGCCAATCCGCTGACGTCTCCGTCGACCATGCCGGTGATGTAAACTTCGGCAGGACCGGGTGATATGATGCGTTTCGTCCGGTATTACGGGCAGTTTCAAGACGTTAGAGGTCGTGTCGGCAGCTTGCCGGCCTGGGCGAAATGGCCGATCGTGATCGCGGCGATTCCGGGTGTTTTGCTGGCGCTCTTGTCAATTGCTGCATTACTGGTTAGTATCCTCGCCCTTTTACTCCTCACGGTGCCGACGTATCGGCTGATGCAAATGCTGGCCGGCACAGGAGTTCGCGAGAAATTCGCGGGTGAGGCAGAAGTGGTGTCGCAGCCGCCAAGTGCGGGTCGGCGGCACATTGATGTGAAAATCGTCGACTAAAAGTCGGCCCGTTATAAGAAGGCAGTCATGGCTAAAAAAGAAATCACGACCGTGTTCAAGCTTCAGGCGCCCGCAGGCGTTGCGACCCCGGCTCCGCCGATCGGTCCGGCCCTCGGTCAGAACGGCGTGAACCCCGGCCAGTTCATCCAGAAGTTCAACGCCGCCAGCGCTCACCTCAAGGGCAAGATCATTGGTTGCGTCGTCACGGTCTACAAGGATCGTACGTTCGACATCGAGCTCAAGAGCCCGCCGTCTGCCGAACTGCTGAAGGAAGCCGCCAAGGCCGCCAAGGGTAGCGGTGAGCCGAACAAGAACAAGGTCGGCAAGGTCACGATGGCCCAGTGCAAGAAGATCGCTGAGGAAAAAGGCAAGGATCTGAACTGCTTCGACTACGACAAGGGCGCGCGAATCGTCGCCGGCCAGGCTCGGTCGATGGGCATTACCGTCGAAGGCTAGGCCTTCAAAAATTTGATTTTCAATTGGCCGAACCACGGGCCGAAACAGTGGGAGCTTCCGCCGAGCTTTTGATCGGCGTACAGGAGCATTAGCCTTATGGCACTCTTAGTCGTTAAACGTTCCAAGCGTTACAAGAAAGCCGCTACAGTAGCGGTTCAAGATCTACTCCCGGTAGATGCTGCCGTCGCGAAGCTCAAAGAGTTCGCGCCGACCAAGTTCGACCAGTCGGTCGAGCTTATCTTCTCCCTCGGAATCGATGCCAAGCAGGCGGATCAAATGATCCGCGGCTCGCTGTCGCTGCCGCACGGCGTCGGCAAGACCAAGCGTGTCGTGGCGTTTTGCCCCGAGCACCTGGTCGAAGCCGCCAAGGCTGCCGGCGCGGTTCGCGCCGGTGGGCAGGATCTGGTCCAGGCGATCGAGAAGGAAAATTTCTCTGATTTCGACGTCGCCATCAGCACCCCGGACATGATGCGTTTCGTGGGTCGCCTCGGTAAGGTGCTCGGCCCCAAGGGCCTGATGCCTTCTCCCAAGGCCGGCACCGTGACCGCCGACATCGCCAGCGCCGTCAAGGAGTACGCTGCCGGCAAGATCGAGTACCGCAACGACACCGGCGGCAACGTTCATAGCGTGGTCGGCAAGGTGTCGTTCGACAACCAGAAGATCGCGGAGAACGTCAACGCGATGATCGCCGAGATCCGCCGGCGTAAGCCGCAGACGTCGAAGGGCGCGTACTTCAAGAAAGTCGTGCTGAAGGGGTCGATGACTCCGGCCGTTTACCTGAACATTCAATAACTTCAGTCCTGTGTGCTCACTCAGCACTCAGAACTCAGCACTCAGAACTGGAATTAGTCATGAGCAAAAAAGTAAAAAACCTGATCGAGAAGCACATCGAAGCCGACCTGCAGGGTCTGGACGGCGTGGCCGTCATCAACCCGCGAGGGATCGGCGCGATCAAGAACAACCTGATCCGTCGTCGCCTGAATGAAAAAGGCTTGAAGATGCGTGTCGTGAAGAACACGCTCGCCAAGCGTGCCGGCGACCGCACGAAGATCAAGGGCTTCGACAAACTGCTGGACGGCCCGTCGGCCGTCATCTTCGGCAAGGCCAGCATCAGCACGATCGCTCGCGCCCTGCTGGAAGAAAAGAAGCTGGACGAGACCCTCGAACTCCGCGGCATGTTCTTCGACGGCGACATTTACGTCGGCGACAAGGGTATCGAGCAGGTCAGCAAACTGCCGACCCGCGAAGAAGCGATCGGCAACGTGCTGGCTGCCATCCTCGGACCGGGAGCCAAGCTCGGCGGTCTGTTCAAGGGCCAGGCCGGCAAGGTGGCGGCGCTGATCAAGGCAGTCGAGGAGAAGGCCGAGAAGGCCGGCGCGACCGCTTAAACATAATTTCAATCACTCGGCGGCGGAGTTTCGAACTGTCTCCGCCGGGTGATTTAAAAGAACTGGTTTACGACCAAGACTGCCCCGTTCGCGGGTTAAATCGCTTCGTTGTGAAGCGTGCTCTCTGGCGGAACCGAAGTGTTCGACACGTTGGATCACGTTACGATCCGGTGGAGGCTTAGCCTCCCAGGAGATGAAGTCATGGCAGAAGTAGCAACCGAAATCAAAGAACTCGGCGACAAGATCGTCGGTCTCACCCTCAAGCAGGCCGTCGATCTGGCTGCCTACCTGAAGGAAGCTCACGGCATCGAACCGGCCGCTGGTGGCGCGGTGATGATGGCGGGTCCGGCGGGTGGTGGCGCAGGCGCCGCTGCTGCCGCTCCGGAGGAAGCAAAGACCAGCTTCGACGTGATCCTGAAGAGCGCTGGCGACAAGAAGATCCAGGTCATTAAGGAAGTCCGCACCGCAACCGGTCTGGGCCTCAAGGAAGCCAAGGATCTGGTTGAAGGCGCTCCGAAGACCGTCAAGGAAGCTCTTCCGAAGGAAGAAGCTGAGAAGCTCAAGAAGGCTCTGGAAGATCAGGGCGCGACCGTCGAACTCAAGTAATTTGAGTCGATTTAGTGGATGTAAACCTATAAGGACACTCGTTTTAAGGACGGGTGTCCTTTTTTGATTTAACCATTGACGATTGAGTCATTGATGATTGAAGAACTAGATTTTCAATCGTCAATGGCCCGATCGTCAATGGATCAATTTCACAGATTGATTCCTGAACGAGACTTGCTACAATCCGCGAAGTCGGAATTGGCAAAAAGTAGCAAATAATCTCGGCGTGCATCCAGAACACCTTGGTCTGACAGGACGAAGGCGCGTCTGGTTTTGTCGTTTGCGCGGGCCGCGGTCCGGTAAGATTTGCTGTTTTGCTACTGTTCCTGAAGGGTTGACGGAACACGACGATGCGGGCTTGGACAAACGTCTACACGCCCGCCAGTAAAGGCCGCTGGTTCAATTTGGAACAAGCGGCTTCTTTTGTCGACTGATTTGGTCCGTTCGCAAAGTGGCGGGCGAGTCGATTCGCAAAGCCGAAGGCGGCTTGAAGTTTGAAATTTCAGCGTGTTGCACGACCTGCAGCCCGCTACACCGTCCAGCAAAGAAAAGGACATCCCGATGCGTGAAGTACGCGATTTCTCGAAGCGTGGTGATGCGCTTCCGATCCCCAATCTGATCGACGTTCAGATCGAGTCCTATGTCAAATTCCTGCAGAAGGATGTTGACATTAAGAGCCGCAAGAATGAAGGCCTCGAATCGCTTCTGCGAGAAGTATTCCCGATTGAAAGCTACGACGGCAACCTCAAGCTCGAGTACATCAGCTATGAGCTCAGTGAGCCGCGTTACACCACCGACGAGTGTCGCGCTCTCCGCCTGACCTACGGCATGCCGTTCCGCATCCAGGTCCGCTTCGTGCGCAAGGACAAAGACGAAGTGATGGAAGATTCCATCTACCTCGGCGAAATCCCCATCATGATCGGCGGCGGTGAGTTCATCATCAACGGTGCTGAACGCGTGATCGTCAATCAGCTGCACCGCAGCCCGGGCGTTGACTTCTTGGTCGAAGTGCAGGAAGGCGACCGCCCGCTGCACGGCTGCCGCGTCATTCCGGAGCGCGGATCGTGGATCGAATGCTCGGTCACCAAGAAAGACGCGCTGGCGGTTCGCATCGACCAGTCGTCCAAAATTCCGGCCACCACGTTCCTGCGGGCGCTGGACAAGAAATACAGCACGACCGAAGCGATCATCAAAGAGTTCTACACGGTTGAAGCGGTCAAGGTGAAAGACCTGCAGCAGACCTACTACGCCGCCAGCAGCATCATCGATGCTGAGACCGGCGAGGAAATTGTCAAGGCCGGTGCGATGGTGGCCGAAGCGCTGAACAAGATTCAGGCTTCGTCCCTCAAGAGTATCGACTGCGTGACCAAGGTCAGCGATCCGCTGATCCTCAACACCCTGGCCGACGACACCTGCACCAGCCACGAAGACGCGCTGATGCGGATCTACGCCCGCCTGCGTCCGGGTAATCCGCCGCAACTGGAAAAGGCGATCACGCTCTTCACTGAAAAATTCTACGACGAAAACCGCTATCGCCTCGGCCGCGTCGGTCGGTTCCGCATCAACCGCAAGTTCGATCAGAACGTGCCGGAAACCGCGATGACCCTCCGGTCGGAAGACCTGGTCAACTCGCTGAAGTACATGTTCAAACTGCGTAGCGGCGAAGGTTACGTCGACGATATCGATCACCTCGGCAACCGTCGTCTCCGTACGATCGACGAACTCGCTGCGGAAGAACTCCGCAAGGGCTTCCTGAAGCTTAAGCGCACCGTCCAAGAGCGTATGTCGCTCAAGGACCCGAACGAGCTCGGCCGAATCGCCGAACTGGTGAACAGCAAGTCCATCAGCAGCTCGATCGACTTCTTCTTCGGCCGCGGCGAACTGTCGCAGGTCGTCGACCAGACGAACCCGCTCGCTCAGCTGACGCACGAACGCCGCCTGTCGGCCCTTGGACCTGGCGGATTGAACCGCAAGCGTGCAGGGTTCGAAGTGCGCGACGTGCACATCTCGCACTACGGCAGAATTTGCCCGATCGAAACGCCTGAAGGCACGAATATCGGTCTGATCGCGTCGCTGGCCATCTACTCCGACATCGATGAGTACGGCTTCCTCATCACGCCTTACCGCGTGGTGGAAGACGGCAAGGTCAACGGCAAGCACAAGTACCTGCGAGCCGACGAGGAAATGAAGTCGGTCCTGGCTCCGCCGGATGCGGTCGAAAAAGACGGCCACGTGAAGAAGGGCCTCGTGCTCGCTCGCGTGCAGGGCGATCTGGCCTCGGTCAGCAGCAAGGAAGTTCAGTACATCGACATCAGCCCGCGTCAGACCGTGTCTGTCTCGGCTGCCTTGATTCCGTTCCTTGAACACGACGACGCCAACCGAGCGCTCATGGGTTCGAACATGCAGCGTCAGGCTGTTCCGCTCCTCCGGACCGATCCGCCGGTGGTTGCCACCGGGATGGAACGTCCGGTCGCGCAGAACTCGGGCATGGTCGTGCGAGCCGAACGCGCCGGCGTGGTCACCTACGTCGACAGCAGCCGCATCCTGGTCGACAACGCCGACGAATACGAACTGCGTAAGTTCGTGGGTCTGAACGAGCGTACCTGTCAAAACCAGAAGCCGATCATCAAGAAGGGTCAGCGTGTCAAGAAGGGCCAGATACTGGCCGACGGCGCTGCCGTGCATCAGGGCGAACTGGCGCTCGGCCGCAACGTGCTCGTCGCGTTCCAGACCTTCGACGGCTACAACTTCGAAGACGCGATCGTCATCAACCAGCGTCTTGTGAAGGAAGACATCTTCACCTCGATCCACATCGAGGAGTACGACGTTGAAATCCGCGAAACCAAGCTCGGTCGCGAAGAGTTCACCCGGGACATTCCGAACGTGTCGGAACGTGCACTCGCCAATCTCGATGAGAATGGCGTGGTCCGCGTCGGTACCCGCGTCGGGCCGGGAGCCATCCTGGTCGGAAAGATCGCTCCGAAGTCCAAGAGCGAACTGACGCCGGAAGAAAAACTCCTGCATGCAATCTTCGGCCGAGCCGGCGAAGACGTGAAGAACGACTCGCTGGAAATGCCCGCCGGCGAAGAGGGCGTCGTCATCGCCGCCCAGCGGTTCAGCCGTCGCATGCACATGAGCGACGATCAGAAGAAGGCGATCAAGAAAGACATCGACAAGTACGAAAAGGAAATGAACCTCAAGGCCATCGGCATCTTCAAGCAGATGGTGAACGAGATCAACGAAGTTACCGGCCAGCAGATGGTCGACCCGGGCACCCGCCAGAAGGTCGGCGCGTCTGAAATTGCTGAAGTTATTTTGGAACAGATCGAAGGGTTTGAGACCGGCTGGATCAAGGGTTCGAAAGAAGCCAAGGTTCAGGCGGAAGACACCCATGGCCGATTCTGGCCACGCGTGCAGGCCGTTCTTAAGGAACGCAACCGCCGCATGGAACACATGAAGCGCGGCGACGAACTGCAGTCGGGCGTTTTGGAAATGGTGAAGATCTACGTCGCCACCAAGCGCGCCCTGAGCGTCGGCGACAAGATGGCCGGCCGACACGGTAACAAGGGTGTTATCGCCCGTATCGTGCCGGAAGAAGACATGCCGTTCCTCCAGGACGGTACGCCGGTCGATATCCTGCTCAACCCGCTGGGTGTGCCTTCGCGTATGAACGTCGGTCAGATTCTGGAAACCCACCTGGGCTGGGCGGCGATGGTGCTCGGGTTCCAGTCGATCACGCCGGTGTTCGATGGCGCTACTGAAGACGAAATCCACGCCGCCGTTGATGAAGCCAACACGACGATCCGCAATCGTCGCAAGGAAAAGCAGAAGTCAAAGGAAGTCATCCTGCCGCGCGAACTGGATAGCGAAATGCCGTGGGGCGGCAAGATCCAGCTCTACGACGGTCGCACCGGCGAAGCGTTCGAGCAGAAGACCACCGTGGGCTACATCTACATGATGAAGCTGCACCACCTGGTCGACGACAAGATCCACGCCCGCGCCACTGGCCCGTACAGCCTCATCACGCAGCAGCCGCTGGGTGGCAAGGCCCGCACCGGCGGCCAGCGCTTCGGCGAAATGGAAGTCTGGGGCCTGGAAGCCTACGGCGCGTCCTACGTGCTGCAGGAACTGCTCACCGTCAAGTCCGACGACGTCGAAGGACGTACGAAGATTTACGAGAGCATGGTCAAGGGCACCAACACGCTCGAAGCCGGCACGCCGGTTTCGTTCGACGTGCTGTGCAACGAAATCCGTGGCCTGGGGCTCAACATCCAGCTTGAGAAGAAGAAGGGTGCGATGAGCATGACGGATGAGGATCTGATGTAATGGTCGAGGTCAGCTATTCGGTGGTAATCGTAGATTTCCTCGTTCTGCTGGCCGCAATCATCGGAGTGCTCGTCCTTCTTGCCCGGTATTACGACGGGCGGAAGAAACGTGAGGCGACTCACGGCTTTGAAGTGAACTTGAACGCAGGCAAGCGGCCTGCGGAACAAAAGAAAGAGAACGATCATGGCTGAAAGCGTTTACGATCGTATTAACGATTACGGCTCGGTCCGAATTCAACTCGCCAGCCCGAACGATATTCGTTCGTGGTCCTTCGGCGAAGTGAAGAAGCCCGAGACGATCAACTATCGCACCTACCGCGCCGAGAAAGACGGCCTGTTCTGCGAACGAATCTTCGGGCCCGAGCGCGACTGGGAATGCTCGTGCGGCAAGTACAAGGGCACGAAGTACAAAGGCATCATCTGCGATCGTTGCGGCGTGAAAGTCACGCACAGCCGCGTTCGCCGTAAGCGCATGGGCCACATCAACCTGGCCGCGCCGATCGTTCACATCTGGTTCTTCAAAGCCCTGCCGAGCCGCCTGGGCGCGCTGCTGGACATGAAGACCAGCGACATCGAAAAGATCGTCTACTTCCAGGACTACGTCGTCACCGATCCGGGCAAGACGCCGCTGAAGAAGAAGCAGCTGCTGACCGAAGACGAATACCGCGCAGCCTACGAGAAGTACGGCGCTGAATTCGACGCCGAGATGGGCGCTGAAGCGATCAAGAAGCTGCTCGGATTGATCGACCTGCCGACCGAAGCGGAAAAGATCCGCCGCGACATCGAGAAGACCAACAGCAAACAGAAGATCAAGGATCTGACCAAGCGTCTGAAGATGGTGGAAGCCATCCGCGGCTCTGAGAACAAGAGCGAGTGGATGGTCATGGACGTGATCCCGGTCATCCCGCCGGACCTGCGCCCGCTGGTGCTGCTGGAAAGCGGCAACTTCGCGACTTCGGATTTGAATGATCTTTACCGCCGAATCATCAACCGCAATAACCGACTGAAGAAGCTGGTCGACCTGAATGCGCCGGAAGTCATCATTCGCAACGAAAAGCGAATGCTGCAGCAGGCCGTCGATGCACTGTTCGACAACGGCCGTTGCCGTCGTCCGGTGCTCGGCAGCAGCAACCGTCCGCTGAAGTCCCTGACCGACATGATCAAGGGCAAGCAGGGCCGTTTCCGCGAAAACCTGCTCGGCAAGCGCGTGGACTACTCCGCCCGCTCGGTCATCGTCGTCGGCCCGGAACTCAAGCTGCACCAGTGCGGCTTGCCGAAGAAGATCGCGCTGGAACTGTACCAGCCGTTCATCATCCGCCGGCTGAAGGAACATGGCCTGGCCGACACGATCAAGTCCGCCAAGAAGATGCTCGAACGTCGCGATCCGGAAGTGTGGGATATCCTGGAAGAATGCATCTACCAGCACCCGGTCATGCTCAATCGCGCTCCGACGTTGCACCGCATGGGCATTCAGGCGTTTGAGCCGGTGCTCGTGGAAGGCAACGCGATCAAGATTCACCCGCTGGTCTGCAAAGGCTTCAATGCCGACTTTGACGGCGACCAGATGGCCGTACACCTTCCGCTGAGCATCGAAGCTCAGACCGAAGCGCACGTGCTGATGCTGGCCCCGAACAACATCTTCAGCCCCGCGAACGGCAGCCCGATTATCTCGCCGTCGCAGGACATTGTGCTCGGTATCTACTACATCACGGTGGATCGCGAGTTCGACAAGGGCGAGTACATGCTGTTCAACAGCGTGACCGAAGCCTTCATGGCCCGCGAACTGGGCAAGATCAACATGCACACCCGCGTGTTCGTGCGGCTGGATCGCACGGCCGTCGTGCCGTCGGATAAATCCGCCGGGCCGGTGCCGATCGCGGACGAATCGTGGAAGGCCATCGACGGCGAGCGCAAGCGTCGCGACCCGAACTACGTCAGCCAGCCCAAGGCCGCGAAGTACGATGGGCACGTGATTCTCACGACCGTCGGCCGCTGCATTTTCAACGACATCCTGCCGAAGGAAATGCCGTTCTACAACTTTGCGTTGACCAGCAGCGGCCAGAGCCGCGTGATCGCCGACTGCTACGCGCAGCTCGGTCGCCCGGCCACCATCAAGCTGCTGGATGACATGAAGGCCCTCGGCTTCAAGCGTTCGACGCTTGCCGGTCTGAGCTTCGCCATCACCGACATACGCACGCCCGAAACCAAGGCCAGCATCCTCGACGAAGGCCAGAAGAAGGCCGACCGCATCGAGAAGAACTACCGCATGGGCGCCATCACCGACCAGGAACGCTACAACGCGCTGCTGGACATCTGGGCCCATGCCCGCAAGCAGGTGACCGACGACCTCATGATCTCGCTGGAGAACGACTACCGCGACGATGAACTCCGTCAGCTCCCGCGCGAAGGCGCTAAGGAGAAGAAGATTCCTCGCTACCTCAACCCCATCAACATGATGGCGACCTCAAAAGCCCGAGGCTCGGTCGATCAGATGCGTCAGTTGGGTGGTATGCGTGGTCTGATGGCCAAGCCGTCCGGTGAAATCATCGAAACGCCGATCAAGGCCAACTTCCGTGAAGGCCTCTCGGTGCTCGAGTACTTCTCGTCCACCCACGGTGCCCGTAAGGGTCTGGCCGACACCGCTCTGAAGACGGCTGACTCGGGTTACCTCACCCGTAAGCTGTGCGACGTCGCCCAGAATGTGGTCATCAACCACACCGATTGCGGCACGCTGAACGGCGTGACGAAGTCGACGATCTACAAAGGCGAGACCGTCGAAGTCGAACTGAAGGAAATGATCATCGGGCGTTCGGCCCGTGATACGGTTCGCAACCCGATCACCGACGAAACGATCGTGGCCGAGAACCAGATCATCACGAGCGACATCGCCGACAAGCTGAAGGAACTGAAGCTCGAGTCGATCCGCGTGCGCAGCCCGCTCACGTGCGAAAACCCGCTCGGCGTCTGCGTCCGCTGCTACGGCATTGATATGTCGACCAACCAGTCTGTTGAAGAAGGCCTGGCGGTCGGCATCATCTCGGCCCAGTCGATCGGTGAGCCGGGCACGCAGTTGACCATGCGTACGTTCCACACCGGTGGCGTCGCAACGGGCAGCCTGATCGAAAACGACATCAAGACGGCCGTCGGCGGAACCATTCAGCATCGCGATATCAACGCTGTGATGACCAAGGACGCTGAAGGCAACAAGAAGCTCATCGCCCTCAAGCGTAACGGCGAAATCGTCGTGCTCGACGCCAAGGGTCGCGAGCTTGAGAAGTACAAAGTGCCGTACGGCTCCACCGTCATGGTGGCCGACGGCGAGAAGGTCAAAGCCCGTCAGCAGTTGGTGGTGTGGGATCCGCACATCACCCCGATCCTGGCGGAAAAAGCCGGTATCGTCCGCTACGAAGACATCGAAGAAGGCGAAACCGCCCGCCTCGAAGAAGAGCGTAAGGGCTCTGAGAAGGGCGAAGCCAAGCTCGTCGTCATCGAACACAAAGGCGAACGCCATCCGCGTATCACCATCGAAGGCGAAGACGGCAAGATCCTCGACTTCCACTACCTTCCGGCCAAGGCTCGTATCGAAGTCAAGAACGGCGAGAAGATCGAAGCCGGCCACCAGCTTGCCCGTCAGCCGAAGGAAGCTGCCGGCACGATGGACATCACCGGCGGTCTGCCTCGCGTGACGGAAATCTTCGAAGCCCGCAAGCCGAAAGACCCGGCCGTGCTGGCGGAAATCTCCGGTACGATCGAACTCCGCTCCGACAAGCGTCGCGGCAAGATGACGATCATCGTGAAGAACGAAACCGGCATGGAGAAGGAACACCACGTTCCGCAGGACAAGGAACTGCAAGTCCACGCCGGCGATTACGTGGAAGCCGGCGACCCGCTCATCCGCGGGCCGATCATTCCGCACGACATCCTCCGCATCCGCGGCGAAGAGCCGTTGTATCAGTACCTGCTGGCCGAGGTGCAGAACGTGTACCGCAGCCAGGGTGTGAAGATCAACGACAAGCACATCGAAGTGATCGTCACTCAGATGCTGCGTAAGGTGAAGGTTGAAGACCCGGGCGATGGCAAGTTCCTGCCCGGCGAGGTAGTCGACAAGTTCCGCTTCCGCAAAGGCAACGAGGAACTCACCCAAAGCGTTCGGATCGAAGAGCCGAACGACATGGAGCACAAGAAGGGCGGCATCGTCGATAAGGCCGCCTTCAAGGAAGCCGCTGAAGCCGCCGAGGCCGCCGGTAAGACTCCCGCCAAGACCAAGAAGCCGCGTCCGGCCCGTGCCAAGACGCTGCTCCTGGGTATCACCAAGGCGTCGCTGCAGAGTGAGTCGTTCATCTCGGCTGCATCGTTCCAGGAAACCACCAAGGTGCTGACCGAAGCCGCTCTGGCGGGCATGGTCGACACGCTGGTCGGCCTGAAGGAGAACGTCATCCTCGGCCACCTGATCCCGGCAGGCACGGCGTTCGCGCCGCACCTGAACCTGAAGATCCGCCACCTGGCCGAGCCGGTGCCGATCGAAGAAGTCGAACCCGGCGCACGCCTGCCCAAGCCGGACGAAATGCCGGTGACCAGCCCGCAAGCTGGGAACTAAGTCGGCGGTTTGAGTTTGATGCAATCAAGAAGGCCCCCGGATTTTTCCGGGGGCCCTTTCTTTTGCGATGGAAGTGTGAGGGCTGCTTGTGATTGCCGGATAACGGACCAGCATTCAACGGCCGGCCGGGCGACGAGCCGCGTTGGAATCACAAGGACCGTTCCGCCCGGCCGGTCCGTTGCAGTGCGGGGTTATCCGCTGCCGCCGGTGGCCACGACAAGCTCGATGCGATGGCCGTCGGGATCAGCGACGACTGCGCGACGTCCCCATTCCGAGTCTTTCGGCGCAGTGACCAGACGGGCACCCGAGAACGCACTGAGCTTAGCGGCCGCATCGTCGACGTGCGCCACCGCAAACCCGATTCGTGTTGACGAGGACACGCCTTGCTCCGCCGTCGCCGGGTAAAGCTCGAACACGACACCGCCGGCGTCCGAGGCGTAGTGCTGCGGCCCCGTCCCGTGAGCATGCTTTACGAAATCGAATCCGAGGAGTCGGTAGAATGCCGCCGCACGGTCGATGTCGGCGACGCGAAGGACGACGAGGTTGACGCGAGGCGTGTTCATCGGGCGAGGTGTTGGCAGCGGATAACCAGTAATATCTGGCGCGTGCGCCAGATAGCAATCCGTCTGGTTCAGCGCCTCGGGTTTATAAGTGATTGCAAATCCTAAGGATCAATTCCAAAGTTGTCTATAATAACACCGCATAAACCGACTCTCTGTTTAGTTTCAAACAGAAGGCACTGAGGTCAGTTCAAGACCTACTCTTTGGGTCGGGTCTGGCACAGCCGGGTAGGCCGAGACTGCGACGCCGTCTCGGGGCGGCGGGGGGAGTTTGCGGGCGGGATCGGACGATTTCTGCGGAGCGGGAGGAGGGAAGCCGGCCGTCTTTTTCGCCGGGGAAATGGTCGCACGTTTCATGTTTAACTGATGTTGGCCGATGTCCCTGCGGCCCGCGTCTCGGCCCGCTTGGCGTACAGGCCCAGCGCGACGCCGAAGAGGATATGAGCCGTCAGCGTGACCACGACGAACAACGCCGTCACCTTGATCGCGAAGAAGCCGCTGTACGGGCTGATGAGCAGGAAGATCTCCAAACCCACCGCCAGCACGATGCCCCACAGCCAGCTTCGCTTGACCGCGTTGCCTATCATCGCCATGTACATCACGCCGAACGTGATGCCGTTGGAGAAGTGGTACGTCCAGCCGATAAGGTGGTCGGCCAGCGTGAACTGGCTGTCGGTTTGCGTGTCGGTGTACGGATGCCCGAGGATCATCGCCCCAAAACGGGGGAAGACCTTGAACAGCGGCAATCGCAGCCAGGCGGGGCCTTGCTGGTCGACGTAGCCCAGCACCCACGGCAGGCGGAAGAGGTCGTAGGCGCAGGCGGCGATGAATCCGCCGATCGCGCCGATCAGGCAGGCTTGCCAAAGCCTTCGATCGCCTTTTAAGCGGTCGAGCACGGCGATCGCGATCAGCAGCAGCGTGCAGGGGATCAGAATCCAGATCGTGAACGTCTGCATGTCGCAGAGCTTGTACATCTCGGCCAGCAGGCACCAGATGGACGCGGCCGACAGGAAAAACACCAGCGTGCGGCCCGGCCCGGTCCACTGAAACACGGCGGGAAGACCGGCCTTTTGATCGATCGACGACATGGCGGCGATAATAGCAACGAGTATTCGTTTGCCAAATGATGCTTGGGCTATATGCATCAGCTCGGTTCGCCAAATGGTTGTTTAGCTTGACAATCGTTCCCAATCCGGTTCAAACTGCCCGCCCGGCGTTTCCAACCGCTAGCGGCGGGGGAGGGAATGTAGTATCCGCCCGGATGGTTAAAGATCATGGAATCGGGCACCATGGCCGATAGTTAAATCAGGCAGAATAAGGACTTACGTCCGACAAGTTGACCGAAATGGCCAAGAAGACCGGCAAAAACCTCGTGATCGTCGAATCGCCCGCCAAGGCGAAAACGATCAACAAGTACCTCGGCGACGACTACATCGTGAAGGCGTCTATGGGGCACGTTCGCGATCTCCCCAGCAAGGGCATGGGGGTCGATCTCAAGACGTTTATCCCCGAGTACGTCCTGATAGAAGAGCGCGGCAAGGGCAAGGTCGTCAGCGAGCTCAAGCGGCTGGCGAAGGACGCCCCCGAAATCTACCTGGCAACCGACTTGGACCGCGAAGGGGAAGCCATTGCCTGGCATCTCCAGCAGGCGCTGGGCATCCCCGATGAACGCGTGAAGCGCGTTATCTTTAATGCCATCACCAAGACCGAGATTCAGAAGGCGTTCAAGACGCCGCACCTGATTGATATCGATCGGGTGAATGCCCAGCAGGCGCGTCGCATCCTCGACCGCATCGTGGGGTACGAGATCTCGCCGCTGCTTTGGCGCAAAGTGGCCAAGGGGTTGTCGGCCGGTCGCGTGCAGAGCGTGACGGTGCGGATCGTGGTGGAACGCGAGAAGGAAATCGAAGCGTTCATTCCCGAAGAGAATTGGCGCATCGGTGCGATCTTCTCGACGGTCGTCGGCGCTGCGTGCGAAAAGCTGGCCAGCCAATGGACCGATTTCCTCACCAACACCGGCAACGGCGAGCGGACGAAGATCGAGAAGGAAGGGTGGCTCAAAGACCATAGCTCCTTCCAGGCCGAGTTGATCGAGTTCGGCGGGAAGAAGTTCGATGCCAAGAACA
>JANMES010000025.1:0-8029 GCA_031377185.1 Phycisphaerae bacterium
CAGATGCTCCGCCGCGTGATCGCCATGCCCGGCCGGTTGATGTTTGATGGGAAGGACCCGGATCTGTTCGATCACTTCTCTGTGGTCGCGCAGCGATCCGGGGTTTACACGGTCCGCGATTACGCGTCGATCGTTCGGCATGCCGGGCGACTGTGACGAAGGTAGGCCTGCAGCGCACTCGCGAGCTTGCGGGTCATCGGGACTTGGACTGATTCCTGTTGTTTGCCGCGGTAGACACGAAGCGTACGCGTCGCACAGTCCACGCCATCCACACGCAGGGCCGTCACCTCCGATAGCCTCAGCCCCAGTTCGCTAAAGCACAGCACGATGGCCTGGTCGCGCAAGCCCAGAGGTCGTCGCAGGTCGGCGGCGGCAATTAGCCGCTTCACTTCTTCTTCGTGGAGCGTGTCCGGCAGCGCCGCTAAACGCCAGTGAGCAAAGGTCGGTACGGCCGCCGACAGATCCTGATCAATCAATCCTTCCTGGAGCAAAAACTTCAGGAATGAACGCACGGTCGATGCCATGCTTTTGCTGGAAGAGGCTCGATGGCCACGCGCCGCTCGAATGACATGACGTACGACCAGCTCCGGCGTCCACGCCCGGAGATGCCGGGGGTTCTGAACTCGGTGCCGCCTCAGCATCACCTGCGCTGCCGTCACGTTGCGTTCGACCGTCCGGATTGCCAGCCCACGTTCCGTGACCAGCGCTTCACGGTAGCGCTGTAGTAAATCCCAGATGACCCCGCGCCGTCGGGGAACATGAACACGAACCCGTGCCACGCCGCATACGGTGAGCAAGTGCTGGAGGGCAGCATGGGTGGTGGTCGACTTGCGCGGCGCGGGCGGCCGGCAACGACAGTGTGGCAAGTGCTCGCGCACGAAGCGCTTCACCATACCACGACTTAACGGCCTCCGGCCAAGCCACCGGCCGAAGTGTTCAGCGGCATTCACATAACGCTGAACGCTCCTGCGTACGTGGCCGCGAGTCGCAAGGAACGTGACATACCGCTCCAGCGTTGGCGCGAGGGGATTCTGACGAATCCTCTCGCGGTCAGACGTACGAGTGAACCAATCTTCCAACATGACGCCGTCCTTTCTGCCTCGAAAGGCAAAAGAAGAGCGCCAGTATTATGTGCTGTGGGATCAGGAGCAAAACGCATGGATCACACGGCCAATCGGCCAGTTTGTAGCGTCGCTATTCACCAACTTCTCATAATTAAGGAGTCAACATTATGCCTTTTATGCTCAGCTCCACATAAGAGGCATGATGTATCTCCGGCCCCAAAGGGGCGAAAAAAGTTGTTGATCTAATGGGTGATGGGCGGATGGCTAGCGCCTCACGTAGTATGACGCTGCCCCGTCGAATTCTTAAGGTGGGCGGGCAGGGGTAATCCGGCGGATGCGTGTCGTGCCGAAGAGATTGACAATGAGTTTAATCAGGGTGGTCTTGGCGGTCATGCCATTGCAGTGGCTGCATACCACGAACAGTATTGTTCCACGCTCCAGACCTCGGTAGCCTAAACAAAGTTGCCGACGACGTTCGTCGGCGAAGGTTCATATGGGAAATCCCGGTTTATGTTCATTCCAAATCTTATCAAGGCAATCTCAATAGTTGGAGAGTTTATATGATCAGGTCAATTTTGAGCCGTCCCGCGTATGAAGAGCAGACAGCCGTTTCGCGCGAATCGCGCATGGCTTGGTGGCGCGATGCAAGGTACGGAATGTTCATTCATTACGGACTGCACACCGTGCTTGGCCGCAACGAGTGGGCGATGGCATTGGAAAACTGGCCGATTGATCAGTACGAGAAACTGGCCGAGCAGTTCCGTCCGAAGCCCGGGTGTGCGAGGGAGTGGGTGGCGCTGGCGAAGCAAGCCGGAATGAAATACGCCGTGCTCACCACTCGTCATCACGAAGGATTCAGCCTGTGGGACAGCCAGGCGAATCCGTACAACGTTGTCCGCCGAAGCCCCGGCGGGTACGACATCGTGCGTGAGTTCGTCGATGCCTGCCGTGAGGCCGGTTTGCGAGTGGGTTTATATTTCTCGTTGATGGACTGGCACCATCCTGATTCGTGGCGGTGCGCATTCGACGTCGAAGCACGACTCCGCTTTCATGCTTTTCTCAAGGACATGCTCTGTGAACTGCTCGGTGGAACATATGGAAAGATTGATATTCTCTGGTATGACGTCGCCAGACCGCTTGAGTCGGCCGAGGGGTGGGACTCGCTGGCAATGAATCAGTTGGTGCGGGAAATGCAGCCAGAGATCATTATCAACAACCGCTCCAAACTGAACGAAGATTTTTCAACGCCCGAGGAGCACATTACCGCAGCCGAAGCGGGGCGTGCATGGGAATCTTGCATGACGTTCAACCGCATCAGTTGGGGATACATCGATCCAACCCAGGTCGGACCATATAGCTACAACGCACAAGGGATTCTGCGGATGCTCCACTCGGTCTGTCAGCATGCGGGCAACCTGCTGCTGAATATCGGCCCGAAGATCGACGGGTCAGTGCCCCACGAAGCAGTCGAGCCGCTACAATCTGTCGGCCGTTGGTTGGTAAAAAACGGCCCGGCCGTCTATGGCATGCTCGATCGGAGTACGGTTTTCCATGCCAACGGCGTCTGCTCATTCACGCAGCGCGGCAACTCGGTGTACGTGTGGCAGTGGATATGGACGACAGAACTGATTCTAGGTGGTTTCATGAATCCGCCCAAGGCCGTCCGAATTCTGGCCGACGGGCGTACGTTGCCATTCGACTATACCCCCGGCCGCATCACTATTCCCAAGATGCCGACCGACGGGCGAGACAGGATCGCCAATGTGACCATACTCGAAATGGAGTTCATCAGCCCACCGGTTCACTATAGGTGCAGCCACTACCCGCAACTGCACCTCGGGCGTGATCTGCACTAAATGTGAAAAGCCGGCTTCAATTTGGCCTGCTTATGCTGGCTCAGTCTTGGGAACTTGAGCCTGCCCCCCCCAAGTGGGTCCATTCGTAATGAGAACGTTTGGACTCGTTCAGGTCTTTTCGCCGCCTGGCCGATTCGGGCGAACTCGCCGGAAGCCCATGGGACGGGTGGCCCACTAAGCCACTACTGAAACCCGCGATTGCCTGACCAGCCGGTCCGCGATCAGCGTCTGTACGCCGATCGACAGGATCGAGGAGTAGATGATGACCTTCTGGCTGGCCACCTGGACCACCCGGCCTGTGGGCGTGCTCATGCTCGGGCCGAACTGCAGCAGCAGGATGTACCCCGCCAGCAGCAGGCCAAACCCGGCGAAAATCCACAGACACCTTCGCGGTGTGTCCCGATCCAGCCCCAGCGCCACGCTGTCGACCGCCACCGCCAGCAGCAGAATTCGGAACGAGACGTTCGCGCAAATCCAGTGCATGTAAGGCCACAGGTTACACGGGGTGAACCCGACGCCAACGAATCCGATGGCACTGAAAATACCCAGGACCGCCGCAATATTCCCCAGCGCCCGGCCTCGCTTCGTACCGGAGAGGAGTGATCGGAAGACAAAGAAGAACCCGGCCGACGCTTCCCCTGTGCCGGCGATAACCCCAGCTTCGGCCGCCAGATGTAAAACGCGTGCTCGTGACGGCCGTGCTGCTTGCACAACCGGCGCACCGACTGCCCGCTCGACTGCTGCGCCAAAACCCGCTCCCACCACACCCCCGCCGCTTTGGGCTTGGTCGCATCCATGCCAAGAGCATGCCCATTCGGGTAACATCATTGAAGTTGTTGTTGGGCTAACGAACACATGCAACCGAGATCAAAGCAGGCCGGGAAAATCAAAAGGACTTACGTCTGACCCGGACCGGTGATTTGTCCTGTATTTTCAAAGCAGTGGTTCACCGCCTTCATCTGCCAGCCTTTTGCTTCACGCACATTCATTTTTCCGCCTTCACTGAATAGGCACACCCCCACTTCACCCGGGGCGTATTCATGCTGCTTGACCACAGCCTGACGGTCATTGGCAAACACTTCCACAATGCTGCGATCCACGAAGACGCGCAGTAGAATATCCTCGCCATGGTTCAACTCGAACGGGGCCGTAGTGGAGCCGAGCTTGATGTTCTTGGCGCCTGGCTCAATCACAAGATCGAGCCCCTTTCTGCTCTCCTTATCGCACAACAATCTGACCCCATACCGTTTGGCTTCACCCTGCTTGATGGTCAGCATGACTTCTATGGCATCTCCCGAGACGGTCTTTAGCCGATACGGCAATCCTTCTTCCACGACGATGTTATCTTCGGAGACTGGATTGTAGCGGAGCTGTTCCAGTTCGCGCAGTGGCTTGATGCGCAGAACGCCATCCTCGGGTAGACTCAACTCACGCGCCAGCGACATAGCTTCATGCCACGTCTCGCCGATGCGTTTTTTACTCATCGCAAACAGCCATGCCCACATCACCCGACGGCCATCCGGCGTCAGCAGACTTTCGGGGGCAAAATACTCTCCGCCGTGATCACCATCCTTCATTGCCTCAGACAGACTCCAATTCATCCGCGCATGAAAACCAGGGACGAACTGCTCATTTTCCCAGTCACCCAGATAGTAGCGGCAGCCACGGATATGGCTGATACAGAGCAGCATCCACTTGTCGCCAATCTTGAAAAAGTTGGGGCAGGAAACGTCCTCATTTTTTCTAACCACTTCAATGTCACGTGCAACGTCCGGCATCTCCCGGCTCATAAACGGACCCACGTATTCCCAGTTCTTCTGGTCGGTGGACTTCAACAGCGAAGCCTCTTTGCAGGCAATCTCCGGATGCACGCCTTGCAACACATAGGTTGTATCGTCATTCGTAAATAACTCCGGATCCCAACAGACCATTTTACTGACATCCTGACATGGCCGATGAGTGACCTCGACGGGGATCGGCTTTGACCATGTATCGAGGTCGTCATCAAGGGCGGTAAACAGCACCGGCTTTCCATCCTTCCATGCCGAGGTCGAAACTAACAT
Source organism: Phycisphaerae bacterium (assembly GCA_031377185.1). Taxonomy (GTDB): domain Bacteria; phylum Planctomycetota; class Phycisphaerae; order Tepidisphaerales; family Tepidisphaeraceae; genus JANMES01. The sequence continues at coordinate 4,984 of JANMES010000025.1, forward strand.
TGGTCTGCCATCCTTGTTCTCGATGATGCCGCCGCTGCAAAGAGGCCCGCGCATGCTAGGATGCCATCGCCAATGCACCATATCCACAGACGAAACATGGGCCATGCCTTCCGGAGTGATGAACATGAGATGATATCTGCCCTTCCAGAAGATAGCATAGTTAGGATCGGCCACATGCGGAACGCCCGCCGGGCTGAGCAGATGATAGATCGGCCTGGTAGGGTCCGTCGGTGGGTCGGCCTGCAGCGATGCTGAAAAGAGGTGTTGCATGGTATTTCGATCTCGTAACAGAAGCGCGGATTAACATTTCAAACGTAACTGCAGACACATGACTTCGTTTGGCGTTCGATAATTCCCTTGGACGATTATTCAGCGCCCGCTCGTTGGCCGCAACCTGTTGGTGGCTCACCTCTGACAGATCGCTGCGCTTGGGCAGGTACTGCCGGATCATGCCGTCGGTGTTTTCGTTCGGCCCGCGTTGCCATCTGCTGTACGGATCGGCGAAGAACGTCTTGCACCCCAGCCGCTTGCTCAACTGCTGGAGGAGATTCACAGCAGGTTTGGCGAGAACGTCGCTTCCATTGTTAATGGTTGTAGCGACACCGATCAGCAACCGAAGCCGCTCTGGCTTGAACGAAAACAGGCATACATCGGCCACATCCAGCAGGCCACCCCGTCCATGTGCCTGGTGTCGGCGTGCGACAAGTTGCACAATACCCGCTGCATCCTCTCCGATGTTCGGGATCAAGGCGATGCGGCATTTTCCATATTCAAGGGTGGAAAAGACGAAACCCTGTGGTACTACCGCTCACTTACTGATGCCTTTACAACCAAGGTGCCAAAGCGTCTTGCCGACGAGTTGAATCGTACCGTTTCAGAATTGGAGCGGGTTTCAAAGTTGTGAGCCACGGCTCGGCCGTGTCGGCGAACTCATGGCGGATGGCGGCCATGCTATTTCAGTGGCTGCAAATCATGAGTATTATCGTTCAACGCTCCAGCCCTCGGAAGCCTACACAAAGTTGCCGACGACGTTCGTCGGAGGAGTTTCATTTGGGAAATCTCGGTATAAGGTTGAACCGACCGGTCGGAAGATCAACAACATCCCGCATTAGATTTCCCATTTTCCCCTCCTTTTTCCCTCCGGACAATCGTCAATTCCGCCTGACCACTGATCTGAAACTGGCTTGAACCTGCCAGTGACTGGATTGCTTGCATATGCATACCGTCTTCCCCATCGGCACGACGATGTACAAACCCAAGCTTTGCAGCGGCGGGTACAACCTGATCTCCGGCAGCGGCATCGTCAAGCTGGTCGACATGAACGGGCGAGTCGTGCATTCATGGGCGATTGATCCCACGAAGGCCAAGGGTTTTATTCATCGTGCCAGGCTTCTGCCGAGCGGGCGATTGATGTTGCTGTTCGGGCCGGGCAAGGGAGAACCGGGACACGTCGCTGAGTTTGACTGGGACTCCAAGGAGACATGGCGTTTCACACCCGGGACTTACGCCCATCACGACTTTTGGCCGACGGATCGGGCCACGGTGTTTTTGATCTGCAGTAGGGATTTGCCTCCGGAATATATGGCGAAGGTCACCGATCCCGCGCGACGAGCGGTGAAATTGATTGGCGATGAACTGATCGAGGTGAACCAGAATGGGAAGGTGGTCTGGCGCTGGGTGCAGCATGAGCATTTGGATGTGAACTGGTTTAATCCGCTGCCCGCCAGTCAGGATTGGCCGGGCGGCGCGAACAATAACACCATCACGGACTGGACACACACCAACACGATCCAGGAACTACCCCCCAACAAATGGTTTGACGCGGGCGACCAGCGTTTTAAGCCCGGCAACATTCTCCAGAGCATGCGCCAACTCGACACCATCAGCATCGTCGACCGCGACAGCGGCGAAGTCGTCTGGTCCTACACCGGCGATTACAACGGCGGATTGTCCGGCCAGCATGAACCGCACATGATCGAGAAGCACCTGCCTGGCGCGGGTAACATCCTCGTATTCGACAACGGGGCCTCGCCGCTGAAAAATCTCGCGCACTCCGGCTGCTCCTATGTGCTCGAAATTAATCCCAGAGACAACAGCCTGGCCTGGGTGTATGACAAGCAGCAAAGTTTTTACGCACGCTTCACTGCCAATTGCCAGCGTCTGCCAAATGGCAATACGTTGATCTTTGAAACCGCCTGTCGCAGGTTGTTCGAGGTGACGCCGGGCAAGGAAACCGTCTGGGAATACATCCTCATCGACAACGCCCAGCGCGCGTATCGCTACCCCTATGGCCATTGCCCGCAGTTCGATGCACTGGGGAAGCCCCAGGAGCGATCTGTCACGCCTTCCGCGGAGCTGCGCATCGAACCCGACCCGCTATGACGCTGCCGGCGATTCAATACGGCGACGCAATGAAGAGGGGCGAGCAGGTATTGACCTGCTCGCCCTTCTTCTGTTCTGCGGTCGAGTTTAGATATCAAACCGGATTTCCCATGATTCGGTGAGGACATCCTTAGAAATCACGAACTCATTGGCTGGCACGTCCAGGATCTCGACCAGCCGCTCGAAGTTATCCTCGACCAGCGGTGATACGTCGGCTCGCTGGGTCGGGACGATCGCAAGACGTTCATCCGCCTGGATCACGCCCCGGGCCGGCGGATGGAGTTCGACTTCGGGCAGGATGGGCAAGCGGCGAACTAGGGTACGGCATGGACGGCAAGTTTGGCGAAGGACTGCCCTTTGACGCAATCCGACTCCGGCGTGACTTGATCGTCGAGCGCCACGCTTTTCGACCGACGCCTGCTCCGTTCTTCAATCGATGTTTACAAGCTCCAGTGTCGACTTGCCCGACATCGACGGCCCGACGATCACGCCCACCGCCCACTCCGCCGGCAGCTGCACGTCGACCGCCCATTCCTGCACCGACGTCGTCGCCGTCGGCAGATCGAACTTTCCACACGTCTACATAAAGCGATGTATGCGCTTGACTGCGTTCGCTCTGCGGAGGATGGATTTCATTTCAATCGGCATGACTGAGCAGGATTGC
>JANMES010000054.1:0-16687 GCA_031377185.1 Phycisphaerae bacterium
CCGGTGGTCCCCGAGCAACCAGAGATCGCCCGGCCGCGTTGTGGCTGCATCGGGCGGTGCCGGAATCTCATCCGGATCGGTCAGCCCGTCCTTCACATCGCCGGACATGATCCGCTGCAATTCCTCGGCGTCGAAGCCGAGCAACCCCAGATCGAAGTTGAGCTCCAGCAGACTGGACAGCTCGATCGGCAGCAACTCGTAGTTCCACTCGGCCAGTTCGTTCGTCGCGTTGTCGGCCAATCTGTATGCCCTGACCTGCGCTTCGGTCAGATCCGTCGCGACGTGCACTGGCACCTTCGCAAGGCCCAACTTCTTGGCCGCCAGCAATCTCGTGTGGCCGACGACGATGACGCCGGCGCTGTCGACGACGATCGGTTGGCGAAAACCAAACTCCTTTAGGCTGGCGACCACAGCATCAACTGCGTCCTCGTTGTTGCGCGGGTTGCCACCGTACGGGATAATCGAATCGATGTTTTTCAGTTCCACATGCATGCTGTAAGTCCTTTACTAAAAGCCACTTGGCGTTTTTCCTTGCACAATTTCAAAGTCTGTCTATAGCTGCGACTATTCCCCACGCGATCTCTCGTAAGTCCTTACGGGGGAAGTACCTATGTAAATTTTTAGCCCCGCAAACCTGCCATTTTGGCACCCTGCGTCCGTCGCAACGTTCGGGCCCACGTGACGCGTTTGCGACGTAGGGCCAGCCGTCGCGCAGGACGCGGGACGTTGCGGCACGTGGCGAGCGGTGGCGAGGTACGGCGTCGTCAGAGCGCGTCCACAGTCGGCCCGTCAAACTTCCTGCGATCACACTTCTGTCAGTTTTGTCAGTGCCGTTCCGCCCCGGAAGTGGTTTTTTCGTTCCCATACGACATCTGTCAGTACTAGGGGGTGGGGTGGTAAAAATCGCTCGCGCGGCCAGAAGTTGGTGGATTCGCCACGAGGGGGCACTGACATTACTGACACAAGCCCCTTCCGGCAGTTTTGTCAGTTCACTCTGCGGGAGCATGTACCGCCTCCTTCTGAATCTGAGGATTGATCGTGTACATGATCTTGGTTCGCCCGCTCGTGCGCGTTTCATGTTCTCTGAGCCAGTCGAGCGACATCAGGAGTTCGACCGCCGCGCCCGTCTGCTCCTTGTCCAGCGATTGCCAGCAGTTGCGATAGACCGTTCGCTGATCAAAGCCGCTAACCACTTCGCCGGACCGGATCCGTCTGGCCAGTTCGATGGCCGAGACCACATTCGCGCGGGTCACCCCGGCGTAGAGCCGGCGGGCGTGTGCTTCCAGGTAACCACTCCACTCGATGGCGCACTCCAGCGATCGAACCGGGACAGGGCCAGCGCCGCCCTCGAGAAGGTGAGTGATCAGCGCCAGGGATGGAATCAAGCTGCGGTATTTGGCCAGGTGCGATTCGATACACGGATGCTCGCCGGCCGTCCGCAAATGGTTCTCCATCGACGATCGCCAGCGGTCGAACAGATCTTGAGCATCGGAGTCAAACCGCAGAAACGGCAGCGCGTGTTCATTCAAACGATCCCGCTCGGCCCCTACGTTGTCCGCAGTAAGCTTGGCCAAGCGGTCCAGCGCTGAATAAGCGATTTCTTTGGCATCGGCGTCGGGCCATTGGTCGACGTTGGTCCACGTTGATGGCAGGTCTGGCCAGACCGCCAGCTGAAACCGCGGCAGCAATCCGTCATCGCCCGCGCCCCCGCCTACGGCCTGCCGCAGATGCTCCTGCAGGACGCCGGGCTGGATGTTGGCGATGATCGAAACAATGGCCGCCTCGACGTCGATCGTGCCGCGCCCAATTCGATCAAACGTGTAGCGTGAGTCCCCGGCCCAGGCGGTGAGATAAAACCCGCGATCGCCCTCGTGCCCTTCCCGATTCATCGTGCGTAGCCACGAACCGGCCTCGTCGAGCCCCAGCACGATGCCGTTGGGATTCTCCGCCAGCAGCACGCCGCACTTTTCCATCGACGTGTCCTGCGTCAAGTAGCGTTTGCGGACCGGAGTCGCGCGCTCGAACGAGGATTTGGCCAACTCTTCGGCCAGTGCCGCCGCATTGCCCCCTTCCTTTACCACCGACTTCAATTCGGCCGCCTTTACCTTGCGCGTCGCCTCGCCCAGAAGCTGTGATGCCTGATAAGATTCCATCACCGCCGCGTACTCGGCCTTGGCTTCGACCTCCAGCTTACGGAGGAAGGCCGAAGCGGCGTTGGTCGAAGGGGTCTTCATCGACGACGGACGGCCCACGTTCAATGCCCACAGGTTCGGCACGACCTGCCAGTCGTCCTGCCGCTTGGGTCGAATTGCAACCTTGCGTCCGATCAACGCCCCGGCCACCGTCATCGCCACCGTCGCGCAATAGTCCACCGGCGACTGCATCCGGTTCGTGATGTCGGCGATCCATCCCCGCAGTGACAGCGGCAACCATTCGATCTTGAATGTCGGAACCGGCGGCAAACCGGTGGGCAGCGGCTGGGGAGCCGGCCATGGTTCTACACCAGCCACGGCATCGTCGACCGACGCCTCGCGCCGGGCAGCGCCGTTCGAGACACATCCTCCCGGCCGGTAATGCTCAGTGACCTTTTCCAGCGCTCTGTCGATCGTCATCTGGCCGTAGGTCCTGGCCCCATGTTTTTCATCCCATTTGTCGCGCATCAGGCACGAACGTCGGAAGAGGCGGTCGAGCTGGCCAGCATCCTTGGTATAGAACGCAAGCATGAACATCAGCGACGAATCGGCCTCACTCTGGGACGGGAACGTGCCGGCCCACCGGCCAAGCCACAAGTTTTGGAACTTCGCCCCGCTGTGGCTGCGCGACGCTTTCTCGATAATCTGCTCGTCGGAAAGTGCGCTCGTCGAGGTCGGGGGCGACTGACGCGCGGCCTTGGCAGCAAAAACGTCGTGGTACAGCTGCTCGATCTGCTCCTGTCTTGCTTCGACCCGATCACTCGTCCCAGCCCACTGACGCCCCGTTACCGTAAAGAACCGATCGTGGTCATACATCTCGATCGCGCCGTCTTCATGCCCGGCTTTGCAGCGAGCGCCCGGCTTGGTGGCCTGAACGAAGATCTTGAGCCCCTTACCCGAAGGACTGATCTCCGTGTAACTATTGAGACGTTGAACGATCTTGGCGGCCCATGGCTTGAGCCGGCCAGAGGACGAGTCAATACAGTTGTCCAAATCTACGCCGCAGAACGGATCGCCAGAATCGAATACGAACCCGACGCCCCGCAGCTTCTGGTCCGCCGCCCAAGCTTTCCGGGCAATAGCAAAACTGGACCAGGTGGAGCGGTCTGTGGATTTAGCCGCCCCGCCGTTGTACGGATTGACCGGAAACTTCGTCCCTTTTCCGTGACGCATGGGCATTTGCCAGCACACCCACTGGTCCCGCTCTTGCAAAGAGCGCGGAATTACCTGCCCAAGGTCTTGCTCGTCGGCTGCGTTCATACCGAACCCTCCCGACACAACTGCTTGATGATCCCCGGACCGAACTCCTGTCGGACATAACCGACGAACACCGCAACCAAGGCCCGGCCCGGCTCCTGCGACGTATCGACGATTACCTGGTATTCCGCTGCCCGAAACTGGTAACGCGTTTCCAGCTCAACTCGGAGTACGCCGAACAAGCTTTCCACCGCCAGCCCGGCCAGAGCCAGCGTGCTCCCGACCTCCACCATCGGAGCGTCGGGCCGGAATTGGATCGTGGTCATGAACATGGCAGTCTCCTACTTCTTATTTACGGCGTGCCAACACAAAGTGGTTGCTCGGGTTCGGGTTTTTCTGCGAGTCCTCGCGCGACGAAGTGATCTGCGATTCGGGCGCGGGCTGACCTTAGCTGCTGGCGTGTAAGTCGGAGTTGGCGGGCCGTCTTGGCCTGATCGACATCGGCCAGCGCTTCAGCGACACGTTGGTCGAGCGCCGGCAGTCGCGCGATCACCTTGGGCAGGTCCAGCCGCAGGTCGATCTGCTCGGGCGTGGGGTTCCGCGATGGCAGTAGGTTCAGATCGAGTCCGTCGTGCACACGGCGACGGTCTCGACGTTGAGCGCGGGCGGATTCGACGATGGCGGAGATCTTCCGACGGAGAATCAGGCTGGCGTACGTGCGGCCGCTGGCCCGCGCCGGATCGTAACGCCGCATCCCGCTGAGCAATCCGAGATACAGATCCTGCTGCAGGTCGTCCCGGTCGCTTCGGGTAAACCCGTGGCGGCCGACGAGTTGATTGGCCTGGTATTGGATCAGCCGATGAGTTCGAAGATCGAGTTTCATGACGCACTCCCGCATTCGCAGGCGGTACGCGGAGGATGAGCCACTTTTGCCATGGCGCTGCCCGTCCGCAATCCGGTGTTGGGTTCGGGCTAGGCTGCGGTGGATTCCAGTTCCATCAGGAGCGGAACGCCGTGAGCGATTTCGATCCGACTAATCAGCGCATCGCCGAGCCGATCCAGTTGCCGGAGGAACGTCACAAGCTCGCGTTTGAGCACGTAATCGGCAGGAAGCACGGGCCGAGGCTCGCTGTGGCCGGCGATCTTCACGGTGCGGATGATCCGCATCTGGTCGTTGAAGACCGGCTCACCGCCGCGAACGCACAGGCGTTCCAATCGGCCGAAATGGATGTCATGCAGCAGTTTGATGAGCCGCTGACGAGATGCACACAGGTGTGAGAATTGGACCTCTTTCACAGAGCCGCCGTTTCTCGGGCTTTGCCCGCAAAGGCCGTGGCCGAGGTGAGTTACAACTCACCGACAGCCAACAGCGATCTGCGGGCAATAGAACGCGGAAATACTCTGGACAATAGCCGAGTATTTCCGCGTCAAAAAACCCAGAAAAACTGCATATCTGGAAATACTATCAGGAAATACTCGGACTATTTCCGGCGGCGCGGCACGCAACGAAGTCGGCCCTTTTGACCACAGTCGGAGCAGGTGTGAGAGGCATCAACAGTTGTTGTGAACTTCATACACCGGTTGCACCAATACCTGTTCTTCAGGCCGTCAGGAATGTCGCCTGCAACCCATGCCTCCGCTATCGACCGAGCATTTTTTCCTGGCTTTGTCATGGCTTCTAACAATGCGGTCACTTCAAGCCATGTGTTCTTGAGAACCCAAGTCTTATTGCCTCGACCACGCAAGCGCTGCTCGACCAATGGAAAGCCCTGATTAATCAACCTTTGGCGAAGCCGAGCAAGAGTTTTCAAAACCTGCGATGACGTGCAGTCTTTCCATCCGAGCATTTGAGCCTGTTCCGAGGGAGAAATATGATCATTTTTGGAAGAGGCAGACTTTTTAGATTTTGAATCGATATGATTCTCATCATTCAACAATTTCACGGACTTCTGCATGGCAAGTTCGCATTCCAAGTACTCGGCGATGTATCCAAAGACCGTAACCGGCGTCTGCATCACTCCTATCCTGCCCCGTTTGATCGACCGCAACAACGCGGCCGGCCAACCCTTTGCTGGCTTCCTCGCAATGACGCCACCTGGGAACTCTATGATCCCACTCGAGTCGACATGAATCGGTCCGATCTCAAGACGCGGGTGCGTAGAACTAATCTGAATCTCGACGCCGAGATCGCTCACCGAGGGCGCCAAATCGGATTCGAAATACTGGGCAAGCCGGATGGTCGCAGCACTCACGATGAACGCCGCGCATTCACCCCGAGCAAACGGAATAAGGTCCTTGGATGCAACTTCGCTAGTCTCAGACTGAATACTGCGTAAGCAATGAACCAAATCGTCGACCAACGCGGTCAACTGGGCGATCGAAATCTCACAATCAGGTCCGTAAAGGCAAATGGCCCCGTCGTCGTCGTACGATACTTCGAATTCCTCTCCCCCACTGAACGCGGTCGCTGCCGCGGTCACGATCGCTTCGTTTCCAGAGTCCGGCCCGGTGAATTCGACGTATCGCAGACCTGGGCATGTAGCGTCTAAATACCGACACCGCTGCGCTAAGCGGCTCATCAACGCCAGAAGTTCAGCACTGTGCTCGCCGTTTGGACGCCGATCGTCATCGTTAGGTTTGTAGCTGCTCGCGTACATTGTCGTCATCTCCGCTCATGCGGCCGATACCAAACGAAATGCTAACAAATAACCGGAGTGCGTGCTAGCCGATTTTACGGCAACAACATGGGAGTGGCGGTCCGATATGGAAATCCGGTGCAGAAAAAGGTGTGGCGATTTAAGTCTGGCGCGTTCAAGGCTACGCCTTCGAAGAGTCAGGCGTGCAACCACGCCTCACTGCAGGCGACGTTACAGTTCGCTTTGTACTGCTTCGCGAGATTCTTACGGATCTCCCCCGCCGTTTTTTCACCGAGGGCGATGATGGCCTCCTGCGAGCCGAGCCACGCCTCCCGCGCCGCGCTCGGCAGCTTCTTGATCTGGCTCTTGCATTTAGCGCGTAGAATATTCGCCAGCGAATGGTGACGCACACCATCCCCCGACGGATCGTGGTACTTCCGATTTGATTTTGAGCCCATTTCGCCTCTCAGAAACACCGAGCCTGGTGGTTTCTAAGACGGCGACCTGTCTAAGAACGCATATCATCACGCCCCAGGCGCGTGGCAAAATCCGCTGCCCTTCAGCAATCTGGCGACCTTCTGGGAAAACAGGTACAACGTCCGTCGAAGAGGGGCAACCCGTAGCACCGCACCCTTAGATTTCATCCACACAGGCTCGCCGCGTTTTCGTGGATGCAACGTGAGCTCGGGCCGATTGCACCATTGCAGCGCATTGAAGGAGCGATTGTGTCCCGACTAACGGATCTGATTGCAAAAGCCAAGGCTAAAGACCCACAACTTGGCGCCGACATGGAGCGCGAGTTCCGGGCCCTGTCCTCGCGGCTCTCGTTCGGACTCAACTTCGAGCGCCACCGCCCCGAAGCCGTGGAATTGCCGCAACGCCCCGTGCGCCGGGGCGACAAAGTGCGCATCCTCCCGTCGCGCGGCTCGACAACCAAAGGCGACCAGCGTCTATGGGCGGTCACAAAGATCACCAAAACCGGCGACCAGAAAGTCGCCGAACTGGCGCTTCTCGATCCTACCGCAGAACAATGCAAAGCCCCGCTCGACGACTTGGTCGTCGTCGCCGAGTTCCGCGATACGATATATCCCGGCCTCGTCTCCACCGGAGGCATCTCCCGCGGCGGCGATAGGCCTTGGCACACGGTGATCAACTCCGAGAACTACCACGCCCTCAAAGCCCTGACGTGGAGCCACCGCGGCAAAATCGACGCGATCTACATCGATCCACCGTACAACACAGGGGCTAAGGACTGGAAGTACAACAACGATTACGTTGAGGGCGACGATCTATACCGCCATAGCAAATGGCTGGCCATGATGGAACGGCGACTGCTGATCGCGAAGGAACTCCTAAATCCGTCGGATTCTGTGCTGATCGTCACGATCGACGAGAAGGAAGTACATCGACTCGGACTCCTATTGGAGCAAGTATTCCCAGAGTCCAGAGCACAGATGGTGACTTATGTCATCAATGCTCCTGGGCAGTCACGGTTGCAGGAGTTAGCTCGTGTCGAGGAGTACGCCTACGTTCTATTTTTTGGGTCGGCGATACCCGCTGCGGTCACAGACGATCTTTTGAACGACAAGACTTCCCACAACCCTAGTACTGTACGTTGGGAATCGCTGCTGCGCAGTGGAACTAATTCACGTCGCGTGGATCGGCCGGCTTTGTTTTATCCCGTCTTCATAGAGCCAGCTTCACGGCGAATCGTAGCGGTCGGAGATTCCAAACCGCTAACCGCCGCCAGAATCGAATGGCCGCAGCCAGACGGCACAACAACTCTTTGGCCACTGAAAAGTAATGGTAGTGAGGGGAACTGGCGCGCATCCCCTGCGTATCTTCGCAAGTTGCTCACAAGTAGGTATGTCCGTGTTGGCGAGTATCGCGAGGACGAAGGCAGAGGAACGATCTGGTATCTAGGAAAGTCGGCCATCGCGAAAATCGAGACCGGCGAGATCCTGATTGATGGGCAGGACGAGCATGGTGCAATAGTGGTGAAGCCCAATGCTGACGCCGAAAAAAGACGCACTACAACCGCCAAAACGGTATGGAACCGGCCCGCGCACCATGCGGGATGGCACGGAAGCGCGTTGATCCGCACGCTCTTGCCAGGTCGGACATTCCCGTTTCCGAAAAGCCTTTTTGTTGTCGAAGATTCCTTGCGGATTGCCGTAGGAAATAAACCCAATGCCATCATCCTCGATTTCTTTTCCGGCTCCGGCACGACCGCTCACGCCGTGATGCGACTCAACAAGCAAGACGGCGGCAATCGTCAGTGCATCAGTGTCACGAACAACGAGGTGGCTGCGGACGAACAGAAGGCGCTGCGAGAGAAGCGGCTTCGACCAGGCGACACCGAATGGGAGCGCTGGGGCATTTGCGACTACATCACCAAGCCGCGCGTGCAGGCGGCCATCACCGGCAAGACGCCGGACGGGCAGCCAATTAAGGGGGACTACAAGTTTACGGACGAGTTCCCGATGGCGGATGGGTTTGAAGAGAATGCCGAGTTCTTCACGCTGACTTACGAGACGCCGATCGCCGTGAGCTACCAGACCGCCTTCGCTCGCATCGCCCCGCTATTGTGGCTGCGGGCGGGGAGCGCGGGCCGGCGTATCGATAAGGTGCCCGCTGCCGGCTGGGAAGTGGTCGATACCTACGGGCTACTGGTCGAGCTGGATAAGGCTACGGACTTCCTGAAGGCCGCTCGCAAAGGAAAGGGGTTGCGCGTCGCGTACATCGTCACCGATGATGAGCGTCGATTTCAGGCGCTGGCCCGCCGCCTGCCTGGCGGGGTCGAGCCGATCCGGCTGTACGAGTCGTATCTGACGAATTTCGCTTTTGCCAATGGGGACTAACGCATGAAGTTCACGCTGAAGGATTACCAGGACGAAGCCGTCATTGACGTGCTGGCGAACCTAAAAAAGGCCCGCAAACGCTGGCACGAGGACAACGACCGACACGCTTTCTCCCTGACGGCCGCCACCGGCGCGGGGAAAACGGTCATGGCGGCGGCGGTATTTGAGGCGCTGTTCCACAGCGAAGACGTAAAGTACCACTTTGACCGCGATCCCGGCGCGGTCGTGATCTGGTTCAGCGACGATCCGTCGCTGAACGAACAAACTCGGTTTCGGCTGATGGAGTCGTCCGATCGGCTGCAACACACCGACTTGGTCGTCGTGGACAATACGTTCAACCGCGCCAAGTTCGACGCTGGGAAAATCTACTTCCTTAACACGCAAAAGCTCGGCAAGAGCAGCTTACTCGTCCGCGGTTTCGACGGCGACGGAACGTTCCCCGAGATGCGGCCCGACCTGCGAAGCCACACGATCTGGGACACAATCCGCAATACGATCGAAGACCCGGCACTAACGCTGTACCTCGTGTTGGACGAGGCCCATCGAGGTATGGGCAATACGAACCGCGAAAAATCGACGATCGTAAAACGCCTCATCAACGGCGAGAAAGGCGTTCCCGGGATACCGGTCGTGTGGGGCATTTCTGCGACAGTGAAGCGTTTCAATGACGCCATGGAAGGTGCCCTAGGGCGAAGTACGCTTTCCCCGGTAACAGTGGACGCTGCACGCGTGCAAGATTCAGGGTTGCTGAAAGACACGATCGTACTGGACATTCCCGACGAAACCGGCGATTTCGACACCGTACTGGTGCGCCGGGCCACGGATAAGCTGCGAGAATCGACAACGGAATGGGCGACCTACGCCACCCAGCAGGAAGCCGGCCAGACCGTGCTCCCATTGATGGTATTGCAGGTGCCGAACACGCCAAACCACAACGAGATCGGCGGCGCCTTGGATACGATCTTCCAGCAATGGCCGGATTTGCTGGAAACTTCCGTCGCGCATGTGTTTGGCGAACACACGACGCAGATCTTCGGCAAATATTCGGTGCCTTACATCCAGCCGCAGCGGGTACAGGAAGAAACATGGGTTCGCGTGCTGATCGCCAAGGATGCCATCAGCACCGGCTGGGACTGCCCGCGGGCCGAAGTGATGGTGTCCTTCCGCCCCGCGAATGATCAGACATACATTGCGCAGTTACTGGGACGCATGGTGCGTACACCGCTGGCGCGGCGCATTCCTGGTAACGACAAACTCAACTCTGTTGACTGCTTGCTGCCGAAATTCGACAAAGATACGGTCGAAGCCGTCGTGAAAGCCCTCCGTGACGGCGGCGGCGGCGGGGACACTCCGCCAACGGGCCGAATTCTCATCAATCCGGTGGAGATGAAGCCCAATCCGGCGGTACCACAAGCCGTTTGGGATAAGTTCATCACCCTGCCGTCGCAAACCCGGCCGCAACGCGGGGCCAAGCCGGCGATCCGCCTGACCGCACTCGCTCATGAACTGGCATCAGACGGGCTGCTCCAGGGCGCAGGCGGGAAAGCCCACGCGGCGATGCACAAGATGCTCGACGCGTTCATAGCGGAACGGCAATCCGCATTTAATGAAAAGCGAGCCTCAGTGATGACCGTCGAGGGCCGCACCGTCATTGCACATTTGAAAACCGGGATGCTGCAGGATGGCTATTTCCAGGCCGACGCGGATGACGCCGTGGTCGGTGACGCTTACCGCCGAACGGCAAGAATCATCAGCCCGGACATCGCGCGGACTTACACCGTGGAACGGGCCAAGCGAAAACCCGAGGCGGAGGATGATTTCGACGATGCACTGATCGACGCCCGCGAAGATGTGGCTGCGCTGCACCTGATGGAAAATCTGCAGGTCCTGTTTGACGAGGAGGCTGAAAAGTTGGCGGATAAGTGGTTTGCCAAGTATCACCAGAACATAAAAGAGCTGCCCCACGATAGGCAGGATGCGTACCGACAGATCGTGGCGCTCAGCACGAAGCCGCAGGACGTAGATCTGGCTCAACCCGTGTCGCGCTTCGAGCCAACGAAGGCGCGCGAAATGGACGGTTCAGAAACAGATATTTCGACTTACAAGCAGCATTTGCTGTGCGACGAAGGGGGCTTGTATCCCGCCGAGTTGGGGACTTGGGAGAAAAAGGTTCTGAAGTCTGAAATGGAACAAGACGGCTTCAAGTTCTGGTATCGCAATCCTGATCGCCCCAGCCAGGATTCACTGGGCATCGCCTATGCGGATGGTGACGACACAAAAATCCTCCGGCCGGACTTCATTTTCTTTGCGGAGAAGAATGGCGAGGTTGTTGCAGGCATCATTGATCCGCATGGCCCTTATTTGGCTGACGCATTGCCAAAACTGAAAGGCTTGGCTCGATACGCCGAAACCCACCCGCAGATTTACCGGCGCATCGAAGCCGTCGCGGAAATTGGCAACAAGCTGCGCATGTTGGATATGACTCGTGCCGACGTTCGGCAGGCAGTCATGGAGGCAACCAGTGCGGAGGCACTCTATAAGGGAGCGATGGCAGGTGACTATGCGTAGCTTACGCTTCCGGGCCAATTGTGCCTGATAGGAATCCGTGAACGCGTCCGGATTGCTTGAACTATTCGTGCGACAAAAGCATCATTTGCGATCATGAGTAAGCGCATCCTATCATCACTCCCACCGCCGCCCCGACGAAGCACGTTGAGCCCCTCGGCACCGCGAGCACCGTCGTCGCCAAGCGGCCGGTGGAACTCGGCTGGTCTCGCAACCGCCTGGCCGAGCAGTGCCATCGCCGGGCCCGGATCGGCAAAACGAGCATCTACAGCTTCCTGGACGGGAAGAGCACCCTGAACTCCGACAGCCTGGACTTCGTGCTCGACATCCTGGGCATCGAGTACCACGTCGCCGGGCCGGCCAAGCCGGTGGACTAATTCTGATTTGGCGGATTCCTGCTCATGTGTGCGAGTGCGTACGCGGCAAGAGGACGATAATCACCTTTCATCGCAGCGCTCATAATAGTGGAATAGGGTTGTGCCGGTCTCGGATGGACACAACATTGAGGCGGCACGTTGAATCGGTAAAAGACATATCTCCAGATGTAACGCGACAGTCGTCCGTTTCCATTGAGAAACGGATGAATTTGAATGAAGCCACCGACAAACTCGGCCAGTAGTATGGCCAGAAACTCAGCCCGCTCTTTAGGCGTGAGAATTGGCCATCGAATTTCCAGCCGTGTAACGGACTGGGAATACTGCTGTAACAGATTGGAAACATCTCTCGTTACGAAAGGGAAATGAGTTCCTGGTATCCCACCGACTACCACATTTTGAGCCAAGCATTCTCTTCCAGGCAATGGGTCGCCTCGAAAATTCCCTGCGTAGTAATGTAGTGGGACGAATTGCCTAAAGACCCCGTAGTGCCATGTGCGGATATCAGTTGCAGTGACAATTTGAGTCTTTGCGAGTTCGTGAACTGCGCGGTTGACCATCGCCAGCACGGCGCGGAACTGCATCTCCGAGTGTGGCGGAATGCTTTCCACCCAGTCGGGGCAATTAGGTCCCGAAATGGGATTGATCATCGTCAATTAGCGATTCCAACTCCGCATCAGTGAGATCTGTCTGATTGCGAACGATGGTCCCCGATTCAAAATGACGAGCAGCCGCA
Organism: Phycisphaerae bacterium; assembly: GCA_031377185.1. Classification (GTDB taxonomy): domain Bacteria; phylum Planctomycetota; class Phycisphaerae; order Tepidisphaerales; family Tepidisphaeraceae; genus JANMES01. The sequence continues at coordinate 12,562 of JANMES010000054.1, forward strand.
TTTAGCATCTCATCATAGTCCTGGCCTGTAGATTTCACGTATTCTCGGAGTGATTCTGATGTAAGCGCTGGCGGCAATGCCACGGCGGAGGAAAGATTTCTTAGCCCCACATAACGTTGATAATAAGCACTGCTATTGTACACCCCGAAAATGATGTTTTGAGCTTGATAGGCCGTTATCAAGTCTAGAGTTGGAATAACAGAGGTATTCGTCACAACTCGACAAAATGAAGGAACGCCAAATCGCATCACGTTAGGTTGGTCGGCGACGAGTGGCATTAGCTTATCAACTTTCTGGTTGCATCAGTGATGCAACCTTCAAAATACCGGTTCTTCACTTCGCGAAGTTCGTCGACAATCTTCCAGAGATCATCGTCAGTTTCGGGCAACTGATGTTGCCGCGCGGCGCCTATGTCCAAGATGACCGACGCAAACGAAGGGGTCGGAGGTGGTACGAACGTCTGAGTAATTGTGGCGATGGAGTGACTCTGATTGTCTGGAATTGCCAGCTGAACGAACATCATTGATAGGCCTTGTGGCAATTCCGGCGAAATGGTCACGACAGTTTTCAGATACTCATTTAGATCTGCAAGTGGCAATGGCAAATTCAGTTGGTTCACGTAACGTACCGAAACCGATGTGACCAATGCGTTTCCAATCACGCCTCGATAGGCATCCCACGCCGGTCGTGCCAGTCGCTTGAACTCAGCCCACGTGTCATATGGAGCCAGTAGTGAGAAAGTGAAGCCATCAGCGCGAGATTGCCAGAGCTTCTTTCCATTTCTTGCCTTGAAGACCCAGGCTGAATTCACTTCTTTGGGTGCAGGCATCCCCTTGGACAACTCAACAGTGTATTGCTGGATTTTGTCGAGCGCGGGATATTCTTCTTTGAGCGGGTTTACTGCTTCGACCAACCGTTCCGGCGAGAGATCGACCGGGCGGATTTGAATATCGATGATGGCTTCGGCGATCGGTGCTCGTGCGTATTTCGCCACTGGACTATCTGCCTCCCTCATATGATATCCCGCCAAACGGGCCTTGGAGCAAGGCTGCGCCCGATATAGAGGTGAACTTATATTACGATCCGGCCTCATCATTGCAATTGCCGACGCCTAAAGCTCCTAATCAGATTATCCCCTATACAGCCTCAGCAGCTTGAAAAATTCACCATCTGCGATGGGATATGTAGATGGTCCTCCCCCGAACAGGCGTCAGACCTTAGCCGCGGCTCTGGCTCTGTACTTCGACGAGGACCAATCCTGACTCCAGCACACTCACGATCATCGACCGAAGGTATACGTGCTCCGGCCGGCGAGGGTCGGCCCCTAGGCAACGCCGCTGGAAGAATTCGGGCATCCGCTCGACGGCCACCTGGCGCGCCGCCGCCAATGTGGCGTCGTCGGCGCGGGCGATGATCTGGTCGATCACCTGTAGGTCCTTCTCGCAGACCTTGGCCAGCTCGCGGTAGTGTTGCAGTTCCCGCTGCGTCCGCGCGGCGTTGCCGACGAACTTCACCAGCGACTGCCGCACCCCCGCGATCATGAATTCCTCGTGCGTACCGGCGTACGCGCGCAGCAGTTGCCAGGCCCTCTCGCGATCTCCCCAGAACAGCAGCAGCAGGTCGCGGACTTCGATGTTCTGCTGGTCGGTCATCCGCGGCATCAGCCCGCGGAACTTCGCCGCCAGATCGTTCGCGTCGTCACGGGTCAGACTCATGTCGCCTCCAGCATCTGGCGGATTCGATCGACCACTGTCGCGCGTGGAGTCGAGCCCGTCACCACCACGCCCGCCGCCGGCTTGGCTCGCATGCTCGGTGAGTTTTGCGATCGCCGGAGCCAGTTGCCCGCATACCGCTGGCCGTCTTGCGGTTCACCGGCTTCGCCAGCACGTGCCCGAGTGCTGCCCGCATCTCGGCCATCAGTATTCGGGGACGATGGCTCGGAACCGGCGACGCTGCAATTCCCAAGTAACGGCTGCCGCGATCGGTCGGAGGTGATACTCCTTCACTTTGTCCGGGCCATCGACGGTGGGCGAAAGAAAAAGCAGCCGTTCTTGGATTTCAGGTGCGAGATTAAGCAAGTTCATGATCTGTGTCACCCGCGCCCGCGTCACGTGGCTCAGCCGGGCCAGTTCGGCGTAATCCTTCACTTCCCCCTTCCGAAGCAGCTCATCGAACCGGATCGCCAGCGCCATCAGCCGGTTGACCCGAGGCACCCGCCCCACCAGCACTGGGGCCTTCTCCCCTTTAGTCATCTGCTTCCGCCCATGCGCGACCGCTTTAAAATGCATCTTGCAATGAACCGTCAGTCCTTCGCTCATGCTACCTCCTCGCGTGTTTGTTCCTGGGACAAGGCCTGTATCCCGCTCGGCCGAAACGTTAGCGAGATTGTTCCAGCCTTGCCGTCGTAGTCGACCCGTTCGATCAGCAGCCGTACGACCCGTGCCTGCTCGCGCGGGCTGAGCGTTTCCCATACCGGGCCGAACGCGGATAGCGCTGCGACGACATCCCGTCCTTCCACAACCAACTGGCTGGCCTCGACGATCTGCTCGCGTGTCACGGTCAACTGCTGCTCCGTGGAGCGAATGCGATCCTGCAGATCCGCCATTTCCCCTGCTCGCCGGACGTCGCCTGTCAGTTTTTGAAGTTTGGCGTAGTGCCTTGCGAGTTCTTTCGCTGCAGCACGCTCCTGCACTTTGAACTCGGTGATCGATTCCTTCGCTGCGGCCTGTGCTTCCTTCAGGGTAGCGGCCACCACCGTCGGATCTTTCCCGATGGCTTTGATCTGCTCGACAACAAACTTTTCGATCTCCCCTGCCGGGATCGACTTACTCGGACATGAATGCCACCCCCGCTTTTGGGCGTTCAGGCAGACGTAATAGCGGTATCGCTTGGTGCCTTGGCTGCTATAGGTGTGGCCCATCGAACAATTACATGGGGTGCATCGGAGGATGCCCTTTAGCAGAGCGCCATATTTGTTCCGCACCAACGCCCCACCGGTGCGGCCATTCCGCTGCAGGACGGACTGCACCTTCTGCCAGATCTCGGGGGTGACGATGGCCTGATGTTCGCCGGGGTGGATTTCCTGCCGGTAACGCACCTTCCCGAGGTACACCACGTTCGTCAGGAGCTTGAACAGGTCGGTCTTGCCCCAGATTCGGCCGCCGACCGTTTTGCCGGCCCGCGTGGTCCATGATTTGGTTCGCCACCCGCGTTGGTTCAGGTCCGTGACCGTCGGGACGAGGGCTTCGTACTTCAGGTACAGCTTGAAGATCGCCCGGACCTGCTCGGCCTCGTCTTCGTTCACCAGCAACTTTGATCCGACCGGGCTGCTCAGCAGGTTGTAGCCCAGGACCGGCTTGCCGCCAGCGAATTTACCCTTCCGACGCGCCGCCGCGATCTTGTCCCGCGTGCGCTCGGAGATAATCTCCCGCTCGAACTGCGCGAAGGAGAGAAGGATGTTCAACGTCAGCCGGCCCATCGAGTGGGTGGTGTTGAACTGCTGGGTCACCGAGACGAACGACACATTGTGCTTCTCGAACACCTGCATCATGCGGGAGAAGTCCATCAGCGACCGGCTCAGGCGGTCCACTTTGTACACCACGACGCAGTCGACCTTGCCGGCCTCGATGTCCTTCATCAACCGCGTCACAGCGGGCCGGTCGAGGTTCCCGCCGGTGAACCCTCCGTCGTCGTACCGGTCGGGCAGGCAGACCCAGCCCTCGTGTCTCTGGGCGGCGATGAAGGCCTCTGCGCTCTCCCGCTGGGCGTCGAGGGTGTTGAACTCCTGCTGGAGCCCTTCCTCGGTGCTCTTCCGGGTGTAGATCGCGCAGCGCACGGTTTTCTTGGGTTCGGGCGTTTTCATCGGTCGCCTTTCAGGCCGAAGAAGCCGTAGCCGTTCCAGTGGGAACCGGTGACGGCCTTGGCCACGGCACTGAGGGAACGGTAGATCTGACCGTCGTAGTCAAAGCCGTTGGGCAGGACCGTGACTTGGATGGTCTGGCCGCGGTATTGGCGGGTGAGGATCGCGCCGGGCATCGGCAGGCGGTTGTCGCCGGCGCTAGCCGGGAGTGGCGCCGTCGCAATATGACCGGTCCCGCTGACCTTCGGCCTTGGCATGGTTGTGCGG
>JANMES010000085.1:0-1767 GCA_031377185.1 Phycisphaerae bacterium
GCCGAAGCGCTGCCGCGACCGCGGCGGGTGAGGACACCCACCCTCCATTTTATGCAAAAGCATATGTCGATTTTCACGCTGAGCCGCTTTGGTGTACAAATAGACATCAGGAGTTTGACCCGATGGCATCGCTGTACATGCAACTCATCGCCGGAGCGCTGCTCATGAGAACCGGTCTGGCCATGCACTCTGTCGGCTCGGTGCGGAGCAAAAATACTGCTTCGGTTGTCGGGCGACAGTTGCTCGATTGGGCGATCGCGGTTCTGGCGTTCTGGGCAATCGGCGCGGCGATCTCGCTGCAAACCAACAACCCGTTTTTCGGGCTCGATCCATCCATGCTGTTCGGCCGCGGGCGCGAATCAGCGTTGCTCATCGGCGGGCTTTGCCGGGCGATGGTGGTCGGAGCGTTTGTCATCGGGGCCACGTCCGAGCGCAGCCGCATTTGGCCGATGCTGCTCTTGTCGCTGGTGACGGCAGGGTTTACCTGGCCGGTCGTGCGCGGGTGGATCAGGCCTGACGGGTTTCTCGGCGCTCGTCACTTCGCCAGTGGAGCGGCGATGTACCTCGTCGGTGGGGCCGTGGCGGCGGCGGCGGTGCTGGCGATCGGGCCGCGCGATGGGAAGTACCACCGCGACGGCTCCTCCAGCGTGATTCCGGGTCATAGCTTCTCTTTTACCGTCCTCGGCGCACTTCTGTTTTCTGTCGGTGCCGCGCTGTGTGCGTCGCATTTTGCCAATATTGATGCAGATACTCAGTTGATCAACATCTGTTTGTCGTGCGCTGCCTCCGTGCTGGCCGCTTCTCTGTTCGGGCAGATTTCGTACGGCAAGATCGACCTGAACCTTCTGGCGTGCGGCTTGATCGCCGGCGTGGTGTCGACCAGTGCCAGCGGATCATACCTGGCCGGCTGGGGCGCGGTGCTCGTGGGGCTGGTGGTCGGCTTTGTGACGCCGATCGTGCTGGTCAAAGTGGACATGGTGCTCAAGCTCGACGACGTGACCGGCATGATTACGATCGCCGGCGTGACGGGTTTGATCAGCACGCTGACGGCCGTTCCGTTCGAGGAAACAACCTGGATGGAAAGAGGAAAAGCCCTGGTCGTTCAAGTCGTCGGCGCCGCGGTGATCGTGGTGTTCGCCGGGCTGCTGACGTTTGTGCTGCTCAAACTCCTCGCCCGATTCTCACCGCTCAAGGCCAAAGAGGCTGACGAATTTGACGGCTTGGACCTGGCCGAACATGACATCGGGGCGTATCCGGATTTCCAGCAAACGACGATCAAAAGTTATCACCTGCGTGAAGCGTGATTTTACTTGATCCGGTAAATGCTGGTTGGGAATTCAGTTCGGCATCGTCGCAGGCATGGTGGTCATCACCGGCGAAGCGCTGGTCCTCGGCAGCGGTTTTGCGCGTCCGCCGATCGGCAGGGCGGCGATCACCGTCACCAGCAGCATCACACCGCCGACTCCGAGCTTACCTACGATGCCCAAAAACCTGCCCTGGGCAGCGCCATAGCCGACGCGGAGGGAATGATCCAGATCGCGGCGTTTGCCGTATTCCACGCCCATCGCCGCCAGGAAGCTGCCGATGCACGCTCCCAAAATCGTGCCCACGATCGGGATCGGGATGAAAACGGTGCCCAAAATCGCGCCCACGATGCCGCCTGCCATCGCCGCGAACATGCCCAGCTTGCTGGCACCCGCTTTTTTTGCACCTGCACCTCCTGCGACAAATTCCACCACTTCCGCCAGAATCGCCAGCAACAGCAGC
>JANMES010000087.1:0-21637 GCA_031377185.1 Phycisphaerae bacterium
CGGGCGAGGACACCCACCCTCCAGCTTGAGGCGAACTATTTTCGTCAATTACATGTGTAGGGCGGGCGATGGAAAATCCAGTAGAAGCCCACCCGGGAAACTGCTACTCTTTCGCCCATGATTCGGCGAGAGGAAAACGGAAACTATTTTCTGATCCGTCAGGATGATCACGCTACACTGGCTGGTCAATTGGCGGAGCGGATCGGGACTGAGCCGTTCACTGCACTGCTGTCGCCCGATCCGGTCGCCGGGCAAAAGGCACTGAATGCGGTCGATATCCACGACGCCGGCTGGCCGATTCACGACGACACCCCGACGCTCAACAACCGCTTGGTTCCTCGCGACGTCTTTGAGAGCAAGCACGATGTCGCGATGTCTGTCTGGACCGCCTCCGGCGACCTGGCCGCAGCAGCCGACCCTTATGCAGGACTGCTGGTATCGCTGCATTCGTTGTCGCTGTCGGCATTTGCGTTGTCGGAAGTGATGGTCCACGTCAGCCGCAAGGCGGTGGCGTATACGCGCGAGCGGTTCGATCTCAACCGCTTCCAGCACAACGAGATCGAACGGCAGACCGAACTCCGTCAGCAATTGGGATTTGCCACCAACCTGCCCCTGAACTACGGACTGGCCGCCCCGGGGATCAGTGATCAGGAGGACTTGCTGGCGTATCATTTTCGCGTGCTACAAGGGATGGACCGAATCTCGCTGGGGATGTGTTGCACCAAATCCCCGTTCGATTTCATCGAACTATCCCCCCAGCCGGGCCAAGGCCTGACCCGCGTACGCCTGAAGCGATCAGGGGATCGCGGATTGCTGGTTTCGCCGTGGATATTCGATCAGCCGAAAATCACTCTCTCGCTGCCGGCCAAGGTGCTTGCGGTACAACAGTTTAAGACCGAATCGGCGTTCCAGGAGGCGTACCGCTCTGCACCGACCGAAAGCATGGATTTCATCGTCGAACCCGGATCCTAGGAAATCGCCCGATGGACTGGCAGGAAAGACCCTACGTTTGGGCCGGAGACGACTGCTAGGCGATTGTTTGTCGTATTAGGCAGTTTTTTCTTGGCAGTTTTTGCGCGTCTTATTATGATCGGTGCATGATCACGCAGACCCCAAGGTTTCAATCGCCATACCGCCGGGTTTGCTACTTTTCCGGCCGGGTTCAGGGGGTTGGGTTCCGTTACTCCGTCAAGAATATCGCCCTTCAATTCAATGTCCTCGGCTATGTCCGCAACATGCCCGACGGCCGGGTTGAACTGGTCATGGAAGGCGATACCAACGAGATGGATCACCTGGTTGAAGCGATATCCAGCAAAATGAACGGGTATATCCAGAAGCTGGACACCGATATCCTCCCCGCCAACGGGGAATTTGACCATTTTTACATCAGACATTGATTGAATTTTCGATTGGCGATGTCCGATTGAAATCCTTCAATTGGCAATCGGCAATCGGCAATCTACAATGCCCGCCCCATGTACCGCACCCTTGTCATCGTTCGCCATACGTTTCTTGAATCCGTCGTTCAGCCCATTTACGCGCTATTGCTGACTCTCGGCGCGGCCATAACGATCGTCTTTTCGTTGTTGCCATACTTCACGTTCGGCGAAGACCTGATCATGTTCAAAGCAGTCAGCCTGGACGTGATTCTGCTACTGACGCTGCTCTCCACCCTGTTCGCCACCAGCCGATCGATTTACGACGAAATCGAAGACCGCACGATGCTCACGTTGATGAGCAAACCGATCAGCAAGCTGGAAGTCCTGCTGGGCAAGTATCTTGGCATTATTCTGAGCACCCTGCTAGGCGTCGCTGCGCTCGGCGGGGTGTTGATCCTCTGCACCTGGCTTCGCCTGCCAGGCGATTACATGCTTCGTACCAACACGGTCGATGAACGCGAAGTGCAGCAGATCTGGGAATACCGCAAGATGCACCTCGCCGGGCTGTTCCCATCGCTGATTCTGATCTGGCTGCAGGTAAGCGTGCTGGCAGCGATCGGCGTGGCGCTGTCGACTCGGTTCTCCCTCGTCGTCAACATGCCCACGGTCATTATGCTCTACATCGCGGGCAACCTGACTCGATTCCTCTTCCCCATCTTCGGCGACGATCCGGATTCGCTCTTCGCCGGCAGTTCAGTGTTGGTCAAGGGCATCGCGTATGTGCTGAGTGCGATCCTGCCGTACTTGGAGACTTTCGATCTCCGTCAACTAACAGTGTACAAGACCATCGCCGTCGCCGGCGAGTATTACAGCAAAGACCCATCGGCCACCCCGCTGATCGTGATCTGGAAGTACCTCGGCATCGCCACGCTGCACGCCGCGGCGTATGCGACGTTTGCCCTTTCGATCGGCATGTGGCTGTTCCAAAACCGCGAACTGGGCGGGGCGGAAGGGTAGGTATTAGGGCATGCTATTGCATGCCGTCACGTCCCCCGGTGAATCGGGTAACGGCATGCGATAGCATGTCTTACAGGCTCAAAGCGTGTTCAGCATTCCTAGTACCAGCAGCAAGAGCAAAAGCGCCATCGGTACGGCACAAAACGCGATCCCCCACTTCCCGATCAGACGAGTTTTCCTAAAGGGCGCGTCGAGCGTCAGGATTCCATAAACCATTCCAATAATCGAGCAAATCAGGCCGAGGATCCCTAGTGCGTAAATCAGGTATTCCAGCAAGTCTGGATTTCGTCCCATCGTGAACGCGAGGCCGACGCAAATTGCAAAAAACAGAAACGCGGTCGAAGTGAAAACGATGCATTTTCGCGAATAGCCAATATAGCGGAGGTTCTCTAGCGAATCCGCTGGAGCGAAGTATGTCAGCTGGTAGCCAACCTTTTCTCGATCGAAGGGCATCGACCGCTCCCTGCGTCCGCCGCACAGTTGCTATTTAATATCGACGCTCTTGCCGGTCGCGGCGCTCTTGTAGATGGCGTCGATCATCTGCATCAATGATACACCTTGTACCGCTCCGATCATCGGCAGCGATTTGCCTAGGATACATTGCCGGAAGTGTCGCATCAGCGCGATGTGTCCGCCCACCTTGGGCGGCTTAAGCGCAACGGCCTTGTTGACACCTTGCTCGTTGAAGCCGCGATACAGGATCGCGCCGGTCGGTGTGTAGACCTCCACCGATCCCAGATCGCCATACAGCCGACACACTGTGCCGTTCTGGCTCGGCGGTTGATTGGCGGCCCAGCAAGTCGCGATCTCGATTGACTTGTTTCCCTCGCACTTAATCAGCGCGAACGCGGCGTCTTCCACGTCGTGCGTCGTCGTCTCGGGCACCAGCGATTTGTGCTTCTGGTGCGTGACGGCGAACGCGCTGAGCGGTTTGGGCTGGCCGATCAGGTACCAGGCCAAGTCGAGCAGGTGCGTGCCGAGGTCGATCATCGCCCCGCCGCCGGATTTTTGCTTGTCGGTGTACCAGCCGGTGCCGATCGGCACGCCGCGGGTGCGGGTCCAGACGGCGCGGGCGTGGTAGACGTCGCCGGCGTAGCCTTTGTCGATGGTCTGCTTCGCCGCCAACTCCGCGGGACCGAAGCGGCGCTGGTGGCTGTAAAGCACCAGTTTCCCGTTCTTGGCCGCGGTTGCTTCGATTTTGCGCGCCTCGGCGGCGCTCAGCGCGGGTGGCGATTCGATCACCACGTGTTTACCCGCCCGCAGTGCCGCCAGCGCGATGGGCGCGTGCAGGTGGTTCGGCAAACAAACGCTGATCACATCGAGCGATTTGTCTTTGATCAGTTCTGAAGCGTCGTTGTACTCGGTCGGAATGCCGAACGCGGCCTTCATTTTCGCCCGGCGATCGGGAATCAAATCCGCGACGGCCACGACCTGAAACCCGCCCGCGCCGCGATACCCCTCGGCGTGCTTCTGCCCCGGCCAACCAGCGCCGGCGATTCCTACTTTGGCGACCGATGACATCCGTGTTCCTTTTCAAAGTGCTGAGTGGCGAGTGCTGAGTGCTGAGAATTTGCATTTCAACTCAGCACTCAGCACACAGAACACAGCACTATACCTTGCTATCCGGATCGTTCTCCACGATCTCCTCGATCGCCTCATCCACTTCTTTCGCGTCCAACACGCCGAGTTCCTCCAGCGCCAGGAGCGCCGCCTTCTGCTCAGCCTGCTTCTTGTTCGGGCCCCAGGCGCTGGTGAAGCGCCGGCCGTCGATGGTGACGCCGACCTCGAAGCACTTGCTGTGATCGGGGCCTTTCTCGTCCATCAGTTCGTACATCGGCGTCGCGCCCAGCGCCTGCTGAGCGTGCTGCTGCAGGAGCGCCTTGTAGTTCTGCTGGTGCGAGTTACTGGAGATGTCGTTGATCTTCGGCGTCATCGTCCGCAGGACGTACTCTTTGACGACATCGAACCCTCCGTCGAGATACAGCGCCGCCACGATCGACTCATACACCGCCGCCGCTAGGCTGCTGGGCATCATTTCGCGGTTGCTGATGCCTTTGCCGATGATCAGCAGATCGGTCAACCCGGTTTCGTTGGAGACTTCTGCGCAGGTTCGCCGCGAGACGACGGCCGACTTTACTTTCGTCAGGTCGCCTTCGAGATAGCTGGGGAACTTCAGATAAAGCGCCTCGCAGACGACCAGATCGAGCACGGCATCGCCGAGGAACTCCATGCGCTCATTGCTGTTAAGCCGATTATCCGCGATCGACGCGTGCGTCAGCGATTCGAGAAGGATCTGGGGGTTTTTGAACGTGTAGCCGAGAATTTTCTCAGCCTTTTCGCGCAGTTGTGGATTCACGCAGTCCTGCCGGTAAAAACCAATCGAACGGCGGCCGACGGATTCGGTTGGAGTGGACAGCGAATGGCAGGAACACGAATTTCGGTGACCGTCAGGCGACAAATGCCCCGATCAACGAAACTGGGATTCCACAACCTCGCCGCAAGCACCTCGCACCCGCGGGCCGACTAGCGACACGGCTGTAGGCTATCTGAAAGCTTATCGTACTGTCAAACTACACCTGGAGGGCGCGTGTCCTCACCCGCCGCTTGTTTGCAAGACTGCGGCGGCTGGGGACAGCCGCCCTCCAGGCGGCAACTACCGTTTTCAAAATGGGATTATTGTCCCATCTTCGGCATCAGGTTGCCGACGCCGGCCTTGGCCTTGTCGTACATCGCCTTGAGTTCGTCGACCTTCGTCTGCCACTCCGCCGGCAGTTGCGATTTGATGCCGTCGAGCTTGGAGATCATGTCGCTGGCGCTGGTGAGGTTGTTCGACGCCAGGTAGCCCTTGGCCTGGTCGTAATATTTCTGCGCCGTTTCCACGATCGCTGCCTTGGCATCGGTGGCGGCGGCAGAGGTTGCGTCTTTGACTTCCATCGCCTTGGCGGCTGCGGCGTCTTTCACTTCGGCTGCTTTAGTCTCAGTCGCAGCAGCGCCGTCCTTGACGGCCTTGGTGGCGTCGGCGGCGCCTTCCTTTACGGCTTCCTTCGCGCCCGACATCATGTTCCCCATCTTGTCGGCAGCGCCTTCGGTTTTCACCGCGGGAACTGTGGGGGTTTTTGTTTCGTCCTTTTTGTCACATCCGACAACAGACGCAACTGCAATCATCAACGCCGCGGTGGTTTGCCATGCCTTCATTTCGAGCTCCTCTGAAAAAAGTTGGACTTCTAAAGTAACCGGCTTTCCCCACCCATTCTCTAAGGGAAATGAACCAGACGCAATCAACAATCAAGCTCCGATAACAACACAGAGTACCCAGAGTGTTTCCCCTCTGTCGCGACCGAGATAAACAATTGCATCAGTGTAGTAACAACCTCAACATAAACGAAGTGGAAAGTCGATAAAACGTAGCACTGTTCAATTCATTGGAGATTGTCATGGCGAGTCCCTCAGGTTTGATTGCTGAATTCAAGGCGTTTGCTCTCAAGGGCAACATGGTCGATCTGGCCGTTGGTCTGATCGTCGGCGTGGCGTTTGGAGCCGTCGTCTCGTCTCTTGTCAAAGATGTCATTAGTCCGCCGCTAGGCTATTTGATGGGCGGTCTCGATTTTTCAGACAAGCACATTGTCATGCTGGCCAAAGGCGTGGCCCATCCCATTACGGGCAAAACTTTTGATCACGATTTGATCATCACCTATGGGAACCTGATTAACGCGGTGATCAACTTCCTGATTCAGGCACTGGCGATCTTCTTAGTTGTAAAGGGAATCAACAGCATGCGTCGCAAGGAAGAAGCCGCCCCGTCGGCTCCTCCGGCACCAACGAAAGAGGAAACGTTACTGACCGAAATCCGCGATCTGCTCAAGGCAAAAGCGTAGAGCAGTTTTGTACGACGAAACGAGGAACACTTTTTTTCAACTGAGGTTCTATGCGCAATCATATTACGATCCTGGCGGCGGTGACGTGCATGACCGGCGCTGCGATGGTCCGGGCTGACAAAGTGGAGTTTAAGAACGGCGACGTCCTCACGGGCACGATCGTCGATTCCGATGGCAAGACGCTGACGCTCAAAACAGCGGCGGCGAACGAGATCAAGATCGACTTGAAGGAAGTCAAAACCTTCAGCTCCGATACACCGATCAACCTGAAGACGACCGACGGCCTGACCCTGACCCAGAAGGCCGCCCCCGCGGCTGACGGATCGGTTGCGCTCAATGGGCAGAACTACACGTTCGACAAGATCAAGGCCATCAACCCCCCGGCCGTGAAATGGACCGGCAGCGTGACGGCTGGGGCGATTTTGACCCGCGGCAATACGTTCACCGATCAATACCACGCGGCGTTCGACCTGATGCGTCGCGGCGAGGATGACCGAATCACCTCCAGCGGTGCCTACAACTTCGGGCGCGAGCGCAACGCCGACACCGGCGATAAAACCACGTCGGCCGACAACCAGATGCTGCAGGGCAAGTACGACTACTTCCTTGACGACAGCAAGTGGTATCTGTTTGCCAACGCGCTGGCGGTGAAAGACCGCATCCAGGACTTGAACCTGCGATTCGTGCCCGGCGTCGGTGTCGGTTACCAGTGGATCGAGTCGGCGAAGATGAATTTCAACACCGAAGCCGGTTTGTCCTGGATTTACGAAGACTACAAGGATGAAGACATCAAGCAAGGCGTCGCCGCCCGGCTGGCGTATCACTACGACCATACGTTCAATGAGAACGTAAAGTTTTTCCACAACCTGGAATTCATCCCCGGCCTGGAAAGCGGCACGGGCTATCTGGTAAACACCGACGTGGGCGTGCGGGCCGACATGACCAAGCAAATGTTCCTGGAAGCCAAGGTCGAGCTAACGCACAACTCCCAACCGGCGTCGGACAACGTGAAGGACGACTTAAGATACATCTTGGGTGTGGGTTGGAAGTTCTGAGTTTTCTCGCATCGCAAAAACACCCCCGGGCCGCTCTGGCGAGCGACCCGGGGGTGTGACGTTGGGTTGAAGACGATTTGAGGCGGCTTATTCGTTGCCGCTGGTTTCTTCCAGCATCTTACGCAGGTAGCCGTTCTCGCGGCGGGTGGCTTCGAGATCGAATACCAGATACTTGATGCTCAGACGCAGGTAGTCCAGGCTTTCCTGGAGGCTGCTGACGGTCTGCCGAAGGCGCTCGTGGCGGGCGCGGGTTTCGTTGGCGACCTTTTCAAGCTTCGCCCGTTCGGTCGCGGGTAGCGTGCTGATCTCGCCCATAAGTTCGGCCAGCTTCGATTGGAAATCATTTTCGTTCATAGTGCTCTCCTCGATGTCAGGGCCAATCCCGTTGCGCGACGTTACGGCGTTGGTTCCGATCCGTTAACAAACGCCGTTCCAGCAATTCGATTCGTCTTCCATGTCGATTTGGCGTTCTGCATCCGCCGGATGATGCTTTGAGGCCACAGTCAACGATGTTAAATGACCACCAAGGTCAACAATCGACACTCGTCAGTGTCTGAAAATCGCCATCAACATCCAACGGCGAATCGGTACGTCCTAGAACATTTTTTAAGCCGTTTCGCAGAAACGGCGCGTTAAAATCGGTACGATCCGAACATCCGAATTTTGGCCCGGCCGATGCCTTGGCCCCTACGGCGAAGTCGCACTATAATCAGCGTGTCTCGATGGCGCGCAACGGCGGCGTGCTGCGCGACAAGCATGATAATTTCACGACGTTTTCGGACGCGCGAATAGAGGGTAAAGATGGCGAAAAACAACGACGATCTGGCGGATGCGTTGGCTGCCCTGGCGGCGGGAAACGCCGCAGATGACCACGACGCCCATCACAGCAGCGGCGTGGAGCACGCACAGGAGCAGGCAACGCCGGTCACTCCCAGCGCAGCCCCCAGGCCGCCGGTTCCGCCGGCAGCAGCTCCGAAAACCGCCGCGCCACGACCGCCCGCCCCGACCGCTCGACCGGCCGCCCCAGCACCGGCGGCCCCTGTGCGTCCGGCTGCGCCCGTTCGCCCTGTTGCACCTGACCCGCAATCTGCGCCCCTTGCCGCCGCACCAACGCCGCCTCCGGCGCGCGTTCGACCCGCAGCCCCGTCCAGGCCGGCCGCTCCCAATCTCACTCCGCCGCCGCTTCCTATCGCTGGAGAATCTACCGAAGAACAAGGCCCGACCGACCCCGAGGCGATCTACGACGACGGCGATGCGGTGATCGTGCCCGCTCCATCGCCGGACGTCTTCAAGAACAAGCCAAAGCCCGCGCCCAAGCCGAAAAAACCCAGCTACACCTCGACGATGGAATTCAAGCAGACGATTATCCCCGTCATGCTGACGCTGGGGGTACTCGGGCTAATCTCGGCGGCGCTGCCGTTTGCCGCGCCTTCCAATTCGGGATTGGCAACGCTGAGGGATCAAACTGCCTATCTCGGGCTGTTCGCAATCGCCGGAGTGTTCTTCCTGGTGTTCGGCATGTTGAACGCGATGCAGGTCAAATCGACCCTGGAAGCTCAAAAACGCCGGAAATAACCGCTTCAGCTCGCCTCGTTGACTCGCTGCGGGCCGATTCCTATGATTCGCCGGTAAGTCAAATGTAAGTAAGTCGTACTCAAGTAAGGAGTTCCCATGGCCAGCGAGAATGTAAAAGAATTGACGGATCAGAATTTTGAAGCCGAAGTGCTTAAATCGAGCGTGCCTGTGCTGGTCGATTTCTGGGCCGAGTGGTGCATGCCCTGCCGGATGCTGGCCCCGACGATCGAAAAGATCGCCAAGGACTACAACGGTAAGGTCAAGGTGGGCAAGATCGACACCGACAGCAACCGCGATATGTCGATGAAATATGGAATCAGTTCCATTCCAACCGTGATCCTGTTCAAGGACGGCCAAGTCGCGCAGAAGTTCGTCGGCCTGCGTCAGGAGCGCGACTTCAAGGAAGCCCTCGACGCGGTGAAGTAATTTTCATCTCAATAACCGACACTATAGAGCCGGCGAGCGATCGCCGGCTCTTTTTGTTTTTCCGAAAAATCGATTTAACCGCGAAGATCGCGAAGACGCGAAGGGCGCGAAGAAAATCAATAAATTCACTTCGCGCCCTTCGCGTCTTCGCGATCTTCGCGGTTAAGAAATCACAAGCTAAACTACGGCGTTGTTAAAAAACGAAAAAAGGGTCGCCCGAGAGAGCGACCCTTCACTTCCGTCAAACCCGAGAATTCCTCTGTTGCCCAGCGAGGTTGTGCCACGCCGTGCAAGGAAGTTGCCATTGCGAGTGGGTGACGCAACGGCAGGCAGAGGGTTCTAACTGTTTGACAGACTGTACGATAAGCTCGCAATGCCCTTCTTCGGGCGTGGTTTGCGACGAATCAAAACGTAGCGAGTCTTACAGCACACTCAACCGTTAAAGCACCAGAAATGCAATCAATCCCCACTTTCCAGCAGAAAAAGCCTTTTCTATCTTACCCAAGTCGCAGGGATAGTAGGGATCGTCGCACTCCAACACAAAAAACTACTTCCGTTTCAACAGCTTGTCCCGAACCGACTTAAGCCACGTATCTGAAGGAACCGCGTACGGACGGAACTTCTCCATGACGCCTTGCTCTTCGCTGTACGCCAATGCCCTAAAGAAGCCCAGCTTATTGGCCGCCGGGGAGTCGATCAGGTTGCTGGAGTCGTTGGCACTCATCTGGAAGAGCACGCGATGGTCAAACTCCCGCAACGCCGTCCGATCGAGCGTACGCTCGACGGCAATGGGCGTGTCGGCCCAGGCAATAATGTGGATTCCGGCGGCCGGGCCGTCTTTCAGCAGGTCGACGAACTGCTTGCCGGTATTGGGCGGCTTGGGCTTGTCATCGACGCTCATGGAGAAGCCGAAATCGTCTTCACCCTTACGCAGCACACGAAATCGCTGCAGGCCGTAGATCACCAGGTAGATCGGCGGAGCGGCGTTGTCGTTTTCTTCGATCCGGCGTGTCATCTCCGTCGCCAACTCGTTGATCCGATCGGGAATCGCCCGGAAATCCACCATGTCCAGATCGTGCGGCACGGCATCCTTCACTCGGGCGAGCGATCCAGCCAGATAAGAGTCGGCCGGCGTGCCGTCGAGCACCAGGAATTTTGCATTCCCCACTTCGTGCTGCGCGGCCAGCGAGATGATCGCCATCTCCAGCATCGCCAGCGCCAGTTCATCCTGCTGGCCGATGACCAGCACGTTGGCGCCGCTCTGCTTCCTAAAGGCAATGCCCGTCGGGGACTTGATGGCGACGGGTTCACCGAGATAGGCGACCGGCGCGGTGGTCGGCTTGACCGTCGGCGCGTCGATCAACTCCGCCAGCACATGATTCCGCGCAATATCGGCCGGAGCGTTGCCCTCGAACACGATCGGCGGGGCAAGGTTTACCTTCTTGGCATCGGCTGACGCACGGATCTTGATCAAGTACTTTTCTCGCTGCTCATCCGGTAGCCAGGCGATCTGGAACGGGCTGTTGCCTTCGACCAGCCCGCCGGCGTCGTTGTAGATGCATTCGCCGGGACGGGTGAGCAAGCGAGCGGCGGAGTTATTGTCGCCCAAGATCAACTGGCTGTCGGCCTCGCTGCATTGCAGAGCGATGCGGACCGCCATCTGCCCGATGGTGCTGCGCGCGAGCCCGCCAGAGCCGGCGATCGTCTGTGATCCCAGCAGCACGTGAATGCCGAAAGCGCGACCCTGACGCACAAGGCGGTCGAGCAGCAGGCCGACTTCCTGCGACAGCTTGTCGTCTTCTGAAAAGAATTCCTGGAATTCGTCGATAATCAGCAGCGTTCGCGGACAGACTTCAGCGCCTTTGCTCTGCCGATACGAAGGCATATCCTGAACACCGGCCTTGCGGAACAATTCACCGCGCCTGGCCAGTTCGGCGTCGATTCGCTGCAATACGCTAAGCCCGAACTCGCGGTCCGATTCCACCGCGATCGCCCGCGCGTGCGGCAACGAATGCGTACCGTAGGTCTTGAATTCAACGCCCTTCTTGAAGTCAATGAGATAAAACTCCACTTCTTCCGGCGGATACCACATCGCCAGGTTCGTCACGATCGCGTGCAGCAACGTCGACTTACCCGATCCGGTTTTACCGGCGATCAGCGTGTGCTGTGCAACGCCCCTGCCGAGCTTCAACTGCTGCAGTCGCGTCGCGCCCATTCGGCCGATCGGAACACGCAACTCGTCGCGGCTGCTGAGCGACCAGAAATCAGATGGCAGTTGCGGGGCGATGGTTTCAAATGGCACTTCAACGCGGTTGGCGTTCTTCGCGCCCTTGCCGACGATGTGCATGATCTTGGTCAGATCATCCTCGCTCGGCGGCGGATCGAGCTTGAGCGGGAACTGGCGGAAGATTTCATCGCGCCAGACGAAGCTGGCGGACAACCATTGGAGGTTGATGCTGTGGGCCTCGACTTCGTCAACATGCGCCCCGCTGGGGATGTTCTGTCGGGTATCGCGGACGATCAGCGTGTACACGCCGCACCGCGGGCCGCTGGTGGCGATGCTCGCTAAACGTCGGAAACTGTCGCCCTGGAAACCGACGGGGAAATCGGCGATCACCAGAAACCGGTAAGGCTCGGCCAATTCACCGGCCTGGGCGTTGTATTCGTCAATCGTGGCGAACTCGTTTCGCAGATACTTCTGGATGACCGTCTCCATGTGCTCCGTCAGGTCGGCCAGGCGCTTTTCGATCTGCTCGTGGTCGGTCCAGATTCGGCTGCCGACGAGCGACTCGTCGTAGTCGGCCAGGTGCATGAAACCGGCGAAGTTCTGGCCGAGGCCGACGGGGTCAATGATCGTAAACTTCACTCGTCCCGGCGGGAGCGTGGTGAGCAGGCGGGTCATCACCATCTGCAGCGTCTGCAGCGCTGCCGGCCGGCCGATACGATCGGCGTGGATCATCAGGCTGCCGTGCGCCGGGAAGCTGAGATTCGCCGGCAGTGAAAACGCCTGAGGAATCGGCAGACCAAACGGTTTTTCCTGCGGGATCGAATCGATCAGCGATTTGATATCCACTTGAAGTTCGCCGAATCGCACGCGCGGCGCAAACGCAGTGGGCGGCTGCCAGGTGTTCCATGCGAGATCGTTCCATTCGTGCGGCGCGACGCTGACGGTATTGGTCGACTGGATCGGATTCGCCAGCCGCTCCAAGCCGCTCTGCCACGAGTCGGCCAACTGCTTCCGCTCGTCGGCGAATCGGGTTTTCTCGGTGACGATGGCTTCTTCGTTTTTCTTCGTCTCAGCGGCTAGGTCATTGGC
Organism: Phycisphaerae bacterium; assembly: GCA_031377185.1. Taxonomy (GTDB): domain Bacteria; phylum Planctomycetota; class Phycisphaerae; order Tepidisphaerales; family Tepidisphaeraceae; genus JANMES01. Next base: position 12,644 of record JANMES010000087.1, read on the forward strand.
TTGCCGCTGCTCCAGTTCCTTGAGATGTTTGGCCAGCCAGTCGTCGGCTTCTTTGATGCCGGCTTTATAGCGGGTATCGATCGCCTCTGCTTTTTGGGTGTATTCCTCGCGCAGCTTGGCGACGACGGCTTCAAATTTTTCCTTGGCGCGCACCAGATGCGGCTGGAATTGCGTTTTGGCGGCCTGCACCTCGGATTTACGCTTTTCACCGGCGGCGATGAGCTGCTCTTCCTGCTCGCGGGCGGCGTTTTCAAGCCGGCGCTTTGCAGCCCAGCGGGCGGAATCAACCGACTGAGACAGCGGCGCGTGCCCTGCCCGCACTTGCCGGTTGGCCAGCATCTTCAGCCCAATTCCCGCGCCCATCGACACCACAAACGCCGCGGCAGTGACACCGCCGATCCGCTTGATGTCCGGCTCGGTGGACTTCCCCAGGAAAAACGCCCCGGCCCCGGCCGCTGCGCAGACACCGACGATCAGAATCAACGGCGCCAGTCCCACAAACAGCTTGGGCAAAAACATCGATCCGAGGGCTGCAAGATGCGTATCGGATTCGGATCGAAATCGGGTATACGCCTCGTCGGCATTGGCGGCGATGGCGGCCTTGTCTTCATCGGTCGCCTTGAATGGCTGCGGTGCCTGACGATAGGTGCGCATCAGCAGAAAACCGTCACCCTCCACGCGATCGAGATCCGCGAGTTCCGTATCGACTTTCTCTTTGAACTCCTTCGCCTTCTGCAGCAGCGCGGCGTGCTCACCGTCGTACACGCTTTCGGCCAGCCAGGAGGCGTTGTCGAACTCCTTTTTGACGTTTCGCTCGACGTTTTCCTTCTCATCCAGCGCCCGCCGACGCGCATCATGATCGGATTCTTTGAGTTGCTTGATCTCGGCCTGGTACTTGGACTGAAGTTGCAGCTTGTGATCGTTGTATTTCTGCTCGATTTGATCTTTGTGCGTCTTGCCGCGTTGCTCTATTTCGAAGAGTTTTTTCGAATGCGCTTTGCCATCGGCATCCAGTTGCACGAGGTGTCGCTGTTCGATCTGCTGCTCGCTGGCAGCGCTATCCGTGGCGTGCTTGAGAAGGTCGCGCAGCGCCGCTCGGGCCGCTTCACGATCGGACGCCTGCGGGGGTTGGGGTTGGGGTACGAGTTCGTCGACAAGTTCGATCTGGTCCATGTAATTCTTTCTATTTTCTGCAACCGGCAAATACCAACTATTGATTCAGAGACCTCGTTCGTCATTCACTGCAATCCCGCCGCATGTTGGCGATCACAGTGCCAATATGGTCCATCGCCGACGCCGCAGGTTTATAGTCCTGCATGATCGGATCGAGATACTTCTTTTCAAATTCCTCAGCCACGATATCGTCCCAGCTGCCGCGAGTGTTCAGCCACAGGGCGTGAATGTCCTGCAAGGCTTTGGCGATGGTTGCCCGGCTGCTTTGTACGCTCATGGTGACTCGGGTTCGGGGTTCGGGGTTTGGGGTTCGGGGTTGGAAGATTCCAATTCCGCTGCGGCTAGCGGTGCTGCGTCTTCCAGGGAACCCGGAACCCGAGACCCGGAACCCGCTTCTTCCTCTGTGACGCCGCCAGCCGACTCGTTTAGCGCCGGCTCTTCCTCGGCCGGACGGCTCATGCTCTGCAGGAGTTCCATATAGCCCGGTCCCGATGATTCGCCCGCCCCGGCACTGGAAATGTTGGCGACTTCGGGGTTGGCGGCCAAGTAGCGCTCGATCGCCATCATCACCCTTGCCAGATGGGCAATGGCGACAGGAACGCCCGATTGAATCGTCGTCGCAAACCGCGTGACCGAGCCTTTATAGAGTACGGTTTCGCGTGTCATGATCGTGGCATACTTGCGCACATTGGCGGCCTTCTGCTCGGCAATCTCCAATCGACGTTTGGCAACGTCGACGGCTTTTTTTTCGTCCACGGCGCTGGGCGTCGTGCCGTCGAAGTTTTTGTAAAGCGTCTTCATCCGCAGCTTTTCCTGCGCCTGAGCCAAAGCGACCTGTCGCTTGCGGATTTCGCTAGCCCAGTAGGGCTTGGCTTCCATGTCGAGCCAGGACTGGGCTCGGTTGACGTCCGAGTCGGCATTCCCCAGCGCCGCGCTCACCGACTCGGCGAACTTAATCATCGCCACGCGGAACAGGCGGATGGCATCGGTGGATGTTACTTTGGCTTGGGCCATGCGATCAGTGCTGAGGGCTGAGTGCTGAGTTCTGAGTAAATCTGACTCAGCACTCGGAACTCAGCACTCAGCACTCTCCTAACGTTGCTTCAAATACTCTTCCACCAGCGTCGCCTTCTTCGCGAGGAACGACACGTGCTGGTGCGATTGTTCAAGGAATCCCGCCAGAGTCTTCACGGTGGAATCGAAGGCTTCAGTAAACTTGCGTTGTTCTTGATCGCGCCAGGAGCCTTCAAGGTTCCGCAGGCGGGCGTTGAGGCTCGCCATCAGGGCTTGGAGATCGCCGTTAAAGCGGTTGAGTTCCGCAGCAAATCGCCGCAGTTCGGCGGGGTCAACATGAGCGCTGGCCATGGGTTAGATTCTCCCGTTGTGTGTCCTGCGAATCGTAGCAGCTTTTCACTGATTGGTCACCGAAATATTGTCATCAAATCGTTTGCCCGGAGCAGGTTACGCCGCTACGCTCGGTTTATGCGAATCCAATTCTGCGGTGCGGATCGGACGGTTACGGGATCCTGTCATCTGATCGAAGTGGCGGGAAAGCGAATCCTGCTGGATTGCGGTATCTATCAGGGCCCGCGTGAATTCGCTCGGGAGATGAACGAGCGGCTGCCGGCCGACCCGCACGAGATTGATGCGGTCATTCTTTCGCACGGACACCTCGACCATTGCGGGAAGCTCCCCGTCCTGACCAACGCCGGGTTTAAAGGCCCGATTTACTGCACCACCGCAACGGCCGACGTGGCCAGGCTGATCCTGCTCGACTCGGCCGACATCCAGTTGGAGGACGCCGAATACCTCAACCGCCGATCGGTCGCGCCGGGTAATAAGCCGATCCAACCGCTTTACGTCCCCGCGGACGTGCAACCGGTGCTGAAGCTGTTTCGCAAGGTTCCGTACAACCAGCCGACCGATCTCGGCGGCCTGACGTTTTCCTTTCACGACGCCGGTCACATCCTCGGTTCAGCGTACGTGCTGATCAAATGGCCCGAGGAGGGCGTGACCAAGAAGATGCTCTTCACCGCAGACATCGGGCGGTACAACACCCCGATCATCCACGACCCGCACCCGCTGACCGGCCCGGTCGACCTGGTGATCACCGAAAGCACGTACGGCATGAAGCAGCACGCGCCTATGGACGCGGTCGGCCCAGCGTTGCTGAACGCAGTGAAGCAGGTCATCACCACCGGCAGCCGGTTGATTGTGCCTTCGTTCGCCGTCGGTCGCACGCAGACGATCCTGTGGTACATGCAGCAATTCATCGCTCAGAAGCAGATTCCTGCGATCCCGGTTTTCGTCGACAGCCCAATGGGCGTCGACGCCAGCCAAATCTACGCCATGCACCGAAGCTACTACGATGACGAAACCGCCTCACTCATCGGCGACAAGGATTTGTTCGGCCTCAGTCACGTCACCTTCGCCAGCACCGGCGAGCAAAGCCGCAAGATCAACGGTCAATCCGGCCCGTGCGTGATCATCGCCTCCAGCCCCACCTGTGAATTCGGGCGCGTGCTGCATCACCTGAAGCTGAGCCTCGAACGGCCGAATGATCTGGTGATATTCGTCGGCTTCACCCCGTACGGCACGCTCGGTCGACGGTTGCAGGATGGGCACAAGCGCGTGCGCATCTTTGATCGCTGGTACGACGTCAAATGCCAGGTCAAAACCATCCACGGCCTGAGCGCCCACGCCGATGGCGACGAACTGCTAAGATTCCTTAAGCCCACGCTGTCAAAGCAAACCAGCGCCTACGTGGTCCACGGTGAAGAAGACCAAGCCGAGGGATTCGCATCCAGGTTGATGCAGGCCGGCATGCAATGGGCCACCGTGCCGGCCATTGATTCGTCGGTGTTTACCGCGCCGGCGCTAGTGAAGGTGAATCCGGAAATGGCCAGAACCGACGGCGATTAGGTCTCGGTAAAGACGTTCGAATTCGCCTGGAGGGCGGCTGTCCTCAGCCGCCGAGCCGGTTGCGAGATCGCGGCGGCTGAGGACAGCCGCCCTCCAGAATGAATCACCCCATCCTCAATCTTTTTTGATTGATGCCGAGTTCGGCTTGCTTATCGGCCACGCCGCCGCCTTCCGGTGCCACGACGACGCCGCTGCCGCCAGTGCAATCAGTAATGATAGAATGATCGCGGTGGGCGTGACCCATCGCGGCAGTTGTTTTTCAGTCGAAACCATCTACCCCAACCCCTGTTAAACAAAGCGGTCAGCTACCCACTGACTGCGGCAATGGCTGGCCTTTGAACGGACAGGTCGAACACAGTGCCGAGCTTTTTTCTTCGTGATGGGGCTTGAGTTCGAGAGGCTCAACCCCCGTCTCACCGCTGCGAATCGTACCACGGCAACTATCACAAACGAAAGCATTATTTTGACAGAATGCTGCGCGTTTGTTGAGCAGGTCCAGAATCAGATCATCGATTCCTAACGGCATGGCAACGTGATACTGCGTTCCCGGATGTTTAACCGCCGCCTCGGCGGCGAGTGCAGGAATATCTTTCGTCCAGTGCTTTCCTGGCCCGAGAAAAAAAGGGAGCACCATAATTCGCGTCGCGCCTCTCGCGACACAGGCAGCGTAGGCGGTGGCGATTGACGGCTCGCAGATTTCCATGTGTGCAGGCTCCACGATCTCGTGGGTCTGCCGGAAGCGCTCGCCGAACTGCCGGGCGACTTCTTCGAGCATCGCGTTGCTTTCCGCCCGACGCGAGCCATGATCAACGATCACAATTCCGGTTTTACTCATGAGGTTCTTTCGCAAACGTAGGGTGGGCACTGCCCACCGGATTTCGATATGGTGGGCAACGCCCACGCTACTTTTCGACCAGCGTCACGGGAAATTCCATCCGGCGTCCGCCACGAATGACCGAAATCGTCGTCGGTCGATTAGACTCGGCCACTCGCAGCGCGGCCGACAGGCCTTCCAGCGACTCGATGCTCGTATCGCCCAGCTTCACCACCACATCGCCCGCCATCAGCCCGGCCTTGGCGGCGGGCGAGTCGGGCGTGGTGTCGGAAATCTTTACGCCCGTTACACGGTCGTCGGAAGTATAGTCGGGCACGACACCCAGTGTCACCCGCCGGCCTCCGTCGCCGGTTCCGAAACCGATGCTGACATTCTCCCCCTTCGCGTCGGCCGATGCGACGTAGGTTTGCTTGGGCATGGTGTCGATCTGGCGGAGCAGATTGACGGTCAGACCAGCAGTTTGCTCGATGCCAGCGAGGTTGATCTTGTCAGGCGTATCGGTCGGACGGTGGTAATCCGCATGCAGGCCACTGAAAAGGAAGATCACCGGGATTTTCTTGAGCGCAAAGCTCATATGATCGCTCGGCCCCATCCCGCCGTCGCCCATGCTCTTGAGTTGCAGAGGCGAAGCTTCGTCGGCCTTCTTGAGGATCTCCGTAAACGCCGCCGCCGTCCCGCCACCGCCGGTGTAGAGGGTTTGGTTCCGCACCCGGCCGACCATGTCGAGATTGATCATCGCAACGATCTTGTCCAGCGGCACGGGCGGGTTTTTGACGAAGAAGTTTGAGCCGATTAAACCGGATTCTTCTGCCGTGAACGCCGCGAAAATAATCGACCGACGATTGCCACCACTCGTTGCCATCCGCTTGGCGATTTCAAGCATCGCCGTCGTTCCGGAGGCGTTGTCGTCGGCACCGTAAAAAATCTCCGGCGATTTTCCTTTGCCCTTTCCGAGATGATCGTAGTGCGCCCCAATAACGATGTACTCCTCCGCTGCCGGTCCGGCTCCCGGAAGAACGGCCAGCACGTTTTTCACCTTGGCGAGTTGACGGACAAACTTGACCTGACCGGTAACGTGAACGCCCTTCAATTCCGTCGATGCCGAATCAAGCGCGCTATCGATTTGTGCCTTGAGTGCGGCAATGCCCGGCGCCCCGCCAGCCTTGAGCCACTCATCCGCAATGGCGGGCGTTACCGCCAGAACTGGAATCTTGATTTCGTCAGATGAGCCCGGTGAAAACGGGATGAGTGCCTTGCTGGCGGGGTCCACCACGATCAACGCCGCCGCCCCGCGCTCCTGTGCGAGCTTGGCCTTGGCGGCGAAAGTCGCGTTGTCCGACCAGCCCTTGCGGTGGCTGAACACGCTATTGCCGTCCTTGCCTCGCGGCTCGTAGCGCAGAACGAGCACGACTTTTCCCTTCACGTCGAGGTCGAGGTAGTCGTTGTAGTTGTCCTTGTGATTGTCGCCGGTATCGATCCCGTAACCCGCGAACACCACCGGCCCGTCAAATGCGCTTTCGGCCGACACCCGAAGCGGGCGGAACGTCGTATCTCGGTCCAGCAGCTTCCCCTCGGCGATGAGCACGGTACTCGGGTCGACGGTTGTTTTCTGCGGGAATTCAAACGGCTGAAAGTACCCTGCCGACGCCTTGAGGGGTTGGAGTCCGGCCGACCTGAACCGCCTGGCGATAAAATCCGCCGCAGAATCCAGCCCGCGGGTACCGATACCGCGGCCTTCCAACCCGTCCGACGCCAGGTAAGTGATCGTCTCCTTCGCCGTCAACGGCGTGGCGGGCGTGCCGCAGCCGATGAGTAAGGCAGCCAACAGGACCGGTAACATCGGGTAAATCCGCTTGGACATAGGCAGCATTCTAGAGCCTCAGTCTCAATTGCAAAATATTCGACCGATCTTCAGAAATTTTGATTGTCATCCCCGCAGTCCGTTGCCATGCTATAGCAGCCATGTCCGTCACGGAGAGTGATATTTCGTGGCAGTTATTGCGGCAAATTGTCCAAGGTTGGGCCGGTAGCGCGGCCGACTTGGCGCAGGTGAAGCCGTTGCACGGGGGTTGTGTCAACACTACTTTCCAGCTCACGCTGGGTGACGGCAAGAACGTCGTCCTCAAGATTTCCCCCCACCGTGTTAATCAAACGTACCGCGACGAAACCCATCAACTGCAACTGCTGCGCGACTTGGGCATTCCCGTGCCTGATGTATACGAGTGCACGCTAGCCACGCTGGATTTTCCCCACAGCTACCTGTTGATGGAGTTCGTCGAGGGACTCGACTGGACGACCACCAAATCGCATTGCACAGAGGAAGAGTTCACCCACCTCCAGAACGAGTTGGCCACCGTCGTCGCGCGATTGCACGCGGAAACGTCGCCCACCTTCGGCGCTATCCACGCCGACGGCTACCTGACGGCCGATAGTTGGACGGCGTTCTACCGGCAGTTGTATCAGCCGATTTTCGATGCCGTCGCCAAGTCGTCGCTCGTGCCGGTCAAAACCCGCCGACAGTTGGCAAAGGTTCACGACCGCCTAGCCGCCTGGCTGCACCACACCGATCCACCCCGGCTGGTTCACTGGGATCTCTGGAGCGGCAACCTCCTAGCCAAGAAAAACGGCGACGGCCGCTGGCACCTCGCCGCCGTCCTCGACCCCAACTGCAAATACGCCCACGCCGAGGCCGAGCTGGCTTACCTCGAGCTCTTCCGCACGACGACCCCCGCGTTCTATAAGGCCTACCAACACCACCACAAACTCGACGCCGACTACCACCGCATCCGCAAGCCGGTATATCACCTGTACGAACTAATGAACCACGTCCAACTCTTCGGCGGCGAGTACGTCAAACCGATGTGCGTGGCGCTGGATCGGGTGATGGCGTAGCGTTCACTGTAGGGCGGGGATGGCAATCCCGCCCTTTTCAGTGCTGGTTAAGTTCATCAGCGAGGAAGGCAATATGAAATACGTGTTTTGCCCCGTCTGGAACCAGTCCTTCCAGCACGATCAGGTTCCTCCCATCGAAGGACTTCCCGTAGCGAACCTTGTGGCGTCCATTTGCTGCGGTCGCCCAATAGATCGACGTTGTTGAATATCCATCGCAACCCCATGGGCGCAAGCTGTTACTTCCATGATGTCCATCTACCGACCACCCAGCGGCGACTATTTCAGGAGCAGAGAGGGCTCGTTCAATCGAATTCATCATCGCCTCTTTCTTCTCCCACGCGGCTTCCGACATGTCATCGCGAGACGGCAACTCTCTCGAACTGCTCTCGATTAACAAAATCGAAGAGGTGTAGCGGTCTTCGATCGTCTGGATGTACTGTACTAACCGACTATGTTCGTATGTCCACTTCGCGACAATAGCGAAGATTGCTACTACCAGTGCCACGATGAGTAAACGTCGTCTCATAGCTTGTATGGTGAACCTGCGACTACATTCTCTTAGGTCCGGCTGTGCAGGACGCTTTTATCTTTTCTACGACCCCGCCAGAGATAAACCGGCGTCGCGAAAAAAAATGCGTCCAACGCCGCGCTTTGTGGCGAACACGAATCGTAACCGAAACCCAATCCGATGGTTGCGCTTGTTTTGCGGAATGGATCACTCGATTTCAAAGGTACGCCAAGGTACTCCAAGGTACGCACTCTCTGCCGCGAACGTCCCGGCTCGTCGGAGCATTCGCCCGATCTTTCAAAGAACCGCCGCCCCACCATCGGCCGACCGAAAGTGAGACGGCTCTCCACAATACTCATCCTTGCTGCGCGCCCGCCGTGCCGCCAGCGCACCAGGCAGACCGAATTCACGGATTGGCAGCGAAAACTCCACCCCGCCGGACCAACATTGGAAAAACGGATGCGCCACTTGTGGCGAATCAAAATCAGACGCAATTGCTTGCTGTAACTAACAATCGCGTCCCTAATGCCATTCAGTTAAGCCGCAACTCCGCGCCGTGGCTGTGTTTACAACATTCGCGCAAGATGTGACCTCCTGTTAGGCTGATGGTGCTTAATGTCACCAACCCACAGGAGGCCACGGATGGCCAGTATCGCCCGTTCGC
>JANMES010000098.1:0-15013 GCA_031377185.1 Phycisphaerae bacterium
CCCCCCCCCCCCAACACTCATGCCCTTCGACCGGTTGGGTCACAACCGAAAATGCCTGGAATACCGCGACTTATGGTCGCGGATTCTTGTTTTATGGGCCGGGCATGCGGAATTGAATCATTGACGATTGGGTGATTGACGATTGAAGAGACGCACTTTCGATCGTCAATCACCCAAGGTTCATTGATTCAATTCTCGCCTCGCCACTTCCAGCATCGGATCGATGTCCAGCCATTGCATGCAACTCTTGTGGGAGCAGATTTTGCTGTAGCATGGGCTGCAGGGTAGATCGACGCGAACCACGCTGCCCGACCGGCCGTACGGGCCGGTGCGGACGGGGTTGGTCGGGCCGAACGGTGTCACCAAAGGCCTGCCAAGCGCGACGGCGATGTGCATCGGGCCGCTGTCGTTGGCGATCACCAGCGAAGCTTTCTCCAACAGCGCCACCAATTGCCGCAACGACGTTCTGCCGCACAGATTCAGCGAATCGGGAAGCAGTTTGGCCACCGCGTCCCCGTCGCGCGGCCCGCCGGCCAGAACGGTACGTAGCCCGAACCGCTCCTTCAGCGGCGACGCCATCCCCGCGAATTTCTCCGCCGGCCAGCGCTTGGTCGCCCAGTTCGTTCCGGGAAGCATCACCGCAAACGGCGACCCGTCGCCGAGCATTGCATTCACCGCCTGGCGATCGGTGTGGTCGGTCGGAAACACATATTCCACCGGCGAGAGTTCACATCCAACCGCCTCGGCCATTGAGAGATAGCGATCGATCGCATGAACCTCGGTATCGGGGACGGGCACATGATGCGTGTAAAACATCGGTGCCATCTCGCGCGCGTTGGCAAAGCCCACGCGGACAGCCGCACCGCTCAGCCAAGTGAACAGGCCGCTGCGGAACAGGCCCTGCAGATCGATCACCAGATCGAAATGTCCTTGCCGTAAAGCGCGGATCAGCGCCCACGTTCGCGAGAGCTTCTTACGCTCAAACGGGATGGTGTCATTGATCTGCGGATGACCCGCCAGAATACCGCCGCAGGTGGGCGTGATCATCCACGCGATGTAGGCGGTCGGGTAACGCTTGCGCAGCAAGTTCAGCACAGGCAGTGTGTGTACGACATCGCCGATCGCCGACGGCTTGACGATCAGGATGCGGCATGGAGGTTGTGCGAACTCGATCGAAGGCACGCGGGCAGTGTAGTCGTTGGAATGGGAATTCTGAATGCTGAAAGGTCTTTTTTCAGCATTCAGAGTTCAGCATTCAGAATTCAAGTTCCTCCACCACGGCGGGCGAGTATGGCGCATACCCCTGCCGCAGCGCCAATGAATCCGCCTCGTTAAACGCCGGGCGTTCCTTCAGGCTTCGCAGCAGCCGGCGGATGCCGAACTGTTTCCAGGGGTAGAAGCGGATCCCATCGATGTCGATCAGCATCGGCTGCGGGCCGGTTTGTTCGTCGAAGCGGACGATCCAGTTGCTGGATTTGGCGTCGTAGTGGCCGAATCCGAACGACTCGATCCGCCGCAACAGCCGGCCGACGCGGGTGAAGAGCTGGTCACGCTGCGGGCGATTCATCGCGTCAAGATCGACCCGGGCGAGGATCGGGCCGGTCACTTTCTCGTAGACGATGATCGCGTCGAGCGTGTACCCGAAAACGCGTCGTTCCATGTAAATCAGCGGCCAGGCGGTGGGGAGGTTGCGGACGATTGCCTCCCACGATTTTCGCCACTCTCGCCGTGCCCGCACGCGCGGGCCGATCTCGGTTAGATGACGCAGCCAAAATCGGCGCTTGGCGCGTTTGACGATCACTTCCACCGGCCGGCCGTTCAGGATGACCTCGCCGCTCAGCACGTCGCCGCTGCGGCTTCGCTTGATGACGGTGAATGTGTCGGCCTCGACCTGCTGCATCAGCGCTGGCCAGGCGGATTCCCAATCCTGATCCGTGAAATCACGTCCACTGGCCTTGGACCATCGCTTGGCGAATTTGAAATGCTTGAAGAACCCGCCCGACCATCCGCCGCTGCGGAGTCGGCCGAAATAGCGGTTTTGTCCGTGGATGCGTGCGATGTACCGGCGGTACAGCGTGCGCGACATCGTATTGCGGCGGGGCATTTTTGTGCCCGGTACCAGCAGTTGCCAGCCGCGCAGCAGCTCGGTCCGCGTGGCGAAGGACTCGACGCTATGGGCCAACTGCATCACATCGCTCATCCGCAGTCCGCCGCGACGGACGGCATAGCCGTCGAGCAAATACACCTGCCCGTTGCTCAGCAGAAAGTTGCCCAAGTGCAAATCGCTATGACCAAGCCCCGCCCGGCCGAGCTGGTGAACCACTTGCCGAACCTGTCGCGAAAGATGGATGCGATCGGGCACCGTGGAGGCGGATAATTGCAAATCCGTGAGATAGCGATCCAACTGCACCGAAGGTTCGATCGCGTGGAGAATGACGGCATCGCCCTTGCGGCCGGCTATTTTGAACCCCATCAATACCGCCACTGCCCGTGGGGCGGGAACTTGCGCTTTCTGCATCAACTGCAGACGAAGAAACTCCGCCATCGCCGGGCTGCCGCGGAAAAGCCGACGTGCAAAATCGCGGATTCCCTCCCGCGGATAGAATTTCAGGAAATACGCCTTGCCGCCCACCTCAAACCGCCAGATCTGCCGATACCCGCGGTCCTTCACCATCGTGCCGATTCTCGGCAGGTCGCGGAGAGCTTGTTCCAGTTCGGTGTCGGGCACGGGGGATCGTTATATGAGAGAAGCGCGATAACGGGAAGCTAGAAGAATGCTGAATGCTGAATTCTGAATGCTGAAGGAAGACCACCGCTCGAACCGTTTAGTTCTTCTTTCAGAATTCAGCATTTAGAATTCAGAATTTTGGTCATCGCTCATCCTGCTCGTCCATCGCCAGCCCCATTGCCACTTCCGGGATGATGCCTTTTTTGACGTAGATCGGGCGAACCAGCTTCCGCAATTCCGGTAGTTTACGGAGGAAGAAGAAGCCCGCAATCAGCGTCCCGAACGCATAGACATGAACGACCCGTTCCGGCCCTACCCGGGCGGCTGCCCAGCCGGCCAGAAGGCTGCCGAACGGGGACACGCCGGCCACCAGCATCAGGAAAAAGCTCATTACCCGTCCGCGCATGGCGTCTTCGGTGATGGTTTGCAGCAGTGTATTGCCCGAGGCAAAGAGCGTGACCAGCCCGCACCCACCGATCGCACAGAAGGGCATCGCCAGGTAGAAGTTGTGGGTCATCGCGATGCAACTCATCGCCACCCCAAGTAGCAGTGCGGCGACGCACATCACCCTGGGCAAGCCTACAACCGTCCGCCGGCTGGCGAGGTAGATCGCCCCGACGAGTGCCCCGACGCCGATGGACGCCATCAGGAATCCGAAGGTTGCCGCCCCGTGCGGGCCGTTCCGCATGCGGGCTGCCAGGATGGGCATCAGGGTTTGCTGCGCGCTGGCGAAAAAGCTGATCGATCCCACCAGGATCAGGATCGCTCGCAGCGGCGGGAACCCGAAAGTGTACTTCGTCCCCGCCAGGAGGTCGGCCCCCACGTTCGATTGTTGTTTTCGCGGCGGGCGGGGTTTGAGACGCATCGCCAGCAGCCCGGCGATCACCGCCAGGTAACTGAATGCATCGATCGTAAAGCAGAGTCCGGCCGAGAACCTGGCCAGCAGCAATCCGCCGATCGCCGGGCCGATTAGTCGGGCGGCATTAAAAATACTGCTTTGAAGTGCAATGGCGTTGGGGAGATCGACCGGATCGTCAACCATGACGGCCAAAAAACTTACCCTGGCTGGCGCGTCGAGCGCGTCGATGATTCCCTGGAACAGCGCCAGCCCGATCACCTGCGGAATGTTGATCAGCCCGCTCAGTGTCAGCACCGCCAGCGCTGCACTTTGCAGCATCGCCATGATCTGCGTGAAGATCAGCACGTGGTGGCGATTGAAGCGATCGACCAGCACGCCCGAGAAAGGCGCGAGGCAGAACATCGGCACGTTGCTGACAAACGAGACGACCCCGAGCATGGTGGCCGCCTGCGTCCCGTTGCCTTGGCGGCTGGCCAGATCGTACACCAGCCAGTACGTCACCACTTTCGTCATCCAAGTGCCGATGAGCGACAGGCCTTGTCCGCAGAAAAAAAGGCGGAAGTTACGATGTCGCAGCGCCCGCAACATATGCGGGGAGCCGCGATCGGGTTGGCTGGAGTCGAGAACGGGCACAGGCGAGGACACCGCCTCATCATTGGATTAGAAATGCATTCCAGCAAGTGGCAGGAACCTGCGGCCGATCGACGCTGCTTTTCAGATGGAGTCTATTCCGCTTTCTCGTCGAGAAGTTTCTGGACGATCTCTTCAACCTTGTTCGGCCTAACTCCGGCGGCGCGAACCACGCCTTTTCGGTCGATCACGATGTAGGTGGGATAAAAGCCGAGGTTGAACGCCTTGGAAGTCTTGTCGCCCGGATCTTTGCAGACGGGATAGTTGATCTTGGTCTTCTCCGCAGCGGCGACGGCGGCGAGTTTTTCCTGCCCTCTCGCGGAGCTGCACACGCCGATGATCACCAACCCTTTTTCCTTGTACTTGGCGTACATTTCATTGTTGTGCGGGATCGAACGAATGCACGGCCCGCACCAGGTCGCCCATATATCCACCACTACTACTTTGCCCTTGGTGTCTTCGGGTTTGACTTCGCCGTTGATCCAGTCGGCCACCTGCAGCGCGGGGGCGGGCTTGCCCACCAGCGAATCCAGTTTCTGTTGTACGGGTTTGCTGTGCGGGGAGAAGAAAAATTCATCGCCAAACTCATGTTGTACATCGCTGCCGGCCGCGGGCTTTGTAGTGCTGACCGGCGAAGGCTGTGCAGTACTCTCGGCCGGGGCTTCGGTAACGGCCAAGCCGACCAACAACGTGGCGGCGACACCGCAAAGCAGAGCGATTTTCGATGGTGATGTTTCAAAGCGCATGTGCAGAATCCCGTGATGACAGTAAGTGACAGGCATCGGAATCGTTCGATACCGCGTCAAATGCTATGTTCTGGAGCGACGATTCACAACGAAATACGCCGAAACGCAGCGAACGTTGACGGGTTGAACGCGGGTAAATCGCTTAAACTGAGCCGCATGGAGCCGGAAGCAACGGATATCGCGATTATCGGAGGCGGGGCAGCAGGTCTCGCGGCAGCGATTTTTGCAGCGCAATCGGCCCCCAAAGCCGCCGGCCCCGCCGGTGGTCCGTCGCGAATCATCGTCCTTGACGGCGCCTCCACGCTCGGCGCGAAAATCCTCGTCGCCGGTGGCGGGCGGTGCAATGTCACGCACGACGTGGTGACGCCCGATGATTTCAACGGCTCGCGAAACATCGTCCGCAACATCCTGGCCGCGTTCGACGCACCGGCGGCGGTGAAATGGTTCGCATCGCTTGGCGTGGAACTTAAGCGCGAAGAAACCGGCAAGCTCTTCCCCATCACCGACTCGGCCCGCACTGTGCTGAACGCGCTGCTCGACCGTTGCAAGCAACTCGGCGTTACGCTGCAGTCCAGCAGCAAGGTGACGAAGATCACGCCGTCGGACGATGGCAATACCGATTTCACGATCACGCACACCGCCGGCTCGCTGACGGCGCGACGGGTGATCCTCTGCACCGGCGGTAAATCCCTCCCGCGCAGCGGTAGCGACGGCAGCGGGTGGAATCTCGCCAAATCGCTCGGGCATACCGTCACGCCGACTTACATGGCGCTCGTGCCGCTGGTGCTGTCGGCAGACGCGATTAACGTGGCGCTGAGCGGTATTTCCGTCGAGGCGGAGCTGATCACGCTGGTGAACAACAAGCCGATCGACCGCCGAACCGGCAGCCTGCTGTTCACGCACTTTGGCGTCAGCGGGCCGGTGGTGATGGACGCCAGCCGGCATTGGATCATCGCACACGAGCTCGGGCAATCGCCGGTGATGCGCGCCAATCTGCTCCCCGGCGAATCAGCCGAGAGCGCCGACAAGCTGCTGCTGGCCGAGTTCACACGTCGCCCGAAGGCGGCCGTCAGCACCGTGCTGGCGAGCAAGTTCCCAGAGCGCATGGCGCTGGCGATCCTCAAGCACGCGGGCGTTGCCCCTGACACGCCGGCCGGCCAGATCTCCCGCGACGCCCGGCGAGCGATCGTCGCCACGCTCACCGCGCTCCCGCTCCCCATCGCCCACGGCCGAGGCTGGAACTACGCCGAAGTCACCGCCGGCGGCGTGCCGCTGAACGAAATCGACTACCGCACCATGCAATCCCGAAAATGCCCGGGGCTGCACCTCGCCGGCGAAATCCTCGACTGCGACGGCAACATCGGCGGATACAATTTTCAGTGGGCCTGGGCGACGGGCTACTTGGCGGGGAACGCGGCGGGAAGGATCAGGGATGCGGTGTGATCGCTATGATCGTGATTTGGGATTTGTCGGGTCCGTAGCACCAAAACAGGCGATAGGCGCCGGGCGTCCGATTTTGCACGTACGCTTCGAACACTTTTCTGCCGTCTTCTCGAGGATGAGGGATCGAATGGAACTCGTGCGTATGCAGACCCGGATGACGCGGGTTGGTGGCCAGCAAATCGACACATTTGACGAGCTGCTTGAACAAGCCTTCGACTTTTCCACGTCTGGCCTTTTTGCTTTTTTCGCGGTTTTGCCGAGAGGCATCGGCTTGATGCTTGAGGGCATTGAAGGAGTCGATGGCCTCGTCGGTCCAGGCAAGCGTGAAGGGCATCGCTAGTCCTCAAGTTGCTCCGCCAGTTTACGGGCGGCCACCATGTCGGGTCCCTTTGACAACCTGCCGGCCCGGGCCTGTTTCAGCCCCCGACGGAGGCTGGCGAGGGCTTTTTTGTTCTCGTATAGCCACATTTCGTCCTCGGGAACCACTCGTGCGAGCGTCACTCTGATCTCTGTTTCGCTGACCTGCGAGACCAAGACCGTCCGATTTGCAAACGCTTCGCCCAGCGTGAGTCGTCCTTTGCTGTCTGTGTTCTTTGAGGCAACCATGAATCACTCCTTGATTATAATATCGCCCACTTTCCCACTTGGATCAAGTGGGAAATTTTCGATCGAAGAGCAAAAAGAAGGGTGGCCTGCGATTGCAGGCCACCCTTTGAGCTAAGTCGAGCAGGCGAAACTAATTACTGCTGTCCGGCAGCCTGCGGACGCGAATGGCCCTTGCGATGCTTGGACACCTTCGGTGCCTTGGTAATCGGATGTGGTGCTCGCACGCCCGCGACCGGCTTGGACGCTCCCCGGCCGATCGGGTGATGGCTGGCGGCGGGGCGGGCCGGGCGGTCGTCACGCTGGGGGTGACGGTGGCCGCTGGGCTGATGCCCGCCGGCCGTCGGGGCGTGGGCGGGGCGACGGCTGTCGTGACGCTCCGGACGCGGACCGCCGCGGTGATCGCTGTGTGACGGGCGGGGGTCGCCGCGAAAGCCGGTATTGACCGGGCGATCGTGACGGGCCGGCGCACGATGGCCGCGGTCGTCGCGATCACGGTCTTCGCGATCGTGATGCACCGGGGCGGCGGCCGGGTCGCTCGGCGGGAGCGGGTTGGTCAGCACCGGGATCGACCGGCGGGTGAGCCGCTCGATCGCACGCAGGTTGCCGCCTTCCTCGCGGTCGCAGAAGCTGACGGCCATACCCGTCGCGCCCGCCCGGCCGGTCCGGCCAATGCGATGCACGTACGTCTCGGGCTCGTGCGTCAGATCGTAGTTGACGACGTGGGTGATGCCGTCAACGTCGATCCCGCGGCTGGCGACGTCGGTCGCCACCAGCACCGGAATCTTGTTGTTCGCGAAATTCGCCAGCGCCCGCTGACGGACGTTCTGGCTCTTGTTGCCGTGGATCGCCTCGGCCTTGATGCCGCGGGCGTGCAGGTGACGCACCACGCGATCAGCGCCGTGCTTGGTCTTGGTGAAGACCAGCGAGCGGTACATCGGCAGGTTCTGCACGAGGTGCGCCAGCAAGTCGGGCTTGTCGCGCTTCTCAACCTTGTAGACGGTTTCTTCGATCTGGGCGGCGGTTTTGGCCACCGGGGCGATGTTCACCACGGCCGGGTGCGTGAGCAGCGAGTCGGCCAGCTTGCGAATTTCCGACGCCATCGTGGCGCTGAACAGCAGCGTCTGGCGGCCTTGCGGGAGCTTGCTGACGATCCGGCGGATCGGCTGGATGAAGCCCATGTCGAGCATGCGGTCGGCCTCGTCGAGGACGAGCACTTCGATCGCGCTCAGATCGACGTGGCGCTGTTCCATCAAATCCATCAACCGGCCGGGCGTGGCGATGACAATGTCCACGCCGCGATGGAGGGCATCCACCTGCGGGTACTGGCCAACGCCGCCGTAGATGGTGACGAGCTTGAGGTTGAGGCCCTTGCCGTAACGCTTGAAGCTATCGGCGATCTGCGCCGCGAGTTCCCGCGTCGGGCAAAGCACCAGGCAACGCGGGCGCTTGCCAAACGTCGCCGAAGGATGCACCGGCTTATGCGCCGCGCCCTCTGCATGTTTAGCCGTCCCGCTTGCGGGCGGCGTTGCGCTCGCCAGCCGGTTCAGAATCGGCATCGCAAACGCCGCGGTTTTGCCCGTCCCGGTTTGGGCGCAACCCAACACGTCCTTCCCAGCCAGCACGTGTGGAATCGCCTGTCCCTGGATGGGGGAAGGCGTGGTGTAACCCTCGGCAGCAATGTTGGCGAGGATCGCGGGAGACAACGATAGATCAGTAAAAAGCAAAATACACCCTTTCTAATGGTGCGGCTGGGATTCGGCGTAGAAACACCGATATCCAAGCATGGCCCGCGAAAATGCGGACCTTGCGCACCAATACCAAAAGGGCCACGGCGGAAAAGCCGAATCAGGCCGGTTGAGTGCGCTACAACTGGTTGCGTAGATCGATCAGGAATGTGCCGGAAACGGCGAGATTCGCGTGATGAAAGGCAGGCAGCTGTTTTCGATACTGTAGCAGATTGGCGGGGGAAGTCTATGGGAATGGGAAAACCGGGTATTTGGGAGGATCGAACCTAGTACGGTTCGTCATCCGTGTCTGTTTCCGTCGAGTCGAAGTCAGGATGACCCTTTGGATTCAGATTGGATGGTCGAATGTCCATGTAGTAGAGCCCGTATTTCTGTAAAGCCGAGTACACGGCGTAGGCGATCCATTCATTCGCTTCGCCATATGAGCGACGTATCCCCGCTTGCCAGTGGGATATGGCGTCTTCTGAATAGTCATGGGGATGAAATAGCACCCCGGCGAAATCGAGAAGGTATGGCGCGCTCACAAAGTCCATCTCGATCGCCCGCAGATCATCGCGCGAACTCCGCATGACCGGAATGGTCAATCCGCATACCGTTGTCACTCGGTGCTGGCGGAGGATGGAGTAAGCTTTGACTTCCGTCCTGTATTGTTCGACGGTTTTATGTACCTTGATTGCTGAACGGAAGTCCGGCGAGTGGAAAACGTATCCGCCGATTCCCCATCCGAGTCTTGCAAGCGGCTCCGTCGTGCCGATATATTGCTGGGCGAGTTGATGTGCTTTCTCGGGAGTGAGTTCCATGCTGCAAACCCCGTACACGTCTCATTCAGCACAGGTCGAGATGTGGCTGGAGTGCGGACTCCATGGTCGCGTTGAACTCAGCCGCATCACGCAAACCCTTCTTGTCGCCAAAGAGCCGGCTAGCATCCCTGCAGGCCCCGGTGAGATTGTAGTCACCATCGACGGCCAGCCCAAACGGCTGGCGGTGAATCTGACACACGGGTTCTCAAATCGTAACGCCGCGAAGTTTGTCGTCGTGGACGACTCGGCTCCGTTTTAATCGAACTACTTTCACTGCTGATTCTGTGTTGTTGTTGTGCCGCATTCGGGGCAACGATCGGGCGTGGCGCGAAGATCGTAACCGCACTGCGCGCAACGCCCGACCTGGCGAAGATGTCTTGCACTGTGTTCCCGCACAGTTTTACGAAGCAACATCCAGAAGGCCACGCCTGTTGTAGCCGTAAGCACAATCCCGGGAATGTACAGCCAAGTTTGAACCGAGTAACCCGCGTGCTCAACCAGCTTCACGAATATCCAATCATCGACGCCCCTATCATTATCCATTCCCCGATACGTCGATCGGTCAATATTGAACGGCCAATCTGAGCCATGCCAACGAATCCAAAGTCCATCGCTGTGGATCCAAGCGAAAGCCGAGCAAGCAAACAAGAGGAATGAGAACGCGGTCAATAAATCGAACTGGTTATGCCGCGATATCATGGAAAAAGTATAACATCAATAAAAACCAGTGGTCTGCTTGTCGCGCGAAGACACTTTCGGTCCGCCAAGGCGGACTCTACATTGGTGTTTGTGAAACGTGACGTCCGCCACATTCCCGTCCTGCTCGATCCGATCCTTCGGGTGCTCAACCCGCAGCCCGGCCAGACGATTGTCGATTGCACGCTCGGGCTCGGTGGGCACTCGGCGGAGTTGTTGCGGCGGATCACGCCCGGGGGGCGGCTCATCAGCATCGATTTTGACGCGGGGAACATCGCCATCGCCCGGCCGAGGCTGGAGGCGGTCGGGGGTGCGTTTGAATTGTTCAACAACAACTTCGCGGCGTTGCCGACCGTGCTGCAGCAGGCGGGGGTGACGCAGGTCAATGGGCTGATGGCGGACCTGGGTGTCGCGTCGCCGCAGATTGATGATCCGGCCCGAGGCTTTAGCTACAAGCGCCCGGGGCCGCTCGATATGCGGATGGACGCTTCTCGCGGGCAGCCGGCGTCGGCGCTGATCGCGCGGATGAGCGAGAAGGAACTAGCGGCGGCGTTTTTGGAACTGGGCGACGAGACCGATGCACCTCAAATCGCCAAGCTGATCGTCAAGTACCGCCAGCAGCAACCGATCGAGACTACTACGGACCTGATGGCCATCATCTGCGAGGCCCGTGATTTCACTCTCCAACGCGCCGCCGGCGCGAAGCTGCACCCGGCGGCCCGCACCTTTCAGGCGCTACGGATCCTGGTCAACCGCGAGCTGGCCAACCTCGACCGCCTGCTGGCCGTGCTGCCAAAGCACCTCAAGCCCGGCGGGGTGGCGGCGATCATCAGCTTCCACAGCGGCGAAGACCGCAAGGTGAAGGCCGCATTCAAGGCTGGATACGATGTGCACGTTTACGAAGACATCAGCCGCGACCCGATCGTCGCCACCGAGCAGGAGATCAAGGACAACCCGCGCTCGCGATCGGCCAAGCTGCGCTGGGCGCGGCGGGCATAAAATCGCTACAGCTTTCGCAGGCAGACTGTTTCGGTTTTAAATCCCAATGTTTGATAAAACTCCGGGCGATAGGTGAACAAATGCACCAGCGATCCGGGGGCAACGCGTTTGATCTGCTCGATGGCCGCCTCAATGAGGGCCGTGCCGATGCGCTGTCCCTGGTATTCAACGCAAACGGCCACGTCCCAGATGCTGTACCATTTGTCCGCGTCGCACATGACGCGCGTTGTGCCGATGACCTGCTGGTTACGCGTGTCGATCGCAACGAAGTACATGTCTGATCGGCCGGCGGTGTCGTACATTTGCTGTGACTTTCCCCAGCCGACCGATGTCTGCACCGCACAATATTCCTCCCAGGTCGGCCGGCGCGGGACGATCTGGATGTATGGCGGCAGCGAATCCGTCGCGGTGGCCGGACGCTCGTACTTCAGCGGGCCGCTGAAGCGGAGGTGATATCCGTTGGGGTCGCGCACGGTGTACTCACGGACATTCCAGGGCTTGTTTTCGATCGGGCTGATGATGTTCGCGCCGGCGGCGACGTGGCGGGCGTGCAGCGATTCGATGTCCTCGCATTGGAAAAAGTGCATGTGCCCGTCCACCCTGCCGGCCAGTTCCGGCTGGAGACAAAACATCACATGCACTTCGCCCCACCGAGCGCCGCCGAAGCCGATGGGCGTGCCCCACGTCCAGTCGCTCTCAAACCCAAGCACGTTGCGGTAGAAGGCGAGGGTTTCGTGAATGTCTCGCACAGCGAAGATGGGCTCGGAGCGTTTGAGCATCGACATCTACCGATTGGGTTACTGATCTTCCGATTCAGCGATTCCGGACTCGAGCAGCCACTGCTGCGTCTTGGTCGCGTCAGCACAGATGAGAAACACCTCCTGCACCGTGCCCGTCGCCACGTACTGGCATTTCAGGCCCGCTGGCGTGGGGTATTGGATTTGAAACTTCGGCGGGGTTTTGCCCCGGCGGACCTTGATCCGCCCGGGGACGATCCGGCTGACGTACGGGCAGTCGCGCACGATCTTGTCGAGAATCTTGTCCAACCCGCCCACGCGGCCGTGCTGACGTTTGATCCGGCCGAACTTCATCGCTGGATAGTAACGAGAAACGAGCGATGAGTAACGGGTAAAAGTGGAAAGTGGAAAGCGATGAGCGATGAGTCAATCACTCATCGCTCAGCACTTTCCACTTCCGGCCCGTTACTCGTTACTATTCTGCTTGTGCGCACCATCGCCCATCTTTCCGATATCCACTTCGACCTGGTCGATCCCGTCGTCGTAGAGGCCCTCGTGCGTGAACTCAGCGACCGCAAACCCGATCTGCTGATCGTCAGCGGCGACCTGACGCAGCG
Source organism: Phycisphaerae bacterium (assembly GCA_031377185.1). Lineage (GTDB taxonomy): Bacteria > Planctomycetota > Phycisphaerae > Tepidisphaerales > Tepidisphaeraceae > JANMES01. The sequence goes on from JANMES010000098.1 coordinate 12,607, forward strand.
GGCCCGCGTGGGGCAGTTCAGGCGGGCGAGGGCGTTTCTCGATCGGCTGCCGTGGCCGCAGTTGGTGCTGGCCGGGAATCATGACGTGCCGCTGTTTAATGTCGTTCGGCGCCTGCTCAGCCCGATGGGGCGGTTCCAGCGGCTGGTGACGCCGGACCTGATGCCAGTCTATCAGGACGCCGAACTGCTGGTGATCGGCCTGAACACTGCGGGGCGCGGCTCGCTGCGCCCGAGCGGTTTCTGGAAAGACGGCAGCGTCGATCCGCGACAGCTCGAACAGGCGATGCGGCGATTGCGCGAGGCGCCGCGCGAGGTGGCGAAAATTCTCGTCACGCATCACCCGTTCGTCTCGCACGACGACAAACACGGCGACGACACCGTCCGCAACGCCGATACGGTACTGAAGGCGATCGCCGGCTGCGGCGTGAGCTTGTTGCTGGCCGGCCACCTGCACCACGCCCACCACGCCGAGGTAGCCGGCGGGGCGATCAGCCTGCAAGCAGGCACGGCCTGCAGTATCCGAAGACGCCAGCAGCCGAACAATTACAACTGGATCACCGTTGGGCCGGAGGGGATTGATGTGGACATCCGAGCCTATGGGAACGGAACTTTTGCCGTCGAACAGGAACTGAAACTGCCGCGAGCAAAAGCACCTGACGGGGTTTGAGCGCGCTGCCCGTACCACGGTCCTCCGGACCGTGCGCGCGACGCAAATTTGCAAAAAGCATTTGTTGAAGGACCGGGGTATCACGCACGGGCCTGAGGCCCGTGGTACGGTTGAGCGGCTCCTAAAAGGTTCAATGAAAGTTCGCGTTACTTAAGCTGTACAGAATCAACCCGCATGATCCCCAGAACAGGGCGGTCAGCCCTAGGCCGATGTAGATGCCCAGCGCCCACCCTTTACTGCGTTCGCTTTTGCGGAGCTGTCGGGCGTAGTAAAGGACCCCGCCGAGCACGCCCAGGGCGATCAGCCCGCACGCGCTCACGCCGACGATCGTACCGTTTGGGGTACTGCTCATCGCGCTGGCCATGCCGATCAGCAGGCATGCGATGACGAACAGCGTCGGCACGGACACGATCACGCCGAGCAGCGCCTGCACCCCGATCGGCAGAGGAGGCCGTTCCGGCTGATGGTACATCAACACCGTTGGCGGTTGCGGCGGTAACGGCGGAGGTTGGTCGTGCGGTTCGTCGATCATCAGCGCAAAATGCAAAGGCCAGCAATCAGCAGCGGCACACCGATAGCGACCGCCATCATACCCAGCAACACGCCGCGATAGCGAGGTTTCAAGGCCGATAAGTTTCCGATCAAAAACGTCACCATCGGCAGAAGAAGGTACAGGAGCAAACTATTCGCTTGTGCTTTCATCGCCAACCATGGGCCGACGATGCAACTTCCGATCAATGCGAACATGCCAACAGCCAGGTTGCCCCATACGTTTCCAAACGCCAGACGCTGCGGATCATTCGCCGGGCGAGGGGTGGCGTAGGGAAGGATGGGCGTTGATTCATCTTTTGGCGGTTCGTCCATGCGACATCAAAGTCCCTTCCCGATACTGCCACAGATGCTGGCGATCAGCATGATCACGCCCAGAACAATGAACCCGGCCGCCAGGATCGCCACGATCGCGCCGGACAGCAGTCCACGATACCGCGCAAAACACGCGGCCACCGTAAACAATCCGAGAGTCACCACGGGACCGGCCAAGTAAGCCCAGGCTTCCCGCACATTGAAGGTGATCGCCAGTTTAACACTGACGATGCAGCTGAGAACGAACAGGGCAAACCCCATCGCGACATTTCCACCGACGCTGCCGAAAGCACGGCGTTTTCTTCGAGTTTCGGTAGAGAGGGTTTCGTAGGGAATGACCGGCTTCGGATCGTCTTTTGGCTCGTTCATTTTTACCCATTTAGAATCGGCAACAACTCCGGCCGGCGCAGTTTTTCGAGCTGTTGCTCCTTGCCGTCGCGATAAAACAAATTGTATGTGTCGAACGGGATGATCCGCCCGTCCGGGTGGACGATATGCACACACGTTTTTTTTACGCTGCGGACGTCAAAATTATGCGGATCTAGGAACTGCATGATGATGATTCGGAAAATGTTGTCGTACGTCACCGATTCGGGCACTTCCACCAGCGGCAGGCAGCAGAGGAGTTGCCGCAGCGAGGTTGCGCTGCCGGCGGGGCTGGCGGCGGTGGAGAACAGCTCGAACAGCAGGTTCCGCACCCGCGGGTCGCGCTCGTACATGATGGTGTTGCCTTCGCCGTGCAGGAGGAGTTTGGGGTCGATCTTGCCGGTGAGAGGAATGGCAGTCGGCGTGGGGGGGTCAGCCCCCCAGGCAATAGGGTAGCAAAAACAACCCCCTGAAACGGGCACGCCCCCCAAACCCATTTTCGCGGAAACC
>JANMES010000121.1:0-5067 GCA_031377185.1 Phycisphaerae bacterium
ACCACCTTGCCGAAGAGTACGGACTTGACGCATCGGACTACAAAACCCCGCAGCATCTGATCGCCGCTCTGCACGAACGCCGCCAACTCATCGCCGGCATGGACCGCGAGGCCATGCTCGACGTCATCCGCTGGGGCCGGCGACCCGTCACCGCCAATGCGTCCAACGAACTGCTCGCTCAGCAGATCGTAAAGATCAAGGTGATGCGTTTCCACGGCCTTAGCCAGCGCGGCCTGGTGGTGCTGGCGAAACTGCGAGGCGTGCCGATCCAAGGCACCGAGCCGATCCCCGAGATCATCAAGAGGCTGAAAAAACAGGAAGGCTTCTTCACCAAGCTCAGTCGCAAACGCCGGGCGATGATCGGCGGATGGGTCAGCTCCCTGATCGGCGAAAACGTCACCGGCGAATACCAGTTTGTCCCCGACGACACCGGCCGCCCCGCCGCCAACGAGCCGAGCCGCGGCGGGACCATCAAAGAAGATATCGAAGAATCCGGCCTGCTCGGCGGGCTCACCAACCGCATCAAGAAGTCGGCCGACAGCTACGTCAACCAGAAGCTGGACGAGATCGAAGCCAGAATCGACCGCAAGCTGGACGAAATCGACCGCCGCCTGACCGAATGGCGCGACAAGGAAATCGCCAACCGCCTGCGCATCCTCAAAATCACCCTCTGGGCCAGCGTGATCGTGGGCGCGTTTTCGCTGATCTATTCCTACATCAAGGTCTACTTCCTGCCTTGACGCACGGCGGGTAGTTTCACATTCGATTCAAACTCGGTAGAATCGACCCTTCGTCGGGCGATTAGCTCAATTGGCTAGAGCACCTCGTTTACACCGAGGGGGTTAGGGGTTCGAGTCCCTTATCGCCCATTTCAAAATCTGCCGATTCCGCTGTTTCATCCGCAATATCACGCCCCGAATGCGCTTCCGGCTTTACATCAGTGCCTAACTTTTCGCTGACATTTTGGATACCGGTTGCAGCGCCCAGTGCAGCGCTTGTTAGGGTACGTCCGCCGAGCAGCTGATAGAAGTGGTCGGCGGGCACCACATAATGCTTCGAGGCGATCGTGGCGCTGTTCCCGATCATCTTGCACGCGATCGGCAACGGGATCTTCACGAGCAGGTCCGTCTGACAGCTGGCGCGCAGATTCTGGAACAGCCGAGGCCACGGCTTCAGGCCCGACGTGTTGATCGCGTTAATGAGCACCTTCCGCATCCGGCCAAAGGCGGTTGTGCGAGCGACAAACTCGACTTCGCCCCGCGACTCATCCGCCTTCTTCCAAGCCTCCAGCTTCGTCCGCAACGCCGGCACGATGGCCATCCAGCGGTGATCCTTGCCGGCGTGGTGCTCGGTTTTAGGGGAGGTGATGCGCATCCGGTCACGGTCGAAATCAACGTCTTTCCAGCGGAGCATGTTGCTCTCGGACGGAATCCGCAGACCGCCGAGCCGGGCCAGCAGGATGATGCGCTTGTAGCACTCGACCGAGCAGTGCTCAGTCAACAACTCCACGTCGCTCGCCGGGATATACTGCAGACGTGAATCGTTGACCTGCGAACCGGCCTTGAGGGCTGAAAACGGATTAGATTCGATCATGCCCATGCGGACGAAGTAGCCGAAGATCGTCTTAGCATCCTTCACCCGCGCTGACACCGTGGCCGTCGCGAATCGCTTGGAAAGCTGCTGCTGCCATTCAACCGCACCGTTGCGAGTGATCGACTGAATGTTCTTCGTCGATCCGAACCAATCGCAAAGCACCCGCTTCGCCTGGCGGAATTTGATTCGCGAGCTTTCTTTCAGGTCGCGTCGGTTTTCAATGTAAGCATCGATCGCCTCGTCAAGCTTGCCTGTCCCGTTGTGGCGGGGCTCGACAAGTCCGATGTCGGCCATGCGTGCGTGCAGTTTGCCGCCGATGTCCTTCACCCACTTGGCCGTATCGAACGGCACCGGCTGCGCCAGCGCTTTTGACGACAGGATCGATTCGATGTGCAGGCGGATAGCCTCAGCCCTCTTGCGATCGACACGGCCGAGCGAGAGCGTCTGGCGCTGTTCACGGAAGGTGAACTGGATGAAGCGTGATTTTCCGCGTGTGCTCAGCGTTGCCATAAATACTCCGTTTACTCTAAGTCGCCATCCACCTTCATCTGATCTTCTGCACTACAAATTTTCGATCTTTCATCTTTCGCTCCCTCAATGATGCACAATTGCAAAAACAGCGGGCCGAATTTCTCCGGCTGGTCAGGTCCGCAAGTGCATGCTCGACACTGATAGGCCAACACAGGACCCACGCGTTTCCGCGATCAGTCGCATTACTCCGGTCGGCTTATTCTGACCATGCTCCGACAGCACTGCGTGTCTATCCACGCCGCCGCTGCTGACCGATGTGTAACTGACGATCCTTCGCCAGCGGCGCGCCCATCGGCAAACCACGCAACTCACCGCTAAATCGATCGCCGGCCATCCTGCCCGTGGGCACGATTCTCATCGAAGGGCCGGGAAACCGAATTAGCGCTGATCCTTAGAACGGAATATCCTCATCCTGAAACTCATCCTGATCCTGACGATCGGATGCACCTTGCTCCTCCCGCTGTGGCCGTGCATTCCCGCCACCGTTGCCGCCGCCGGCACTCCCGAGGAACTGGAACTTCTCGACGATCAGCACATGCTTGCTGCGCTTCCCGCCGCCCTGCCGATCTTCCCACTGGTCCAGCTTCAAACGGCCCTGCAGGAACAACTGATCGCCCTTACGGCTGTATTGGTTGATCGCCTCGGCGGCTTTGCCGAAGATCTGGAAGTCGAGGAACATCACATCCTCCCGTTCCTCGCCGTTCGCGCCCCGCCATTTGTTGTTAGTGGCGAAGCCGCTGTTTACCACGGCCGTCTGGTTGGCCAGATACTTTAATTCCGGATCGCGGGTTAACCGGCCGATGAAGGTGCATTGATTGACGTTCGCCATTACTGCTGCGCCCCTTCCTGAGCTTGGCCAGCGAAGCGGTCATACGTGCCGCTGAGGATCGCCGTGATGAATCCCTTGCGACGAGCGGGCACCAGGTCGGAAATCTTCTCGACCTTCACGGTCTTAGCAGCGAACGCCATCGCCGCTTCGATCTTCGCTTTGGTGTTGATCTTCCGCGTCTTGAATGCCGCCAGCGTCGCATGCTTGAAGGTTTCGGCATCTTCGAGCGAGTCGGGCATCTTGAACGGTTCGGCCGATTCATTCTTGCCAGCCGGAGGCCGCGTATTAGTGCGGCCTTGTGGTGCTCGACCCTCCGGAGCACTCTTTCGGCCGTCACCGTTCCCACCGGCGTTCTGATTGGCTTTGCGACCTTCGGCACCTTCGCCGTCGTCATCCTCGGGGCAGACGCCGACGATCGCCGCGAGAAAATATCGACGGGCGTATGTGAGCGCCGAGCCGTACGCCTGCGGCGTCTTTTGCACCAGCGGGATTTCGCCTTCCCCGCTGATCCATTCCCCGCTCTCGTGAAGTAGCACGGTCTCCAGTGCCAAGTTGCCGTCCGGCGAATGGGCTGGCCGCTGAATGACAGCGATGCCGTTCTCATTCAGGTGCTTTTTGCAGGCACCCATTACCGAAGCGAGGTCCGCATATTTGCTTTTAAAGTGCGGATTCGTGCTGTCCTTTACCGCACCTTCGATGGCAGATTGCGCCTTCACAAAGGCCGGTGCGAATTTGGTCATCGATTCGCTCGAATGCCGATTTAATTCCATTGTCTCACTCACGATGCTCTCCTTCCGGCCCCACGGGCCGGCGCTGAATCTTGTTTGTTTACTTGCACCACCTCTTTTGAATCGATCGTGAACAGTGCTTTGATTTCTGCGGGGTTCATCAGTCGCCGACATGCCGCGATGTCGAACGGCTGCTCGGCCAGGCAATCCACCAACCCTTGAAGGTCGCCCGTTTTCAGTTCTAAGAGTCGGTCGGCAACTAGGAACCGATCTAGGCATATAACCGTTTCCTTAGTTCCGATTTCTAATCGCGTATCGTCTTCGCTGACGATCGGCCCGTTCGCTTTGATCCACGCCGTCATCACCTCATGCACTTTTGCATCCGCTGCGGCGACAGCCTTCTTGGCGCGGGCGACGTTCGCAGCGATCGTCAACAATGCGTCGGATGGGGCGCTTTCGTCGATGAAATCGACCGCTCCCTCCAGATCCGAAATGCATTCCGCTAAGTCGCTCATGGTCCTACCCTGTCAAAAGCTGGCGTGACATCGACCCGCTTTGCAGCGATCGTCGTGGCTCCGGCCACGCCAGCGTGTACTAGATCACCGGCAAATGCTGATTGTGTTCGCCGTCGCAGCCGTCGTAATTGGCCGGGCGTTCCAGATCCTGCTTCATGCGGATGGCATCGCACTTCTTTTTGAGACGTGCGTTGAACCAATCTATGTAGCCGGTGCAGTTACAGGCTTCGTCAAGCGTCGGGCGAGGGCGATTCAGTACCTCGTTTTCAAACTTATCCAGCCGATCGATTTCGTCGGCGGTGAGTTCGATCGTCTTCGCCTTCGCCTCGGTCGCGTCGGCCAGCCGGTTGCCTAAGTCGCCGAGCTCCCAGAAGTGATTCTCGCGAATCATTATTCCCCTGGGCCCCGCGGGCATGATGTGGGCATAGGCAAAGCCGCCGATACTCACGCGAAACGGAATCAGACGTTTTGCATCCGACTTCGGCGTATACACGACCGACTTCCACGATTTTCCGCTCTTAATGTAAGCGGCGGGGTTGCCGTCCTTTGGCCAGTGGCGATCAAGATCCCCGATCGTGTTCAGGTGTGCACCGGCGCGACGACCTCCGCTGCCGTCGTCAACCACTACGATGAGGGGATGCCCCATCAGGTTGTATTTTAAGGCCGAGCGATCGGCCCCTGATATTGAACTCTTCGTGGTACTCATTGTGATTCCTCTTTCCGTTACTTGACCTGGCACATGCGTTTGACCAGTTCGACAGCGGAGGCTTGAACCTCTTCGACCGTAGGTCGAAGTTTTTTCCCCGCCGCATCCCCCGCCGCATCCCCCGCCGCAGCCCACGCCGCAGCCCCCGCCGCAGCCCACGCCGCA
>JANMES010000003.1:0-10285 GCA_031377185.1 Phycisphaerae bacterium
AGCATGGCCTCGCGGTCCATGCCGGCGATGAGTTGGCGGCGTTCGTGCAGAGCGGCGATCAGATGCTGCGGGGTTTTGTAGTCCGATGCGTCAAGTCCGTACTCTTCGGCAAGGTGGTTGAGCTCTTCGCGGGGGAGATCAGCAAGCTGGCGCGATATGCCCGAAGTCGAAGCCGTGGGCTTTGACGTCGCGGGAACGCTGGCACTGGATGACGAAGTCGTCGCCAATGCGGTCACGTCGATCGGGTTATTTTCCTGTCCGCTGGACATACGATTGCCGAATCTCTCCGATCTGGTTCACCATGCCATGCGCCCGGAACAGCAGCATAAACACCACACACAGCAGGATGGTAATCAGCACGTCGCCCCAAAAGGTGGCGAACCGCAGCCGCAACCCATGCACGATTAAGTATCGGCGAAGGATGCTGATGTGTTTATCGGCACCGGCCAGCCAGATGTACCAGCCGTACAGGGATTGAAAGGTGATGATGCTGGCGTAGATCGTGACGACGGTGCCCAGCGTCCAGCGGAAGAAGTTGAAGAAATCAATATCCGGCATAGGGGCAAGTGCTTAGGGGCAAGGGGCAAGTAAGAGACGGGCATCGGCTTGCCCCTTGCCCCTGAATACTTGCCCCTATTCCTCTTCTTCGCCTTCCGGCGGTTTTCCGCCGAACAGCGTGGAGCCGATGCGGACCATCGTCGCGCCTTCGGCGATGGCGATCTCGAAATCGTTGCTCATGCCCATCGACAGGTGACGCAGGCTCGATCCGCCGATCTTGTGCCACTTGAGTTCATCGAAAATCTCGCGCGTCCGGCTGAAACATTGGCGTATGGCGGATTCGTTCGCGTCGGCCGGTGCCATCGTCATCAGCCCGACCAGTTGCAGGTGGGGCATCGTGTCGAGCTGTTCCGCCAGGTGGACGGCCGCTCCGACGGCGACGCCGAACTTGCTGCTTTCCTCGCTGGAGTTGATCTGCAGCATCACAGGCATTTTCCGATCGAGCTTGGTGCAATGCGTCTCGATTTCCTCGGCCAGCCGTAAACTATCGACCGAATGGACGGCGGCCACGAGAGGCAGCAGGGGTTTGACCTTGTTTCGCTGCAGGTGGCCGATCATGTGCCAGCGGATTCTGTCGGGCACACCGCCAACGCCCTGGGCGACTCTGCGGGCTACGAATTCGTTGAGCTGCGCGGCGCGTTGGATGAGCTGCTGCACCTTGGACTCGCCCAGGTCGGCCACGCCAAGTTGCAGGATCTCGCGGATCTGTTCCGGTGCGGCGTATTTGGTGACGGCGATGAGCGTCACCTCGGCCGGATCGCGCTTGGCCTTGACGGCTGCGGCGGCGATGCGGTCCTTCACCTCGTCGAGCTTCTCTGCTAACGGCGATTTCTTGGCCATGCGGGGAATCCTTCCACTGTCGATTACCAACCGCGGGCATTATAGAGCATCCTGCCGTGCGCGGAAACGGAAGAATGAACGCAGAGGCGCAGAGAACGCAGAGAATACAAAACCCATCATTGACTTCTCTGCGAGCTCTGCGTCTCTGCGTTCATTCTTCTTCCAATAAAAAAGGGCAGACATCGCTGTCTGCCCCAATCATTTTGCAGTTGGAAAGCTTACTCGTCATCCCCGTCGTCATCGCTCACCGCGACGGCGACTTTCTTCCGCGTCGGCGGGCGACGCTTGGAGGAATTCAGGCGGAGCAACGCCAGCCAGAAATCACGATCGGTCAGCTCTTTGCCGATCAGCTTCGTGAATTCCGTGCGGGCGGCGTTGATCTCGTCGCTGTACGGCAGCAGCTTGCCGCCGCGCGCGTGGCGGGAGAGGACGACCTTGAGCGTCTTGATCTGCTCATCGTCGATCACGCCAGCCGGCAGCTCGGCACTGGGGTTGCGGCTGGACCGCGTGTACTTCAGCATCGCTGAGAAGACCTGTTCGCGGTCTGCGTTCTTGAACGTCCGGTCCTGGAAACCCTGCCAGAGTTCCTCGAACTTGTCGGTATACGGCAGTTCATCTCGAGCCACGGCAGAGGCATCGTAGAGTTCCTGCAGATGCTCCTGATCGATCGAATTGAGTTTCAACGGAATTTGCATCGTGGCTCCTTATGACCGGCTACATTGTAGAGCACCGGCGGGTCGAACGCCATCCTCCGGCGGGAGGATAAGTCTGATGCGGGTGGCCAGTGCATCCTTAATAGGGGTAGATTCACATTGAAAAGCGAAAAACAGCCTTCTCTGAAGGCTCGCTTCACGAGGAAATGATGTTGATGTTTCTGCTTGCCCGTCCTGCTGCTGCTGACTACGCTTGCGATCATAAATGGCGTTTCTCATCCGATCCACCCGTCGTTTCTCCGCCGGTCATCAGTTGCGACTGTATGATGGCTCACTGGAGCCCATCCACGGCCATAATTGGCGGGTGACCGTCACCGTTGCGGCGGATCGGTTGGACTCGATCGGCGTGGTGATGGACTTCCACGAGCTGGAACGCCTGCTCGATGCGATTATCCAGCCGATGCACAACCGTCATCTGAACGAGCTTGAGGCATTTGTATCGATGAACCCGTCAGCGGAGAACGTGGCGGTGCATATCCAAGAGTCACTGATCTTGCCCGCGGGAATTGCTCTCCGCAGCGTCGAGGTGTGGGAAACCGATGACTGCTCGGCCGTCATAGAAGTTTAGCCGGTAATTGCCTCCGCCAACGACCGCGAAATGCAAATGATCCGTTCCAACCCGGTAAATAGCGTTGATTCCGTGGTCTGGGTTCCATACGATTAGCCAGAGACAAAAATGAAGTGCGACAATTGTAACAAACCGGCCACCGTTCACCTGACCGAGATCAAAGGCGGGAAGAAACTCGAGAAGAATTTCTGCGAACAGTGCGCCGCCGCCATGGAAGGTGTGCAGGTGAAGACCCACACGCCGATCAATGAATTGCTGACCAATTTCGTCCTTCAGCAGACGGGCATGACCAAGGAAGCCGGCGTGGCCTGCGAGCATTGCGGGATCACCTGGGCGGAGTTCCGGCAATCGGGTCTTTTGGGGTGCGAGCACGACTATTCGTTGTTTGAGAAAGATCTCACTCCCTTGTTGCAGCGGGCACACGAGGGAGCGACGCATCATGTCGGCAAGGTGCCCAGCCGCCGGGGCGGGTCGGGCGTACCGATGAAAAAGGCGGTCGACGTTTCAAAACTGCGCAAAGAACTTCAGCGTGCGGTTGAAGCCGAAGATTATGAGCGGGCCGCCAAACTCCGTGACGCGATCCGTCAGGCGGAGGAAGGATGAGTTCGGAACCCCGACCGATACCGGCTGATCCGTCGCGAAAGCCGACCCTGCCGGAATCGGAAACCGATGCTTGGAAGGGCATGATTTGGGCATTGGTGTTTTTCCTGTTCGTCGGCGCCCTGCTGGCAATGGTCAAGTATCTGGGTCATCATCCATGAACCTTTCCGAATCGCTGAATTTCGAGTCGAATCAAGGAATTCCCTGGTCCTCTGGCGACGGGACCCATGTCTTCCAATACTCCACTTCCACCCGCACCCGCAACTCGCGGCCGATGTCGGACTGGGTGGCGTTGTTCACGACCGGCGTGATTTGCGCCGGTGTGCTCTATCTACTGTTGTTCGCGATGGCGATGCATCCAATCACATGAAAATCAGTGACCTAACAACCCGGGCCGGCGAATGGCTGCGTGGCGTGGGCCCGATGAGCGAGATCGTTATTTCCTCACGCGTCCGATTGGCTCGCAACATCAGCAGTTTCCCGTTCCTAAGCAAGTGCACGAGGACGCAGCGGATGGCGCTGGAGCGCAAATCGCGCGAAACCATCCTGGGCGCGGGGATCAGCAGCAGCATGCTGTATGTCGATCTGGAAGCCGCACCGCAGATCGACCGAGACCTGCTGGTTGAGCGCCACCTGATCAGCAAACCCCACGCAGCGGCCGAGGGCGCGCGGGGCGTGGCGGTCAGCAAGGACGAGGACGTGGCGATCATGGTCAACGAAGAGGACCACCTTCGCCTGCAGGTTCTCAAAAGCGGTTTGCAGCTTGAGGAAGCCTGGGAGCAGATCACCAAGATCGACGACGCCTTGGAATCGAAGCTTGATTACAGCTTTCACCAACGGTTTGGCTACCTGACAGCTTGCCCGACCAATGTCGGGACCGGCATTCGCGTGAGCGTGATGCTGCACCTGCCGGCACTGAAGCTGACCGGCGAGATCGAAAAAGTCTTCCGCGCCGCCAAGGACATGCACCTGGCCGTCCGCGGGTTGTACGGCGAAGGCACCGAGGCCACCGGCGATCTGTATCAAATCAGCAACCAGGCCACGCTCGGCAAGGGCGAGGAAGAAATCGTCAGCGATTTCAAGCACTTGGTCATTCCCAAGATCATCGACTACGAAGTTCACGCCCGTAAGAGCCTGCTCGGCAATCAGATGGCTGCGATGGACGACAAGGTCTTCCGCGCGCTGGGCTTGCTGCGATCGGCGAGGATGATCGCTAGTGACGAAACACTGTTCCTACTCAGCCATCTGCGGATGGGCGTCAACGTCGGCCGGATCAAGGGAATTGATATGCAAACTATCAACGAACTGATGCTGCAAACCCAGCCCGCGCATTTGCAGAAGATTCTGGGCAAGAAACTCGAAGGCGACTCCCGCAAATCCGCCCGGGCCGACTACATCCGTCAACGCGTTGGCGGAACTTAAGTTGCAGTACGAATTCGGATTTGTCCACATGCTCCATTGCTAGATTGAATCATTGACTATCGCCGCGCGTAACTTAATCCGGATTTGCATCTTTCGCCGTATCGGCCGCCATGGCCGCCAATGTCGCCAGGCCCTTGGTGGTCAGCTCGTCTACAACGCGGAATTTCCAACCCTTGCCCCAGTCGCGATGCAGGACGCCCGACAGCCCATCGGCCACACCGCCGCTGACGACGACGTCGCGGCGGAGTTTAGTCACCTGTTGGAGTAGCGGCAGACGCGCCGCACTGGCGCGGGCGAGAGAATTAACGACGGCGGCGAGCAGGTCGTCGCGGGTGGTCGAAAGTGTCAGCCCGGTGAACGCCCCACGCGGCTGGTTGATGCTCATCCGATCGCCCGCCAAATGCGGATCGAACACCGGCAAACTCTCTGCAGGCGAGCGGAGTCGCTTGATGCGGCCAAAGAACTGCGTCGCCGAAAGATCAGGAAAAAGCGTCTGATGTGCCCAAGTCAGCGCGCTACCCGCAGCGGCGAGCGTGTTGACGCTCATCCACTTGCGGCCCACTCCTAAACCACGCGTGAGCAGTTGCTCGTGCGGATAAGATTTATCTGTGCAGACGGCCAGCACGTCTGTCGAGCCGCAGACGTTAAGGACTTGTCCGTTGGTGGTGCCGATCGCCAGCATCGCAGCGCTGGTATCCATGCAGCCGGTGAGCACCGGCGTGCCGGCGAGGAGCCCGACCCGCAAAGCCGCAAGCGGCTGAAGGGTTCCCGCGACGACGTTGGCGTCCTGTACGCGCGGCAGTTGATCGATGCGGATTCCGATCGCCTTACACAACTCTTCGCTCCATCCGCCGAGCGTTGGGGTGAGGTAAAGGCCCATGAAGCTGGCGTTGGAGGGATCGGTTACGCGTTGCCCCGTCCATTGCTGCAGGAGATAGGTGCCCAAGTGCCCGAGAAGCGTCGCTCGCTTCAACACGCCGGGCTGATGTCGCGCAAACCAAGCGGCAGTCGTCGAGCTGATTCCGCCCGGAAACGGCCGATTGCCAGAAAGCTTGAGATGCCTTGCCTTGCCGACGCGGAGTTCGATTTCGTGGGCAACTTCGATGCTTCGCCGGTCCTGGTGTGTAATGACCGGCGTGAGCGGCTTGCCGTGCCGATCGATCGCCAGCCACGACGGTGCCATCACCGTCGGCGCGATCAGATCCACCTTCTTCACGGCCGGCCCGTGAAGGCGGATCGCTTTGGCGACGGCAGAAAGGATAGCCGCCGGATCGATCTCCGCCCGGCCGGCGCGGTAATCGGTGGGGTAATCCGCCCGGGTCACTCGGCCGACGAGCTTTTGGCCGCTCATCATGGCGACTTTGACGGAAGAGGAGCCGATGTCGATGGCGAGGAGCTTCATGTGGAAAATCCGAATGACGAAACCCGAATGACGAATAAATCACCTGTACGTCGGTATTTCGTTCAGCGTTCAGCGTTCAGCGTTCAGCGTTCAGCATTCGTCATTCGGATTTCGTCATTCATTCGGATTTCGGGTTTCGTCATTCGGGTTTAAGTGCTAGCGCTTATCGGTTCCAGTCCGTGCTTTGCCTTCGATGACTTCGTGTTCCGAATGATCGCCCGACCACTCGGTGTGCCACACGCCCGGCCCGTCCGTGCGGACGTAGGTGTGGCCGCCGAAGTAGTCGCGCTGGGCTTGGATGAGGTTTCCGGGCAGGCGTTCGCGGCGGTAGCTGTCGTAGTAGGCGAGGCTGGCGCTGAACGCGGGCAAGCCCACGCCGTGCTCGATACCCAGCTTCACCACGCGACGCCAGGCTTCCTGGCGGTCGGCGATCATCTTGGTGAATTTTTCGTCGATCAGCAGATTGGTCAGGTTCGGATTCTTCTTGAACGCCTGCGTGATCTCTTCGAGGAATACCGCGCGGATGATGCAGCCGGCACGCCAGATCATCGGCAATTCGGGCAGGGTCATCTTGTAGTCGAACCCGCCTTCGGCCACCGATTTGTTCGCAGCGGCCAGCATGGCCATGCCCTGGGCGTAGGAGCAGATCTTGCTGCAGAACAGGGCCGCCTTCACATCGCTGATCAGTTGTTTGTCAGGCGCGCCGCTGCGCGACTTGCCCGCCGGCTTGGGGCCGGTCAGCAGCTTGCTGGCTTTGACGCGCTGATCTTTGAGCATCGAGATTTCTCGCCCATCCACCGCTGCGGCCATCGTGGGGACGGGGACGAGCAGATCGAGGGCGGCCTTGATCGTCCAGGTGCCCGTGCCCTTCATGCCGACGACATCGACGATTTTCTCCACCAGCGGCACATCGCCGCCGCGCGGGTCGGGTAGGTTGACGACTTTTTCCGCGATCTCGATCAAAAAGCTCTTCAGTTCGCTCTTATTCCAGTCGGCGAACACTTGCTGTAAATCGGCGTTATTCAGCCCGCCGACGTTTTTCAGCAGATCGTACGCTTCGGCGATCAATTGCATGTCGCCGTACTCGATACCGTTATGGACCATCTTGACGAAGTGGCCGGCCGATCGTTCGCCGCAGTAGGTGACGCAGGGCACGCCGTCGCTGGGTGCCTTGGCGGCTATTTTTTCGAGGATCGGCTTGAGGATTTCGTAAGCGGCCTTGTCGCCGCCGGGCATGATCGCCGGGCCCCACAGCGCGCCTTCTTCGCCGCCGCTGACGCCCATGCCGAAGAAGCGAATGCCGCTCGACTTCAGGTCGGCTTCACGGCGTTCGGTGTCGGTGAAGAGGGAGTTCCCGCCGTCGATGAGGATGTCGCCGGGTTCGAGCAGCGGCTTGATTTCGTTGATGACCGCATCGGTCGCTTTGCCGGCCTTGACCATCAGCAGGACTTGGCGTGGCTTGTTCAGCAGGCCGACGAACTCCGCCATCGTCTGCCCGGCTTTGAAGTTCTTGCCCTTGGCCGGGCCGTTCATGAAGTCTTCGGTTTTCGCCCACGTGCGGTTGTAGACGGCCACGGGGTAGCCGTTGCGTTCCACGTTCTGCGCGACGTTGCGCCCCATGACTTCCAACCCAACCACGCCGAATGCCTGGCCCATGTTCATCCTTCTGTTAAAGCTGATGGCAATTGTGGGGATAATCGTTGGAGGGGCAAGTCCCAGCCATCTAGTGCTGAGTAACGAGTGCTGAGTGCTGAGTGAAGAACTTACTCAGCACTCAGCACGCGTTACTCAGCACTGACTTAAGCCGTCTGCGGCACGCGTGGCGAAGGTGATTCGGTCGGCGTTGGATTGCCGGTCTTGGCGTGAATGCCGAGGAGTTCCTCGACGTAGCACCGCAGCACTTCGCCCACGGCCCGCGCCGAGGCGATCGCGCCGCCCGGGGCGTGTGGGGCGTTGCCGTCGAACAACTCGCAGAGCTGGCCGGTCTCGATGATTCGGTCGAGGCTGGGTTTGAGCAGTTGATAGACGATCGCGATGGAGGCTTCGGTTCTTCCGAGCGTGCGCATCAGGCCGCGGATGTACCAGCCGAGCAGCGACGGGTAGGCGGTACCGTTGTGATACGCGCGGTCGCGGGCGATGACGTTGCCGCCGTAATGTCCCTGGTACGCCGGATCGCTCGGCGCGAGCGTACGAACGCCCACGGGTGTCAGCAGGTGCTGGCGGACGGAGTCGAGCACCGGCTGGTGCAGCTCCTGCGCCAGCACCGGAAACGGTAACGCCAGCGCAAGCAACTGGTTCGGCCGGATCGAAGGATCGCGACCCAGGTCGTCAACGACATCGAAACAGCAGCCGGCGGATTCGTTCCAGAAGATCGCGTTGAAACCGGTCTTGGTCGTACGCGCTCTGGCGAGCAGATCGGCGGCGGTCGCGGCGTCTCCGCGCAATTGACACCACGCCGCCACCGTGTTGAGCGCGTTGTACCACAGCGCAGATAACTCAACCGGCTTGCCTTGACGCGGTGTGACCACCCATTGATTGATCTGCGCGTCCATCCAACTCGTGCCCAGTCCTGGCGTTTTGCTGACGAGCAGGCCGGCAGCATCCACGACGATGCCCAGGTCCGTTCCTTTGCTGTAGATCGATAGAATATCCAGCGCCGGTGTCAGCCATTTCTCGACAACCGTTTTGTCATCGCCGCTGTAGCGCAGGTATTCGCCGGCGGCATGGATCAGCCACAGCGACGTGTCGGCAGCTTTGTACAGCGGGGGCGAGCCGTCTTCGGGGTAATCGCTGGGGGCCTGGCCGTTGCGGACCTGGTCGAACGTCAGCTGGATGAGCTGTTTTGCCTGTTCGAACTTGCCCGGGATAAGCAGCAGCCCGGTAATCGTGCTCAGCGCCGGGCGAACCGCCGGCGACGGCCAGGGGTAGGTCGACACGATCGCTGGCGACTGCTGCTGGTCGGATACGACGAACGCATCGGCGGCGCGCATCAGCGAGGCTAACGTCGGGTCCGTCACCGGCGGGGTGGCGATATACGAGCCGGGCGAGTTGTACTGACGCTCGGCGTAGATGACGGCAGAGTCAAAGTCGATCGGGTCGGCCGAGCACACCAAATGCAAGCTCTGGCCGGGGTTGAGCTTCGATCGAATCACCCCCGGCGACCAGAGGTCTTCCAATCCGCCATAGCCACGCTCGGACTCGCGCCGGTAGATGGTGTTGAGATACCAGTACGGCTGGCTGTCGAACTCGCCATCATGGGCGAAAAAAACTTCCGGCGTGCGTGCAGTCGCGGCGATGCGGTACTGCCTGCGTCCGCGCGGGTCGGCGGTCAGCTTGCCGTTCCACTGGTACGCCAGTTCGTGAATCCCCCGCAACGCGAACAACGGACGCAGTTCCAGATCGACTGAATCCTGCCCGCCGAGCAGGGTGTAGCAGATCACCACGGTGTTCCTGCCGTGCAGCAGGCGCAGCGATTTTTCGATCGTCCACCCGTCGCCCTGGTACGCCCAGCGGGGGAACGGATCGTGATTGAACGCGCGCAGGAACTCGTGGCCTCGTGGATGGATCGTGCCCGGGTATTCGTTGGAGGAAAGGCAGTATTGCCCGCCGGCGAAGTAAAAGGATTCTTCCACCCGCGACAAGAGAACCATCCTGCGGTGCGGAGGCAGCATCGAGCCGACCAGCAACCCGTGATACTTACGGGTATGCAGCCCGGCCAGCGATGAACTGGCGTAACCGCCTATTCCGTTGGCGGTCACCCATTCCCGCGCGAGCAGGTCTTCCAACCCGACGGCCGATAGATCGGTCTGGGCCATTTAACATCCTCCATGATGTTGTGGCGAAAAAGTGACAAACCCTTTCATTTCTCACCGCAGAAATCGTTTGCATTGAATGAATATGTATAGATATGTTTTCCGTGCGAAAAAGTCAATGAACTCGCTTCGAAATTCTCGCTAGCAGAGCCCGGTTCACGTTCGGAGCGCGATGATCTGAAGAGGTGCGATCGATCCGTGTCCGTATCAATACACCACACCCGCTTGAAAATGAGACCTCTGAATAACTGGCCTCGTTTTTGATGCTTATCGATTGTACCCGGTTATCTTGGCCGGTGGCGCTGATGTTTTGTGCAAGGAGGCTTTATGGATCGTGTGATTGCTCAACCTTCGTTCACTGACCTGCGTG
>JANMES010000004.1:0-2516 GCA_031377185.1 Phycisphaerae bacterium
CCCGCAAGGTTCACCGTATCGCCGACCACCGTATGCCCCGCGATCATCACGTTGTTCGCGAAAATACAGTTGCTGCCGATCTGCGCGTCATGGCCGATGTGGGTGTTCACCATGAACAGCCCGTTATCGCCAATCCTTGTCACGCCGTTGCCCTTTTCCGTGCCGATATGGGCAGTAAAAGCTTCGTGGAACAGATTGTTGTTCCCGATCTCCAGCCGGGTGGGCGCGCCCTTGTACTTCTTATCCTGCGGCGGGGCACCGAGGACTACGTTGGGGAACATCGTGTTCCCCTCACCAACGGTGGTGTGCCCCATGATCGTGACATTATTATAAAGCTTGCAGCGTGCCCCGACCTTGGCGCTCGCGCCAATGACGCAGAACGGGCCGATCTCCACGTCCTCGCCGATCTCGGCGCCGGGTTCGATCACAGATAGGGGGGAGATTTTGCTCATTTCACGTAAGTTGCCATTTGTTAGTTGCCAGTTGCCAGTAATTCTTTTCGCTGGCAACTGACAACTAACAAATGGCAACTAATTCCTATACCGGTTCCGCATCGACCAACATAAACTTGATGTCGGCCTCACACGCCAACTTGTCTTGTACAAACGCTTTACAACGCACATGCCCGGTGCGGCTCTTCACGCGGACAGTGACGGCTTCAAGGATCAGCTGGTCGCCAGGCGTGACGGGCTGTCGCATCTTAACCTTATCCATACTCAATAGAACCGCAAGCTTGCCCGTGTGCTCCAGTTTCTGGCTCAAAAGTAAGCCGCCTAACTGGGCGAGCGCTTCCACGATCAGCACGCCGGGCATGATCGGCGTGCCGGGGTAGTGGCCTTGGAAGAAGATGTCGTTGAACGTCACGTTCTTGATGCCCACCGCTCGGCTGTCGCCGTCGATTTCCAGCACGCGATCGACCAGCAGCATCGGGTAGCGGTGCGGGAGGATGCGTTGGATCTTGCGGATATCGAGCGCCGCCTCGCGGGTGAACGCCATCTCGCGCGATGTCTGGTTCTGCTGCTCCAGCAGCCGCTTGGCCAGCATGTGATTCAGCACGTGCCCGGACTTGTGCGCGATGATCCGCCCATATACCGGCCGGCCAACGAGATACAGATCGCCGATCAGATCCAGCACCTTGTGGCGGGCACATTCGTCGGCGAAGCGGAAGGCGTTGCTCACCGGGCCGTCGGGACCGATGACCAGAAAGTCCTTCGCGGTCAAATGCTTGCCGAAGCCGCGGGATTGGATCGACTCGACTTCGCTTTCAAAGATAAAGCTGCGGGCCGGCGCGATGGCTTTGACGAAATCGTCCTCACCCAAGTGAAAGCTGAACGTCTGCCGCCCCAGCGGGGCGGGGCCTTCAAAGTTGTAGATGACTTCCAGTCGATCCGTCGGACCCGGCAGCGCGGCGATCGACGCATCGTCCCGCGTCAACTGGATCGGCCGTTTGATGATCAGCGGCGATTGATCCGCCGCCAGTTCCACCGTACCGGCCTCCACCAGTGCGTTGACGAACGGCTCGCTCGATCCATCGCCCCCCGGCAATTCCCCGGTCGGCCCACCGATCACGCGGACGGCGGCGTTATCAATCCCAAGCCCCGCCAGTGCCGCCATGCAGTGTTCGATCGTCTCCACCCGCAGCGTCCCGTTCCGCAAGCAGGTATGCCTTGGCCGCTCGAGCATGTTCTCCATGACCGCCGGGATCGTGGCGACCTTGCCGTCAAACTCGCGGATAAACGTAATCCCGCTATTGGCCTGGCTGGGGACGAAGATGACCGTGGTCTCCTCCCCGGTAAACAAACCAGGGCCGGTAACAGTGGCTTCGCGGGAGATGGTTCGCTGTTTATGCGTCACAGTGCAGGGGACGATTATAGGGAGAAGTTCGGAAACGAAAAGACTTGACGCAAGTATTGAGGGGAATGGGCGTTATGGATGGGGGATCGACGGTGACTGAGCCTCGGCAGGATTGATCCCGGCGCGGCGTCTTTCGCCCTTGGAAATACGGCATGAGTGATAATGAAACGCCGATCGAGGGCCGAGCCGGTGTCCCACGGACACCTGAACTATAAGAAGTTTATCCATCGGATTGCGCGATCGCGGCAAGCAGCGGCCGACGGTAGTCAGGGTCCTTCTCTCGAATACCGGCGCGCTCTCCGTTTAAGTCGATGTTCGTGTAGACCTCCGCGTATTCGTCCTCCGCTTCGGACTCGTGAAATAGCTTCATACGTAAAGCCTCGCCAGCGAAGTTCGACGGATTGCCTTCGAGCGCGACAGCCGTGAAACTCACTTGCTCTTTCATAGCTATCGGCAGATCAGCAAAGCCGTACGCAGTGGCAATGGCTTGTACAAGCCTGTCACTTTCCGAACCGATTGAGAAATGAGACCTCTGAATAACTGGCCTCGTTTTTGATGCTTATCGATTGTACCCGGTTATCTTGGCCGGTGGCGCTGATGTTTTGTGCAAGGAGGCTTTATGGATCGTGTGATTGCTCAACCTTCGTTCACTGACCTGCGTG
>JANMES010000162.1:0-12712 GCA_031377185.1 Phycisphaerae bacterium
GTGACAGACAGGAATGTCTGTCCTACCGCGAAGTGGCCACAAAGATCACCCCTCCGCCGATCACGGAAATCTGCTTCCAGTCGGGGCTTTTTGTCGCCGCTTCGATCAGGCCGTCGTGGTAGTGGCGGTCGAGGAGGAGGACTTTGACGTCGTAGCGGTCGAGTTGTTCCTGCCAGCCGGGCTCGGCGCTGGTGATTTGGCGGTATTCATCCCAGAGCGAATCGGGGTAGATTTCGATTCGGCCGTCCATGAACAGCCCGTTCTTCCACGGCAGATTGAACGAGAGATACTCGCCCCACTCCAATCGGGAAAAAACGCGGGCGCTGGGAGCGGCCTCGTTGATCGCGTCGGCGAGTTTGGCGAGATTGTCCTCCGGTCGTGCGGGCGAGCGGACGAGGAAGATCGGGTTCCATCGCTGCAGGGCGGGCAGGCAGATGAACATCGCACAAACCATCACCGCGTACATCACGCCCGCCAGGCGCGACGGCTTGGCCGGCGGTGCGTCGCGGCGCGGCCAGATCGACATCGCGATGACCGCCGCCGACAGGTACCACCAGATGCTCATCCGCACGCTGGTGCAGGAGAGGAGCCCGAACACCACCGCGACCACGGCCGCCCACAAACGCACGTGTCGCCTGCCGACGATCGCCAGCACGGTCATCGCCAGGATCGACGCAAGCCAGAAAGAGCCTTGCATGGAGAACAGCTCCGGGCGCAGCCATTCCTGTATCACCCGGTCGCTGGCGCGCGATGAAGTATTTAGCACGTACCCATATACATGCACGCCGTACGGATTGACCAGCGTCGCGGCGAAGCTGGCGACCAGGCAGGTGATCATCGCCCCCGGCCCCGCCCGCTTGCCGAACGGCAGCTTTCGCAGCCGATCCACGCACGCCGCGAAAGTGAAACAGCCGACCAGCACCAGCCCGATCGGGAACGCCCCGTGGACGTTGGCCCAGAGCGCCATCAGCAGCGGCGCGACGCACAGCATCTTGGGTTTCTGATCCGCCTGCAGCAGCACGAGCAGCATCAACGCAAACAGCAGCATCGACACCGTCTGCGGCCGGATCAGCAGCGTGGGCGCGAGGCCCGCCACCACGAACACGCCGATCCAACCCACCACCCGCGCGGTTGCCCCGCGACGCAGGCCGATTGAAACAATCACGCTCACCGTCAGCCCGAGCAGGATCGAATTGACCGTCTGCACCAGATCAAGCCCGCCGATCTCGTAAAGCTTGTACGCGACCACCTGCGTCAGCCAGTTGTTATCCACAATCGGCTGATCGGCAACGGTGTAGGTGAAGATGTCGTGATTGAGAATCGCCCGGTCCTGCCAAATCTCCCGACCGCGCGCCAGGTGATGCCACAAATCAGTCTGGTAACCCCGATCCAGCGCCGTGACCATAAAAATCATCGCCGGCGCGAGGAGCATGTAGCACCACGCCAGCGACGGACCGCGGGCGGTTGGCGAAATCGAACGGGACGGATCAGCCGACATGCTGCTGTTATCGGGCAAACGGCCTGCCGGGATGTAATGCGAGATATTTTTGCATTTCAACCGCCGATCCGGCATCGAAGGATGCATAACTATCGGCCGTGCAATTGCTTGCGTCCTCGCGCCGCGATGAACCCAAGGTACGCCAAGGTACTCCAAGGTGTGCGTTGAGTTGTCTCGCCGATTCTGCTCGATCGAAGCGAGAATGTCAGCCGAGGATTTGCCAGGCTCTGTCTGAAAACACCCTCGTACCGCAGGCCTCCGGCCCGTGCGAGCGATGCATGATTTAGAAAACGGTGATTTTACCGCCTTCGTTCGCCGCCAGCACGGGCTGGAAGCCCGAGGTACAGTCGAGCCGATTTTTTTCAGACAGAGCCTGGAGTTGATCGACATGTCGGTTGCCCAGGATTGCTTGCCGTAAGGTGGTCATTGCCCTCCGCCGGCTCCAGAGGAGCGTGTGAAGGGACCGTATGTCCCACCGCGCGGCTCGTCCTTTCTACTATTACTGCCAGTGGCGCGCGCCCGGCGTGCAGTGGGCGCACCACGGCCGACGAAAACCGCTTTGCCGGCGTGCAAACGCGGTTGGATTTCAGGATGGACTGGCTCGGATTTGGATTCACATTCGCGCGACACGCCACGCGTCGGAGTGAACCGCAACCGAGGCCAGTAGATCGGCTAGATGGAGCCGGCCCGTACCACGGGCCTCTGGCCCGTGCTGGCGGCGCGTAGACTTCAGGGGTCGCGCGTCACCGGCTCATCGATTTGATTCGGCACGGGCCGGAGACCCGTGGTACGGGGCATGTTCATTGTCGCATGGGCAACCTTGCCCATGCCGCGTGTACGCACGCGGATGAGCCGTACTCGGCTCATGAGGCAATCGCGTTAGCGACTCCTCCGGCACTCGACGAGAAGATCGCTCCGCTCTTGCTGGATCGGTCGAGTACGACCGATGGTTCGCGGGTACACGAACGCATGGGCAGGTTGCCCATGTGACGAAAAACTCCCCCGTACCATGGGCCCCCGGCCCGTGCGAGCGATGCATGATTTAGAAAAAAGTGATGTTGCCACCTTCGCACGCCGCCAGCACGGGCTGGAACCGTGGTACAGTCGAGCTGATCGTTTTCAGACAGAGCATGGTCTGGCTCCTTCTCCCGGTTCTCCGGGAGAAGGCTGGGATGAGCGTTCTTAGTCCCCTGTCACACTTGCCCAATCCTGCAGCTTCCGCGGGTGGTAGGTCATGTTCACCGGATCGAACTTCAGGAACAGCGCCACATGATTGTCGGCGAACAGCACGTTATTCCCGCCGCGGTGCATGTTCAATCCGCCGGCCGAGCCTCGGAAGACGATGCCTTCCTGCGTGGCGTCGTCCTTGTCGCAATCGTCGAGCGTTTTGCCCGCGGCAGTGCCGAAGTTGGGCGGATAGAGTGACGCCTGCGTGCAATCGCCGCTGAGGACGAACTGGGTGGAGAGTTTCACATCCGAATACTTCAGCGGCCGATTGCCCGGACCCGGCCAGCCGGTGGCGACATCGCGCAGGTGCGTCCACCTCGCCGAGATAAAATAGTTGATCCGGAAATCCTGTGGGAAAGACTTGCAGAGGTAAACCGACGAGGTGGGTTTGACGAAAAGCGATTCAAGTTGCTCGGTCCATCCCAGTCCCGCCTGGTCCTCGCCGGTTCCATTCCCGCCCGCCACCTGCCAGCCGGACCACGTGGGGTAGCACCCCTTGTTGTGATCGACGTAAAGCACCAACGCCTGCCCGATCTGGCGAAGCTGCGAAGCGCAATCCACCTGAACCGCCTGCTCGCGCACGCGATTGATGGCCGGCAGCAGGATGGAGATCAGCGCCGCGATGATGCCGATGACGACCAGCAACTCGACCAGGGTGAAACCGGGATTGTCGCGAACGCGTCGCATCGCTCTTCTTACCCCTCAGCGAGGGTGTTTGTTGCCACCATAGCACCCGAACGACAAAACCGTATACTTTCGCGTCCTTGCTTTTCCCTCTCCCGGTACGCCGGGCGAGGGAGCGACGCAGTCAAACAACGAATAAGGCTTGGAGTCATCATGGCTGAACAATCCGCACCGAAAAAAATCGTACTGGCATACTCCGGCGGGCTCGATACGTCTGTCATCCTCCCGTGGCTGAAGGAACGCTACCCCGGCGTGAAGCTGGTGGCGTTTGCGGCCGAGCTTGGTCAGGGGTCGGAACTGAAGGGCGTGGAAGAAAAAGCGTACAAGAGCGGCGCGGATGAAGTCATCGTCGCCGACCTGCGGCAGGAGTTTGTCGAGAAATACTGCTGGCCGATGCTGCGGGCGCACGCGATTTACGAGCAGGATTACTTGCTGGGCACGAGCATCGCCCGCCCGTTGATCGCCGCCAAGCAGGTGGAAGTCGCCCGCAAGACCGGCGCCGACGCCGTCGGCCATGGCGCGACGGGCAAGGGCAACGATCAAGTTCGGTTCGAGCTGACGTACATGGCGCTCGGCCCGGACTTGAAAATCATCGCTCCGTGGAAGGATACGAAATTCGAGTTGCGCGACCGCGAAAGCGCCGTGGAATACGCCGACAAGCATGGCATTCCGATCCCGGTCAGCAAGAAAAAGATCTACAGCCAGGACCGCAACCTCTGGCACATCAGCCATGAAGGTGCGGAGATCGAGCACCCCGATGCCGAGCCGAACTGGGAAGCGTGTCTGACGATGACCGTCGCGCCGGAAAAAGCACCGGACAAGGCCGAGATCGTCGAGATCGAGTTCGAGCGCGGCAATCCGGTCGCGGTCAACGGCAAAAAGCTGCCCGGCCATGAGTTGCTGGCCGCCCTCAACGAGATCGGCGGCAAGCACGGCGTGGGCGTGACGGTGCTGGCGGAAAATCGCCTGGTGGGCATGAAATCCCGCGGCGTGTACGAAACGCCGGGCGGCACGATCCTATACGAAGCCCACAAGGCACTGGAACAAATCACCATCGAACGCGACACATTCCACTTCAAGCAGCAGGTCGCGCTGAAATACGCCGACCTGGTCTACAACGGCCAATGGTTCCACCCGCTGCGCGAAAGCCTGCAGGCGTTCATCGACTTCACCAACCAGACGGTGACCGGCGTCGCCAAGGTGCGTTTGTACAAGGGCCGGGCGATGCAAGTCGGCGCCAAGAGCCCGCACACGCTCTATGACCCGCAACTAGCCAGCTTCAGCATGGAAGGCTACGACGTGACGGCCGCGCGAGGCTTCATCGACTTGTTTGGCCTGCCGATGAAAGTCGCGAGCCAGGCGAAGAAGTGGTAACGCCGTAGATCCTCAAACCCGCGATTCCGGACTGGCCGCTTCAGCGGCCAGCTCCTTTTTGGTCGATCGCGCTAGTTACTTTGGTACTAGTTCAGCGCATAAAAAAGCAGACCGGAACCCTCATTCCGATCTGCAATCTACCGCTGAATGTTCGCCGCGAAAAATGCACTCGCGAGCGGTCGTCCGTGTGTTAGTGAGCGGTGGTGGCAGCAAGGCGTTTGACCTTGGTCGCCTTCATTCCTTTAGCGCTGTCCTCGTACTCATACTCAACCGTTTCGTTCTCCTGCAGCGTGCGGAAGCCTTCGCCTTCGATCACCGAATGGTGAACGAACACGTCCTTCCCGTTATCCGCCGCGATAAAACCGAACCCCTTTTGGTCATTGAACCACTTGACCTTACCTGTGGCCATAAAAGCCACTCCTTTCAGACGTGAGCGGAGAAGTTGTGCAAACCTTCTCTGCTTGAACTGCGGCACTATATGTTCCGCCAAGCCCTCGCTGGGTGGAAGTCGTCCCTCGTGCCAAAGGAACGTTGATTTGGAGCGTTTAACTTACCACCTGAGCCCGGCAAGACGAAAGAAAATCTCGCCAAATGTCATTTTGTCGATACGTGCGACAGACCAACTTATCCACAATGGCCCTCTCCAAACTTGACTTTATCGATTTGGAAGCAGGTTAACGAAGAACGTAAAATTTTCCCTCGATCAGCGAAGATGCTGGTTTTCCCTTATTCTTGTAAATTGTCTTAAATGCCTTTCAGTTAACGGCTTATGATCTCGACAACCGCCGCGATGCATTCTCCAATCGGGATTCAATTGGGATTTAACCAATTCTTGGAGAAACACTTACAATCGCCCAGTCGTTTGTGGACTGGCCAAGCTTGGTTCTCCACCACTTATCCACACTGTCGGTTGCCTTGATTTTGCATCCCGCCCTGCCCATTATGGCCCGCCCGATCGAGCCGGTGGGTCCGGACCGGGGTTTTGCCGTATTGCCCTCTATGAACCTTTTAGAAACCACCAAGCTCGTCAAGACCTACTCCGGCCGGCGCGTTGTGGACGAGGTGAGTTTTGTCCTCGGTCAGCAAGAAATCGTCGGCCTGCTTGGTCGAAACGGGGCGGGCAAGACCACCACGTTCCGCATGATCCTGGGGATGATCACGCCCGACAGCGGCGCGGTCGCATTCGATGCCCGCGACGTCACCCGCATGCCGATGTACAAGCGGGCCCGACTCGGGCTCGGCTATCTGCCGCAAGAACAAAGCATCTTCCGCACGCTGACGGTGTGGGAGAACCTGATGGCGATCCTCGAGACCCGAGGCATCAGCCGCAAAGACCGCAACCGAAAAGGCGAAGAGTTGCTCGACCAGTTCGGCCTGCAGAAAGTCCGCAAGCAAAAGGCCGGTCTCTGCTCCGGCGGCGAGAAGCGCAAAGTCGAGATCGCCCGCGCTCTGATCACCGACCCCAAGCTCATCCTGCTCGACGAGCCTTTCAGTGCGGTGGATCCGCTGGCCGTTGAAGATCTGCAGCGAGAGGTGCTTCGCCTGAAGCACGAATTCCGCAAGAGCGTGCTGATCACCGACCACAACGTCGCCCAAACCCTGCGGGTGTGCGACCGGGCCCTGATCATCGACGCCGGCAAGGTCTTCCGCGAAGGAACACCCAAGCAGATTATCAACGACAAGGAGGTCAAGCAGACCTACCTGGGCAACATTTTCCGTGGCGATGAGTTCGGTTGATTCAACAGAACTACCTGTTGCGGTGTCTATACTATTGCTGGAATGAACCGGTCGATCTTTCAGTTGTACTGGTCGGCTCGACCCCTTGGAGAACCTATGCGATTACGAATTGCCCGCCCCGTGAAGATCGGTTTTCTCGCCTTGGCGATTGCCGGTGGGATGGAAATGTCGAGGCTTTGGGCCGATACACCACCGACCGAACCGACGACCCAGCCGGCCGTCAAAGCCGGCAATGCTGATGCCGCTCCCAAACCGAGCAAGCCCAAAGCCAATATCACGCCCGAAGCTCAGGCCGAACTCGATGCGTTAACCAAGGCTTACGGCGAGTTGAAGTCGCTGGAACTCACTGGCTCGATGAACTTTGACGCCGACATCGACGGAGAAGCCCAGAAAAAGTCCTCGCCGTTCAAGGGCTCATTCGCTGCGCCCAATCAGTTCAAGCACGAAATGAAAGAAGACCTGGTCGTCGGTTCGACCGGCGAAAAGCAGTACCTGTTCGTCCCGAAAAGGAAACTCTACATCACAGCCAAGGCGGCCCAAACCCGGGCTGATTTCTCCAAATCCCCCAGCCGAGCATCCGCCGCCATCGGGCAGCAGAATCCCGGATTGCTGTTTGCCCTGTCCGAGAACGCCGCGACGGCCTTGCTGACCGACGCCACCGACGTGTCGAAACTCCCCGATGAGAAGATCGGACAGCAGTCCTTTACCGCGCTGAACGTCAAGAAACCCCGCAACGAGCAAGTCGTGCTGATCGACTCATCCACCCACCTGGTTCGCCAAATCCGTGTCGATATCGCCAAAACCCTGGCGGCCGACGGGGCGCCCAACGTCAAGAGCGCAACACTCACGTTTGACTACGGCACCGTCACCCCCAACGCTGACGTCAAGCCCGAGCAGTTCGCGTGGACCCCGCCGGAAGGTGCCCTTGACGCCGCCAAGATGAAAGACCCCGGCGATTCCGCCGTGCAGGCCATGGTCGGCAAGCCCGCTCCGGATTTCACCCTCAAGGGCATGGACGACAAGGACGTTTCCCTGAAAGACCTCAAAGGCAGCGTCGTCGTCATCGACTTCTGGGCCACCTGGTGCCCTCCTTGCCGCAAGGGGCTTCCGCACCTGGACAAGCTGTATCAAGACAACAAAGAAGCCGGCCTGAAGGTCTTCGCTCTCAATCAGAGGGAAGAAAAGGACAAAGTGTCCGAGTTTATCACCAAGACCAAGCTGGCAATCCCCGTCCTGCTCGACAGCGAAGGCGAAACCGGCGAGGCCTATAAGGTGAACGGCATTCCCCAGACCGTGCTGATCGGCAAAGACGGCTTGGTGAAGAAAGTCATCGTCGGCTTCGATCCCGAATCCAACGAATTAGAGCAAGCGGTTGAGGAAGAACTCAAGGCGAAGTGACACCGGTTAATGGTGATTGGTGCGTGACAATCCGTTTTTCTGCTCACGGACCAATCACCACGAACCATGATTAAACAAGAAAGCCGCCCGATCGCTCGGGCGGCTTTCCTGATTTTCAGCGTCAATCGAATTTACTTGCTGGTGACGCGGGTCGCCTTCAGCCCCTTGGGGGACGGCTCGGCTTCATAGGCCACTTCCTGGCCTTCCTTCAGGCTCTTGTAGCCTTCCATCTCGACGGCGGAGAAGTGAACGAACACGTCCTCGCCTCCGTGATCGTCGGCGATGAAGCCGAAACCCTTCTGATCGTTGAACCACTTGATTTTACCGGTGGCCATGGCCACTCCTTGAAACATGAAAGCAAAGCCATCTGGGCAGATGGAGAACCCGCGCCAAAAGCGCAGTTTCACATGACTGCTTTGCCTTCGATTGACCTGACACCTGCTCGTTTCATCCGACTGCTGCACGCGCACCAATCAACCGCCGACCCGGTGACCCGATCGGCAGCGGCCCGCGATCATACAGAGTTTTCAAAATTGATGAAGAGAGATGGGAATTCTGAATTCTAAATGCTGAATTCTGAAAGAAGGACCAAAACACTGAGAATTCAGAACCGAGTGCGTACAACTGCCTTTTTTAGATTTCAGCATTCAGAATTTAGAATTCTACGCCTTTCCCTTATAATCAACCGCCCACTGGTTATGTGTAAACGAAAGGAAGCACCTTGAGTACGGCAACGGCAACGCATGCGGGAACTTCGGCCTCCATGGGCGCGACGCACTTTCTTCTCCGCCGACTGCATTCTTTGACCGGGATCATCTTCGGCCTGTACATCTGCGTACACCTGCTGGTGAACGCCACGCTGATCGAGGGTGCCCGCCATGACGGACAACCCACTGTCTTCCAGCAGCAGGTGGATAAAATCCACTCGCTCCCCTTCCTGGAAGCCGTGGAGTGGACCGCGATCTACATCCCGATCATCTACCACACCATCTACGGCCTGTGGATCGTCGTCACCGGCCAGCCGAACGTCGGCAGCTACAAGTACGGCAAGAACATCGCCTACACGCTGCAGCGGACCAGCGCGATTATCCTCGTGCTGTTCATTGCGTTTCATGTGCTGGCGATGAAGGGATTGCTGGGTTGGATTTCCCCGGATTTGGCATTCGACCCCGGTAAAGCCACCGCGACCACTGTCAGACACATGCAGACGAGCCCGTGGGTTGCTTACGTCATCTACCCAATCGGCATTCTGGCGGCCTGTTTCCATCTGGCCAACGGCTTCTGGGCCGCTGCGATTACATGGGGCCTGACCGTCAGCCGTACCGCCCAGAAACGCTGGGGCGGCGTGTGTCTGCTGATTTTCCTCGCCACGTTTGGCTGCGGAATGACCGCCTTGTTTGCAGGCCTCAGCGGGTCTGAATCCAAGACCCCCACCGCCACCGTCGCGCCGGGAGACCACCACAAGCCATGACCCCGAGCAAGCCGCCGATGAATCTCCCGCCGCGTGAGTTGATCGCCGCCTACGGTGCCGACGCCGGGAAACTCCGCGCCGCGATCGCCGGCATGAGCCAGGCGAATCTGCTCGCCCGCCCGATCGCTGGAAAATGGTCGACGCAGGAAGTCGTCATCCACTTAGCCGACGCGGAAGCGGCTTTCGCCGATCGGATCAAGCGCATCCTGGCGATGAAAGAACCGCAACTGCTGGTATGGGATGAAAATGCATACCTCGCCAAGTTGCATTACCACGACCAGTCGGCCGACGATGCGGTGAAACTGGTTGAAGGCGTCCGCGCGAATATGAAGAGAATCCTCGACAAAACCACCGACGCCGACCTGCAACGCCACGGTTTACACAGCGAACGCGGTGTGCAAACCGTCGTCGATGTGCTCAGCTATTGCGTTTGGCACTTGAATCATCACTTAGCGTTTGTGGCCGAGAAGCGTAAGGCGATTGGAATATGATGTAGGGTGTGCTTCAGCACACCGAGAATAAGAAGTGGTGTGCTAAAGCACACCCTACAGGACAAAACTATGGCTGCTGCATCTAAAAAAAGCGTTATCGTGGTCGGCGGGGGTTTGGCGGGACTTTCCGCCGCGATCAAGCTCGCTGAGCACGGCGTACATGTTGATCTGATTTCGATGGTGCCCGTTAAACGCTCGCACTCGGTTTGCGCGCAAGGCGGGATCAACGCCTGTAATGAGATCGCCCGACAGCAGGGTTACAGCGAATGGGTTCACTTTGATGAATCCGTGCTCGGCGGGGATTTCCTCGCCGATCAGCCGCCCGTGCATGAAATGGCTAACTGGGCCCCCAAGATCATCGACCTGCTCGATCGCATGGGCGTGCCCTTCAACCGCACGCCGGAAGGCCAGCGTGCACTTCGCCTGTTCGGCGGATCGCTCTTCAAGCGAACCTTCTACGCCGGCGCAACCACCGGCCAGCAGCTTCTTTACGCCCTCGATGAGCAGACCCGCCGCTGGGAGGCAGAAGGTTACGTCACCAAGTACGAATTCTGGGAATTCCTTTGGCCGGTGATCCACAACGGCGCGTGCGTGGGCATCGTCGCACAGGACATGCGCACGATGCAGATCAAGGCCTTCCGCGGCGACGCGGTGGTGATGGCGACCGGCGGCAACGGGCTGGTCTTCGGCAAAAGCACGATGAGCGTCATCTGCACCGGCGGTGCAGCCGCACGATGCTGGCAGGCGGGTGCGAAGTACGCCAACCCGGAAATGATCCAGGTACACCCCACCGCCATCCCCGGCGAAGACAAGTGCCGCCTGATCAGCGAATCCGCCCGCGGGGAAGGCGGGCGAGTGTGGGTGCCCCGCGCCCCCGGTGACAAGCGCCCTCCGAACAGCATCCCCGAGGCCGAACGCTACTACTTCCTCGAAGAGCGCTACCCCAAGTACGGCAACATCGTGCCGCGCGATATCGCGACCCGCGAAATCTTCTCCGTCTGCAATGACGATCATTTAGGCGTAGGCGGCGGGAACATGGTCTACCTCGACCTCGGCGATGAAGTCAAACGCATCGGCCGCGAGGCGATCCTGAATAAGCTCGAAGGCATCCTCGAAATCTACGAGAAGTTCGTCGGCACTGATCCGCTGGACGAGCCGATGAAGATATTCCCCGCCGTTCACTACAGCATGGGCGGCCTGTGGGCAGGCTTCACCAAGGACGAAAAGACCGGCGGCCTGAAGTTCGGCGACCCGAACAACATGATGAGCAACATCCCCGGCCTGTATCCGATGGGCGAAGCCTCCTTCGCCTACCACGGGGCCAACCGCTTGGGCGCCAACAGCCTGCTCAGTTGCATCTTCGACGGCCTGTTCGGCGGAACGTGCATCAAGAACTACATCGAAAACGCCAGCACGGCTGCGGCGGATGTTCCGGAATCGGCGTTTGAATCGATCGTCACGCAGGAAAATGACCGCCAGAAGTGGCTCGTCAGCAACAAGGGCACCGAGAACCCGTACCTGCTGTGGCAGGAGATGGGCAAGTGGATGACCGCCAACTGCACCGTCGTCCGCCGCAATGCCGATCTGCAGAAGACGCTGGAAAAGGCCCAGGAATGGAAGGAACGCTACTCCCACGTGCAGTTGTCTGACACAGGCATGTGGAGCAATCAGAACCTGAGCTTCGCAAGAGCCACGCGCGACATGATCCTGCTGGCCGAGGCGACCGTGAAGGCGGCGCTGCAGCGGAACGAAAGCCGCGGCGCTCACTACAAGCCGGAATTCCCGGAGCGTCTGGACAGCGAGTTCCTCAAGACCACGATCGCCACGTACGACGCAGGCAAGAACAGCTCGACGATCAGCTACGAGCCGGTCGATACGAGCCTGGTCACGCCGCGTGCCCGCACGTACGGCAAGGTGGCAGCGCCCAAGACAGCCACCGACGCGGCCGTCCCGCCGATCACGTCGCCGGTATCGCCGTCGCCGGCGTCGACAGGCGTGTGATCGAACCCTCGCCCGGTACTCCGGGAGAGGGCAGGGTGAGGGTTCTGTTTCGCTGGCAAAGATCGTCCACGAATAACACGAATCTACACGAATTGAATTCTTTCATTCGTGTAGATTCGTGTTATTCGTGGACTTTTTGATTCTGGGACAAGAACCCTCACCCCAGCCCTCTCCCGGCGTACCGGGCGAGGGAGCCGGATCATTTCTCTCGCCCCACGACATCGAACGTTCCGCTGGCCTTGATGCGTTTAACCTCGTCGCCATCGCGGAGGAATTCGCCGGTGAGGGTGACGGTGAGATTCGGATAATCCCCGCCGAACGTCAGCGTGAACGCATCCGGCACGAGCTTGATCGCCCCGCCGGCGAGGAAAATGCCCACCGACGCATCGGTCGGCGTAAACTCCGTCGACTTGAACGCCCACGATTGCCCGGCGATCGCCTCGGGATCGTCTCCGTCGAGCGTGAGATCGAAATAGAAGCTGGATTGCGGATCGGCCGGTCGGTCTTTGCCGATCAGGATCAGGTGGATCGCCCCCGCCTCGCGGGACACCGTGAGTTGGGTGAACGCAAACTCGCTGGGCTCCCCGCCGATCACGAGCGTCGCCGGCCCTGACTGCGTGGCAGGCTGGGACGTCGCAACGGGCTGCGTTGCCGCGACCGGGGTACTTTTGTCACAACCCATCACTCCGACGAAGCACAGGAGAAACAGGAGCGACATGACGCACGCCGCGCGATCAATTGAACTTCCCCGTTCGCCATGACTTTCATGTGCGAGTCATCATATCAAGGTCATGGCCCAAAACGCCTCCGTCCCGGCCGAGACCGACATCC
>JANMES010000008.1:0-17422 GCA_031377185.1 Phycisphaerae bacterium
CCGCGACGTGTGTGGCGGGTTTGGGTTGCATAAATTTTTTTGGTTGCGTTCGTTCGAACACCGAGCAAACCGAAAATTTCGCGTTACCCCCCACACCCCGGCCCTCCCCCCGCTGGGGAGAGGGAGAGAGTTACTTTCAAAGGTTTCGCGCCTCCCTTATCATCGCCCCGCTATGCCACGCTTTTCCATCGCACAAACGTTTGAGACACTCCGGGCCAAGAAGCAGATCGCGCTGATGCCCTTCGTACCGGCCGGTTATCCGTCGCTAGCGGCGACCGAAGCAATTCTGCCCGCCCTCGAAGCCGGCGGGGCAAACCTGATCGAGATCGGCGTGCCCTTCTCCGACCCGATCGCCGACGGGCCGGTCATTCAGGCGGCGTTTACCGAGGCGCTGGAGAACAAGATCAAGGTGGCGGATGTGTTCGCACTGATCGCCAAGATTCGGCCGAAGGTGTCGATCCCGCTGGTGGCGATGCTCAGCTACAGCATCGTGTTCCGCTATGGCGTGGAAAAATTCATTGCCGACGCCAAAACCGCAGGTTTCGACGGGTTGATCATTCCCGACCTGCCGCCGCCCGAGGCACAGAAGATCTGCAAGCTGATCCGCTCCGGCGGGCTCGATACGGTGTTGCTTGTGGCTCCCAGCACGTCGGCGGATCGCCGCAGCGAGATTGCAACGCTGAGCAGCGGGTTTGTGTATTACCTTTCGGTGGCGGGCATTACGGGCGAGAGAAAATCGCTGCCGGCCGACTTGGCGACGAACCTGGCGACGCTGAAGTCGCTGACCAAAACGCCGATCTGCGTTGGTTTTGGCATTAACACCGCCGACCATGTGAAGCAGCTCGAAGGCGCCGCCGACGGCGCGATCGTGGGCACCGCGTTCGTCCGGCGGATCAACGAGCACAAATCCGGAACGCCCGCTCAGATCGCAGACGCCTGCAGCAAATATTGCCAGGATCTGCTGGGCAAAGTTCGCTAAATTAGCGAACGCTAATAATAAAGCGGACGGATAATTGTCATAACTTATTGATATAGATAGACTTAATCACATATCGAACGATTCAAAGACCTGTTTTTTTCTCTAACCCCAAGCCTGTTAGAGTGTCTGACGTATGGATGAGCAGGCACCCAATCCGACCCCGCCCGGCGACGCCAACGTCCCGGCCGATGCGGATTTGGTCGCCAAGACCCTCGCTGGCGATCGCAAAGCCTTCGACGTGCTCATCCTGCGATACCAGCGACAATCGGTCGCCGTATCGTACCGGCTGCTGGGCAACACCAACGACGCGCTGGAGGTGACGCAGGACGCGTATCTCAAGGCCTTCAAGGGACTCAGCACCTTGCAGAAGCCCGGCGCCTTCGCGGGCTGGCTGATGCGGATCGTGAGCAACCTGTCGCTCAACTACCGCAGAAGTCGAAAGACGAGACAGCAGTTGTCGTTGGATGAAACCTTGGGAAGTGATGAAAACGCTCACGGCTCAGCCTTAGGCTTGGGAATCGCAAGCGACAACCCGTTGCGGACGCTTCAGAGCCGCGAGATGGGCGCCAAGCTGCAACAGGCTTTGCAGCAGTTGCCCGAGAAACAGAGGAATGCGATCCTGATGTTCACGATCGAAGAAATGCCGCAAAAGGAAGTGGCCGAGGCGCTAGGCTGCAGCGTGGAAGCGGTGAAGTGGCATGTGTTTCAGGGACGGAAGAAGTTGAAGGAACTTTTGAAGGAACATCTTTGAGAAGTGCTGAGTTCTGAGTGCTGAGTTAATGCATCTACTCAGCACTCAGCACCCAGAGCTCAGCACTAAACCATGATCGACGAGACCTTCGAATTTCGCCTGACGCAATACCTCGACGGCTCGCTGCCGGTCGACGAGGCGGCGGCGTTTTTTGACACGCTCGCCAAGAACCCGCAGACGATGGTCCTGCTCGATGAGTATCGCAAGCTCGACTTGGTGCTCAAAGCCCAGCCTGCCGACGCGATCAACTGGGACGGGTTGGCCGAGGACATAAGTGCGCAGATCGACGAAGCCTCGCAATCCCGCATGCGGATCGGCTTCATCACCCCGCTCCATTCCGCGATGGCCGCAGCCGTGCTGCTGGCGGTGGGAATCAGCGGATGGTTCGCGTTGCAGCAGACTGCCACGGGCCCGATCGCCCCGCCGGCGATCGCGCAGATCACCGGCCCGGCGATCGAAGTCGCCGCCGCACCCGCCGTCTCGCAGATCGAAATCGGGCCGGCCAACGGCCAGGCGGTGATGAGCGTCAGTTACCACTACGCCGACCTAATCGAGCGCCCCAGCCGCGTGGTTATTGCCAGCGGCGTCATCGCTCGGCAAGATGAGCGAACGTTGCCGTACTGATTTCAACCACAGATGAACACAGATGCACACAGATAAAAAGGAATTGGCTTTCTATCTGGGTTTATCTGTGTTCATCTGTGGTCGATTCTTTTTGAGAAATTGGCCATGCGATATTCCTCTCGAATCCCACTGTTCATTTTGTTTTTTGCCGCTCCCTGTTTTGCGCAGAATCTGTCCGCCCTGATGAGCGAAGCGCTCGACAAGCAAGTGAAGCTCGACCTCGCCGGCCCGTTGCCCAAGGCGATGGACAAGATCGGCGACACCACCGGCGTTCGCATTCAGGCAGAGGCGGCCGTGTGGGATCTGCTGCCTTGGGGCGAGCAGACCAACCTCACCGCCAAGATCGAGAATCAAACCCTGCGCCAGGCACTCACGGGGATCACGCAAAAGCTCGGGCTGACGTTTGAAGTGAAGGATCAGTACGTCGAGTTGAAGCCCACCCCGCCGCTCCGGCGGCTGGGTCGCCGGGCGACCGTCGGTGAACTCCGCGCTCTCGACCTGATGACCACCACGCAGATCAGCTTCACCACCGATCGCCCGACAGTGAAGCAGCTTGTCGCCGCCGTCGATGCGAAGTTGCAGGAGATCGACCCGAAGGGGCTGGCGATCGAGTATCGCAGCGGCGATACCGTGCTGCAGGATCAGCCGGTATTTGTCAGCCGCAACTCGACGCTGGCTGATGCGCTGGAGGCGCTGTCGAACAACACGCGGGTGACGTGGTACCCTTGGGGCAAAAGCATCGTGATCGTGCCGAAGGAAGATCAGATCCGCAACCAGCTATCGAAGACCGTCACCCTTCGCTACAGCGGCGTGGACATCAGCCAGGTGCTGACAGAGCTTTCGCAGGCGGCCGGTGTGGAGTTCACGATCCAGCCCGGCGCGGTGCAGAAGATCCCGGCCGACTTCCGCAAGGTCAACCTGCTGCTGGATAACGCCAGCGTCCGCCAGGCGATGGAAAACATCTCCGGCTTCACGGGACTGGGCTACGTGGTGAACGAAAAAGGCGTGTACATCTGGAACCAATCCGCCGACACCCCCGCCGCCGGCGGCCGCGACCCGATCATCGGCAGCATCCCGCTGGACGGCATGCAACTGTTCATCTTTTCTTCCAGCGTTCCGCCAGACGTGCGGGACTATCTGAACTACAAGAAGCAGGCGGAGATCGAAAAGATCCGGCAAAAGATGAAGGACGAGGGCTTCAAGCCCGCCACGCAACCAGCGACCCAGCCGACGGGAACGCTTTGACGTTGTTAAGTGGGCCGCAGCCAATGAAACGACGCAAAACCATTTTAGAATATTCTGGCCCTGATCCGGCCCAACAGCTCGGGCGCAAGTGGGTCCGCTTCGAGCTTCTTGAGCATCTCTTCCCGTTCGTTATCCTCACAGGGGTGGTGCTACTAGCGTTGCTCTTTGTTTATTCCGTAATCTCGATTTTGTTTGGGCCAATCAGAGTCGCCGGCTAAATCAAAACCTCTCAATAAGTCACCGCTCCCTCGCACGCCGGTCGCACATGGGCGGCATATTTCGCTAGCGCCCCATACGTGTACCGCGGTGCGATCGGCTTGAAGGTCGCGCGACGCTTGGCCAGTTCCGCGTCGGAGAGGTCGACGTCAATCGTCCCCTTGTCGGCGTCCACCACGACGATATCCCCATCCTGCAGCAACCCGATCGGCCCGCCGTTGAAGGCTTCGGGGCCGACATGGCCGATGCAGAGGCCACGCGTGCCGCCGCTGAAGCGGCCGTCGGTGATGAGGCAGACGTCGTAGCCGTGACCTTGGCCGACGATGGCGGCGGTAACAGCGAGCATCTCACGCATGCCGGGGCCGCCCTTGGGGCCTTCGTAGCGGATGATGACGACGTCGCCCTTCTTGATCTTCTGCTGCTGCACGGCGGCCATGCACTCTTCTTCGCTGTTGAAGCAGACGGCCGGGCCGCGGTGCTGGAGCTTCTTCAGGCCGGCGACTTTGATCACGCAGCCGTCGGGCGCGAGGTTGCCCTTGAGCATCTTCAGCCCGCCGGTCGGGCGGATCGGGTTCTTCGGATCGAGGATCACGTCCTGCTCTCGACCGGGGAGCGGGATGTCCTTCAGATTTTCAGCGTGCGTCTTGCCGGTGACAGTCATGCAGTCGCCGTGGATCAGGCCGGCTTCCAGCAGGGTTTTCATAATCGCCTGGATACCGCCAACCTTGTATACGTCAAACGCGGTGTACTTGCCGCCGGGCATGAGGTCGACGAAGTGCGGTGTGCGGTGGCAGATTTTATCGATGTCGGCCAGCGTCAGCTTCATCCCCGCTTCGTGCGCGATAGCGGGCAGGTGGAGGAAGATGTTGGTCGATCCGCCGGTACACGCGGCGATCGCGATCGCGTTCTCGAACGCCTTGGGCGTGAGGATGTCGCGGCTGGTGATTTTCTTCTCGAGCAGGTTGAGTACCGCGCGCCCGCTCTTGGCGGCGTAGCCGTCGCGGCTGACATCGACAGCGGGAATGGAGCCCGAGCCCGGCAGCGCCAGGCCGATCGCTTCAGCCACGCATGCCATGGTGTTGGCGGTGAACTGCCCGCCGCAACTGCCGGCCGTCGGGCAGGCGACACATTCAAGATTGTAGAGATCGGCGTCGCTCATCTTGCCGGCGGCGTTGGCGCCCACGCCTTCGTACACGTCGACGATCGTCACGTCGCGTCCCTGGAACTTGCCCGGCATGATCGTGCCACCGTACAGGAAGACGCTGGGGATGTTCAGCCGAGCCATCGCCATCAGCGTGCCCGGCAGCGACTTATCGCAACCCGCCAGGCCGACCAGCGCGTCATACCCGTGGGCGTGAACCATCAGTTCGATCGAGTCGGCGATCACCTCGCGCGAAATCAGCGAGGCCCGCATCCCCTCGTGCCCCATCGCGATACCGTCGGAGACGGCGATCGTCACAAACTCGCGCGGCGTCCCGCCGGCCTCTTTCACGCCGTCCTTGGCCGCCTTCGCCTGGCGGTCGAGCGTGAGATTGCACGGCGTGGCTTCGTTCCATGTACTTGCGACGCCCACCCAAGGCTTGGCGATGTCTTCGTCGGTCAGGCCCATGGCCTTGTAGAAGGCACGCTGCGGGGCGCGATTTTTTCCATCGTTGACGATACTACTGCGGGGGCGATCCATGTTGGTTTCTCCGGATAAAAGTCGGAAGGGTATGGTATTGCTGACGTTGATTGCCGGCAAGGCAGAGAGTTCGGTTACAATGCCAAAATGAGAATGTTCTACGCCATCATTACTTCTCACTGGATTGCGACCTACGCGATGCTCGTCGCGATCCTAGTGGTGGAACCACCTACACCTCGACAGTGGCGTAATTTTGACGGGCATGCAGTGATTGTGTTGAGCCTTAGTCCTCTCTTAAGTTGGTACATGCTCTTGGAGGCAATCCAAAGATTCTCCATTTCACATTTTGCAGCTTTTTACGGCAGCTACATTCCCGTATTTGCTTCCACTTACTACTTGGTCCGAGGAAGGTTTACATCGGACCGACTTTGAATCATGTTGACCAACTGTTCGGTGCATTTTACACGGTTTATGCCATCTCGATTTGACGTATTTATCGGCCTCTTGTAGAGTTGCCCGACTCAACGAAGTGAGTCAACGAAAAGGATGAACCATGCGAGCGAGCGAAATTCGTAAAGGCACCGCCGTGATTATCGACGGCAAGCTGTTTGTCGTCACCGGGGCCGACCATAACACCCCCGGCAACCTGCGGGCCAAGGTACAGTTCAAACTGCGCGACGTGGCCAAGGGCACGATCCAGGATAAGCGAGTGGGAGCGACCGACGACATCCAGACCACGAACCTCGACAGCCGCAAGGTGGAATATCTTTACAGCGACAACGAAGGTCATGTGCTGATGGACTTGGAAACCTTCGACCAGAACACCATCCCGAAGGAAGTCTTCGGCAATGACATCCTGTACCTCAAGCCCAACACCGAGCTTCAGGCGATGTTCCACGAAGGCAAAGTGGTGAGCTACGAACTTCCCAAAACGGTTGATTTGAAGATCACCGACACCCCGCCGGTCATCAAAGGCGCGACGGCCACCAACCAACTCAAGGAAGCGACGCTGGAAACGGGCCTGACCACCCGCGTGCCGGGGTTCATCGTGACCGGTGAAACTATCCGCATCAACACCGAAACCGGCGAATACCTCAGCCGAGCGTGATACGTAATGCAGAAGGATGAAAGATGAATGCAGAGTGAAGACAACTCATTCATCATTCTGCATTAACGGAACAAGGGCCCTCGAACCGATCGAGGGCCCTCTTTGTTCACTGACGGGTCCGGCGAGACCGTCAGCGATAGTTGTGTTTTCCGCCGCTTTCCTGCGTTTTCGTTCGGATCGGTCGAAAACGCCTTTCTGCAACTAAAATGCGCCGGGTTCGACGAAGTTTCACCAAATTTTGCTTCGATCACTTCTCGATGAGGTTCAATAAGACGGGCCTGCCACTGAAGTGACAAGCCCAGTCATGGTTCAAAAATAGAATTGGTTGTCTCACGACACGCATCATGGGATCGATACTCTATGCGTCGTGCTCGATCGCTTCCTTCAGCGGAACGAGAAGCTTGACCAACTCGCTCAGCACGCGGATTTGCGACTGCATCGCCTCGATCCGGACGATCTTCTCCGGCGGATAGAAACTCAGCAGCGGGCGGGTGTCGCTTTCATACACTTCGAGCCGACGTTGGATCACCTTGTCGTTCGCATCATCGAATCGGTTTTCCTTGAGCGCCCGACGGCGAAGCCGCTCCACCATCTTCGCGTTGTCGGCTACCAGGTGAACGACCTTCAGCACCTCGATGGTGTCTTCGAGCAGTCGAGCCTGGTTGACGTTGCGGGGCAAGCCATCGAGAACGAGGATTTCGGTCTCCGGATGGAACTTGTTAACCAGTTCCATCCCCTTGATGAACTGTTTCCACACCTTGATGGTGAATTCATCGGGCACGAGCTGACCGCGGCCGGCGTATTCCCAGAAGATGCGGCCCATCTCGCTCTGCAGATCGAGCGAACGGAAAATGTCGCCGGTCGAACTGTGATAGAAACCCGGCACGGAGCCCAGAATCTTCCCCTGTGTGCCCTTGCCGCTACCCGGCGCCCCGAACAATAGAATCGACTTATATTTCATGAAATTCCAAAGATTTGCAATTTGCAATCTGCAATTTGCGATCGTCTAAAAATTCCTACTGAAGTCGTACCATCACCACTCATGCCATATTTTCAATTTCAAATCGCAAATTGCAAATATCCGTTATCCCTCGTCCTGTTCCTTCAATTTGGCCAGAACGGAGAAGTCTTCCAACGACGTGGTGTCGCCTTTGACCTCGTTCCCCGAGGCGATTTCCTTGAGCAGCCGACGCATGATCTTGCCGCTGCGGGTTTTGGGCAATGCCTCGGTAAACCGGATCTGGTCCGGCTTGGCAAACGATCCGATCTGCTTGGCCACTTTGTTGACCAGTTCCTTCTTGAGGTCTTCCGTCGGCGTCATGCCGTTGCGCAAAACGACAAACGCGGCCAGCCCCTGGCCCTTGAGTTCGTGCGGCATGCCGACGCACGCAGCCTCGGCGACGGAGGCGTGAGCGACCAGCGCGCTTTCGACTTCCGCCGTCCCCAGGCGGTGCCCGGAAACGTTAATCACGTCGTCGATTCGGCCCATGATCCAGAAGTAGCCGTTCTCATCGCGACGCGCCCCGTCACCGGTGAAGTACATGCCCGGCACGTCCGACCAGTACTGCTTGGCGTAGCGCTCGGGATCGTTAAATATCCCGCGCAACATCGCCGGCCAAGGTTTGCGGACGACCAGCAGGCCGCCTTGGTTCGGGCCGAGTTCCTTGCCAGATTTATCAACGATAGCGGCATCCACGCCGAAGAACGGCAGCGTGGCCGTACCGGGTTTGAGCGGCGTGACGCCCGGGAGCGGCGTGATCATGATCATGCCCGTTTCCGTCTGCCACCACGTATCGACGATCGGGCACTTCTTATGGCCAATGACTTCGTAGTACCACATCCACGCTTCGGGATTGATCGGCTCACCCACGCTGCCAAGCAGCCGCAACGACGAGAGATTGTGCTTGTCGACAAACTCCCGCCCGGCCCGCATGAACGCGCGAATGGCGGTCGGGGCGGTGTAGAACACCGTTACCTTGTGGCGCTCGATGATGTCCCAGAATCGGCTGAAATCGGGGTAATTCGGGGCCCCTTCGTACATTAGCACCGTCGCGCCGTTATTCAGAGGCCCGTAGGTGATATAGCTGTGCCCGGTGATCCAACCCACGTCGGCGGTGCAGAAGTAGGTGTCGCCGTCTTTCAGATCGAAAACGTACTTGCTGGTGATGTACGTGCCCACCATGTACCCGCCGGTCGTGTGCAAGATACCCTTGGGCTTCCCGGTGCTGCCGGAGGTGTAGAGGATGAACAGCGGGTCTTCGGCGTCCATCGGCTCGGCCGGGCAATCGGTGCTTTGGCCGGCGATGACGTCGCTCCACCACACATCGCGGTCGGCGACGACGTTCACCTGCTCGCCGGTGCGTTTGAGCAACACGACCTTTTTGATCAGCGAGGTTTTGGTCAGCGCATCATCAACGTTTTTCTTGAGCGGCACGGTCGTGCCCCGGCGATACCCGCCGTCGGCGGTGATCAGGTAATGCGATTGGGCATCTTCCACGCGATCGGCGATCGCCTGGCTGCTGAACCCGCCGAAGATCACGCTGTGCGGCGCACCGAGCCGAGCGCAGGCCAGCATCGCGATCGTCGCCTCGGCGATCATGGGAAGATAGATCGTGATGCGATCGCCCTTCTTCACGCCCAGGTTCTTCAGGCCGTTAGCAAGCTTGCAGACTTCGTCACGCAGTTGGCTGTAGGTATACTTGCGGACTTCGTGCTTGCCGTCTTTGATCGGCTCGCCCTCGAACAGAATCGCAACCTTATCGCCCTTGCCGGCGGCGATCTGGCGATCGAGACAGTTGTAGCTCAGGTTCGTCTTCCCGCCGACAAACCACTTGGCGAACGGGGATTGCCAGTCGAGCACCTTGTCCCATTTTTTGAACCAGTGGAGCTCCTGAGCGATCCGTGCCCAGAACGTGTCTGGACTGTCGATCGATTCACGATAGAGTTTGTCATACTCGGCCCGGGTTTTGATCCAGGCTTTCTCGCTGAAAGCCGGTACGGGCGGAAACAAACGGGTCTCCTGCATGGTCGACGAAATTCCGGTACTGACATCAGACATGGTCGCGTTCCTCCAAGCGTTGACAAAAGTGAACTAATTCACGAAGTATAACATTGTCGTCATCCCCTGCCATGATGTGTTAAGATCGATTTTGCAAGTTTGCTGTCGATTTGTTACATCGTGTTCCACAAATCGAAATGGAGCCACTGAATGGAGCCTTCTAAGCCGCCGACCGGTCTGCCGCCCACCGAGGATCGGGCCGTCATCCGCTACAACGCCCGGTTGGGAATGTTGTTTTTTCTCGTTTATCTGGCGATTTACGCCACATTCGTCGTTTTATGCACCTTCCGACTCGACCTGATGAGCAAGCCCTGGATCGGCGGGGTCAACATCGCGATCTGGTACGGGTTCGCCCTGATCGGAGGCGCGTTTGTGCTGGCCAGCGGGTTTTTGATGCTTTGCAAGAAGTAATCCGCGAATTTTCTCGGCCGGTCATTTTCTTGTTCCCAAGTCCTTCATTCTGAGACCTTATGCCCGCTCATATCTCCACCATGGCGATCGTGATCTTTCTCTTTTTCGTCGGCGCTGTGCTGACGATGAGCTTTTATCTTGCCCGAAAAGCCAAAAGCGCCAGCGGCTACTTCGCAGCACACGGTGAAATTGGTTGGTTCGTCAACGGAATTGCCTTCGCCGGCGATTATCTGTCGGCAGCATCATTTTTAGGCATCTGCGGGCTGGTCGCATTTTACGGATTTGATGGATTCCTGTACTCCATCGGCTTCCTGGCCGGCTGGGTAGTGGCGCTGTTTGTCATTGCCGAGCCGATCAAGCGGATGGGCAAATACACGTTCGCAGACGCATTGGACGCACGCTTTAACAGCAAAGGCATCAAACTGGCGGCGGCATTCAGCACGCTGGTGGTGTCGATCTTCTATCTCATACCGCAGATGGTAGGCGCTGGAGCACTGCTCAAAGCACTCCTGAAACTGCCTGAGAACATTTGGCACGGGATCGACATTAATCACGCAATCGGCGTGGTTGTCGTCGGCGGTGTCGTGAT
This sequence comes from Phycisphaerae bacterium, assembly GCA_031377185.1. Classification (GTDB taxonomy): domain Bacteria; phylum Planctomycetota; class Phycisphaerae; order Tepidisphaerales; family Tepidisphaeraceae; genus JANMES01. The sequence goes on from JANMES010000008.1 coordinate 10,603, forward strand.
GGTGATCGTGGTGACGGCCGGTATGGTGAGTACAACGTACGTTCAATTCATCAAAGGCTCGTTGCTGGTGGCGTTTTGCGCGATGCTGGTGATCGCGATCCTGGCTCGCGGCGTGAAAGTCAATGCACAGGGCAGTGCGGTGTCGGCCTCTACGGGCACGCTCACCACGTACGCGGAACCTCCCGCGAGGCAGGTCATCGATGTCGCCAGCACTGAAAAAACAACCGGCTCGCTTGGGCCGTTCCAGTTCATCAAGGAAGTCGGCGATGCCGATATCGTAAAGTGGAAAAAGGACCCCAAGAAAGCTGAATGGACCGGCCAAGTAGTCAAAGGAAAAGATCTGCTCATCCCAGGTGGATATTTCTCCGGCATTCGCTCTACGGAACTGTTGAAAAAACTCGATTTTGTCTCCCTGATGCTCGCACTGTTCTGCGGCACGGCATCGCTGCCGCACATTCTGATCCGCTACTACACCGTCAAAGACGCCAACGCCGCCCGCAAGAGCACGGTGCTGGGCATCGCAGCGATCGGATTCTTTTACATCCTCACCCTTTACATTGGATTGGGTGCGATGGTCAGTGGAAGTTTGAATTTTGACAGCAACAGCGCCGCGCCCAACCTAGCGCAGACTTTTGGCGACATTCCCTTCGCTCTGATTACGGCGATCGCATTCACTACCGTACTCGGCACGGTCAGCGGCCTGATCTTGGCCGCTGCCGGCGCTGTAGCCCATGACATCATCGAATCAGTCATGGGCCACAAACTGGCCGACCATGCCAAGGTCGGAGCGGCCAAGTGGGCATCTCTGGGCGTTGGCATCATTGCTATCTTGCTTGGAATCCTATTCCGTGAATTGAACGTCAGCTTCCTTGTCGGCTGGGCGTTTAACGTCGCAGCGAGCGCCAACTTGCCCGCGATCGTCATGCTCCTCTTCTGGGCCGGCACGAGCCGCAAGGGAATGATCTCAGCCATTGTCGTCGGAACGCTTAGTTCACTGTTTTGGCTGCTGCTTAGCAAAGAAGCGTGTCAGTACGTGTACGGCATGAAGGACAGCGCGGGCTATGTGCCCTTCAGCCAGCCGGCGATCTTGACCGTGCCGCTCGGGTTTCTCGTGCTGGTGGTGGTATCACTGCTGACGCGGGAAAAAGAAGGTGCCAAGTCGGCGGCGTAAGATTTTGCTCCCCCACCCTGCGGGGCAGATCAAAAACCCTATTCCCAAACCGCAACACCCGCGGGCTCGATCTTGGCTGAGCCGACCACAAATTTCGCGCCTTTGGGTGCGGGGGCGGGCATCGGTTTTTCGTTGTAGTTGAGGCAGATCGTGTAAGCGCCTCGCTGGTACACGTACATCCGATCCGGCAACGCCGTCGTGGTAAGTTTGAATTGCTTGGCCAGTTTTTCCATAAACGCATTGTGATACGAGTAGTCCGCATTGACCCCACTGTACGTCACCGTACCTTGGCCAACCTTTCGCTGGGTGGCCGCGACGGCGCCGGCGTAGAACATGTCGGTGTACTTGGCGAGCACCTTGGTGTCCTCGGCGGCGTAAAGTAGATCACCCCAGATATTCCATGCGTGTTTTCCGCCGTCGATGATCTCGACGTGACCGTTCGCACCTTCGGGTAGGCTGTCGTACGCCTCGATGCTTGCCCCGATGAGCGGCACGATCGGGGCGGCCGTCGGGCCTTCCCAGAAATGGCCATCGCGGTTCATCAAGCCGGTGCGGCAGGTCAGCACCAGATTCCCGCCGGCTGAGGCGTAATCCTCAAACCGCTTGGCCAGCTTGTCATCCATCAACTGGATCGCCGGCGCGATCAGCATCTTCAAATCCGCCGGCCATTCGCGGTGCGGATTCACGATTCGCACGTTCAGCCCCAGGCGGGCGATGGCGCTGTACCACTTGAGCATGTAGTCGGCAAACGTCCACCGCGACACTTGCGGCTGAATTACCACCGCCCAGTACTGATCGAAATCCATCATCAGGCCGACGGTGCGGTCGCTGTCGATCTTCTTGTTGGCTGGGGTAGCCTTGGCGATGTCCAGACGCTGTACTTCGGTCGATGCCTGCGAGAACTCACGCCCACCCGGCGATGGCGTGACGCCATCCGGCAGGACCAAGCCGTGATGAAACTGCTCGCGGCCGAAACGCGGCTGGCGGAAGCGGTAGGTGGTGACGAATTCGGCACCGTGGGCAAACGCCGTCCAGATCCAAAGCCGGATCGCGCCCGGATACACCAGCAACGGAACGCCGCTCCAGTTGATCGTGCCCGGCTGCAGTTCCATCAGCGCCCATCGACCGGTGAAACTGGCCATGTGGTCGTGGTTCAGGCCCATCATCCCATGTCCTGAGATGCGGAATTGCTCATCCTTCGGATTTCGCTCATACCCGCCGGCCGGGTAGGCGTCCCAGGAAAACAGCGACAGCGAATCGATCATGTCGGCCGGATCGCAGTCCTTGGCCAGCGTCACGAAATTGGTCGTGATCCACCGCTTGCCGATTTTGGGCTTCAGCACGTCGGCCTGCAGTTTCACATACTGCGCGAAACTCCACGACCAGAATCGCGACGAATCCTGAACTTGATGCGGATTGCCGTATTTCGGGTCGCGACTTTCGCTGAAAAGAATCTGGTTCCAGTCGGTGTAGAACGTGTTCCAGAACATCGTACCCCAGGCTTCATTCAGCCGTGCGATGGTTAGGTACTTGCCTTTCAGCCAATCGCGGAACGCCTGATGCGTGATCGGGCTTTGATCGAAATCAGCGCCCAGTTCATTATCAATCTGCCAGCCGATGACCGACGGATGATCGCCGAATCGATCTACCATCACCTGCGTGACCTTGAGCGAATAATCCTGTAGCGCTGGATGAAGATGATTACCGTGGCGTCGCCCGCCGAACCGATGCCCGGTGATGAGGATGTCCGGGTGCTTGTCCACCATCCACACCGGCAGGACGGCCGTCGGGGTACAGAGGATGACATCTAGCTTCCGCTTGGCGGCCATCTCCACGCAGTCGGCCAGCCAATCCAACTGATAGCTGCCTTCGCGCGGCTCGATCGTGCCCCAGGCAAACTCGGCCATGTGGACGATCTTCATCCCCATCGCGGCCATGCGATCGAAATCGCGTTCCCACTGCTCGCGAGGCCATTGATCGGGATAGTAGTACGTTCCGACTTTCATATTGAAATCCGTTGATTGAGAAGTTTGCGTTTCTGTCGAATCTGCCGCACGCGCTCGGTGATCACCCAGCACAGCAGCGCCCACACCAGCCCTGCCGCCCAACCGGCCAGCACATCGGTCGGCCAGTGGATGCATAAATATATCCGGCTGATGCCCACGAGAAAGGTCACCGTCACTGCCATCATCAGCACATAAAGTTTCGCCAGTTTGCCTGGCACGAGTTGCGCGATGATCGCCCCCAGCGTGAGATACACCATCGCCGCCATCATCGAATGCCCGCTGGGATAGCTGGGGTAATAACCGATCTCAGGCGTGCCCGCTGGATGCCCCGGCGGGACGCGGTCGATCGTGCCCTTGAGAAAGATCGTCACCACCGCCCCGCTGGCGATGGTGCAAAACAACCACGCCGCGATGAACGGCCGGCGCGCCAGCACCAAATACCCGCCGATCATGCCCGTCACCAGCAACCAACACCCCGGCCCGCCGAGCGCGGTGATATCTTCGGCCATGTTGATCAACAACTTCGGCTGCGGATGGTGCCGCAGATAGCCGATCACGCGACGATCAATATGGTCCGCCTTACCTTCGCTGACCAAGTCGGTCATCGCGATGAATACCCACGACACCGCAACAATCGCCAGCATCGCGCCCAACACGAGTGCCCCGTGGCCCGCCATGTAGCGGAGGAAGTTACGGAAGGTCGTTTTCAATCGGCGAGGAGGATAGCAGAAACCTTCGCCGGAGGCATGCGGAAGGTTTGTCTCTCCATTCCCCTCGCCCGGTACGACGGGAGAGGGAGCGCATCAGACGGCAATTCGTGCGTAAAACCGTGTCGACCGCAATTGGCCGTCGTTGTTGACGGAATCATTCCGCATGATCCCTTCAAGCTGAAACCCCGCCTTCTCCGCCACGCGGGCGCTGGCGGAGTTGAGATCGTCGCAGCAGATGAAAACGCGGTCGGCCTTTAGCACAGTGAATCCGTAGACCGTCAGGGCATTCACCGCTTCGGTAATATACCCCTTCCCGGCCTCGCTCGTTCGAACCCAGTAGCCGATCTCAAACACCCGCGGCGACCAGCTTTTCGGGTGAAGACCGGTCGAACCGATGAATCTCGTCTGATCGCGGCTCCAGATGCGCAGCCCGAAATCCTTGCGGGCGATGAACTTCGCCGCGGTCTCACGGGTGTGAGTTTCGGAGTCGTCCACCGACGGCATCGTCTTCGCCCAAGGCATCCACACGTGCAACTCCGCAAACGACTCGGCCACCGCGTCGTTCACGATCTTCCCCTCACCCACGCGCGGCTCGCGGATCACAAGGCGCTCAGTCACGATCGGCATCGGAATGTCGAGCAGTATCGGTTCCATTTCACACCGTTGATTTAATCCCATTCTATGCGCTACAGAGACACCGTGATTTGGACAGAGAGAAAGCAAAAGAAGCATTTCTCTGCGCTTCACTCTGTGTCTCGGTGCCTCTGTGTCGCATGCCTGCGGCTTACATTTCCCGATCCACCGCCAGCGCCACGCGGCGGGTGGCCGCCATCATTTCCTTGAACACTGCCGGAGTGAGCGATTGCGCCCCGTCCGTCAGCGCGTGCTCCGGGTCCATGTGCGTTTCGACGATCAGCCCGTCCGTCCCCGCCGCGACGGCAGCCTTGCACATGGCGGGCACCAGGTGTGATTTGCCCGTGCCGTGGCTCGGGTCCACGACCACCGGCAGGTGCGATAGCCGCTGCAATTCCGGCACGATCGCCAGCGGGAGCGTATTGCGGACGTAATCCTCGAATGTGCGGATGCCCCGTTCGCACAGGATCACCTGCGTATTCCCACGGGCCATGATGTACTCGGCCGCGAGGAGAAATTCTTCCAGCGTCGCGCTCAGGCCGCGTTTGAGCAGCACCGGCTTGCGGACCTCGCCGACCTTATTGAGCAGGTTGAAGTTCTGCATGTTCCGCGCGCCGATCTGAAGCACGTCGGCGTACTCGCAAACCATGTCTACCTGCTCGATGGCCATCACTTCAGTCACGATCGCCAGCCCCGTCGCATCCCGAGCGGCAGCCAGGTGCTTAAGCCCATCTTCGCCCATGCCCTGGAAAGCGTACGGACTCGTTCGCGGCTTGAACGCCCCGCCGCGCAGGCCGATCGCGCCGGCCTCCTTCATCGCGTGGGCGATCTCGATAATCCCCTGCTTGCTCTCGACCGAGCAGGGCCCCGCGATCACGCCGATCTTACTCCCGCCGATGCTGCCGGCGGCGCCGATCTTCACGACCGTTCGCTCCTTCTTGACTTCCGACGACGCCATCTTGTACGGCCGCAGGATCGGCACAACACTGTCCACGCCATCGGTGGTCTCCAGCGCCGACTTATCCTTAAACCGATCGTTCCCTATCACCGCGACGACGGTTCGTTCCTCGCCGACGATGACGTGTTCTTTAAGTCCCATTTCTCGCACCAGGTTGATGACATGGTCGATCTGCTTCTGCGTCGACCCCTGTTTCATGACAACGATCACAGCCCACCTCCGTTGAAGATTCGCCAGTACATGACTCTCTCCTGTAGGTCCGGCTTGGCCGGACATCCATTCCGTCCGGCGAAGCCGGACCTACATCCACCAACAAAAAAGCCCCAGGACGGGTGTCCTGAGGCTTTGGGAAATTCCGAATTAAGTCGGCTGGCTCAGGACAGAGTTATACCGGCCGGATAAAAGTATCCGTTAAACCAATACGCGCCCTTGAACGAAGCCAATGACATCAATATCACTGTAATATACTGGGGAGGATTGTCAAATTGGGTCAAAGTTTACGGATTCTGTTGCGGCAAAATACGCCTGGATTGCTTGTTAGGCACCGATCCGAAAGACTCCCTTCGTTGACCTAAATCCTGCATTCCATTACCCTTCCTGCGTTACCCGATGACCGCACCGGCCTCTCAAAACAGTTCGGCTAAGCCTTACCTCTTGGCCCGTCAGCAGACCGTCCGCCAAGCCTTGGCGGCGCGGGGGATTGACGCATTATTGCTCACCCATCCGGCGGACTTGGCTTATCTCTCGGATTTCAGCGGGCATGATTCGATCGGCGTGTTTAGCTCCGACGATTTTCTGCTCGTCACTGATTTCCGCTACACCGAGCAGGCCCAGATTGAATGCCCGTGGCTGAAAACCGTAATGCGTGACGGCAAGATGGCCGACACGCTGGTCACCGCCCTGACGTCGCTCAAATCGACCAAAGTCGGCTTTGAAAGCAATTTTACGATGTATGGGCAGGTTGAATCGCTCCGCAAGACGCTGGCGGAGAAAAAACTTGCGATCGAACTAGTCGGGGTGGACGACCTGATGGTCAACATCCGCAAGATCAAGGACGACGTCGAGATCGGCATCATCCGCGAGGCGATCCGGGTGGCCGAAGAGGCGCTGCTGACGATCAAGCCGGAGTTAAAGCCCGGGCGGACGGAAAACTACGTCGCCGGGCTGCTTCAGTTTGAGATGCGCAAGCGTGGCGCGAGCGACAGCAGCTTCGACCCGATCATCGCCACCGGCCCGGCCAGCTCGCTGCCTCACTATCGGCCGGGGGATATCGACATCAAACGCGATACCTTCCTGCTGATCGACTACGGCGCTCTCTACCGCGGCTATTGCAGCGACATCA
>JANMES010000037.1:0-6451 GCA_031377185.1 Phycisphaerae bacterium
CGTCATGCGCACCGCCGAACAACAGGGCCGAGATGTGCTGGAAACGATCAAGACCCTCCTGCAAGCCGAGTGGGCGGGGAAAGACATCGCCTTGCTCACAGACACGATCTAAAATCCATGACGGGACGGTAAACAGTTACATGAGATCGGGGGCTAGATGCTGTCTGAAGTAAAGTTTTCATACAAATACGAAGATGCCCGGAGCGCTAGCCAGTTTTTGTTGCCGCGAAAGCCATCACAAAAAGCTCTCCGAATCCAGAGATACATAAAGCTCTTCTTCTTTTTGAATTTGGCAATAGTTCTCTTTGGAGCTTGGAAGAAATGGCCTGAAAAGTATTTAAATCCGTCGCTGATTATTGTTGTTGTGCCGATCATTTTGGGCTGGCTAATCTTGTTTCGCAATTCGTTGGTGCGGGGAGGGTTGCTTAACGCGAGCCCCAAACTCATTGTGCGGTGGGACGAGGCTGGCATTGAGTTGGTAAAGCGCAATCGAACGACACGTTTCGCTTGGGCCGATTTCGAATCTATCGTTTGTAATTCCAACGGCATATTCCTCCGATTGCGATTAGGAGATGGAATACTCATTCCACGAAGAGTTTTCTTAACTCCCGGCACTATCGACGAACTGACCAACTGGTTCTCTTCTCGAATAGCAACGACGAATCAGGAATTAAGTCGCAACTTCGGCCAGTCGGTGATCTCCTATCCCATCATCCCGGCGAGCCCCGAAGAGCGGCGGCGTTTTGAACGATGGGGGATGGCCGTCGTTGCTTTGGGCTTCGGGAGTTTGCTTATATTCCTCTGCGTTGGCGTGACATTCTTTCACCGCGCGTCTGGGTTGGTCGTAATTGGAGGAGTGGTGATTTGTCATCTCCTAACCGTCTGGGGAACCTGTCTGCTAGCTAAGTCACGGGGGTTTCGCATTGTCCACGGCTTGATTGGATTGATTCCTCTTTTTGGATTGATGTATGTGGTGTCCCGCGCCAAGCCCAAGATCGGCGAATGCGTAAATCGCCAAACATGGCGCGGATTTTTGACCGCACCTTTCGCTCCTCAGTCGGAAATATCGTCGTGGCACAAAGAGGCGGATTAACACTTCAATCGCAACAGCGGACGCCGTAGAGAAATTCATCGTCAGCGTATTTCCCTCTCCCGGAGTACCGGGCGAGGGAGCGCATCGCCTGAGCAGTCCGATCTGCTGGCTGTGCATCACCCGCCAGTGGATTTGCCCTTTAGCGACTCCTAACATTTGGCAACTTAGGCAGTCGCTGGCGATCGTGCGACGACGGTTTGGAGCGCGGCGGCGATTTAGCTGAGAAAATCCTTGTTCCCGCGACCGTATCGGCGTTAAAATGCCGAAGCGCGACGTGGTGAGACCGCTTGTTCCCTCCCGACGCCCCTTGGCTCAACGCACAGCAGGACACGCACCCATGGCTAGACTCCAAAAGAAGTTGGGCGAAATATTGGTCGAATATGGACTTAAGCCCAAAGAGATCCAGCAGGCCCTGGAGCACGCCAAGACCAAGAACCTCCGCATCGGCGAAGCCTTGATCGATCTCAAAATCGCCTCCGACGCACAGGTTTATAAAGCCCTCGCTCAGCAGCACAACATGGAGTACGTCGATCTGGATAAGTCCGGCGTAGCGCCCAATGCCGTCAACCTCGTGCCCGACGAACTGATGCGCAAGTACATCATCGTCCCGCTGGGGATCGAAAGCGGCAAAATCCGGTTGGCGATCCACGACCCGCTGGACTTGGAAATGCTCGACATCCTCCGCTTCCGTCTGAACAAGGAAGTGCGCACGGTTCTGGCCCCCAAGGGGCGCATCAAGAACATTCTGGACGAACTGTTCAACACCAGCGCCACCAGCACCATCGATAAAACGATGGACCGCACGATCGACCGGCTGCGCGACTCGCTGGATAAGTCGCTCGATAAGTCCATGGACAGGTCGCTCGACCGCTCGATCGACAAGTCGATCGACTTAGCGGCCGGCGAAGACGGCGGGGCGGCGAACGACCCGACGCAGGCCCCGATCATCAAGCTGGTATCCGCCATGATCGGCGAAGCCGTCCGCTCGCGAGCGTCGGATATTCACATCGAGCCGATGAAGGACCGCGTCCGCGTTCGCTACCGCATCGACGGCGAATGCGTGGAGCGCGACCGCATCCCCGTCCGCATGAAAGGCCCGCTGATCAGCCGACTGAAGATCATGGCCGGCATCGACATCGCCGAGAAGCGCCTGCCGCAGGACGGGCGTATCAAGATGACGATCGACAAGGGGAACATCGATTTCCGCGTCAGCACGCTGCCCGCGTACCACGGCGAATCGGTCGTGCTGCGTATTCTGCGTCCCGATAACGTCAAAATCGGTATTCAGAACATGGGATTTGAGGAAGAGGACTACAAAGCCTTCCAGAAGATCATCAAGCGCCCGAACGGTATTTTCCTGGTGACCGGGCCGACCGGTTCGGGCAAAACCACCACGCTGTACGGTGCGCTCAACGAACTGAACCGCCCGGATCGCAAGATCATCACGGCCGAAGACCCGGTGGAATACAACTTCGCGGGCATCAACCAGTGCCAGGTGCGAGAGGCGATCGGGCTGAAATTTGCCAACATTCTGCGTGCAATGTTGCGTCAGGCACCCAACATCATTCTCGTCGGTGAAATTCGCGACAAGGAAGTGGCGGAAGTGGCGGTGCAGGCTGCTCTGACGGGTCACCTGGTGTTCAGCACGCTGCACACCAACGATGCGCCGGGCGCGATCACGCGTCTGATCGATATGGGCGTCAAGCCGTTCCTCGTGGCATCTTCGATCCAGGCGGTGATGGCCCAGCGACTGATCCGCGCCCTCTGCCCCAAGTGCAAAGCCCCCGATCGCGAGCCGAACCCGATGTTCATGCGTCTGATCGGCCTGACCGAGAAGGACATCGCCGATCGCCCGATTTTCAAACCCCGCGGCTGCGACCATTGCAACGGCCTGGGCTTCCGCGGGCGTATCGGCATCTTCGAAATGATGCAGATGAACAACGAAATCCGCACGCTGGCGTTCGAGCGCGCCCCGACCAACAAAATCCGTAAAGCCGCGATGGCCGGCGGAATGAAGTCGCTGCTCATGGACGGCAAACTGAAGGTGCTGAATGGCACGACGACGCCGGAAGAAGTGATTAAGGTGGCTCAGGTGGAAGGGCTTTTGGAGTAGTAGTTTTGCGTTGTTGTCTGTCGGCAAAGAATTAGAGACGAGGATTTATGTCATCAACCATTCAGATCGATCGATTGCTGGAAACGACCATCCGCCGCGGCGCGTCCGACTTGCATCTGGCAGTCGGCAAACCGCCGGTGTTGCGTCTGCATGGGCACATGCGGGAATTGCAGACCAAGGTGCTGGATGCAGAAGACACAGCGGCGCTGATGAAGTCGATCACGCCGGAGCGCATTCAGCAGGAATTTGAAGAAACCGGCTCCGGCGACTTCGGGTTCGCCTACGGCGAAGAAGCCCGCTTCCGCGTGTCGGTGTTTAAGCAGAAGGGCGTCTGCTCGATGGTGTTGCGTAAGATTCCGAACAAGCTGCTGACGTTCGAGCAGATCGGTTTGCCGAAGATGGCCGAGCAGATCTGTCGCCGGCCGCGTGGGATTTTTTTGGTCACCGGGCCGACCGGGTCGGGCAAGACGACGACGCTGGCTGCGATGATCAACTACATCAACGAGAACTACGATCGCCATATCATCACGATGGAAGAGCCGATCGAGTACTACCACAAGCACAAAAAGTCGGTCGTCGTGCAGCGTGAAATCGGTACCGACTGCCCGTCGTTCTCCGAAGCGCTGCGTCGCGCGTTGCGTCAGGACCCCGACGTGATCCTGGTCGGCGAAATGCGCGACCTGGTGACGATCGGCGCCGCCATCACCGCCGCTGAAACCGGGCACTTGGTGTTCGGCACGCTGCACACCAATGGTGCGGCCAGCACCGTCAACCGAATCATCGACGCGTTCCCGACCGATCAGCAGGAACAGGTTCGAGTGCAGCTCGCCAATAACATGATCGCGGTGTTGTCGCAGGCGCTCTGCCCGCGGGTGGATACCGACGGCATGGTGGCGGCGTATGAGTTCATGTACGTTACGCCGGGCATTCAGAACCTGATCCGCGAGAACAAGGTGTTCCGCATCGACTCGGAAATCCAGACCGGTAAGCGCTTCGGCATGCAGTTGCTGGACGACACGCTGTGGAACCTGTTCCAGGCCGGCAAGATCAGCGCTGAGGAATGCATCGACAAGAGCAAGAACCCCGGCGGGATGATGGACAAGTTCCAGCGGAATGGCGTGGAGACGGGCAAGGAAGACGACGCATTGGCCGCCGAGGCCGAGGAAGCCGGCAAGGCTGCGTCGGGCGCGCCGGCGGCCGGAGCGGGCAAGTCCGCTGGCGGGCAGTCCGAAGCCGAGCGCCAGGCGCAGATCGCCGCCAACCGCGCCCGCATGGCGGCGCTGTCGGCGAAGAAGTGAGACGAATTTGCAATTTGCAAATGGTTGAGAGAGATCGGTTAGAAAGGTAGAGAATTATGTCGCGCACCACGCCACCGCCGCCGAGCCCTGGGAGCAATCCGGGGAATCCGAATCAGCCTCGGCCGCAGGGCTCAGTCGTTCCACCGAAGCCCGCTGTGCCGGGAGCGCCAAGGCCAGCAGGCGCGCCAGCGCCGACGGGCGTGCGTCCGCCGGGCGCTCCGGGTTCGCCTGCGGTTCGCCCGCCGGGTGCGCCGGCGCAGCCGGGCGCGGTTCGACCTCCGGGGGCGGTCGCTCCCGGCGGTGGAGGCGGTGTGCGTCCGCCGGGTGCGCCTCCCGCGGGTGGAATGCCGCCCGGTGGTCCCGGCCGTAACCCCATGGCGGTGGGCCCCAGCGGCATGCCCGACATCGAGCGAGAACTGAAAGGCCGACCCATCGGTCGAATCCTCACCAAGATGGGGAAAGTGACGCGTGAGCAGGTCGTCGAAGCGCTCAACATCCAAAAATCCAAGGGCGGAGCGATCGGCCGAATCCTCATCGACCTTGGCTACGTCAAAGAACGCGATCTGAACGTCGGTTTGGCCGCCCAAAAGGGCTATGAGCTGATCCAGCTCGAAGGCGTGAAAATCCCGCCGGCCACCATCGCCGCCGTCCCCGCGCAGACGGCGACCACACACAAGATTCTTCCGCTGGAGTTTGATCCCGCGACGAAAAAAATCACCGTCGCGATGGCCAGCCACGACAACTTCCGCGCCATCGACGACCTGCAAGGCCTGATGGGCTACCGCGTGACGGCCAAGATCGCCGACCCGGACCAGCTCGAAAAGCTCATCAGCCAGTACTACAAGGGCGGCGTTGAAAGCCTGGGCGAAATCCTGGGCGAGCTGCAGACCGACGACGCGCTCAAGGACCTCAAAGGCCGCGCTGGTGCTGAGTCGATCGACCTCGACAGCCTCAAGGAAGCCGCCGACAGCAACCCCGTGCGTAAGCTGATCAATCTGGTGCTTCTGCAGGCGATCAAGGACAAGGCGTCGGACATCCACTTCGAGCCGTTTGAGAACGAATTCAAGATGCGCTACCGCATCGACGGCGTGCTGTATGAAATGATGCCTCCGCCGGCGCACATCGCGCCCGCGATCAGCAGCCGTATCAAGGTGATGGCCAACCTCGACATCGCCGAGCGGCGCATGCCGCAGGACGGGCGTATCGAGCTGAACGTCAACAACCAGCCGATCGACTTGCGCGTATCGGTGCTGCCCACGATGTTCGGCGAAAGCGTCGTGATGCGCGTACTCGACCGCAGCAACGTGCAGCTCGACCTCGACCGCATCGGCCTGCGCGACGACGACCTGGGCTACGTCCGCCAGCTCATCGCCAAGCCGAACGGCGTGTGTCTGGTCACCGGGCCGACCGGTAGCGGAAAAACCACCACGCTGTACTCGGCGCTCCGCGAGTTGAACGATCCGAGCAGCAAGCTGATCACCGCCGAAGACCCGGTGGAATACGACATCGACGGCATCATCCAGTGCCAGATCAAGGAAGAAATCGAGTTTACGTTCGCCCGCGTGCTGCGAGCGATGCTGCGTCAGGATCCGGACGTGATCCTGGTCGGCGAAATTCGCGACCACGAAACCGCCAAGATCGCCATCGAAGCTGCGTTGACCGGCCACCTGGTGTTCAGCACGCTGCACACCAACGACGCCCCGTCGTCGATCGCGCGATTGCTCGACTTGGGCCTCGAGCCGTTCCTGGTGACGGCCGCCATCGAAGGAATCATCGCCCAGCGACTGGTCCGCCGGGTGTGCAATCAGTGCAAGACTGAATACACCCCCACCGAAGAGCAGTTGATGGAGTTGGAACTGCGTCCTGAAGACGTGACCGGCAAGACGTTTTACTACGGCAAAGGCTGCGACAACTGCAACAACACCGGCTACCGCGGCCGACTGGGGT
>JANMES010000056.1:0-35139 GCA_031377185.1 Phycisphaerae bacterium
CACGATCGGCCAGGTGTCGGCCATCAGCGCACGGATGGCATGCAGGTCACAGGTGGTTTTGGGCTTGGCGCTCAGGTAGACGGCCGACTGGTTCATCGCTTCGATCTGCCCGACGTCGTCAATTTCGCTGATCGTATGGCGAGGCAGATCGGTCGAGAGTTCCTCCACCGGGCCGACGGTGACCAGATCAAACGGCTCGCCACGACGCACAACGGTCGCTAGCGCGGCGTTGAGGAACGGCAGATCAGCATCGCGGGTATCGACAAAAAACAGGCGATCATTCCGGGTGATTTTCTGTACCTCGGCCACCTCGCGGATGAAATTCAGATCGACCGGCGGGGGCATCAGATGGGCCTTGCGGGTCAGCTCGGCCATCGGGTTCTGGCTCGATAACTCCGCATGGCGATCAACCAGTGCTGATGCCTTGGCCAGAAAGCTTTTGAGATGGTAAAGCGAGTTGAACCAAATCTCAGTGGCGGCTGTTGCAGTCGAAAGGTTAACCAACTCGTGAGGCCCCCGCTGATCCTCGCCGTGTTCAGCCAACTGATTCGAATGGAAATAGACCACCGCCGGCTTCTGCACCAGATTGGGCATCAGTTGATACAGATCGGGCAGGTTTAACGCATCAGTGGTGTAGAGCAGATCGACCCGCCCCACCCAATGCCGCGTCAACTGCTCCGCGAACCAGTGCGCCGCCGCGGTCAGCCGGCGTTCCATGCGTCGCGGCGGGAGCTTCAGGACCGTCCAGCGATGGCGCGAGCAGCGCACGATGATTTCAAGCATCGTCCGACGCATGCCGCCATAAAACGGCTCCAAGGCGAGGATGTCGAGTTGAGCTGGCATTTGTCACTGGTGACTGGTCACTGGTCACTGGTCATTAGTCATTGGAGACATACGAATGACTAATGACCAATGACTCATACAACCTATTCCGCGATCTTCTCCGCCACAAACGCTCCCACCTTGTCGATCGAGATGCGCTCCTGCTGCTGCGTGTCGCGGTGGCGGATGGTCACCGTTTGATCGCTCAGCGTCTGGGTATCAATCGTGATGCAGAACGGCGTGCCGATTTCGTCCATGCGGGCGTACCGCTTGCCGATCGACTGCTTCGGATCGTACTCGCAGGTGAACCGCGTCCGCAGTTCGAGATAGAGTTTTTCGGCTATTTCTGGCATCCCGTCCTTATTGACGAGCGGGAAGATGCCAAGTTTCACCGGTGCGAATTTCGGCTTGAACGAGAACCATTCCTCGGTCCCGCCCTGTCGGCCCTTTTCGTAGCGGTAGCATTCGCACAGCAGCACCAGCACCGCGCGGGTCAGGCCCGACGCCGGCTCGATGACATTGGGGACGTAGCGGCTCTTAGCCTTGATGTCCTCGGGGCTTCGACCCTGCTCTTTGAGCTTCAACTGCAGTTCCTGATCGAAGTAATCGAGCTTCTGGCCGCTGTGCTTTTGGTGCTGAGTGAGGTCGAAATCGCCGCGATGGGCGATGCCTTCCAACTCGCCAAAGTCGGGCGCGGTGAACGGGTACCGGTATTCGATATCAACGGTCGCCTTGGAGTAATGGCTGAGTTCCGTTTGTTCGTGATCGCGGAACTTCAGGTTGTCCTGGTTGATCCCCAGGCTGTACCACCATTTCATTCGCTCATGCTTCCAGAAATCGTACCACTTTAACGCCTCGTCCGGCGGACAGAAAAACTCCATCTCCATCTGCTCGAACTCTCGTGATCGGAAGATGAAGTTCCGCGGCGTGACTTCATTTCGGAAGCTCTTGCCGATCTGCGCTACGCCGAACGGTACTTTCACGCGCGTGGTGTCCAGCACGTTTTTGAAGTTCAGGAAGATACCTTGGGCGGTTTCCGGGCGCAGATATGCCTTGTTTGCTTCGTCCTGAACCGGCCCGGGATAGGTAAACATCATCAGATTGAACGGGCGCGACTTCGAGAGCGTGCCGGGCTTGGTCGCATCGGGTGCAACGACATCGGGAAGCATCGTTTCGGGAGCGTCAACCAGTTTGATGAGCGACTCGGGGCGAACCACCTCGCCGCCGCCGGTCTTCCGCGCGATTTTCGAAACCCGCTCGACGAACAAGTCGATTTCATCGTCGCCGGACATCACCGAATAATAGCCCAGCACGTCAACCCGGCCGTCCTTGCGTTTGACCTCCGCCTTCCCGACCTTTACATGATCGGCGCGATACGGCTGGCCGGTCTCGCTGCAATCGACCATCGGATCGGCGAATGTCGCGGTATGCCCGCTGGCTTCCCAAGTCTTAGGGTGCTGGATGATCGCGCTGTCCAACCCGACCATATCAATCGGATGCCCGTCGGGCCCGATCGGCGGGCACTCGACCATGCAGCGCCACCACCAGTCGCGGATGTTGTTCTTCAGCAGAACACCGAGCGGACCGTAATCCCAGAAGCCGCGGATGCCGCCGTAGATGTCACTGGCGGGGTAGACGAAGCCGCGCTTTTTGCACAGCGATACGATCTGTTCCATGACGTTGGTGTCGGACATGAAAAGCTCCAAGTCGAATTCTCTATGCTAAATGCTGAATTCTGAAAGGTAGACATCAAGTCTAGTCGTTATATTCAGCATATAGAATTCAGCATTCAGCATTGACAAAAAAACGGCATCCGGCAATGCATCGGACGACCAAGCACCGCCGTTTCGCGGCGAACCTCGATCGATCGATGCCTATTGCCGAATGCCGTAAAGTTTACGGAAAACGTGATGAGTCGGCTATTCGTCAGGCCGCGATTAGGCTTTCGCGGCCTTTTTACCGGTGCCCTTGGTGGCGATTTTCACCTTGGCGGCGCCTTTGACGACGGCCTTGGGAGCGGTACCGGCCTTCAGGGCGTTCAGACGAAGCGTCAGTCGGCTGCGCTTGCGGGCGGCAGCGTTCTTGTGAATCGTGTTCTTGCTTGCTACGCGGTCCAACTGCTTGACGGTTGCGCGGAGTTCGGTTTCGGCCTTGGCGGCGTCGCCGCTGGCCAGGGCGCTGAGGAAGCTCTTGGTCGCGAGCTTGATCGCTTCCTTGCGGGCCTTGTTACGGGCTTTGGCCTTGGCGTTCTGACGGATGCGTTTCTGTGCGGACAGTGAATGAGCCACTTGTTCTCCTGGGTCGACAATCTCCCTTGCCGCGATAATCCGCAGTTGAAGGGGAGGAATATATTAGTGAGAGTTGGCGATGGTGTAAAGCCAGTTGGGACTGCCGATTACCGATTGTCAAATGCCATTTGCCGAATTCTGATCGAATACGGCCATAGTCTAAGTTCAATCGGCAATCGCCAATGACTTACGACGCTCGCAGTTTCTTGATGCGGCCTTGCACGTCGCGGTAGTTGAATTCCATCATCGCAACCTGACTGAAAGCCTTGATGGCAGCCTGAATATCGCCCTTTTGCTCCAACGCCCTGCCGTACCAGTAGTTCATTTCCTTGCTGCGGTTGTCGCCCTTGACCTGGTAGTCATCGATGATGGCCTTGAGGGTATCGATGGCTTCTTCAAGGAACTCAGCCGCCAAGAACGCCCTGCCGAGGAAAATGCCCGCATCGATGCGGTATTTGGGGTCGTTTCGTGCCTGCTGGAAGATCGGGATCGATTCGCCGTACATCCTGAGATCGAACATCCGCTTGGCCACTTCCATGCGGTAGCCGGTTTCGGTGGGATAATTCTCGACCCACAGTTGCAGCTCGGTGAGTTCTTCCTGGGTTTTTTCCTGGAGATACTGCGCGTATTGCGCCCTGACGGTCGGATCGGCCGGGTTGGCTTGCAGATTGGTGCGAAGCGAGCGCTCCATGCGAGACATCTGAGCCATCTTGATCTTGCCGATATTGTGGCGGAACCGAAACTGCTTGGTCCGCTGGTACGCTTCATCGAGCACTTCGATCGCGCGGTTTTCATAATCCGGCGATTCGCTCTTCACCAGAGTCTCAACGAGTTTCATGATCTTGCCCGGCTCGTTGGGCTCTCTGGCGTACTCGGCCTCGGCGTCGGCGATCAAGGCGGCCATCACATCGACGTTGCGGATGTCCTTGTCGCCGGCCATCAGCTTGGCTTGCCCGGCCATGTCTTTCACGCTGTCGCGGAAGCTGCCACCGCTACCGTAATTGCCGGAGTCCATCGTGTGCTGGGCACCGAGATTTTTCATCTCGGTCTGCATTTCCATGTCGTCCGGGCGTAATCGAAGTGCATAGGTGCAGGCGTCGGTCGCCAGTTTCCACTGCTTCAAGCCCTTGTAGGCGTCTTTGAGGGTGACGAACTTGTTGAAATCCGGTTTCTTGTCGTCGGCGTTGGCTTTTTGAAGAATCGGACCGAGCCACATCACCGTGTCGTAAAATCCAGCCCGCAAGGCGGTCTGCAAAATCGAGATCATCCGATCGGTATTGCCCGGATCGTAGCTGAGCAACTTGATAAAGTTGACCATCGATTCGCGGTCTTCTTTACCCTTCCCCAGCTTCATTTTTTCCATGAAGCCCAGGTCTTTGCCTCCGGACGCTTTGCGCTTCAGGGAGATATCGCGGAGGCGCTGATGAGCGTCCGTGGCATCGGGGTCCAGCATGAGACCTTGCAGGTACATCTCGATGGCATACTCGTAGTTACCGGTAGCGGCTGCGGACGTGCCGTAATCGAAAAAGACTTTTGCCTTTTTCTGGTCTTCTTCGGGAACATTCTGATAACCTTGGGGGACTTCTGCCACGTTTAATCCTGCCGATGTTGGGTTGACGACAACCACTAAAACCAGACCTGATCACCAGATAACGCAAGGGGATCCTGCGACTGGCGAGCGGCCAATCTAAACGCATATGGTTGAAACTGTCAACCAATCGAATACCGTCTGACATCGCACGGCACATCCGTGGACGAAAATAGGCTCCGTGTAGGGATTGCAACATGTATGAAGACCTCAAGATCGTACTCTGGCCGGACCCGCGGCTGAGGAAAATCAGCCAGCCGGTTACCGCCATCGACGCATCGATCTCCTCGCTGTCGGCCCGCATGTTTGAGCTGATGCGGGAAGCCAAAGGCGTGGGCCTGGCCGCCCCGCAGGTGGGGTGGAACATCCGACTGTTTGTCGCCAACCCCACGGGTCAGCCGGGGGACGACAAGGTCTATATCAACCCCGAACTCCGCGACGCCGACGGCGAGGCCGACGAGGAGGAGGGATGCCTCAGCCTGCCCGGAATCACCGCGACCATCCTCCGCAGCACCACGATGAAAATCCGCGCCCAAGGGTTGGACGGCCAATGGTTTGAAGAAACCAGCGATGCCTTCCCCGCCCGCGTCTGGCAGCACGAATTTGACCACCTCAACGGCACGCTGCTGATGGACCGGATGGGCCCGGCGGAGAAGATGGCGGCGAAGAAGAAATTGAAGGAATTGGAAGATAAATTCGCCGAGGCTAACCCTAAGTCGAAGAAGTGAACCACGGAGGCACGGAGACACGGAGGCGCACCCGGATGTTGTGAGCCGCTGGAAAAAACCGGGCTTTGGCTTGGATTTGTTTGACTGATCGTGTCCGCGTTAATTGGCCGTACGAATTTCGAGCGCGCCTCCGTGTCTCTGTGCCTCCGTGGTGATCAATCTTATGCACAACCTCAAACTCATCTTCGCCGGTAGCGGCCAGTTCGGTCGGCCGACACTGGAGGCGCTGGTTGAGGCCGGTCACGAAATCGTGCAGGTCGTCAGCCAGCCCGACCGCCCCGCCGGTCGTGGGCGGAAACTGACGCCCACGCCGATCGCCCAGTTTGCGATTGAACATCGCCTGCCGCTGATCACCACCGACAACATCAACGCCCTGTCGCTCCCACCGGCGGACGTCATGGTGGTGATTGCGTTCGGGCAGAAGATTTCGCCGGCCGTCGTGAACCACGCCCGGCTGGGGGCGGTGAATCTGCATTCTTCGCGCCTGCCCAAGTATCGCGGTGCGGCTCCGATCAACTGGGCGGTGCTCAATGGTGATCGCATCAGCGGGAACTCGATCATCCGACTCGCCGAGAAGATGGATGCCGGTGCGATCCTTGCACAATCCGAGCTACCGATCGGCGAATCCGAAACCGCCGGCGAACTGCACGACCGCCTGTCGCAGGACGGCGTGAAGTTGATGTTATCGACGTTGCAGTCGCTGGCGGATGGGACCGCCGTTGAAACACCGCAAGATCACGCCATGGCAACCATCGCACCCAAGCTGTCGCGCGAATCCGCCCTGATCGATTGGACGCAGCCGCCATTGATGATCGCGAGGAAGATTAACGGACTGTCACCTTGGCCGGGCTGTCGAGTCCGGCTAGCCGACCCGTCGGGCAAAGAAATCGCACGCCTGACCCTTTTACGCGCCAAGCCGCTGGTCGCGACCGTGAAGCCCGCGGGCACAGTCCGCGCCAATACCATCGACGGGCAAGTCGAGATTCTGGACGTTCAGCCCGAGGGCAAACGCCCCATGACCTTGGCGGCGTATCGCAATGGCTATGTGTGGGAAGACGGGATGACCGTTCAATCCATTACCTGAACCGCCCCTGCAGTCCTTTGCCGGTATCGGCCGATACTGACAGTGATGAGTTGGATCCTGATCGGTTGCAGCGTGGTTGGCGTTTGGTCGATGCTCACCGTCTTCGGCGGGGAGCGGCGTCGCCAGATGGACGAAATCGAAGCACGCAAGCAACTCGAAGCTCAGATCGCCGAGGAAAATAAGAAAACCTCTTACCCGTAGTCCTCCGTATCTACCCGAAATTTAACGAGAAGATTTGGTCGGCGGGAGCGTTCCCGGTGCGCCGGCGGTTGAGGCGAAAATCGCCTCGAGCATCGGCGGAAGCACCCGATCCGCCGCCAGATACTCTCGCGCCACGTCATAAGCGGCAGCCCGGTGTCGGGCGGGATTGGCCTTGATCCGGTTGAGGCCATCGACCGCTTCCTGCATCGTGCTGAACGCAAAAAGTCCTTCGCCGGCGGGGATATATTTCGACCAGCCGGTTTCCTGCACCACAGCCGGTCGTCCGCCCGCCAAATAGCATGCGGTTCGGCAACTAAACCAGCCGCTGCGTGTGCCGACGAAGGTATTTTTGGCGATCGACCACTCACCGGCCGAATCGCCAATGAATTTGTAGTACTGAGCAGCGGTCAACGAGATGTCCGTGCCGTGAACCAGCTTCCATCCCGCCTCTCGGATTTTGTCAGCCGGCTGTTGATAGCCCGTCACCGCGAGCAGGAGCGGCACATCCACCTTTTGCGGTAGATCGTAGAACTTCTCGAACTCCGGGGCCTTCTGCTCGTACGCCACGCCCTTGTAAACGAGCGGGCCTTTGTAGTAGCTCCAGCTCATAATCGTCGAAAATGGCGCATCCGCCGGCGGAGGATTATTTTTGATTGCCTTCCATTCCGGCAGCGTCGCGATACACCGCGTCGGCCGCCAGTCGATGTTCAGCCGCGGCAGGATGCAATCGTCCGCGTACATGTTTTCGGCATAGGTCAGGAACCGATCGTGCGCAACAATCCCTGCCTCCCACCCTTCCACGCCCTCGGCCCAGGTCGGCTTTTCGCTCATTACGATCTGGTTGTAGCCCGGATCGGTGTCCATAAAGACTTTGACACACTTGGGGTTAAGCCCTTCAGGAAGGAAACTGGCCCCGGACACATTTAAGAACACGTCGGCAGTGCGGGCGACCTCGTCGAACGCCTCTTTGGTCATGCCGTACGAATCCTTACGCAATAGCCGATAGTGCCACTTGCCCGTCAGCGCTGGCGCGTACGTGCTAAAGAAGTTCTGAATGAACTCGACTGTGTAGCTCGCGTCATCACACGGATAGCCCAGCTTCGGATTGTTCGGCCAAAGGAAAGTATCTTCGTGGTAGTAGACATCATGGCCCAGTTGATGAAGCCCGAGGCAATAGTGGAAATAATCCCACGCCACGCCGCCGAGCGGGAACTGCCCGACCATGCCGGAAACGATGATGCGAAGTTTTTTGTGGGGAGTGAGCATGAAACAAAGATTACGCAGATTACGCAGATTTTAGTTGATTGATCAGACGCTCATACTCAAGTGATTGGCCACCGAATTTGAAGAGCATCGCGCGTTCGAATCCCGTTGCTTTCAGATAGTTTATGGTTTGCGCTCGCTCGATCAAACTCAATTGCTTGATCGCCTTGAGTTCAACAATAATGTTACCAAAGCATACAAAGTCAGCTTTATAAGAACAGTTGAGCGGCTTTCCCTTATAAACAACTTCAAGTGAAACTTCACGACAGAACGGAATGCCGCGAGTCCTTAATTCAAATTCAAACGCCTCCTGATACGCCGCCTCCAAAAAACCTGGACTCAGTTCGCGGTGAACCTCCATAGCAATGCAAATTAGAGCGTATGTCTGAGGATCTTTGGATTCTACCGGCAGCATTCTTAATCCTCTTTCTCAATCTGCGTAATCTGCGTAATCTTTGTTTCATCTTCTTCGAGCTTCAACTGATGCTTAGCCATCGAATAGTATAAGCCACGTTGGGCGATGAGTTGGGCATGCGTCCCCTGCTCGACGATCTTCCCGCCGTCCATCACAAAAATCTGATCGCAGTCGGCCACCGTGCTGAGGCGGTGGCTGACGAGGATGATGGTGCGTTGTCGTTTGAGTTCCCGCAGCGTTTCGGTGATTAGATGCTCGTTTTGCGGGTCGAGCGCGCTGGTCGGCTCGTCGAGAACCATGATCGGTGCCTCGGTCAGCAATGCCCGGGCGATACTGATCCGTTGCTTTTGGCCGCCGGACAGATTGGCGCCTGATTCGCTGATGGTTTCGTCGTACCGGTGTTCGAGCTTCTCAATAAACTGCGCCGCACCGGCTAACTTGGCGGCGTGGGCAATCTGCTCGTCCGTCGCGTCCGGCCGGCCGTAAGCGATGTTTTCGGCGACGGTAGTCGGCAGAATAACGCTCTCCTGCAGCACGAGCGCGACGTGCTTTCGCAGGTCGGCCACTTTGATTTTGCGGGCGTCGATGCCGTCCAGTTTCATCGCCCCTCGGGTGGGATCGTAAAAACGGGGCAGAAGGTTGAGCAGCGTGGTTTTGCCCACGCCACTACTGCCAACAAACGCAACCATCTGGCCGGGTTCGATCTTACAACTGACACCCTGCAGGACGGGCGTGTCGGCGCGGTATTCAAAGCCGACATCTTCCAGTGTGAGCGTACGCGACTGCTTGGGCAGATGGATCGCGTCGGGCGCGTCCTTGATGACCGGATCACGATCGAGCACTTCGATTACGCGGTCCACCTGCGCCATCGCTCCGGCCAGGCTCGCGCCGGTACCCGTGAGTGAGCTCAGCGGCGAGTATAACTGGGCGAGATACCCCACAAACGCCATCAACATGCCGGCCGTGAATGATTCGGGTTTGGTCAGTACCAGGTATCCGCCGTAGCCGACAATGACCGCCGATCCGACGGCGAAAATCGTGCCCAACCACAGCCAGTACAGCACTTCGTTCCAATGCAGGGTCATCTTAAAGCGGAAGCTGCTCCCCTGCGTGGCGGCGAAGTTCTCGTACTCGTCCTTCTCCCGGCCGAACGCCTGCACGATACCGATCGACGACACAGACCGCTGGATGGCGGTGGTTACGTTCGAGTCGTACTCGTAGCTCTTGGTGTACAGGACTTTGAACTTCTTGCCGTAGTACTTGATCGTAAACAGCAGCGCAGGCACCACCGTGAGCGCCGCCAGCGTAAGCTTCCAGTTGAAACTGAACATCACAACGGCCATGAACAGCAGCGTCACCGTGTTGACCAAAATCCCCTTGGTCACCACGTTCAGTACACTGCCAAAGCCGTTGGTGTCATAACTGAGCCGGTAGATCGCATCGCCCTGCGGCTGGCTGCAGTGGTACGCAAGCGATAGCGACTGAAGCTTGCGGAACAGTTCCTGACGAACCCGTAGCGTGCCGTTGTACCCGATCTTGATGCTGATGATCGTCTGAAACATCTGCAGCAGTTCGCCCAGTAGCCGCAAACCGAGCATCAAAGCCGCCAGCAGGATCACTTGCTGAACTTTGTCGGTCGGTGCGAATCTGGCAAAGATCCGATGCGGGAAACGATCGACATGCTGCCCGAACAGGACCGAGTCGAACAGCACCATCATCGGCAGGGGTGAGGCGACACTCGCGGCGACGCCGATCCCGATCATGGTGAGGGAGAGGACGATCTTCCCCAGATCGTCACGGAAATACGACATGGCGCGGCGGTAGGTTTTCATCCTAGCGCCTTTGCTCCCTCGCCCCGGAGGGGAGAGTGAGTGCGTTGCTTGGCAAGAGACTACACATGAGCCAAACCGTCCTCTTCTTCGTCCACTTCAGGATGCGCAACGGGCTTCACCGGTTTGACAACGGGTTTGGGATGGACGGGGATAAATCCGGCCTGCTCGGCAGCTTCATCGACCAAGCCCAAGATCGGCGTGCGAACTCGCGTGCGGTTCACGCCGTACATCGCCAGCACTGCCATCGGCACGAGCACCGCCGGCCGGCTGAAAGGCCAGATGTGTACCAGCAGCAGCGTGCAGAACATCAGGCTCGCAATCAGCAGCACCAGGCAGAACTTGCTCATGTGCTGCTCGATCCGCACCCGCGTCAGTAGCCCATCCTGATGATGCTCGGAAGCGGTTGTGATCCGCACCTTGGTGTAGCGGCTGCCGTAGATTTCCAGATCCCAGTCGTTCCAGCCGCTGTCGACGCGCATGCGCCAGCTGGCCTTCTGCACTTCACCGGTAATCTGTTCGAGCAGCTTGATGCGATCTTCGTGCGTACTCCAGTAGCAGAGCGTGTTACGCTTGGTTTCATCGTACGGCAGCGCGTGCGGCCGGCGGTAACCGCTGGCGTCGCCTTTCATGATCTTGTTTTTCAGCCGCACGCTGTATCGCGCCCAACCGCGTGTAATGGGTTGCCGCCAATGCAGGTAAGCGATCAGCGGCCGGGTCATCGCGTGCCGATGTCGCGGCATGGGCGATTGAATCGCCGCCACGATCGCCAGGATGATCGGCACGCAGAACATCAACCCGCCAAGCACTAGGAAAGGCCAAAACGCCAGCCCCAGTACCATGACGAAACCAGTCAACAGGTGCCACTCGATGCTCATCAGCATCGCCGCGAGCATACTGGCCGGGCGGCGGTAGATGGTTTGAAACAGGCCAGTACCGAACACGCCGTGGTAGATCACATCCCCGCCGGTGCGGACGCCGATGGTTTCGCCGCCGTAGATTTTGCCGCGCCAGTGGCTTGCGCCGAGCGAGTTGAAGTGATCGGGGTGTTTGTACTTCAGCAACGCTTCGGCCGTGCCGTAGCCTCGCTGCTGTTTGAGGTAGGCCTTCACGGTGTTACGGCGGTAGTGCCACACCAAAGCCGCGGGGGAGAATCCGATCGAATGTCCGTTGGCCTGCAGTCGCCAGATGAAGTCGACGTCGTCGCCGGCGGCTCGGTACTGCGGATCGAACCCGCCCACTTCCTTCGCCGCCCACGTGTAGAATGCCATGTTGCAGCCAGGCACATGCTCGGCTTCACGGTCGTTGATCATCACATGCGTCGGCCCGCCGGGGCTGAGGCCCACGCAGTCGGCCACCCACGATCCTTCATCGGGAATCAAGTTCGGCCCGCCCATGCCCTTGTGGCCGCTGCGGACGAGCGAGAGCGCCAGGTAGTACAGCCAATCCTCATCGGCTTCGCAGTCGCTGTCGGTGTAGACGATGACCTCACCCGTCGCCGCGTTCATGCCTACGTTGCGGGCGTAGCTCAGGCCCATGTTTTTCTGCTTGATGTTCCGCACCCACGGGAACTTGGCCACAATCTCCTGCGTATTGTCGGTGCTGCCGTCGTCGACGAAGATGACTTCAAAATCCGGATAGCGCAGCTTTTCCATCGACGCCAGGCACGTTTGCGTGGTGCTCGCGCCGTTGTACGAGCAGATGATCACACTCACGCGCGGCAGCTTGTCGTCGGCCGTCTGCGGGACGCGGGCGAAGACTTTCTTTACCGCTTCAAACGCCGGCTTGGGTGTGCGATCCCGCCTGACGATACCGAACTTCCAGTCGTCGATCCGCCAGCCGTTGACGACCCAATCGTCGGTGTAGCTGAAGATGAACGTGCCGACGGCCCCTTCTTCGAAAACCGCTTTCACGTGGTTCGAAAGGATCTCAGCCTGTTGCTCTTCGGTCTTTTCCTTCGACGTATCAATGCCGTACTCGCCGAGCATCAGCGGCTTCTCGCCGGCGATGTTCTGCAGGCGGGCCATGTAGTTGCGGAAGACGGTGTTGTCGTGCAGGTAGACGTTGAAGCAGGTGAAGTCGGTTTCGCGCGGCTGGAGGTATTCGGTGGTCGGGTAGTTGGCGAAGGTGACCAGGCACTCGGGCGCTTCTTCCTTGGCGATAAGGACGAGCTCATCGACGAACTCGGCGATCTTGGGCGCGCCGACGAATCGCACGATGTCGGAAGGCACTTCGTTCACCACGCTGAGCGCAAAGACGGCCGGGTGATTGCCGCAGGCCTTGGCGGCGTTGCGAACGGCGTCGTGGGCCATGCGGGTCAGCTCGTCGTCGCCCACGAACGTGAGATTCTTCGGCCAGGCGATATCGAGGAAGACTTTTAAGCCATTGGATTCCGCCAGATCCAGAAACCAGGTCGGCGGTGTGTGGTAGATGCGAATGGTATTGGCGCCCAGATCGCGGATCTGCGCAAAGTCTTTGGCCGCCTGATCGCGCGTGGGAAGGAGCTCGCCGTCCGGATTGGCTTCGAAAGGACCGTAGGTGACGCCTTTGACGTAGAACTTCTCAGTGCCGAGGCGGAAAAACTTTCCATCCCGGCGCACACGATTAGACACCTGCTGGTCCACGCGCTTGCGCGAACCGACAGCTGGCGAGATGCGAGTCCCCGCATCCATGACATTGCTCATCTTACACCCTCAGTGGCCGACACTTGGTCGGCGGCATTGTACCTACTCTACACCATCTTCGTCCGGTCGGTCGCCCGGCTGAGCTACCGAATTCCAGACCATCGCAGATCACTCGGGTTAGTGGAAAGTTATTGGCAATTTTGAACAGCTTCGTCCTATAAATCACCAAGGAATGTCGAATCGCTCGGTCGCCAGATCGATCAGGGATTTCATCCGGTGGTCCCACGTATGATGCGCGACAGTGCGCGCCTTGCCGGCCTGAACTACGGAATTGTAGTCCGCCGGGTGCGTCAGGATGCGATCGAGCTGATCGAGCATCTCATCGGTGTTTTTGAACGCGACACATTCCTTACCCGGCTCATACAAATCGGCTAGTTCACGTTGGTACTGGGTAAAGATGAGCCCGTTTGAGCACGCAATCTCGTAAGGACGCAACGGCATGCCACCGTGGACGCACCCGCCGAACAGGTTGAGTGACGCCTGAGCCGCTGCGTAGTGATGGCGGGATTCAGGAATGCCGATGTGATCCTTTTTCGGCTTCAGTCCCATCTTGTCCCATCCCGTGCCGATCAGCTCGAAGTCGTCCTTCAGCCGATCCGCGACGGCCAGCACGGTCTTGGTCCGCACCCGCTCGGCCAGCACCGCATCGACGATTTGCCAGCGGTCGAACTCCCGTCGGTACATGGCATCCGGATCGGGATTATCCATTGCCCCGGGCGGGCGCGGGGTTGGACGCACTCTCGCGACGCAATCGACCATCGGCCGATCCGGATCAGCCAGCTTGGTGGCCACCGTTTGCTCGGCCCAGTCGCGCAGGGATGGATCCCAGGCAGCTTTCTGCTCCGGCGTGACCGGATGCCCGGTTCCAAGGAACGATGCCTTCACCGGGCGTTTTTCCATCGGAACCCAGTCGGTCTGCCATAGTTCCGGCGTGGCAGCCAGGGGCAAGTGGGCGGTGTTGGTGATTCCGAGGAACTTTCCCAGTTCCTCCATCACGTCGATATCCCACACCAAGTTAAGCGTCTGCGGATCACGAAGCGTGGCGATGTAATCCTGCAAACCAAACCCTTTGTGGCACATCGGCGGAGCGACGCGGGGCGCATCCCACCAGTAGTGAACGATCGGCACGCCAGCCACGTGGTGGATCAAATCACCGTGTGTTTTGTGCGGCAGCATGGCGGTGGAGTTGCCGCCGATGATGAGTTTCACCTTGTGGTCGCGGATCAACTTGAGCTGAAGCCTGAACGCATTGTCGAAATCCGCGAACGTGTCGGGATCTAGCCAGAAAAATACCACGGCTGAGTGATGACGACGTTGTAGCCTTGCTTCAGCAGGCTGAACACCATCAGATCGGTCCACCAGATATGACTTGTAAACAGGACGGTTCGATCGCTTTGACCGCCGATGGCGATGAAAAACTGCGGTTTTTCGGCGTTGCGCTGCTGGAAGTAGGAAGCGAGCAGTGACACGACTGATCCTCCTTGAAGCGACGAACTTCCTTGCTGTCTCAACGATGGCGATAATGTGATATCGGCGTGTTATCGCGGCCCACGGGAGCCCTGCTTGGTCGGCCCGCCATAGGTGGTCTTGGAGCTCTTTCCGCTGCCGCTACCGGTTTTGACAGCCGCTCCCGCCGATCCAGCGCCGCCAGATCCGATATTGCTCGAAGCGTAGTTGGCTACGGGCTGGTAGTCATCGTAGCTGAGCAGAACGGTCGATCCCTTGGGCGGGATGGGCCCGAAGTGGGCGCGGTAGGTCAATACGCCCAGCGAATCGGTTTCTGCCAGAACGACGCGAATTTCGTCGGCCTCATTCCCTCGACGATCGACGACGACGATCCGCAAGACGGCATCGGGATTGTACTTGCCCGTACGGAGTCGCACCGATCCGGAAATGATGACGCTGTTACCCTGCGTGGAGACGTTCGGCTTCATCAGGTCCACGATTTTTGAGGGCTGGGGTACCACAACGATCTTCTCGCTCGATACGTTGGTGTATTCGTACGAAGCGACTACCGGCCCGGGCCGCGATTTCACGCCGGAACTCGAACTACACCCCACCAGCCCGATCAGCGTGACAGCGGACATCGTATGAGCAAGATATTTTTTCATTGAGACTCTTTCTCTAGACGTGTTCCGAGCAGCTTACCACGGCGTTCGCCTGACACCAAAGCATCTCTCGCCAAAGAAACCGGCCTGAACCGTTCAAATAACATTGCTTTATTCGATACTTTTTACTTGTAACGGTTGGCCAAGATGGGCAAAGTATGTGCAAGTGGTCGATCCACCATGGTGATCGACGGCTTCTCACGCCAGATCCGTTGGCGAGTATCAGTGGAGCGAAACACTGCTCCCTCGCCCGAACGATACGCTGGCGTGTTTTTTTGCGCTCGTCCCCCGCTCAAATGGCAGAAAGCTTGATCCACAGATTTCACAGATTAAAACGCAGAAACGAAGATTAAAAAGATCAAAAAGATGGCGTTGGGCTCGCAGAATCTTTTGAATCTTTTCAATCTTCGTTTCTATTTATTGATCGGTGTGATCCGCAATAGCAATGAATCATTCCCGCAACGCCTGAAGTTCCCTGAGGCGCTGAGGCGTGGGTGGCTTCTTCGTTTTCATCATATCGACGAACGCATCAAACAAGTAAGCCGCATCGTGCGGGCCTGGAGAGGCTTCGGGGTGGTACTGCACGCTGAATACCGGCAGCTCTTTATGGCGGAATCCTTCGACCGTGCCATCGTTCAGATTCAGGTGAGTTACCACGCCGCCCATTGCTTCGAGTGATTTCTGGTCGACCGCGAAGCCGTGATTTTGACTGGTGATTTCAACCCGGCCGGTGTCGAGGTTCTGCACCGGCTGATTCCCACCGCGATGGCCGAACTTGAGTTTGTAGGTGGTCGCACCGATCGCCCGGCCGAGCAATTGATGGCCGAGACAGATGCCGAAGATGGGAACCTTGCCCAGCGCACCCTGAATCGGTTTGACCGCATAATCGAGCACGGACGGATCGCCCGGCCCGTTGCTGACGAATAACCCGTCGGGCTTGAGCTTCATGATCTCATCGGTCGATGTCTCCGGCGGTACGACCGTCACCCGTACCCCGCGCTCGGCGAGATGCCTGAGGATGTTTGATTTGGCGCCGCAGTCCATTGCCACGACGTGCAGACCGTCGCCACGCTCAACCTGTCCGAGCGACCAATCGCCCTGCTTCTCCGTCCACTGCGACGACTGAGTCGGCTTGACCGCCTGCACCCAATCCGCCCCCGCCATCTTCGCGGCCGAACGGGCTTTTTCCACCAGCTTGGCGTCGTCAAGTATTTCCGTCGACAGAATCCCGCGCATCGCCCCGCTGATCCGCAGCTTGCGAACCAGCGCCCGGGTATCGATGCCTTCAATGCCGATGATCTTGTTGGCCTTGAGGTAATCGCTCAGGCTCATGCTCGCCCGGTAGTTGCTGTACACCGGCGGCAGTTCCTTCACGATAAACCCAGCCACGTGCGGCTGCTTACTCTCCACGTCCTGAGGGTTAATGCCGTAATTCCCGATCAGCGGGTACGTCATCGTCACGATCTGCCCCTTGTAGGACGGATCGGTCAGAATCTCCTGATACCCGGTCATCGAAGTGTTAAAGACGACTTCCCCTTCACTGGTTCCCGACGCGCCAAAGGCTTTGCCGGTGAATACCGTGCCGTCTTCCAACGCAAGTTTCGCTACTGAATGGTCTGCACTCATGGTCGGGCGATTATAGTGATCGACTGGTCTGATGCGAGTACCTTGCACGCCAAGCTGGCGTGATCGTCGTTACGCCCAAAAGATCAGGATGGCCGCCCCTCCGGCCAGCGTAAGCCCAAAGAACACCAAAACTCGCGCTCGCAAGCCCTGCGAACCCAGCACCAAGGCGCAAGCGCCTTTGAAAACCATGTTCGACATGCTAGCCATCAGGATCAGTCGCCATGTGATTGAGCTGTCGATCCGTCCATCCTTGGCAAGATTGGCAACCGAAAGCGTAATGGCGTCCATATCGCTCAAGCCGCTGAAAATCGCAACCGGGTAAAGCCCGGCCGTGCCATAACGGTGCTTGACGAATGCGACGATAAGCAGGATCAACGCGAAAAATAGCCCGAACAGCAAAGCCGGTTTCAGTTCAGCCGGGTTCTCTGCCTTGGGCATTTCTCCGGGATCAACCCCACGCGCGAGTAAATATGCGACGGCCGAGAGAATCGACATCCAAATGAGCAACACTGCCAGCGGCATTCCGATCGCGATCGCATGAACCGGCGCCACCAGGCTGCAGATCACAATCACCCGCAACAACGAGACGGACGAAGCGATGATGATCACCATGACCGCCAAAGCCTCCGCCGCACCAGTTCGCACGCCGTTTGCCGGCGAGGCGTCAGTCACGGTACTTGCATTGGCATCGTCAACGCTTCGGGTTCGGCGTGCGTAGCTGATCGTAGTCGCCGTGCTTGAAACCAGCCCACCCAGAATGCCCCCCAGCACCGCCCCGGCCCGAGGCCCCAGCAGCTTGTACGCGATGTATCCGCCGAGGCTGATCGCGACGATCAATACCACCATCAGCCAGATCTTGTGCGGGTTCAGCACCTCGTACGGGCCGAACGCTTGATCCGGCAGCACAGGGAGAATGACAAACGTAATGAGCGTGAACTGCATGACGGCAGTCACGTCGCGTTCGCCCATCGCGGCGACAAAACTGTGCAGCGGCTGCTTGAGGTGCAGCAACAGCACGGCCGCACCACCCACCGCCACCGCGATCGCCGTATAGCCGACAATCAGGTACACGCCCACGCTGTACATCAGCATCGCGGCGATTTCGGTTGTCAGCCCCGGATCGGGATCTACGCGCATCTTGGCGACGTTGGCCATCACAAGCACGGCCGTCAGCCCCACCAGCCCTGCCGCCACCAGCCAACCGCCGAGCACGGGCGACGCCATCGCCGCGATCGCCCCAAACAGCGTGATCAGCGGAAAAGTACGAATGCCGGCGACGCGCGAATCCGTCCGCTGGCGCTGCATCCCGACAAGCAGCCCGAGTGCCAGCGCAATTCCAAGCTTCTGAAATGACTCAAGGAGTTCCATGGACCGCCGAACCCATTCTACTCCGCCAAAAGTAGAGAAGCGACGACTAAGGCTGGACTGCCGACTGCGTGGCCGGACCAACGGTGGCGGTGCGGAGCAAGGCTGGCTCGATCCAGTTCAGGCGGTCTTGTACGTCATAACCCGCGCCGAAATCGACTTCCAGCGTGATCGACTTAGCCGTTCCCAGGTCGATTGCTATCACCGGCGACAGAACGCCGGACCGGAAACCCTTGGCCTCATGGACGACTTTGCCATCGAGCAGCACACGGACATCCACGTCCGCGTACGGCTGGTTGCCGTCGATCGCGTATTGCGTGCGGAAGGACTTATAGCCACCTTCCAGGGGAAAGGTAATCTTGGAATGGCTATGTACGCCGATTCCACGGGCGTAAGTGGCGTTGCCGAAACGGATCGCATCGCCGGTGACGCTTTTATCCATACGGACCGGCCACATGACGTCGAGGAAGGGAGTTTGCACGCTTAGTAAAGGCGTCATCCCCGACAGCCAGCCGATCGGGCCATCGAGTTGTTCGATTCCCGTGAGCGTATCCTGATCGAACGTCCGCGTTCCACCGCTGGAAAGCTTGACCGAAACGTTGGCGAGTTGGACCGTCATGGAATCAACCACGATCAGCGATCCGTCTTCAAACGACAGCTTGTAGCCCTTGGTGGCGGCCTTGGCGGATTCGCCGGTGTCGGCGAAGACGACCGAGGCGATGGAATCCAGCGATACATCGCTCGGGCCTGCCGCGGTTTTGATCGACACCAAATCCGGGCTGATCGAGATAATCACCCCTCGAACCGTATCGCCATTGGCAAGCTGGAGAATATCTTCAGTCTTGCTCGCTACTGTTTTAGCCGCCGCTGCGGGCTTGGCGGTTGAGTCCAGGCGGGCAACCTGCTTGAGCGGAAATGTCATCTCGCCAATCACCGGGCTGGTGAAGGTCAGCTTTTCGTCCTTCAGTTCCTTTACTTCGCCGCTGAGTTTGGTGCCCGTATTGAGAATCAGCAACCGCTTGGACGATACCGGCTTGGGCACGAGAATATTCGCCTGCAGGCTCACGAACTGATCCAGCGAGACGGTTTGCATGGTCCGCTGACTATCGAGAAAACGCACACCCGACGTATCGACAGCAAGCAGATTGATCGGCTGGGTCCGGAAGTCGGACGTGGTGAGGTTCCAGCGGACATCAGCGCAGGCGGGTAATGCAGAATGCAGAATGAAGAATGCAGAACTCAGCAGGCTCGTAAACAAAAGCCGGCCTGCGCGTAAACGCGATAAAACCCGTGGTCTTTCATTCTGCATTCTGCTTTCATCCTTCCGCATTTGATTAGCTCCCCGGCCCCTTGCCCGCGTAAACCGGCAGGTAGCGGTTGGGCATTTGCAGGATGATCAGCGCCATGGAGGTGGCGTAGTCGTCCGAAAAATCCCCCGACCAATGGTCGTTAGCACCTTTGCGGGCGATGAGCTGATTGCGGATGGCGGGATAAAACGTCGCCCAGTTGTCACCACCTGCCAGGAACATCGCCTGAACGGCGTAGTACATACCGTAGTAGTAATGCCCTTCCATTTCGGGATTGCCCGCCCCGCCGCCTTTGCCCGGGGTGAACTGTCGCAGGTATTTCAGGCCGCGTTCGAGGTCGTTGCCTTCAAACACGCCGGCGTAATAGAGTGCGGCCACGCCCGCGGCCGATCGTGCGAAACCGCTTCCCGATCCGCCGCCGCCGTTACGGGCCTGGTAGCTGAAGCCGCCGTCGGGGTTCTGACAGTTGCGGACGTATTTGACCGCGTTGTCGATGGTTTCCTTCTCAACCTTGATGCCCGCATCGCGGGCCGCCCGCAGCGCCATCACCTGGCAGATGGTGACAGAGATATCCGCATCGTAAGGCGCCGGCTGGTACCGCCAGCCGCCTTCGGGGTTCTGGGTTTTCTGGATCAGGCGGACGGCCTTCTGCAGCTTTTCCTTGACGTTATCGTCCTGCGTCATGCCGTACACTTCGCCGAGAAAGAGCGTGGCAAACCCGTGCCCGTACATCGGGCCGCTGGATGCGTCGGAGGTAATCAGGCCGGACTCCTGGCAGGCGTTGAGCACAAAGTCGAGGCATCTTTGGACGTTGTCCCCGTACTGCCCTCGGCCGGGCAGATTGCCCGCCTGCATGAACGCCAGCCCGGCCAGCGAGGTGATCCCCGCATGGCGCGAAAAACCGCCCGCGCCGAAAGCGCCGTCCTTATTCTGCGTCTTCGCCAGCCAGGCAAGCCCCTGCTCAACGGCCTTCTGCTGGTCGGCGGTGATTTCGTTGCCAACCACCTGGTTCGGGCGGTCGCTGAGCACACCGCTCTTGGGCTTATTGGGTGCGAGCACTTCCTGCGCGAAAACGGGAGTCGTCAAGTGGATCGCTAGTGAAAGAGACAATGCGCTACCCGCTAAAGCGGACAGGCCGGCGAGGTTTTTCTTTCGACTAAATTGCATTTATTTTCTCTCCGCGGCCTTGGTGGCAAGCGACCGGTAGTAATCATCGAGGTAGTTTCGGTATTTCTCGATGATGGTTTCGCCTTTGCTTTCCAGTACGGCGTCGCGTTCGCGTTGGGTCAGACCGCCCCACTCTGAAATCTTGGAGTGGATGTCCTTGCTCATGTCGGCGTTGTTCGATCCACCGCCGCTCATGGTGGAATCGCCCGCCGGAGACGTGCCGCCGTTCTTCTCGCCGGGCTTTTGGCCTTTTCCGTCGCCATTGGCGTTTTGGGGTTTGCCTTGACCATCGCCGGGCTTGGGCATGCCTTCGCCGGGTTTACCTTGACCGGGCTTGCTTTGCGATTGCGCGGACTGCTTGCGGGCTTCTTCAATCAGAGAGTCCATGTCGTCCAGAATCTTCTGCTGGATCAACTGCGTGACCTTGCCCGGATCGCTGTTGAGCGCCAACCGTTGACGCGAGCGGGCCATGCGCGAAGCGACTAGCTGCACCTTGTCATTGTTGGCGTCTTCGTTAGGTTTGCCGCCGAGCAGTTTGTCTTCCAGTTCGGTGTTGTTCAGATCTTCTTCCTTGGATTCTTCGGGTAAGGCGTTTTTGTTATCCGGCTCAGGCCCGAGCTTCACTTTGCCCTCGGAAGCCTTGTTGATGAGCTCGCCGTAGACGTTGCGAAGTTCGCCCTGTCGGCCGCCGACCTGGAGGAGCTTTTGGTTGTCCTTCACGGGCAGGTCGTTCAACTTCCTGGTCGCGGTGTTGACCGCGGTCTGCATCGCCTTGAGCAGGCGCAGCTCGGCTTCGGTCGGCAGCTTCGGCCCGCCTTTACCACTGCCACTACCGCTGCCGCCGCCGTCCTTGGATTCGAACTTCTTTTCAGGCGGCTTGATGGCCAGCGAGGCGATCATGGCGTCGAGTTGCTCGATGATCTTGGCCTGCTGGATTTGCGTCGGCTCGCCAGTAACGGGCTTGGCCAGGTCGTCCTTGACGTTCTTCATGTCGCTGACGACGTCCTTGGCGGCCCAGACAAACACCACGCCGCCCACGCTGGAGAGGTCATCGCCAACGGCGCTGGTTCGATCCGCCAGCTTGCCCTGCTCGCCCGGCAAGCCAGCCAGCAGCAAGCCGTCTTCGCGGCGGAAGCTGCCATCGGCGTTGCGAGGCGCCTTGTCGATCGCGACGGTGGTCTTGTTCAGCTTGTCCTGCTCGTCGCGGATTTTCTGCAACGCGGCCCGGAGCGCGTCTTTCTTCTGCTGGTCCTGCTTGTCCTGAACCTTCTTCAGCATCTCCTCGGCAGCTTTGTTGGCCTGGGTGAGGGCGTTGAGAGCTTCCACCTGCGGCGGATCGTACGCATCGGGCAGCTTGCCTTGTCGCAGCCAGACGATGGCGTTGCCCATCTTGCCGGCGGCACGGCTTAACGCGCCCGTGACTTCGGCGGCACCCTGCACTTCCTCAGCGGACTTGGCGATGTCGCGCGTGTTGCGCTCGGTCTGTTCCTGCGAGGCCGACAACTGCGGAATCGTCGGCGGCGGAGGCGGGGTCTCTTTGGCACGCTCGGCCTTGGCGAACAGATCGGTCAACACTTCGGCTTCGATCTTGGCCAGACGTTCCTGGCCCTGAATCGTCAGATTATCAAGGTTATGCCCGGCCTGGCGGCGGATGAGGTTGGCGATCTGCTTCTTCAACTCCGTCAACTGGGCAGCCAGTTCTTCGAGCTTCCGCTTTTCAGCTTCCTTCAACGCCGACAGCATCATCTGCAGGCCAAGTTCGGCTTGCTTCTGGGCCGACTGTGCCTGACTCTGCTGGTTCTGCGACGCCGACTGCGAGGCCTTCTGCTGGTTCTGCGTCACCTGCTGCTGCTGGGCGGCGGACGCGGAGTCTTTCATCGCTTGCGACGTGCTCGGATCGCTCTTGGCGGTCTGCTCGGCAGTCTGCTTCATGTCGTCGATCGCCTTTTGCGTGCGTTCGGCGATGTTCTTCTGATCGTTGGCGTTTTTCTCCAGTGCCTTGCGATCTTCGGGCTTCATGTCGCTGGGTTTCTTGCCCAGGTTGGCGTTACCAATGCGGGCGGTTTCCTTGCTGATGGCGTTCTGTTCGTCGAGCAACTTCTTGATCTGGTCGATCGCATTGGCCAGCGTGCCCACGTTGCCCATGCGATCCAGCGCTCGCTGAAGTTGGTCGTTGGCTTCCTGCTGCTTATTGGTGGCGTCGGTCAGCTTTTCGTTCCGCTGCTCCTTAGGCGTGGGGTTGTCCTTGGCTTCGTTGATCTTGTCGGTCGCCTCTTTCTGCGGACCGTCAGCGATGCGGTTAAGCATCGATGAAACGTCCTGCGCGGTCTGCTTCATATCGCCTGCGGGCGACTTGTTCTCTTCCATCTTCTGGACCAGCGCGTCCATCTTGCTGGCGACCTGCTTGGCCTGCGAGGCCGCCGACGATTGCTGGTTTGCCAGCCGATCGGCAGTGTTCTTGTCGGCGTCGTCGAAGGTCTCCTTCTTCTCCGTGCTCTGCTGCAGATCCTTGGTGTCGGCCAGCGTGCGCTGCTGGCTGTTGCGGATTTCGTTCGTCTGTCGCGACGCAGCCCGGATGTTCTCGACCACGCGCTCGGTGAAAGTCTCCTGACTGATGATGGTGATGCGCTGCTTGCCGCTCAGCACCGGCTGATGGGACTTGCCGTCGAGGGCGTAGTTGTCGGTGACGGCCACGCAGTATTCCAGCACGTCGCCGGGCTGGAGGTTGGCGGTCTCGATCTTGGACAAATCCCAACTGTAATTCAGGCGGAACCGCTGCAGATCGCCGCTGCCGTCAATCTTGTTCCACAAGACCGATTCCATCGCGGCCGACTCGGTGACGAGCGGGATGGTCCACTTGCGGTGATCGCCCAGCCGCTCGACGTTGAGCGTGGCGGTCTTAATGCCGTAATCGTCCTCGGCCAGCGCGATCATCGGGACGACGGCGATAGGCGTCCGCTCTTCGTTGCCTCGGGGTAGTTCGATCAGCACCGTCGGGATTTGGTCCGGGCGGATGGTGAACGTGTATGCTTCGTTCGATTCGTTGGTGAAATCGTCGATATCGACCGCCTTCACCCGCAACTCAGCCGACGCACGCGGGCTGAAAGTGATGACAGCCGTCCGGTCGCCGTCACGGGCGATGTTGGTCTGGGGCAACGCCACGTCGGGCTTGGTGCTTTCCAAAATGAGGGGCTTCTTCTCGTTCAGCGGTTTATTGAACTGTACCCGCATGGTCACGTTAGCACCGGCAGTCATCACAGCGGGTACTTCGCGCAGGTTGACCGTCGTGCTCGACAGGTTTGAGTACTTCGGCGGAGTAATAATCGCATCGACGTGCGTGATCGCCAGCTTGGGCACGATGGTGATCGGCGGGACGTCGAACCGGTCGTCGCCGGCTTCGATCCAAACCTTCACCTTGCCGCTGGCGACGTCAGCGTCGAGCTTGGCGTCGTGGAAGCCGGAGTAGACACCCTTCTCATCGCGGGCCATGAGTTCTTCGACCGGCTTTTGATTCGGATACTGGTAGTACAACTTGGCCTTGCGGTTGGCCTTGTCGCCACGGGTCAGTTTGACGTTGAAATACACCCGCTGACCCGCCGTCACGCGGACGGGAACGTCGGATTCCATCGCGATCTGCACGGTTCGCGGCCATTTAGCGTTGCCCAGCGGATTCAGCAGGCGATCCATCGCGATGTTGCGGTACTGGTCGCCAATCAGCACGGCGATCAGCACCAACACCGCCAACCCACAGGCAGCCAAGCCCAGCGATTGCCACAGCGGTTTGGTCACCACCACGCGATCCATGTCGACCTTGCCTGCCATTTCAGCGGTCTCGGCCGTCACATGATCTTTCATTACGTCCGAACCGGGGATGGATTGCTCAAGAAAATTGACGGTACTTCGCAGGCGGTCATCGAACTGGGGAAAAGTACCTTCCACGCGCCCGGCGATATCCCCCAGCGTGAGCTTGGCGGCGGCCGGGCGGAAGACGAAGCGGTAGGCGATGTAACCAACGACGCCCAGTGCGGCAAGGATCAGAACCAGGCGGAACCAGCCGGGGAAGTTCAGAAGGAAATCCGAAACCCCCAGCAGTACGATGAGCCCAAACAACGCCGCCAGCGCCAAACCGCCACCGGTGGCGACGGCGAACGTGCGTACGCGCGATCGGATCGCGCTTAAACGATCGAGGAGTTGATTGGCTTGCATAAAACACTCCCTTGTAGCACAGGCGCCTCGCCCGTGTCCGAGCACCTTGGCACGGGCGAGACGCCCGTGCTACACCATTCCCTGCAATTTCCGCACCACCCATTCGATGGTGACGATCAAGACAAATAACGTCAGAACCAGCGGGGCATCCCACAGCGGTTGGCCGCTGATGACCGGGAAGACCTTGGCCGCGCTGGGGATCAGCGCCGGCAATCTGGTTTTTGCATCAGCCAGTTCGATCAACTGGCCGTCGGTTTCGGTCGCCAAGGCGGTCATCGCTGCCCGGTTGACTTGCGGCTGGCTCAGCTCCAATCGCGGGACGATGACTTCGACCGGCACTTGGATTGTATCAATCCCCGACGCCAATGGAGGCAGTTTTACGCTGTATTTCCCCACCCGGTCGGCCGTGAAACTGGCGATGTAGAGGTCGCTTTGGCCTTCCTGGCGGATGAGATTTTCCTGCCTTACCAGCGTCGGCGAACCGCCTTCAGCCGGTTCTGCCATTACATCGACGCGGATCTGGTCAGGAAGTTGCTGTAAAAGTGCCGGATCGACCACCCGCATCTGCAATCGCACTTGATCGCCCAGCTCGTATGACGGCTTGGCGCTGCTTAGGGTGACGCGGCGTTGACCTAACTTCTTGCTGCGAGCGAGGTAACGAAGCTGCTGCACCCAATAGGTGTCAAAAATGCTCTCGCCGGTATAGAACCGCCACCGCCAGGAATCATCGTACGCGGAGAACATCGTCCGTCCGGACCCGAACCGACCGAGGATAAGCAATGGCGATTTCCGCCCGTCGGGACCCACGTCCGTCGGATGCTCGGCGAAGACTTCGCCCACACCCGCCTTGGCCGTCACACCCCGTTGGTACCAGAACAGCGGCTGGATCTCGGTGGTCAGGTATCGCTTGTTTCGCTCGCGATCGGGGAAGAACCGGAAGATGGTGGACGCCTCGCCGTCCTTGGTCAGCACGGGCCTGAACCCGGCGGTGATGGTGCTGTTGTCTTCCGGAGGAAGTCGAGTGATGTTCACGGGCAACACAGGCTCAATCGCGGTATTGCGATACAGCCGCGGTGAATACCTCGGCCCGGCGACCATGCCAAACCCGCCGCCGCGTTTGCTGACGAAATCGGCCACCAACTGCAACTGCCTGTCAGAAAACTGTCGCGGATCGACATCCCCGAACAGCACGACGTCGTACTCCAGCAGTTCTTCGATGCTCTCGGGGAATCGGGTGATGCGCTTATCCCCTTCCTGGGCGAAACTCGGATCGGCACTGGTCAGCAGGCAGGAGATGTCCACCGACTTGTCGCGAATCATCTCGTTCTTGATGTAGCGGTATTCCCAACGCGGGTAGCCATCGACATAAAGCACGGAAATCTTTGCGTCGAGCACCGACACCTGGATGTTGCGGAGATTGTCAGCCTCGTCGATCTCACCGGCCTGCTTGACCGCCTCGACGATCAGGTCAACCGTGCCGGTTTCATCCTTGCCCATCTGCTGATCAGATTTGAACTGCAGTTCCGCTTCGATCGGGCGGTCGTCCTGCACCGTCACGGTGGTTTCAACCGGCCGGCCGTCGGACATGATCGGCAGTCCCGTCTTTTTGTTTTTCAGCGTCAGTTGGATGGAATGACCCGGCTCGTAGCCTGTGCCCCGGACGGTCACTTGTACGTTGACGATGTCGCCTTTGAAGACGCTGTCCTGCACACTGACGGCCTGGAGATCGATATTGGCCGGGGCGCGATCGGAACCAACTGCCAGCGGGTAGACCTTCACGCCGAAGGACTTCACCTGCGACATCGCGTCGCTGGTGGCGGAGGTGGGCGTGTCGCGCCCGTCAGAAATCACCACCACGCCGGCGACGCGCTGGCCTTGCAGGTCGGTCAGGACGGATTTGATCGATCCAAGCAGCTGCGTGTTCTGCCCGGTTGGCTTGATGCTGGAGACTGCTTTCACCGCGGCCGGGTCGAGCGGAGTGACCTGCTTCGGATCCTTGTCGTGGTCGGCCGGCTCGTTGGCGATCGTCGCCAGCGGCTGGGCGTCGCGATCGAACGTGTACAGCCGCAATTCGTGCAGCTTGGACAGCTTGCGAAGCAGTTCCTGATCCTGGCTTGTCAGCAGACTAATCGCCGCATCCAGCCGGGCTTGCGGCTCGGCGCCGGGGCCGGCGACGATATCGCGCACCCGCATACTCACGCTGTCGTCGATCATGACCGCCAGCACCGAAGGCTCCATCCGGCTCTGCACCAGCGACAAGACCGGGCGATTCAGCAGCGCCAGCGTCAGTCCCAGCAGCAACAGGCGGCAGGCACCAAGGATCACCCGAGCCCGCGTCGAGCGTGCCTCACGCCGGTAAACGTAAATCACCAGCATCACCGCGATCGCCGCCAACAGCAGATTCCAAACCGCCGGCGTGACGATTTCCTGTCCCGGCCAACGCGGGTTCCATTGCAGTGTGAGCTCGCCTTCCTTGTTCAAGAAGCCGCGATCCAAGCCGAGGAGAATTTCTAAAAGACGGTTGAACAAATCAAATCCTATGTTTGCCACCGATGGGGTACAGATATGCACAGATGAGATTCAACTCGTTGCTTGTCTGTGTTCATCTGTGCCCTATCTATGGCTGAGAATCTTTTATGCCTTCACCAACACTCGCCGCGTGTGGCCGAACTGCATCGCCAGGAAACACTCCAGGCCGACCATGATCAGCACGATCAACATCACCGACCAGCCGAAATCATTCCCCGCTTGCGTTGAAACCGCTTCGGGCGGGAGTTGGTCTTGCAGCAATTCCACTTCGACATTGCCCAAAGCGCTCTTGATCGCGGGGTTGTCCAGCGTGCGGACGTCTGCTTCGTCGCTGGGAACGTCAACGGCGACCGGCAAAGTTCGTGTGCCGACGTTCAGCGTGTAAATGCCCGGGCGCGTCAGCGGCTCGGATCGGAACGCGACGGCCGACCCGACCGCGCCGGGCGTCAGCACGATCGACTTCTGGGCCGGGTCTGTCAGCGTGGGCTGACCGCTGACTTGAATGCTGGTCGGCAATTCGATCGCTTGGCCGACCGTGCGATTGAGCCAGGCGTCGCCGCTGGTGACCGATCCGCCGAGCATTTCATGCATCAGCGTGACGTACGCGGGCTTGGCCGGGAAGCTGGTCCATTCCGGGCCTGCGGATGTGGAGAAGAAGACCACGCGCCCGCGTCCCAGCGCGTGCGAGGTGATCGCAGGGTCGGCGGCGGTGGATTTGTCCTTGCTCGTCGTCGCGCCCGGCTTGCTGCCGGCGGGGAGATAATCCAGCACCCGCTCAACGCCGCTCTCGTTCGGGATGACGACGGACCAATAGGTGAATATCTGCGCGGTATCCAAGCCCGAGCGGTCTTCGCCGGCGAAAATATTCAGCAGGCGATGCATTGGGGCGCGGGGTTTGAAGTCGAACAGGTAACCGGTCTGATCGCTGGCCACGCTCATCCGCTTGGCCAGCGGGCCCGGCAGCAACTTGCGCGGCACGAGCATTTGGTTGTAGTTGTCGCTGCTCACCTGCTCGCCCATGAACCACAGCAGCGTGCCGCCGTTCTTCACATAGTCGGCCAGTCGATCCGCCTGCTGAGCGGTGATCTGGCCGACATCAGCCATCGCCACCGCGCTGTAATCGGTCAGCACCTTGCCGGCCAGCTCCAAGGAACCGATTGATTCAGCCGACACATAACTGTCGGTCTTGAAGTTTCCGTTGATGAGCCGATCACTGGTCTTGGGCGGCGAAAGCGCCAGTTGCAGGAACGCGCCGGATCCGCCCGCCCCGCCCATGCCTCGCTCGCCTTCGACGATCAGGACTTTTAGTTCGCTGGCCACCATCGAGACGAGATAACGCGTGTTGTCGATCGGCAGCTTATCGCCGCCCGCCAACGACGCGGTGATCACCGCCGGCCCGCCGGTCTTGATCGAGACGTTGGACAGCGTTTGCGCCGGTGTTTGCGAATCCAGCTTCACTAACCCGCCGCCGGATTGGAGTTGATCGTTGATCTTCCATTGCAGCGGCAATTCAGCAGGTGAGCCAAACGCGCGGACCGTGGTGCGATAATCGACAGGGAATTTCGTCGTCAGCAGGTTGCTGCCCGGCGAGACGTCGATCGTGGCCTGATTCGACTGCTGACCCCGAGAGAGGTTGAAATTGGTGATCTTAAACACCGTCGCCAGTTCAGCCGCCGTCTGCTTCACGGCGTTGGACTGCGAAGTCTCCCAGGCGCTCTTGGTGCAATCCGTCAGCAGATAAAGCGAGCGAACAGGCTGCTTGGATTCATCGCGACCGATCTGAAGCGCCAGCTGCAACGCGCCTTGGATATCCGTCCCGCCGGCCGACTGCTCGATGCGGTCGATGGCGGCTTTGGCGGCGTCCAGATCGTAAGTCGGCTTGCCGTTTCCGATCGCCGCAGCCGGGGAAGACGCTGTCACGATCGCCACGCTCTCGCCGCCGCGCGAAAGGCGGTCGATCGTGCCCTTGGCGATCACCTTGGCCTGCGCCAAATGCGTCGGTGCGCCCGGCCGATCAACCTCGTACGCCATCGAGTAGCTGTTGTCGATCACAAACACATGCACGCCCGACCGCGACGCTCCCAGCCCCGCCAGTGAAGCATTCTCACACCCCAGCGGCCGGGCCAGCGCCAGGCCGAGCAATCCGAGCACCAAACACCGCACCGCCAGTAGCAACCACTGCTCAA
This sequence comes from Phycisphaerae bacterium, assembly GCA_031377185.1. GTDB lineage: Bacteria > Planctomycetota > Phycisphaerae > Tepidisphaerales > Tepidisphaeraceae > JANMES01. Next base: position 29,397 of record JANMES010000056.1, read on the forward strand.
ACTTCAGCCGGCGGCGATTTTTCTTCATCGCGTTCAGCAGAAATTCCATCGCCGCCCAGGTGACGATCTTGTACCGTCGGCGGTTGAGAATGTGGATGATGATCGGAATCGCCGCGAGCAGCAGACCGGCCAGCGCGAACGCGGGAGTGAGGAAGCCGAAGGCGAGAGGAAATGCAGAATGCGGAATGATGAATGAAGAATGAAGACCCAAATAGAGTCTGACGTCGGCGAGCATTTGCATTTCATTCATCATTCTTCATTCTGACTTATTTCATCGACGCTGCGCGGTTCGCCAGGAAGCCACTCAGCGTCACGTCCAGTGATTCGCCGCTGTTCATCCGTACGAAGTCAATATTCATGCTGCGGCATAACTTCTGCAGCCCTTCGGTGAACTGCTTGAGTTGTTCCAAGTACCCGGCCCGCAGGGATCTCGGCTCGGTCAGCAGTTCGCCCATTTCTTCCAGGCCCTTGAACATCGTCACGTCTTCAAACGGAAACTCGATCTCCTGCGGATCGAGGATCTGGAACATCATGATCTCGTGCTTTTTGTAACGCAGGTGACGCAGTCCTTTTTTGATCGATTCGAGGTCGTCGAAGAAGTCCGACAAGATCACGATCAGCGACCGGTGCGTCAGCTTCTCGGCCAACTGATCGAGGATTTTGCCGGTGTTGGTTTTGTTCCACTTGGGGATCGTCTGCAGTTCCTGCGTGATCAGCCGCCATTGGCTGGGGGAGTTGCTGGGCTTGAAGTAGCGGCTGAGCGCCTGATCGAACACCGCCAGCCCGACCGAATCCTGCTGCTGGATCGCCATGTAGGACAGCGACGCGGCGATCGCGGTCGCGTGATCGTACTTGCTCCAGGGACCAAAGGTTTCCTTATCGAAGCTGGTAAAGCCCATCGACTCGCTGGAATCAACGACGCAAATCAAGTGGAGGTTGGTCTCTTCCTGATACTGCTTGAGATAAATCTTGTCCGAGCGACCAAACACCTTCCAGTCAACGTGCCGTATGTCATCCCCGGCCACGTACGGGCGGTGCTGGGCGAACTCCACGCTGATGCCCTGATACGGCGAACGGTGCATGCCGGTCATCAGGCCTTCAACAATCAACCGGGCGCGGAGATCCAGGCTACTGATGCGCGCCAGCGTGCGGGGGTCGAGGTATTTGCGGTAGTCGGTTGGGGTTTCAGACATCCATTGCCTTCACTAAACGAATACAACCGTGGCATTGATGTAGGGTCCGCCTTGGCGGACCAAGAACCTTTCAGGTCCGCCATGGCGGACCCTACATAACAAATCACGCCGCAGGTTGATCTCGCATCATCTTCGCAACCGCCGCGTCTTGGTCTTCGTACTGTTGACGCGGAATGAAGTCGATCAGTTTCTTCACGATCGTATCGCTCTTGATCCCCTCAGCTTCAGCGTTGAAGTTGGTCACGATACGATGTCGCAGCACGGGGATGCACACCTGGCGGATATCCTCGGTGCTGACGTGGTAGCGGCCTTTGAGGAGCGCCCGGGCTTTGCCGGCCAAGATCAGGTACTGGCTGGCTCGCGGGCCGGCGCCCCAGCCGACGTAGTCGTTGACGAAGTCGGGGCAGCCGCCTTCCGTCCGGCGGGTCAGGCGGCTGAACTGCAACGCGTAGCGGATGACGTGATCCGCCACCGGAACCTTACGGACGATTTCCTGCAGGCCGATCACTTCTTCGCCGCTCAGCACGTGTTTCAGCTCGATCTTCTGGCCCATCGTCGTCATGCGGACGATCTGGAACTCCTCGTCCTCGCTCGGGTAGCCGACGTTGATGTTGAACATGAACCGGTCGAGCTGGGCTTCGGGCAGCGGATAAGTGCCTTCCTGCTCGATCGGGTTCTGCGTCGCCAGCACAAAGAACGGCTGCGGCAGGCGATGCAGCTTGCCACCGGCCGTAACTTGATGCTCCTGCATGGCTTCCAGCAAAGCAGCTTGCGTTTTGGGCGGGGTACGGTTGATTTCGTCAGCCAGAATGACATTGGCAAAGATCGGCCCGCGGACGAACCGCATCTGCCGCCCGCCGGTGGTTTTGTCTTCTTCGATGACTTCCGTACCGGTGATGTCGGACGGCATCAAGTCAGGCGTGAACTGTATACGGTTAAACGCCAATCCCAGGGTTTTGGCGAGGGTGGAGATCAGCAGCGTTTTCGCCAATCCCGGCACGCCCACCAGCAAGGCATGGCCTCGGCAGAACATGGCGATCAGCAGCTCTTCAATGACCGCTTCCTGCCCCACGATGACCTTACCCAGCTCGGCCCGCATCTCGTGGTAGCCCTTTTGCAGCTTTTCCACCGCCGCCAGCTCTTCCGCAGCCAGACTTGTCTTCTCAGGCTGCACCAAACCCAACTTGGAATCCATGATTTCTCCAGCGATAAAAGTGTCGATACGGGTTGCGATGACGAAGGAAACTCGGCAGGATGCCCCACGTCTGCCGCAATGTACTAAGTCGCTATAATCCTTGCAATTAAGTTTAAGACGCGCAAGACGTGGAATTGTTCCCATGCCAGAACTGCCAGAGGTACAAACCGTCGTTACGACGCTGCTGCCGCGTCTGATTCGTCAGCCGATCGTCGCGGTGAAGCTGTATCGGACCGACATCGTCACGCCGATTGACGCAAATCTACCCCTGCGATTGCGCAATCGCACCTTCACCAACGTCAGCCGACGCGCCAAGCGGATTGTGCTGACGCTGGATGACGGAAACCGCTTCTACATCCACCTGGGCATGAGCGGCCGGCTTACCGTGGTTCCGCCAACCGATCGACTCCAGCCGCACACGCATCTCACCATCGACCTACCGACCGGCCAATTGCGTTTCGTCGATCCCCGCCGTTTCGGCGGCGTCTGGTGGATGGGCAAAGCCCCCGACGACCCAACCCTCGGCCCCGAGCCGCTAACCCTTGCTACCGATGAATTCGCGATCCGTTTGAAGAAAACCCGCCGCCCGATCAAGTCCGCCCTGCTCGACCAATCCCTGATCGCCGGGTTAGGCAACATCTACGTCGATGAAACCCTCTTTGCTGCCGGCATTCATCCGCTGAAACCTGCGAATCGGCTGAAGCTCGATCGGATTGAGCGACTCAACGCCGCGATCAAGCAAGTGCTGACCCGCGCCATCGAAGCCAAAGGCAGCAGCCTGCGCGACTACGTCGACGCCGACGGCAACCGCGGGTCGTTCCAGAAGCTCCACCACGTCTACGACCGGGCCGACCAGCCCTGCGTGACGTGCAAATCGCCGATCCAACGGATCGTCCTCAGCGGGCGATCGACGCATTTTTGCCGGATATGCCAGAAACGGTAGCCTTTGGTTGCATGGCCGTCTGAAATAGTCACCCGTACCACGGGCCTCCGGCCCGTGCTGGACGCTTGCGAATCTAAATGACCTGTAGTTCTTGCAACAAATACGTCACCGGCACGGGCCGGAGGCCCGTGGTACGGGCGACATGCACAATCTTTTTCTTCCAATGCATTCCAAACTAAACCAATTCTTAGCCATTAAGGGTCTCTGTCACTTGAACCCCCTGTCGAGTTCGCTACCCTATCCTTACCAACCGCCTCTGCTAGCAACCCAACCGTCGTTACGCTCAACATGCCCACTATCACTGCGCACGAATCTTCCATCCAAAAGCGGCTGTCTGAACTTCACGCCCGGCATCGCGACAACTCGTCCGGGCAGGTCGCCACCTACATCCCCGAGCTGGCCAAGTCCGATCCGAGCCTGTTCGGCATCGCCGTCGCCACGGTCGACGGCAAGCTGTACGAGGTCGGCGACTCACGTCATCCGTTCACGATCCAGTCGATCTCCAAGCCGTTCGTCTACGGACTTGCGCTGGCCGACCGCGGGCGCGAGCGCGTGCTGAAGCAGGTCGGGGTCGAACCGAGCGGCGATGCGTTTAACTCCATCGTGTTTGATGAGCGCAGCAACCGCCCGTTCAACCCGATGGTCAACGCCGGCGCGATCGCCACCACCGCGCTGGTCTCCGGCGATTCGTACGCGCACCGCCTGCAGCGGATCCTCGACATGTTCGCCCACTTCGCCGGCCAGCCGACGGAGATCGACCACGCCGTCTACACCTCCGAAAAAGAGACCGGCCATCGCAACCGCGCCATCACCTATCTCGAGCTGAACTCCGGCATGATCGAGCAGCCGGTGGACGATCACCTCGATCTCTACTTCCGCCAGTGCAGCATCCTCACCAACGCCGCTCAGCTGGCCACGATGGCGGCCGCGCTGGCGAATAACGGCGTCAACCCGCGGACCAACAAATACGTGATGGCCCCCGAGCACGTGCGCGCCATGCTCAGCGTGATGGCCAGTTGCGGGATGTACGATTTCTCCGGCGAGTGGATCTACCGCGTCGGCCTGCCCGCCAAGAGCGGCGTGGCCGGCGGGATTCTCGCCGTCATGCCCGGGCAGTTCGGCATCGGCGTGTTCTCCCCGCCGCTGGATGAACGCGGGAACAGCGTGCGCGGCATCGGCGTATGCGAGGACGTCTCCACGCACTTCAACCTGCACTTGTTCGACAAACAAATTCCCGCCGCCGTCACGCTAAGGCGTTCGTATCGCGGGACCGAAGTTCGATCCAAGCGCATGCGCGGCAGCCGGGAGCGCGACATCCTCAACCAATCCGCCCGCGCGATCCAGGTGCATGAGCTGCAAGGCGGGCTTTTCTTCGCGTCGATGGAACGCGTCACCCGTCAGATCAGTGCAGATCTCGACGACGTGCTCTTCCTCGTCCTCGACGGCCGGCGCGTCACCGCCACCGATTTCAGCGCCCGCGCGCTCATGGCCGACGAACGCGCCACCCTCGCCGCGCAGAACGTCCGGCTGCTGCTAGCCGGGTTCCCAAAATCGCTGCAGAAGGAGTTGACCAGCAGCGAGGATACCACCTGGCTGGCGGATGAGTTTTTCGAGACCGTCGATGAAGCGCTCGAGCGCTGCGAAGACCTGCTGATCGCCGAGGGCGTCCAGCCGGCCGAGGAGGATTCGGCGCTGTCGCTCTCTGAAATGGAAATCACCGCCGGGCTCGACGAATCAGAACTGACCCAACTGGCCGGCATCATCACGACCCAGGAATACACCGCCGGCCAGCGGATCATCAACGAAGGCTCCCACGCCGACGAAGTCTTCATGCTCGCGTCCGGCCAAGCCACGATCAGCGTCCGCATCGCCGCCAACCGCCAGGCCAAGCGGCTGGGCGCGCTCGGCGTCGGCGTGACCTTCGGCGAACTCGCCCTCTTCGACGGCGGCCCCCGCACCGCCGACATCACCGCCGACGTGCCGACCACCTGCTACGTCCTCCCCGTCGACCGTCTCCGCACCGGCCCGCTGGCCAACTCCAGCCTGCACATCAAGCTCCTCCGCAACGTCGGCCGAGCACTGGCGAACCGGCTGAGGTTGGCGAATGCGGAGATCAGGGCGTTGGAGTAGGTTCGCCGCACCAGGTTCTGGCAAAAATTGAGAATCGCTCCTGCTCAACTTGGAGGGCGGGTGTCCCCACCCGCCGCGATCGCCGGTGGACCCAGCGGCTGGGGACAGCCGCCCTCCATGCGGGATCGAGCGTTTTCAGCCAAATCCGAGTGTGCGTCGGGAATCACGCGTTTCCATTCGGATTAAACACGAAGCAACGAAGACACGAAGAAGACAACACCGGAATGAACGCAGAGACGCAGAGGCGCAGAGAAGATTTTTCTCCGCGCTTCTGCGTCTCTG